>NZ_CP154825.1:3031470-3637764 GCF_041897805.1 Actinokineospora auranticolor
GCCGAAGACTGGTCGTGGCTATCGCCGCGGCGACGGCGGTCGGCACCGGGGCGGTGATGGTCAGCTCGTCCGCCACCGCGGCTCCGATGGCCGCGCCGCAGGCTCCGTCGGCCGCTGCCGAGCACTCCGATGAGGTGGTCGCGCCGCTGGAGCAGAAGCGCCGGGCACTGCGCCAGGAAGGTCTGGCCCAGGTCCTGTCCGGGGAGGCCCGCGCGGAGAAGCGCGGCGCCAGCACCGTGGTCAAGGTGGGCAACAAGCCCGCCGCCAAGGGCCGCAACACCAAGGGCGTCGACCAGTACGTCGAGCTCGCCCGGGAGAAGACCGACAAGATCTTCGTGGTGCTCGCCGAGTTCGGCGATGAGCGCCACCCGGACTTCCCCGACCGCGACACCAGCCCCACCACCCCCGGTCCGGCTCGCTTCGACGGTCCCCGCCACAACCAGATCACCAAGCCCAACCGGGCCGTGGACAACAAGACGATCTGGCAGGCGGACTACTCGCAGAAGCACTACCAGGACCTCTACTTCTCGGCCGACCCCAAGGTCGAGTCGGTGAAGACCTTCTACGAGAAGGCCTCCTCCGGTCGGTACTCGGTCGACGGCCAGGTCACCGACTGGGTCAAGGTCCGCTACAACGAGGCGCGCTACGGCCGTTCCGACGGCTACCCGTGCCCCGGCAAGATCTGCGGCAACTCCTGGTTCCTCGTGCAGGACGCGCTGGACCAGTGGGTCGCCGACCGCAAGGCGCAGGGCGCGAGCGACGCCTCCATCAAGGCCGACCTCGCCTCCTACGACCAGTGGGACCGCTACGACTACGACGGCGACGGCGACTTCAACGAGCCGGACGGCTACCTCGACCACTTCCAGATCGTGCACGCGGGTGGTGACCAGTCCGACGCCGACCCGGCGCAGGGCGAGGACGCGATCTGGGCGCACCGCTGGTACGCCTTCTCCAGCAACACCACCGGCCCGGCGGGCAACAAGCTCGGCGGCGTGCAGATCGGCAACACCGGTCTGTGGGTCGGCGACTACACCATGCAGCCGGAGAACGGCGGCCTGGGCGTGTTCGCCCACGAGTACGGCCACGACCTCGGCCTGCCGGACAACTACGACACCGTCGGCCCCGGCGGTGCGCAGGAGAACGGCATCAACTGGTGGTCGCTGATGGCGCAGAGCCGCGTGTCCAGCGCGGACGAGCCCATCGGTCTGCGCGCCAACGACCTGTCGGCGTGGGACAAGCTGCAACTGGGCTGGCTGGACTACGAGACCGTGGTCGCGGGCCAGGACAAGAAGCTGGACCTCGGTCCGGCCGCGTACAACACCGACAAGGCCCAGGCCGTCGTGGTGGTCCTGCCGGACAAGCAGAAGTCCACCGTCTACGGCCCGCCCTTCGCGGGGCAGCGGATGTGGTGGAGCGACCGCGGCGACAACCTCGCCAACACGCTCACCCGCACCGTGGACCTGACCGGCAAGTCGGCGGCGGAGCTCAAGCTCAAGGCCCGCTACGACATCGAGGACTGCGACTGCGACTTCCTGTTCGTGGAGGCGTCCACCGACGGCGGCGCGAACTGGACCGCCCTCGACGGTGTCGCGAACGGCAAGCCGTTCATCCGCGACGCGCTGGGCACCCCGGCCATCGCGGGCACCACCAACAACCAGTGGGCCGACGTGTCGGTCCCGCTGACCTCGCTGGCGGGCAAGAACGCCAAGATCCGCTTCCGCTACCGCACCGACGGTGGCCTGGCGCTCAACGGCTTCTTCGCCGACGAGATCTCGGTGGTCGCCGACGGCACCCCGCTGTTCACCGACGGCGCCGAGAACGGCGACAACGGCTGGACCGCGGCGGGCTTCCGCACCACCACCGGCACGGAGACCGCGACGTTCGACAACTTCTACGTCGCGAGCAACCGCACCTATGTGGGCTACGACAAGTACCTGCAGCCCGGCCCGTACGACTACGGCTTCCCGGACCGGCCGAACTTCGCCACCCGGTTCCCGTACCAGAACGGCCTGCTGGTCACGTACTGGGACACCTCCCAGCCCGACAACAACACGTCGGTGCACCCGGGTGAGGCCCTGCTGTCGGTGGTCGACGCGCACCCCGAGCCGATCTACAACCTGCAGGGCCAGGCGTGGCGGCCCCGCGTGGCCGGGTACGACGCGCCGTTCTCGCTGGAGAAGTCGGACTCGTTCACCCTGTACGCGGGCGGTCGGGCCAGCTACATCCGCGGTACCGCCGCGCAGCCGCTCTTCGACGACAGCAAGTCGTACTGGAGCGCCGCGCAGCCGAGCGCGGGCGTCAAGCTGCCGAACGCCGGCGTCAGCATCAAGGTGCTGAAGCAGGAGGGCACCTCGCTGCAGATCCGGGTCTTCGCGACCAAGACCAAGTAGCGAGTCGCGTCGCCTGACGGACGGCAGCGGTGGTGGGGCATACCGCCGCTGCCGTTCCACAGAGGACACCGGGCCGGTGGTGGGGTTGACCCCACCACCGGCCCGGGTGCGTTCCGCATGGAGGCAAGATCACCGGATGCCTAGCGTTGGTGGTGCGAAACCAGCCCACGCAAGGAGTTCCGAGATGCCACAGACGTTGTCGCAGGCCACCAAACGAGCACCCTGGGTGGTGCCGGTGGCCGCCGCGATCATCGCGTTCCTGGTCTACGCCCTACCCCCGTACCTCGGCCTGCGGCCCGACATGTCGCGGGTCCCCGCCACCACCTCGTGGCACTACCCCGCGCTCGTCGCACACATCGGCTTCGGCCTCATCGCGATGATCACCGGGTTCCTCCAGTGCTGGCCGTGGTTCCGCAACCGGCACCTGGCGCTGCACCGCAAACTGGGGCGCGTGTACGTCTTCGGCGGGGTGCTGCCCGCCGCGACCGCCGGGTTGCTCGTCGGGATCACCTCGCCGTTCGGCCCGGTCGCCCGGTTCAGCCACGTCGTGCTCGTCACGCTCTGGTTCACCAGCACCGTCATCGGCTACCGCAAGGCCCGGCAGCGCGACTTCCGCGCGCACCGCGAGTGGATGATCCGCAGCTTCGCGCTGACCTTCTCCACCATCACCAACCGGATCTGGTCGCCGCTGCTGGTGCTGCTGTTCGAGCCGCAGCTGGACACCACCTTCGGCGGCAGCGAGCTGGCCATGTTCCAGGCCATCGGCGGGCTGTCGTCCTGGCTGGGGTGGACCGTGCCGCTGCTGGTCGTCGAGTGGGTGCTGCTGCGCAAGAAGCGCCGCGCGCCGCGGGGCGCGCCGGTAGAGTCGGCGGCCTGACAGCTCCTGCTGGGGGGTGGGCGTGCGGAATCCGGTCGCGGTCGACGGCGCGGCGGGTCGGTGGGTGGTCACCGAGCCGTCCCGGTCGTTGAGCGGTTGGCACCACCGGCTTATCGGGCTGGACCTCGTCATAGGGGTGCCGGTGGTGCTGGTCACCGCGGTCCTGATGTTCCTCGCGGCCGTCAACCACGCGGCCCTGCTGGCCATGGCCCCGCTGCTGCTCGGCGCGTCGTTCTTCGCGCTGACCTGGCTGGCCCGGCGGCGGGTGGCGGCCGACCCGCCACCCGCCGCGGTCGGCTCGGACGAGTTCGCGGACCTGCCGGACGGGGTGCGCGAGACCGGGCACCAGCTCGTGCTGTCGATGGCGAGCCTGTTCGCCAGCCGCACCGTCGTCGCCGGGTGGGTGGACGAGGCGACGCTGGCGACCGCGCACCAGGTCACCTGGCAGGCGCTGCGGTCGCTGCGCGACACCGCCGACCTGCGCGCGGCGGTGCGGGAGGCGGAGGGTTTCGCGGAGCTGCGGGAAACCGCCGACCTGCGGCGGGCCGAGCTGGCCGCGGTGGAGGCCGCCGCGGCGGAGATCGCCGACCGGATGGCCGACGTGGCCCGCGCGGTCGCCGCGTCCGACGCGGAGATCGCCGCGGTCGAAGCCGAACGGGCCCGCGACCGCAGGGTCGCGGAGCTGCGGGAACGGCTCGCTGGCCAGGCCCTGCCCGCCGACGGCCGGGGCGCCGCCCCGCGCCCGTCCGACCTCGACGCCATCGCCGCCTCGGTCACCGCCGCCGCCGAGGTCTTGGCGGCGGGCGGGTACCGGGGCGAGGAGGACCCGGCGGGTTAGGCCGTGGTGTCCCGGCGCGGTGTCAGTACGAGTAGCCGAACGTGCGGTGGGTGCTGGAGCCCCAGGTGTTGTAGGCCCAGGTCTCGACCTTGACGTAGCCGCCGACGCTTCCGGCGCTCGGGCCGGTCAGGCTGTAGGTGGCGTTGGTGCCGCAGCCGTTGGTCGCCGTCGCGGACTTCGTCCACAGCGTCACGTAGTTCCCGGAGCCCCGGTAGTCCTGCACGGTGACCTGCACCTTGGCGGAGCGGCTGTCGCAGCCCTTGTCGTAGACCGTCCCGGTGACCTGCGCCTGGCCGTCGCCGCAGCGCTCGACGGTGATCGAGTAGCTCGCGGCCGCCACGTCGTCGCCGACGGTTCCGCTGGACTGCGTGCCGCCGCAGGCCCACGCCGTGCCCGCCGGGACGACCGCGATCCCGGCCGCGCCGAGCGCGACCGCGAGTACCGCCTGCCCGAGCCGCTTTCCCCTGCCCGCCATGCCGACTCCCTTCCGTGGGGTGATCGTCGCGGACGATACACGCGGGAACGGCGGCGGGGGAGTGGTCGCCAAGGCGAGATCGTCGAGGCAACGCAACGAGATCACGCGGTGCCGGGTGGTGCCCGGAATTCCTCTTGAGGTGCGAAGTGGACGGACATCCGCGCGGTTCGGGGCATTGGGGCGGTTTGCCGTGCGGGGCGGATCACGCCGCGTCGGTGAGGTGCGGGGCGTTGTCGCGCAGGGCGCGCAGGGCGTAGTGGAGCCTGCTCTTCACCGTGCCGACCGGGATGCGCAGCGCCTCGGCGGCGGCCGCGGCGGTGCGGTCGGCCAAGTACACCTCGACAACCGTGCGGCGGTGCGGTTCGGGGAGGGCGTCCAGGGCGGCGTCGACGACCACCCGGTCGATCACCTCGTCGACCCGGGCCGGGGCGCTGGTCGGGTCGGCCTCGGGCAGCGCGACCTCGGCGGGTCGGGCGGCGCGGGTGCGGTGGTGGTCGACGGCGATGTTGTGCGCGACGCGCAGGAGCCAGGCCCGCACCGAGCCGCGGTCCTCCGTCAGCCGGTCGCGGTGCCGCCAGGCGCGGATCCAGGTCTCCTGCACGACGTCCTCGGCCCGGTGCGCGTCCCGGGTGAGCCCGCGGACGTGGGCGAGCAGGACGTCGCGGTGCGCCGCGACGATGGTGTCGAAGTCGACGGTCTCCCCGGTGGCGGTGACGGTCATCTCGGTGCTCCCTTGTCGGTGTGCCACCAGATTCCCGCGTTCCACCGGCGAAATCGCTGGGTATGCCCCCCGGACCGCGGGGTGCGGGCCCGCGTCTTCGCGGAGGGTGCGCCCCGCCCCGGGGTGGGGATACCCCTACCCGGCCTCAGCCCGCGTGCCAGCGGCGGCGGCGCGCGCGGGCCACGACGGCCGCCGCCGCGCCCGCGACAGCGGTCGCCCCGGCCAGGCCCGCGACGAACCACAGGGCCGTCGTCGCAGGCCCCCGGTCCTCCACCGCGGGCAACGGCACCACCATCCGCTCCGGCCGCGCCGCGACCGGACCGCCCGCGGTCACCACGGTGGTCACGGCGGCCACCGGGTCGACGATCCCGTTGCCCACCAACGGATTGGGACTGGGACCGGACGGCCGGTCCGCGGTCTCGGCGAGGCGCCGCACGACCTCGGCGGCGGACAGCTCCGGGTACTGGTCGCGCACCAGCGCGGCGGCGCCCGCGACGAAGGCGACACCCAACTCGGGACCGGTCGCCACCCGGTGCCCCGGCCCCGACGGCCCGATGCCGACCAACTGGTCGGCGGGCGCGGCCAGGGTCGGCTCCGCGCCGAGCGTCGCCTGCACCGGACCGTTCGGGCCGACGGGCGCCACCGCCACGACCCCGTCGAGCGAGCCCGGGTACGCGCGCTGCTTCGGCTGCCGGACCGCGGCGGGCGCGATCACGACCACGTCCCGCTCGCGGGCCAGCGCCACCGCCGACCGCAGCTCCGGCGCGTCGACCGCGGTGGTGACTCCCACCGCCACGACCCGCGCCCCGCTCGCCACCGCCGCCCGGATCCCGCCCGCCAGCAGCGCCGCGTCCACCCGGTTCGGGTCGTCGGTGATCCGCACCGGCACGACCCGGGCGGCGGGCGCGACACCGGTGAACGGCGTCTTGTCCCTGGGGCGCGCGGCGATGAGCCCGGCGAGGAACGTGCCGTGCCCGGAGCAGTCCACGGTGGCCGACGCGGCCCCGGTCAGGTCGACACCGCCGTCCACCGCCCCCGCCAACGCGGGCGCCGCCGCGCTGACGCCGGTGTCGACCACCGCGACGAGCACCGCGCCCTTCGTGATCGGCCACACCCGCTCGGCGCCCATCCGCTGCTGCGCCCACCCCCGCTCCCGCGCCGCGGTCGCCTCCGGCGGCGCGCACTGCCCGCCCTGCTGCGCCAGGGCGGGCGTCGGCAGCAGAAGTCCACTGAGGACCACTACGGCGACCAGGGACCTCATGCCTCCTCCGTCCACGCGATCTGCAGGAGGCTGGAGTCGCGGCGGGTGACGAGCATGGCCCGCCCGGGCGGCAGCTGGCGCCCGCGCTGCCCGTTGAGCAGCGGCATCTCGTTGGGCGGCATGGAAAGCGCCAGGTCCGGGGTGTTGGACTCCTGGAGCCTGCGGACCACCGAGTCCATCGACATCCGGCCCGACCCGGCGGCGGCGCGCGAGAGGAGCACGTGCAACCCGATGTCCGCGGCCTGCGGCAGCAGCTCGACGAGCGAGTCGAGCGGACCGCCCGCGCCGTTGTGCACCAGGTCGTAGTCGTCGACGACCACGAAGTACTCCGGCCCGGTCCACCAGTCCCGGTCCCGCAGCCTGCTCGGCGCGATGTCCGGCCCCGGCACCCGGGCCTTCAGCTCGGCGGCCAGCGGCCGCACCAGCTCCGCCGCCGGGCCCGACGACACCGCCACGCCGTGCCGGTACGCCTCCGGGACCGACTCCAGCAGCGACCGGCGCGGGTCCACCAGCAGCACCTTCGCCTCGTCCGGGCCGTAGACCTTGGGGATCGCGGTCGTGATCAGGCGCAGCACGGCCGTCTTGCCGCTGGCCGCGTCGCCGACCACGGTCAGGTGCGGGCGCGTCGCGAAGTCGTGCCACACCGGTTTGAGGTCCAGCTCGCCCGCGCCCAGCGCGATCCGCATCCGGCCCTCCGGCGCGGGCAGCTCGGCCACCGGCAGCGTCGAGGGCAGCGTGCGCACCGGCGGCGCCACCGGACCCGTCCACGACTCGCCGACCGCGCGGGCCAGCTCGCGCGTCGCCTCCGCCAGGTCGTCCAGCGCGGACCGGCCGTCCGCGCGGGGGATGGCGGCCAGGAAGTGCAGCTTGTCCGCCGTGAGACCGCGGCCGGGCAGGCGCGGCACCTGGCCCGCCTTGCGCATGTCGATCACCGAGTCGATCGCGTCGCCCAGCCGCAGCTCCAACCGGGTGCCGAGCTGGTCGCGCAGCGCGCTGTGCACGTCCGACCAGCGGCCCGTGGTCAGCAGCAGGTGCACGCCGTAGGCCAGGCCGCGCACGGTGAGCTGGCGGATCGCCTGGTCGTGCTGCTCGAAGTCGGCGCGCAGCGAACCCCAGCCGTCGACGACGAGGAACACGTCGCCGTGCGGGTCGTCGGGGAACTCGCCCGCCGCGCGGCGCGCCCGGTAGGCGGCCATGCTCTCCACACCGTGCTCGGCGAACACCTTCTCCCGCTCCGCCAGCACCGCCTTGACCTCGGCGATCGTGCGGCCGACCCGCTCCGGCTGCAACCGCCCGCAGACCCCGCCGACGTGCGGCAGGCCCTCCAGCACCGAGAGCGTGCCGCCGCCGAAGTCCAGGCAGTAGAACTGCACCTCGGCCGGGGTGTGGGTCAGCGCCAGCCCGGTGATCACCGTGCGCAGCAGGGTGCTCTTGCCGGACTGGGTGCCGCCCGCGATGCCGACGTGCCCGCCGGACCCGGACAGGTCCACCATGTGCAGGTCGCGGACCTGCTCGAACGGCTTGTCCACCACCCCCACCGGCACGGTCAGGCAGCCGCGGCCGGGCCAGTCCGCCGGGGTCAGGCCCAGCTCGGGGTGCGGCACCAGCGGCGGCAGCAACTGGTCCAGTGGCGGTGGGGTGTCCAGCGGCGGCAGCCACACCTGGTGCGCGGGCGGACCCTGGCCCAGCAGCTTGTCCACGGCCACGTCCAGCACGGTGTCCACGTGCTCCTCGGCCACCGGCGCCCCGACCTCGGCGACCGACGCGGCCTCGGCGGGCAGGCGGCCCGCGCCGAAGGCCACGACCTGGCGGCGGACCTCCTCCTGCCGCTGCTCCCGCGTGCGGCGCTGGTAGCGGCAGGAGACATAGGCCGCCTTGAACCGCACCAGGGTCGCGACGTCGCTGCGGAGGTAGCCGTTGCCGGGTGCGCTGGGCAGTTGGTAGGCGTCGGGGACGCCGATGACGGAGCGGCTTTCCATGGCGGAGAAGGTGCGCAGGCCGATGCGGTAGGAGAGGTGGGACTCGAGTTTGTGCATGCGGCCGTCGTCGATGCGTTGCGAGGCAAGCAGGAGGTGGACGCCGAGTGAGCGGCCGAGGCGGCCGATCATGACGAACAGCTCGGCGAAGTCCGGGTTGGCGGCCAGCAGCTCGCTGAACTCGTCGACGATGAGGAACAGGGTCGGCAGCGGGTCGAGCGCGGCACCGGCCTGGCGCGCGCGTTCATAGTCCAGCAAGGAGGAGTAGTTGCCCGCCGCGCGCAGCAGCTCCTGGCGGCGCACCATCTCGCCGTGCAGGGAGTCCTGCATGCGGGTGACCAGCGGGGCCTCGTCGGCCAGGTTGGTGATCACCGCGGAGGTGTGGGGGAGGCGGTCGAGGCCGAGGAAGGTGGCGCCGCCCTTGAAGTCGACGAGGACGAAGTTGAGGATCTCCGAGCTGTGCGTCATGGCCAGGCCGAGCACGAGGGTGCGCAGCAGCTCGGACTTGCCCGAGCCGGTGGCGCCGATGAGCAGGCCGTGCGGGCCCATGCCGCCCTGCGCGGACTCCTTGATGTCCAGGTCGACGGACGAGCCGTCCTCCGCGATGCCCAGCGGGATGCGGAACCGGTCCGAGCCCATGCCGGTGCGCCACAGCGACTTCGGGGTGTACAAGTCCAAATCGGACACACCGAGCAGGCGGGGCAGGTCGAAGTCGGCGACCATCGGTTCGGCGACGTCACCGGTGGAGTTGATGCGGTACGGGGAGACGACCCGGGCCAGCGAACCGGCGCGCGCGACGCTGAGCGTGTCGGGGCGGCCGAGGTGGGTGCGGACCTCCTGGCCGGTGCGGTCCGTGCGGACGGTGTGCAGCTCGGTCGAGGTGACCTCCAGGCGCAGGCGGGAACGGCCCGCCGCGCCGTCGAGGGCGCCGGAGACGTCGAGGACGACGGTGTTGCGGTAGCCGGCGGCGGCGAGCCGGGACTCGGCGGGCACGGTCGTGCCGTCGAGGACCACCACGACGTACGGCTCCTCGCGGCTGGGGGTCGCGGCGGCCTCGAACCGGGCGCGGTCGGCCAACTCGGCGGCGAGGAGTTCGGTGAGGGCGTCGACGCCGTCGGTGAGCAGCCGGACCTGGCCCGCGCCGTCCTGCTCGACGGGGTGCTGGGCGTGGGGGAGCCACTTGACCCAGTCCCAGTCGGGGAGCCGGTCGGGGGTCGCGCAGACGGCGATCCGCAGGTCCTCGGGGGAGTGGAACGTGACGAGCTGGGCGATCAGGGCGCGGACCGAGGCGCGGATGGTGTCGTCGTCGCCCCGGTAGCGGACCTGGGCGAAACCGCGGAGGAACAGGGCGGTGGGCTGGTCGGCGATCGTGGTGTAGGCGTTGGTGAACCGGCGCAGCGCGCGGGCGGAGAGCGGTTCGAGGTCGGCCACCGGCTTGGTGTTGAGCGGGGTCATGGTCATGGCCAGGCGCTGCGGGCCGACGCCGATGCGGACCTCGGCGAAGTCGGCGTGCGCGGCCCGGCGCTCCCACAGCCTGCCGGTCATGGCGACCGACCAGAGCGCGGCGGGCTCCGGGTGCCGCCAGCGCAGCGCGGTCCGCTGCCGGTCGGCCACGGCCCGCACCTGGACCCGGGTGCCCGCGAGGTACCGCAGGTAGTCCCGCCGCTCACCCCGGAGCCGCTGCCTGCGGTCGGCCCCACCCCGGCCGAGCTGGGAGACGACCATCATGACGCCCATCAGCCCCATCATCCCGGCCATCATGAACGCCATCTGCGGGTTCTGCGGCCCCATGAAGAACAACATGGCCGCCCCACCACCGATGGCCATGGGCAGGTACATGAGCGTCCCACCCATGCCACCCCCCACGGTCTCGGGCAACACCGGAGGCTCCTGGAGCGACAACTCCCCACCCGGCATCTCGGGCGGCTTTTCCCTGGCCTGCCTGCGGAACAGCGTGGTGCTCATCGCCTGGACTCCCTGACTCGGTGCCGACGCCCCCTACACGGGCGGCACCCCCGCGGAAGTTCACCCGATCTCGCCGCGGGCTTGTCACCTGAACCGGTCACTGCTGTCCACAGGCTCGCTGTTGATCTTCCGGTTCTGTCGGTCCCCCTGGCTAGGATGGATGGTGGGGGCCGGAGGCGTGCGTTGATCATCTTGTGGTCTGCGGGGTGCCGGTTGGGGTCGTGGCTGGGTTGATCGGTCCGGCTGTTCGCGGAAAAGACGGGCGGCCTCGATTGGGCGAACTTGCTTTGCGCGGGGCCCCTACGGACCTGCGGTGGGGCAAAAGCGGTGGGGATGGCAAGCCACCCCACCCGCAGGCAAGCTTGGCAGGCTCGTCCCCCCACGCAAAGCAAGTCCACCCAATCAAGGCGTAGGGCAGGGGCGCGTTGCGTCAGGTGGGGGGCTGGGATTCTGCGGCGGTTTCGGGGTGGGTCCGGAATGGCTAGGTCGCGGGGTGCGGCGGGCGCGCGGACGGCGGATCTGGGATGGACCAGGCATGGCCAAGTCGCCCCGGAGCATGGCGGGCGCGCGGGCGGCGGCTGAGGCGTGGGTCCAGGCGAGGCGGCGGAGCGTTGGCAACGGCCACGCGGGCGGACCGTTGCCCGCTGCCCCTGTTGTCCGTAGCCAAGATCAATGTCGCGGGTGCTGTCGGTACCCGCCGGTAAATGGACCTGGGCTCGTCCCTGTGGTGCGGTGGGGTTGGATAGGAGGTGGAGGTGAGCGGCGTGCGTCCCTATGTGCTGGCGAGTGTGGCGGTCAGCGTCGACGGCTACATCGACGACCGCACCGACCAGCGCCTCCTGCTCTCCAACGCCGATGACTTCGCCCGGGTCGACCGGGAGCGGGCCGGGGTCGACGCGATCCTGGTGGGTGGGGAGACCGTTCGCCGGGACAATCCCCGGTTGTTGGTCAATGATCCGGAGTTGAGGGCCCAGCGGGTGGCCCGGGGGCGGTCCGCGTACCCGCTCAAGGTGGTCGTGTCCGGGTCGGGGGAGCTGGATCCGGGGCTGAACTTCTTCCACCACGGCGACGGCAAGGTCCTCTACACCACCGACGCCGGGGCCGCGGTCGCCCGACGGCTGGACATCGACACGGTCTCCCTCGGCGCCACGATCGACTTCGGCGCCCTCCTCGACGACCTAGGCCGACGCGGGGTGCGGCGGTTGATGGTCGAGGGTGGGCAGCGGATCCACACCGCCTTCCTCCAAGCCGGACTGGTCGACGAACTCCACCTCGTCATCGCCCCGGTCGTGGTCGGGCAGACCGGCGCGCCCCGCTTCCTCGGCGACGGCGACTTCCCCCGACACCGCATGCGGCTGGTGGACGCAACGCGAATCGGTGACGTCGTCCTGCTGCGCTACTTCCCCAAGGAGACCTCGTGAACCAGGACGAGCGCTGGATGCGCGAGGCCATCCGCCTCGCCCACCACTGCCCGCCCGCCGACGGGGCCTTCTCCGTCGGGGCCGTCCTCGTCGGCGCCGACGGCACGCCCCTGGCGACCGGGTACTCCCGCGAGACCGACCCCGTCGTGCACGCCGAGGAATCCGCGCTCGCCAAGCCGGTGCCGCGCGACCTGTCCGGGGCTACCCTCTACAGCACCCTCGAACCCTGCTCCGAGCGCAAGTCGCGGCCGCGCACCTGCACCCGGATCATCCTCGACGCGGGGATCGGCCGGGTCGTCATCGCCTGGCGGGAGCCGACGCTGTTCGTCGACGGGGAGGGCTACGAACTCCTCACCGCCGCCGGCATCGAGGTCGTCGAGCTGCCCGACCTCGCCGACCTCGCCCGGGAACCCAACCGCCACCTGCTCGACGGCGCGTAATCCAGTGTTCACCGAACCGGTCTGAACCCCCGGCCGCCCGGCGCCCGTGTCCTGGGCATGGCCACCACCGCAACCGCGGGGTCCGGCGAGATGTGCAGGCTCACGATCTGCGGGCCCGCGTCGCGTGTGGAACTCGCCGTGCCCGCCCACGTCCCGCTCACCGACCTGATGCCCACCGTGCTGGGGCACCTCGACCCGGCGCTGGCCACCACCGGCCTCGCGCACGGCGGCTGGGTGTTGCAGCGGCTGGGTGAACAGCCGCTCGACGAGGACCAGGGCACCGCCGCCCTCGGCCTCTACGACGGCGACCTGCTGCACCTGCGGCCCCGCGACGCCCTGCTGCCGCTGGTCGACTTCGACGACCTGGTCGACGGTGTCCACACCGGACTCACCGCCCGCGACGACCGGTGGCGGCCCGCGCTCGGCCGCCGCGTTCTCCTGGCGGTCATGGGTTTGCTCGCCGCGACCGCCGTGCTCGCGGCCGGGCTCACCGGCACCATGATGGTCCTGTCCGCCGGATCGCTCGCCGCCGTCCTGCTGCTCGCCGCCGCGGCCGCCTCGCGCGGGCTCGGCGACCGACCGGCCGCGTTGGTGCTGGCCACCGCCGGGATCGCGTCGGCCGCGCTCGCCGGTCTGGCGGTCCCCGCCGCCGACCACCCGTTCACCGGACCGGGAATCCTGGCCGCGGCGGGTGCCGCCGCGGTCGCCGCCGCTGCCGCGCGGGTGGCGGTCGGCGGATCGGACGCGCCCTTCACCGCCGCCGCCCTCGCCGCGGTGCTGGCCACCGCGGGCGCGGGCGCCGCCGTCGGGTTCGGGCTCGGCGGGGCCGCCGCCGCGTCGATCGCCCTGGTGGTCGCGCTGTGCCTGGTCCGGGTCGCGCCGCTGGTGTCCGCGCGGCTCGCGGGGCTCGGCGTCGACCAGGTGCCGACCAGCGCGGCCGAGTTCCAGCAGGACCTCGACCCGAGGCCCAGCGCCGAGGTCGTCGACCGCGCCAACCGCGCCGACGCGTACCTCACGGCGTTCTTCGTCGCCCTCGGCGCGGTCTGCGCCGCCACCCTGGCCATCCTCGCGGTCAACCCCAGGTGGGACGCCAAGACCCTCACCGCCGTGACGGCGGTCCTGATGTTGTTGCACGCCAGGGAACTCACCGCGGTCCGCCACCGGCTGGCCGCCCTGCTGCCCGCGTTCGCCGGCCTCACGACGCTGCTGGTCGCCGGGCTAGGCGACGCCGACCCGCCGCTGCGACCGCTCCTGCTCGCCGCCGTAGTCGTCGGCGTCGGTCTCGCACTGGCCGCCGCCCACCTGTTGCCCGGCCGCAAACTCGTGCCGCGCTGGGGCCGCTGGGGTGACCTGCTGCACTGGGCGACCGCGCTCGCCGTGATCCCGCTCGCCCTCTCGGTGCTCGACGTCTACACGCGACTCGTCGCGAACTGGCTCTGAAACCGTTGTCCGGTCGGTGAACCATTTCGCCGCGCCACCCGTGTCCAAGGTAGACAGCGAAGGAGGTAGACCGTGTACAGCAGGCGGGACCAGGTCCAGGCGCACTCGTTCCTCGTGGGCAGGCTGGTGAGCGCGGTACTGCGGGTCGACCCCGACGCCGTCGACCGACCACTGCGGCGGACCGTGGTCGGGCTGGCGGGCGGCACGGCCGTCGCCGGGCTGGTGTTGATCGTCGTCCTGGTCGTCGGCCTGCTCTCGCCGGGCGGCGCGACCGCGTGGCGCCAACCCGGGACGCTGGTCGTCGACGAGGACACCGGCAGCCGCTACCTCATGGTGGACGGCAGGCTCCGGCCCGTGCTGAACTACGCCTCGGCGCGGCTCATGCTCGGCAAGGACCCCAAGGTCGCCACCGTCGACACCGCCGACCTCGCGGGGGTCCCCCAGGGCGGGCCGATCGGCATCATGGGTGCCCCGGACTCGCTGCCCGCCGCGGGTGGCCCGGTCCGCCGGTGGGCGGTCTGCGCGATGTCCACAACAGACGGACCCGGTGTGGCGCTGGCGATCGGCACGACACCCGACCCGGTGCCCGCGGCCGACGGCGCGCTCCTCGTCCGGGCCCCCGACGGGGCCACGCACCTCGCCTGGCGCGACCGCCGCATGCGCGTCACCGCCACCTGGGTGCCCGCCGCGCTCGGCCTCGACCCCGGCACCGCCGTACCCGTGACCGAGTCCTGGCTCAACGCGTTGCCCGCCGGACCCGACCTGGGCCCGCCCAAGGTGCGCCGCGGCGGCGAAGGCCCCACGATCGCGGGCAGGCCGACCGCGGTCGGACAGCTCATCCAGGTGCCGGAAGCCGTTGTGGGACGCAAGTTCTACCTCGCACAGCCCACCGGGCTGCTGCCGGTGACCGACACCGTCGCCGCGCTGCTGGTCGCCGACCCCGCCGCCGAGGAGCCGCCCCGCCAGGTCACCGCGTCCGCCGTGGCCGAGGCCACCCTGCTGCCCGCACCCGACTGGCAGACCGCCATGCCCGCCGAACTCCCGGCGCCCCTCGACCTCGCGGGCGGCACCCCGTGCGTGCGGTGGGACGGCGACTCCGCCGAACTCGTCGTGCGCGGGAAGATCGGCGGGGAGCGCGCCCCCGACACCCAGGGCGCCGAACGCGACACCCGCACCGCCGACCGGGTCGAGGTCGAACCGGGCGCCGGGACGCTGGTGCGCACCCGGCCCGCGCCCGGGGTGCCCGGCGCGGGGATGTACCTGGTCACCGACGCGGGCACCAAGTACCCGGTTGCCAGCGCCGACGCCGCGACCGCGCTCGGCCACCCCGCTGACACCGCGGCCCAGGTCCCGGCCGACCTGATCGCGCTCCTGCCCACCGGGCCGGTGCTCGACCGCATCACCTGACCGACGACGAAGCCGAGCGTTCCGCCCACTCCGGGCGGAACGCGGGAAAACCACACCCAGAAGGAGAAACCGACCATGGCACGCTATGCCTACGACGACGCCACCCTGCAGGGGATCATCACCGCGACCGACACCGCGCTGCAGGGCATGGCCGACCTCAACAAGGGCGTCATGAACATCCAGGGCATGCTGCCCGCGGTCAACAACTCGACCTCCGGCATGAAGCTGGCCGCCGCCATCGGCGACTGGACCGCCGACTTCGCCCTGGTGAAGAACCAGCTCGACGTGCTCAACGGCAAGGCCAACGGCCTGCTGCAGACCAACCGCAACACCCAGAACGACGCCGACGGCGCAGCCAACGTCTGATCCCGCGAGCCTTCCCCACCCTCCCGAAAGGACACACGGACATGACCGCGTTCGACATCGACCACGACGGCTACCTCGAGCTCAACGAGCAGCTCTACATGTACGTCCGCCAGCTCGGCGACATCCTGACCAACCTCAACGCGTCGCTGAAGAACATCGAGGTCGCCACCCAGGGCAAGGCGACCCCGGTGTGGCAGGAGGCGCAGACCACCTGGACCGGCACATACACCGACATGGAGACCAAGCTGAACGCCCAGTCGCTGGGGTCGATCAACGCGCAGGAGATCTTCGGCGAGGGCGACCTGCGCGGCCAGGGGATCATGCTCGGGTGACCCACCCGGGACGCCGGTGTCCACAGTGGATAAATCCACGTGGACCCGGCGCCCGGCCGGTCCCCACCCCATCCGAGACGGAGAAGAAGAGTCATGGGTCAGCACATCACCTTCGACGAGACCAAGTACAACCAACTGATCGCCGTGCTCGACGACATGGAGCACGACCTGCTGCACGAGGCCACCGAGTCGCCGACCAACCCGCTCGACGGCGACTTCGAGCTCCAGCCCGGCACGCAGAAGTGGGACGCCGCGCTGGACCTGGTCAACAAGGGCAAGGGGTTCGGCGGCTCGGTCGAGCAGCAGAACGAGAAGATGCGCCAGGCGATCGTCAGGTTCCGCAACGCGCTCGTCGCGGCGAAGGACGTGTTCAAGGAGACCGACGACCTGGCCCAGTACGACATCACGCGGTTCGTCGCGGAGTACCCCGACTTCAACACCGGCGGCCGCGCCTGAGCCGGGTACGCCCCGCCCCCACCCCCTCTTCCCCGCCCGGCGCCGTCCCCGACCCGGCGGGCCACCCGCCGCCCGCGTGCCGCGACCGCTGACACCCGGGCTCGACCAGTCGGAAACCACGGGACTTCAGTCGAGGAGCCACCATGCCAGACCCCAAGGTCCCACCCACCGGGGACTTCAGCCGAGCGACGTTCTCCGAGATCCTGTTCGCGGTCACCGGGCAGGGCAGCGACCTGCACGCCGTGCTCGACAGCGCGGCGGGCACCGGCGAGACGCCGCAGACCTGGTTCAAGTTCACCCCGCCGGGCTCCTCGGCGAACTCCTACTCCTACCACGCCTGGGACAAGTACTACTTCGGCGTCGACCACAACCAGGGCGCCTACCACGCGTGGAACACCGCCACCAACGACATCGAGAGCATCGCGCTGCCGCTGTTCTCCGGCAAGACCGGGCTGATGGACGTCCAGCGGTTGCGCGACTCCTCGACCGTCGTCACGGCCTACACCACCTTCCTCTCCAACAAGGCCGACATCTCGAAGTACTGGGCGGACGGCCTCGACAGCGACGACAGCGCCTTCAAGGGCAAGGCGGCGTTCGCGATCCAGTCGAACCTGCGCAGGCTCGCCTTCACCTTCAACGACCTGCGCCACCAGATCACGGAGGACCGGACCCCGGCCACCGCGACCGGGCTGACCGAGGCCGCGGACGCGCTGTCCACCTTCGGCAAGAACATGGCGGGCATCTGGTGGGATTCGCGGACCTTCCTCTGGGAGGAGCCCGCGAAGACGGCCATGCTGTTCATCGAGAGCGTGCACCAGCACATCCAGCACCAGGGCCTGGACCGGGCCACCAAGGACATGGCGAGCTGGGGCCTGCCGCCGTACCTGCTGGACCAGTGGGGTGCGAAGGACCGCGCGAAGGCCGAGCAGTACATCAAGGACTCGATGGCGCTCTACGCCTCCAACCGGCTGGCGAAACCGGTGATGCCGACCGGGATGCCGGTCGTCGACGGCGACCTCACCCTCCAGTCCACCTGGGACCAGGCGAACACCGCCATCAGCACCTACATCCGCACCGAGCTGACGAAGATGGACGAGCGGGCGCGCGTGGAGTTCGAGAAGCTCCAGACCGCGTACCGGCGCAGCGCGCGCGGCCTCGGCACCCTCAAGGAGAACGCGCCGCCGACCATCGGCACGCTGCCCCCGACCCCACCCGACGGCGGCCCCGACGGCACCGGCGACACCCCGCCCCCGCCGCCACCCACGACCGTCCCGCCGCCCCCCAACGGCAGCGGCGGCGGCAACGGCAACGTGCCGAACCTCAACGGCAAGGGCGACATCGACCCGCCGAACGGCGGCCCCGAAGGCAACGGACCGAACATCCCGGGGCTCAACGACTCCCTCACCGGCGGCCCGAACGGCCCGAACGGCGGTCCCGGCGGAACCGGGAACCTGCCCGGCCTCCACGACCCGAACGGCGGCCCCGGCGGGGTCGGGAACCTGCCCGGCGCGGGCGGCCCCAACGGCGGCCCCGGCGGCTTCCCGACACTGCTCCCCGGTCCGAACGGCGGCGGTGTCGGGCGGTTGCCCGGCACCGGACCGGGCCGCGACCCGGCCAACGGCGGCCCCGGCGGCATCGGGGACATCCCCGGTGTGGTCGGCGACGGACCCGACGGCACCATCGGCGACGACGGCTGGCAGCCAGGCCAACGGGATCCGCTGTCCCCGCAGCTGCCCGGCTCCTCGGGGGGCGCCAACGGCGGCGCCAGCTTCGGCCCCGGCTCCACCCCGGGCTCCCTGCCCGGCGTCGACCTCAACGCCGAACAGCTCGGCAAGCTGGCCGAAGGCGCGGGCGGCGGCGCGGGCGGTCTCGACGCCTGGGGCGCGGCCGGTGGCGGCGCGGGCGTCGGCTCGGACGGGGCCTTCGGGTCCGGTTCCGGCGAGGGGTGGTCGGACTGGTCGGGGCGCGGCGGCGACGCGGGTGCGGGCGCGGGCGGCCCGGGGTCGGTCGACGGGCGCGAGGACCAGCGCGGCGGGATGCCGTTCATGCCGCCGATGATGGGCGGGATGGGGGGCGCGGGTGGCGCGGGCCGCGAGGAGAAGGAGCGGGAGCGCACCACCTGGCTGTCGGAGGACGAGAAGGTCTGGGGCACCGACACCGACATCGGCGACGGCGTCATCGGCCGCCCGGACAGCGGCGCCCCCGAGATCGACGAGCCGCTGGTCACCACGCACGTGCACCTGCGCACCGGTGCCCGGAGCAAGCCCGTCGAGCAGCCCACCCGCACCACCGAGCAGACCGCGACGACCTCGTAGGAGGAACGGATGTCGACACCACTGCACAACGAACTGGCCGCCGCGCTGGTCGAGCTGCGGGAGCAGCAGACGCGCATCACCGAGGCCGTGGCCAAGGTGGCCGAGGCGAGCACGACCGTCGCGGCCGACGACCGGATGGTGGAGGCCACTGTGGACGGCCAGGGCAAGCTGGTCGGCCTCAAGTTCCACGGCCGCCGCTGGCGCGACCTGGCCCCCGGCGAACTGGCCGCCCGACTGGTCGACGTGGTCGCCAAGGCCCAGGACCAGGCGGCGGCGGCCACCGCAAGCGTTTTCGCCGGGGTGATGCCGAACGGCATGTCGTTCACCAAGGACAGTGCCGACGACCTGATCAGCGAACTCGACGCCATGTTCGACACCGCCGTCGCCAACGGCACCCCGCAGGGGGGACCGCGGTGAGCAGGCTGGCGGTCGACCCCGAGGCGCTGCGCAACGGCGGCGTGAACATCCGGGCCACTGTGGACCTGGCGGTCGACATCTGCAACCAGCTGTTCATCGCCGCCGACACCAACCGCGGCGCGGGCGGCACCGGCGAGATCGGGGAGAAGTTCGACTCCGGCTACCGCCCCGGCGAGGAGCAGGCGCTGAAGTTCCTGCGCCTGCTGCAGAAGTCCCTGGGCGAGACCGGGAGCCGCACCATCACCACCGCGGGCGTCTTCCGCGAGACCGACGAGGACGCCAACGCCGCCGTACCGCCCTGACCGGTCCACGCCAGTGGTCCCTGACGTGATCGACGTGGAGGTGTGACCGGCCATGGCCATGATGGTCTCCGACGAGGTGCGCAAGCTGTTCCAGGTCCTCACCGGCGAGGAGTGGCCGGACGCCAACGAGGACAAGCTGCGGGCGCTCGCGGACGCGTGGGAGACCACCGCCAACCGGCTGACCGGCGAACTGGCGCCGGACCTGCGGCGGGCCGTGGCCGGCATCCGGTCCACCTTCACCGGGGCCGCCGAACTGGCTTTCGCCAACCGGATGGCCCCGTACGTCGAGGGCAGCGACAACTACCTCTCCATCGCCGACGAGCAGTTCCGGGCGCTGGCGAAGTTCCTGCGGGACCTGGCGCTGGAGGTCGAGTACGTCAAGATCGTGTCGATCCTGACGCTGGTCTCGCTGATCGTCGAGATCGCCTGGGCCATCGCCATGGCGGGCCCGACCGCGGGCGGCAGCATGGCCTGGCTCGCCGCCCGCATGGCGATCGTGCGGTGGCTGCTCAAGACGCTGCTGGGCAGGCTGCTGATCCGGGTGCTGCAGGCGGAGCTCCTGGGCATCGCGTTCCAGCTGGTGATCGACGTGCTGGCCCAGCTCATCCAGTTCGGCATGGGCAGCCGCACGGAGTGGAACCCGAAGTACACGCTGTCGGCGGTGGCGGTCGGCGCGCTCGGCGGCGCGCTGACCCTGCCGCTGGCCGGGATCGGCAAGGCCATCGCGCACGTCTCCACGTCCGGTCTGGACTCGTGGCTGGGCAAGATCGCCAAGGGCAAGTTCGACTGGCACAAGGCCGTGCCGCACCACCTCACCGAGATCGGTGTCGAGGCGTTCCACGAAACCTTCACCGAGGCGCTGTACAAGTACATCACCGAGGGCGAATGGGAGATGAACCCGTACTCCGCCACCTCGGGCGCGGTGTCCGGCACGGCGGGCGCGGTGGGTACGACGATCGGCGACGCCCTGCACACGCCGCCGCCCCCGACGACCCCCGGCGCGAACGGCACGGGGGAGAACCCGGTGACGAGACCGGACATCGTCGTGGAGGACGACAAGGTCTCGGTGGACGACCCGACGGCCCCGCTGCTGGGACCGAACACCGGGCCGACGGACACCGTCGGCGGGCTGATCGGACCCAAGACAGGCACACCCGTGCCGGTCACCGGCGGCACGCTGAGTCCCCAGGTGGGCACCGGGCAACCCGGCGGCGCCGGGCCCGGTCCGCAGGTCCCCGGTACCGCGACGAACACCGGCGGGCAGGGGCAGAACGGCACGGTCGGCCAATCCGGCAACCAGACCGGGCAGCAGACCAGTACGTCACAGGGCACCACGCGTGGTCAGAACGCGGGGCAGCCCACCACGACTCCGAGCACGACCCCCTCGACCACGACTTCGACGACGACAGCCCCCACGACTTCGACGACCAACACCCCGGCCACCGCACAAACGCAGCCGGTCTCGACGACGTCCACGAGCACGTCCCAGACCTCGACCACCCCGGCCACAACCGCTCAGACCTCGACGACCTCGACCTCGACGACCTCGACGACCAACGCCCCGAGCACAGCGCAAACCACGTCCCAGACCGCCACGACCGCCACCCAAACCGGCACCACCCAGTCCAACTCCGGCCAGAGCGGCGCCGCGCAGTCGCAGTCGACTTCGAACAAGGTCGCGGTGGGCCAGGGCGGCACGCCGAGCACGATGAGCCAGACCAGCTCGACCCAGGCCGGGACCACCCAGTCCACCTCGGGGCAGAGCGGGGCCACGCAGTCGCAGTCGAACAAGGTCGCGGTGGGGCAAGGCGGTACCCCGAGCACGGTGAGCCAGACCAGTTCCACGCAGGCAGGCACCAGTCAGTCCAACTCCGGTCAGAACGGCGCCGCGGCGAACAAGGTGGCTGTGGGCCAGAACGGCATACCGAGCACGGCGAGTCAGACCGGTTCCACGCAGGCCGGGGTCAGCCAGACCAACTCCGGTCAGAGTGGCGCCGCGCAGTCGGCCGCTACCAAGGCCGTGGGCCAGGGCAGCACGTCAAGCACGGTGAGCCAGGCCAACTCGACAGCGACCACACCTGGTCCGTCCGGCAAGGGACTGCCCCGCGCCACCCAATCCACCGCAGGCGGAAAGCGGCGGGCGGACGCGGGTCGCAAGGACAAGGTCGGCGAGTCGGAACTCACCCGGCCCACGACCAGCACCCCTTCCCTCCCCACCACCGCCAAGACGCCCCAGACCGCCGTCGCGACCGCCGGGCCGGACGGCCAAGGCGTGAAGCGGCGCAAGGTCGAGGTCGCCCCGCAGGTCCAACGACGCAAGCCCGCCTTCTCCGTGCCCGGCCGGTTCAGCGACTTCCGCCGGTGGGTCGGGTCCATCAACCCCGCGGGCGGCACCCTCAACTGCGTCGACGCCACCGTCGCGTTCCACTCGACCTGGCGGGGTCAGGCCACCGACGCGGGCACCGGCAGGCAGAGCGCGGGCCGGGCGGGGGAGCGGACCGGGTACGCGCCCCAGTACATCGGCGAGGGCAAGGCCGCCGTCGACGAGGTGGTGCGGCGCGTCCGCGAGGGCGGGCACGGCACCGACGCCCTGGTGTTCACCACACCGCCCGGCGCCAAGGACGGGCACGCGTGGAACATCGTCAACCAGGACGGGGTCGTCTCCCACGTCGATGCCCAGGACGGCACCTGGGGCACCAAGACCCCACCCGCGGGCAAGGTCTGGGCGATCACGCTCGACCCGGCGGGGGAGTTCATCGGCGGGCCGACCCTCGACAACGCGGGCAGCACCGGGCCGCAGGCGATCGGTGACTCGTTCGGGCGGCGGCCCATCGCCAACGTGGCGAACCTCGCCGCGCAAGCCGTCACCGACGCCCGAGGCCACCAGACCGCGGCCGAGCGCTCGGTGCTGGCGGCCGAGCAGCAGCGCCGGTCCGCGCAGGCCCAGGTTGTCGCGGCGAACGAGGCCAACCGGCAGGCCCAGGCCGCGGTCGCGGCCACCCAAGCCGTTGCCGCGCCGCTGATCCAGCGGCTCAACCAGATCCGCGGCCAGATCAACACCGAGGTCGCCACCCTGGAGGACCAGGTTCGCGCCGAGGGCCTGCTCCAGCAGCGCAACGACCGGGCCGACCAGCAGGAAGACGTCATCGCGCAGCGGGTCACGGACGCGCAGACCGGCATGAACAACGCGGCCACCCCCGCGGCGGCCCTGGTCGCCCAGACCGCACGCGACCGCGCCCAGATCGAACTCGACACCCTCGTCGAGACCCACCGTCCACTGCGGACCCAACTCGAGACCGCCACCCGGACCCGGCGCGGCACCCAGGCGCGACTGGCGGCCCTGCGCACCCAGGAGGCCGCCGCGCACGCCGCCGCCCGCGGTCCGCACGTCTCCGCGACCGCGGCCAACACCAGCGCCCAGACGGCGGGCCAACGCACCCAGGCCGCCACCCAAGCCGCCACGCAGACCAACACCCACCACCAGACCACCATCACCCAGCGGCAGGCCGCGGCGGACGCGGTCGCCACCGCCGTCGGCCTCCAGACCCGGATCACCACCGAGGCCGCCACCGAACTGCGCCTGCACAACGAGGCCCAGCGCCGCCTGGGGCTCGCGGACACCGCCGCCGAGGACCTGCGCCTGCTCACCGAACGCGAAGGCCAACTGACCCAACGCATCGAAGGTTTGCAGAACCAGGTCGACCAGACCAAACGGGACATCGCTCGCGACAAAGCGGCGGCCGCACAGCAGAACGCGGGTCCCAGCAACGCCCAGCAGAGCGCACCGCAGAGCACCGCACCGGATCCCCGCGAGCGGACCGTCGCGGAGCAGGAAGCCGAGATCGTCACCCTGACCGGTCAACGCGACCCCATGTCCGCGCAGATCGTGCGGGACACGCGGACCGCGGGACAACTGCGCGACGAGGCCAACGAGGCCCAAACCCAGGCCGACCAGCAGGCCGATCTGGTCGACAACCTGTACAACCAGCTCACCACCGCCCGCGACGACGCCGACACCGCCGCCCAGGCCGCCGCCGCGGCGGCCACCTCGGCCGCGAACACGGCCCGCAACGCCAAGGACCTCGCGGCGGAGGCCAAGAACGCCGCCAAGCAGGGCGACGTCGAACGCGGCCTCACCCTGCTCACCGACGTGCCCTTCGCCGAGCGGATCGCCGTCGAGCGGATGGGCGACACCACCGGTGTGCAGAACTCGGTCACCGGCCTGTTCGGCGACCAGAACGCGGCCATCGCGGGGCAGGCGGGGCAGGCCGCGCGCCAGGCCGTCGAGCAGCACCTGGACGACATCATCAACCAGGGCCACGAGATCACCGTCACCCTCGGCGACGGCACCCAGGCCCGTGTCCTGCTCACCGGCACCCCCAAGCGCCCCGGGGACACGCGCAAGTCCGCCACCGTCAACGCCGTGCCCAACTCCCACCCCGACGTGGTCAAGACGGTGCGCGACGACGCGGCCAACCCCGTCGCCATCTCCACGTCGTCCAACCTGCCGGTCCGCGTGCCGTTCGTGTCGCTGGTGCCGATCGTCGACGTCGTCCCGTTCCTGCGCCCGGTCGCCTCCGCCGGGTTCACCCTCAGGCGCAACCAGGGCATGACGTCGAACAACACCAGCAGGCCCGGTGTGCGGACCGCCGACCGGGCGTGGGTGGAGACCGACATCGAGATCACCGCCACCCGGATCGGCAACCCCAACCCCGCGGTGTCCACAGTGGATGTCGGGATGCGGGTGCCCGCCGTGGTGCCGACCAACACCGCTCCCGTGGCGCTGCCGGACAACGGCCGCGACCAGCTCACCTCCGACGCGGTCCGGGTCCCCACGGCCTTCACCGACGGCATCACCACGCAGGTCGGCGCCCAGCACCGCAAGTCGGTCGCGGACCTGTTGTCCTCGCCGGGTGTTCGGCACATGCGCGACAACGGCCGCGTCACCGAGACCATCGGCGGCCAGCAGGTCGTGGTCACGCCCAACGGCGCCCCGCAGGTGAGCCTGCTCGGCCCGTCCAACAAGGTCGACGAGCAGCGCACGGGCACCGCGCCGTCGTCGGTCATCAACAAGGGCAGCGACATCACCGCCGCCCTCGGCATGGCCGCGGGCATGGACACGAGCGACTTCCAGTGGTTCCTCGGCCTGTTCAGCGACTTCGCCAGCCAGCGCACCGGCGGCTACACCCGCGGCAACGAGTCCGCGGTCGAACGCAACGCCACGCAGCCCGAGCTGGTCTACCAGGTCACCCGCACGCTCGACGTCGCGGTCGGTGCGAACGCGCCCACCCAGGGCACGGTCACGGAACTGGTCACCATTCCCGTTCCCGTGGCGCGGGAACTCGGTTTGCCCATCCCGCAACACCTCTCGCCGACAAACTCCTCGCCGCGCACCGCGGGCAACCAGCCCTACCGGATCGGCACCGACGACATCACCGCCGTGCCGCGCAAGAACGACATCGTCACCTTCATCACCAACGGGCTCGACCAAACGGGCCAGGACGCGGTCAACGAGAAGTTCGACAGCGACCCCAAGACGGTCACCGCCCTCTACAACGCGCTGCACGGCGGCGAGGAGGTCAACTGGATCTCCGGCGGCTTCCAGCACACCCTCGAGATCTACGCTTCCATCACCCCGCCCGCCGGGAGTTTCCCCTCCGGGCAGGCGAAAGCGACCGTGCAGGACCACGCGACCTCGCAGCGCAGGCGCAACGACCAGCTCAGCCGCAACGCGCGTCTCGGCCTCGGCTTCGAGTTCCGGCCGATCTTCAAGGACCGCCCGTCCGGCAAGCCCGAGGGCGGCGGTACGCAGTCGTCCGCGCTGCCCAGGTTCGTCGTCTCCGGCACCTGGGAGCGGAGCCGCGCGTCGATCGTCGGCACCAACGGCCGCGACGGGCGCGTCACCGCGTACGGCGGCGAGTACCGGGGCTTCGACGGCACCATGGAAATCGTCGTCGTCCACCGGCAGACGGTGGAGCCCAACTGGTTCCGCCGGGTCTTCATGGGCGGCAAGATGACCCTCGGCCCCAACTCGGCCGACAGGCTCACCGAACCGACCGCCGCCGAAATCACCAACGCGCTCACGCAGAACGTCAACCTGGCCGCCAACACCCCGCAGCTGAGCAAGCGCACGTTCCACAACGCCGTCACGGTGTCCGCGCCGGTCGACAAGTTCGCGTGGTCCGACCAGCCGGTCACGGCGAGCACGATGACCCCGGGCCTGTTCGTCGGCACCCCGCCCGCGTTGGCCAACGGCACGGTGGTGGTCGACCCGGAGCTGTTCGGCGAGTTCGCGGGCATCGAGCACGTGCGGGTCACGCAGAACAGCGTCGACGCACTCGACATCGTGCTCGCCAAGAGCGTGGAGACGCTGCCCGTGCCCGCCCCGCCGCCCAACATGCCCGCGCCGGTCACCCGGCGTTCCCCGTGGGCGGGCGGCATGTGGCCGTCGTGGGGCACGCGCACCGTCACCGAGACCAACCGCGGCGGTGGCCTGCCGAACCGGCAGATCCGCTACAAGCTCTCCAACCTGACCCGCCCGGGCACCGCGGCGGCCAACGCGGTGCGCGGGTTCGTGTCCCAGGTCGGACGGCGCGGGTTCAGCGTGCTGGGCCTCAACGGTGAGGTCGGCGGCCCGCACAAGCTGGTCGAACCCGGCCGGTTGACCGACATGAACGGCTCGTTGTCCGCCACCGCGGCCTATTCCGCGCCGCGCGTGGTCGATGTGCGCAAGGACGGCCAGTTGCAGCGCAGGCAGGACGGCGACCTGGTCGTGAACAACACCAAGCACCGCCAGTTCGGCGCCGAGGCGGAACTGGCCTTCGACGCGATGCCCCGGCGCGTGTCGCCGTGGGGCGCCCGGGTGCGGATGGTGTTCGGCGGGAACAAGCGCTGGGGCAGGGGAAAGACGAGCGAACTCACGCCCGGTGGCCGTCAGCTCTACAACTACAAGGGCCCGACGGTGTGGGTGGCGATGGACGTCCGCTACACCTACACCGGCGACGTCAACATCCGCAACAGCATCAAGACCGCGACCACGGAAACCGTGCCGGTCACCGTGGACGAGCCGGATGGCGTGCTCGTGCAGCTCCCCGCGCGCACGGCGGCCGAGCTGTTCACCCAGAGCGGCCTGCCGGTGCCGCCGGAGATCACGGCCGTGCTGCCGAACGCGCCCGCCCCCACCGGCGCGACGCAGCACCTGATCAACGGCGGCCCGGGCTACGTTTCCCACGGCACGACAACGGTCTTCAACTCCCGCATGCACGGGCCGGACCCGCTCGTGGGCGCGCGGGCGCGGCTCGACGAGCTCGGCGTGACGGGCAAGTGGCAGCGGGACGTGCTGGAGCGGCTGACGGAGCTGTTCGGCAGTCCACGGGGGATGTTGTCGCTCAAGGACGTGCTGAGCGACAGCGGCATCGTGTCCATCCCGAACAACGACCCGTTCTACCAGGACGTCGTGGACATCCGGATCGTCGCGACGCCCACGGCCCAGCCCGCGCCCCCCGCGGTGGTCCGGCCCGCGTCGCGGATCACGCCGCTGGTGCCGAACTCGCAGACCACCTACTCCTACATCACCACCACGAACGCCCAGCAGAACACCGGCTCCTACCAGCTCTCCGCCGGGTTGCAGACCGACGCGCTGCACCGCACGGCCGCGCCGCGCACCACCAACCCCGACGGTTCGGTCACCGTCGGTCCCGGGTCGAAGCTCGGCATGTTCGGCGCGCTCACCGGTGTCAGCAGGCAGGTCGCGGAGTCGGAGGTCGCGCCGGGCAGCAAGACGCTCAAGCCGATGCGGCTGCTGACCTTCGACCAGCTCGACCGCGCGTCCCACGACGTCACGTACTCGCTGGAGATCTCCCGCGTCCGCACCCCGCTGCCCGCGGCGGACACGATGACGCTCAACATCACCCGGTTGTTCAACCGCAGTGACATGGCCACCACGCCGGTCACGGTGAACGGGTCGGTGGACCTGGTCGCGCCGGACCCCCGGTCGTCGCCCGCGATGACCGCGCCGACCACCGCGCCCACCTTCGACGTGCTGGCGCAGAACCCGCTGAAGCTGCCGCCGACCGACGCCAACCACGTCCAGCAGCAGACGCTGGACCCCGATGCCCAGTGGCACATCGAGTCCATGGGTTCGGACACGGTCAAGGCGATCCGCGAGGCGGTCTTCGCGCAGATGTCGAACCAGCCGGTGGGGAACGGGAACAACCTGCCGCGCAACAACTTCACCACCGCCGCCGCGAACCGGTCCACCTACACCAACAAGGGCACGACGTCGGAGTACGCGCTGCACTCGCTGACCACCGGCACAGCCCTGCACAACGGTGGCTGGTCGCTGTTCAGCGGCCCCACGTACACGACGAGGGGGATCGTCGGCGCCAAGCACGCCCTGTACGACGACCTGGTCGACCTGTCGATCGCCGGGCGGTTCGTGCCGGGCACGTTCCGGCAGGTGCAACTGCCCGGGGGCGGCGGCAAGGTCGACCACGGCCGGGAAACCGAGGACGTCAGCCTGAGCGGGTCCTCGCGCACGGTCACCTGGACGCGGGGCATCACCGCGGCCGGGCAGGGCGGCGGCACCGTGCTGAACCCGAACGACAAGCTGACACCCGGCCCCGCGAACCTGTCGACCGCCCCGACCGCCGGTACCGACAGCGGCATCGCGAACCCGGACGCCAGGACGAACGGCCGGTTCGACCTGACGGTCGAGTCGCAGGGCGGCCGGTCGTACCTGTTCGACGTGACCACCGAGTTCTTCGTGGACGTCAAGCCGCGCAACACGAACTGGGTCCCGGCTCTCGGCCGCAAGATCAAGGGTTGGTTCGGCGGCGGCACGACCCCGCCGGGCACGGTGAAGGTCACGACCACCGACGACGTGCGGGTCCGGGTGTGGGAGGCGGACGCGCTGCGCGAGGGCCTGATCACCATCGCGGACGTGTGGACCGGCACGAACACCGCGCCGCCGACGGGGTTGGGGATCACCCGGGCCGGCGACGGGGCGACCCTGCACCCGAACGGGACACCGGCGCCCGCACCGCCCGCGCCCGCTGTCGTCGGTCGCGACGACCAGGGCCGGACCCTGCACGTGGCGCCCGGGGTGGCGCTGAACCAGGTGGTCGACTTCGTGGCCGGGTTGGGGCTCGACGTGCGACCGCACAACTTCACCGTGCCGAACGGGAGTGCTTTCACCGCAAGGGACATCGCCGACGGGGTGGCGGCGCGGACGGCGGCGCCGGACATCCAGCAGCCCGCCGTGCGACCTGATCCGGTGGTGCCGCCGGAGGGCGCGCCCCGGCCGGTTCGGGTTCCGCCGACCACGTCGAACCTCGGCTCGAGCTCCCGGACCGGTGGGCTCAGCACGGTTCAGGAGGACCAGGCTTGGGAGGCGGATCCGAACAACGCCGGGAGCAGCCAAGGGATCCCGTTGCGCCGGTTCGGGGTGGACGAGGTCACCGGCCCGTGGGCACCGTCGACGCCGAAGGCCACCCCGACGTCAGGTCCGGGCCCGGCGGACGGCCCGCGCGGGACGAAGCGCTCTCGGGACGACTTCGAGGCCGACTCCGGTCCGGTGACCCAGCCCGAGCCGCCCGGTCCCCGTGCGATCCGGGACGTCCTGGCCCCCGCCACGCCGTCGGAAGTCCACGCCCTGGAATCCGTGGTGCCGCCCGGAACCCGCTTCAGCGACCCGAACACCTGGGTGGACCTGGTCAACGGCGTCCGCTCCGACCCGGGCCGCGACATCAACTGCGTGGACGCCGTGGTCTCCTTCCACTCCACCTACCACGGCGTGCCCCGGGTGGCGGGCATCGGCACCCCCGGCCAGGCCCCGCGCGGGGCGGTGACGCAGGCGGCGGAGTGGACCTCGTACGCGCCTGAGTTCATCGGCACCGGCCCCCAGGCGTTGGCGGAGGTGATCGAGCGGGTCACCCGCGCGGGCCACGGCGCCGACGCCATGGTCATCGCCTTCGGCGCGGGCGGCGGACGGGGACACGCGTGGAACGTGGTCAACCACGAGGGCGTGGTCTCCCTCGTCGACCCCCAACAAGGCACGATCGTCCCCGCGACCCCCGACGCCATTCCCAGCCTCGGCCGGGTGCACGCGATCCCACTGGACGCCCAGAACCGTTTCATCCCGGGCGATCCGGTACCGGGCGCACCCCGCGGCCTACCCCACGGCATCGCGACCGACTACGCGTCACTATCCACTTCGGACAATCCGGATTGGCTGTCCCACGTGGACGAGGTAGGCGAGGAACTGGACACGGCCCTCGAATCCGCCGACGACACCCCAGGCGCGAAGGAGCGCGCGGAAGCCCTGGCCCGCCACCTCCGCACCGCCGACGCCCAACGCATGCGCGACCTGGCCCGCCGCGGCGAACCCATCCCCCTGCTGGGCACCGACATCGTCATGGACTTCACCGGCGGCCGCTACCGAGTCATCACCGACGGCCCGGTGGACGCGGGCTTCATCGCGGAGATCGCCGCCGCCATCGGCACGTGGAACATCATCGCCCTGGTCATCGGCTCCGACGCGGAGGAACCCCGGGTCCTGGAGTTCCCACCCCGAGGCCGCCCCTTCCCCCCGGCCTCGGTCGAAGACCCCGACCCGGACAACGAGAACCCGACCTGACCCACAGCCGGAGACCTCGCTCACACCTGCCTGCCGGCAGGTGCGAGCGCCAGGCCGACCTGATGCCGCTCGCTCGCGCAGGGGTCCCCCGCCAGGGGCACCCCTATTTCTTCAGTCTATTCGGCGCAATTGGTCACTGGGGTGGTCGTGGTCGGCCTGTGGACAACTCAGGTCTCGGCGTCGCCACGGAGTTGGTGGCAGGAGCAGCCGAGGTCCTGGCCGTGGCTGTTCTGCTCAGGAAGGCAGGCAGTTGGCCTCGCTGAGCAGTGCGTCGCGGCTGTGGTGCCGGGGAGGTGGTGGCTGAGGCCACCGAAAGTTCACCGACGGTGGTGAACCGCCGGGGGCCGCCCGGCCGTGTGGTGGGTGCGGGGCAGGTGCCCGGCGGGAAGTTCCGGCGAGGAGGGTGTCGTGGCGGTCGCGGTGGAGCGGGCGGGGCACGCGGTGGTCGTGCGCGAGCCGGGTGCGGACGAGCAAGCCGTGGCGTACGCCGCCGCCCTGGCACCGGAGCCCGACCGCACGTCGGTCGTCGTCGGGGAATCGGCGCGCGAGGCCGTGTCGCGGTTGGACCCCTGGGTCGTGGCCGACCTGGACGACCACGTCGGACCCGCGATCCGCCTGCACACCCCCGCCCACCCCGCCGACGGCGTCGTCCCCCTCGCCCGCAGGCTGGCCGACCGCCTCGGCATGGAGGTCACCGCCCCCGACGGCGACCTCGTCACCCTCCCCGACGGCCACGCCTTCGCCCCCACCGGCTGGACGACCCACGGCGACGACGAACCCCGCCCCGCGGGCAAGCGCTTCCCCGAGCCGCCGTGGCAGGCGGACCTGCCCGACGACCTCCCCGCCACCGTCGAGGAGATCCCGGTGGGGCTGTGGATCCGCGCCACGACCGCGCCCCGTCCCGCCGACCCCATCCGGCAGGCGGTCCCCGACCCCGACCGGCCCACACTCGTCGTCGGCGCCCCCGGTGAACCCACCCCCACACCCCGTGCCGTGGCCAACGTCCTGCGCCGGTTCCCCGACGACGTCCGCGTGCGGACCGTCCTGACCCACTACGGCGAACGCGACGAGGTCGACATCGCCCAGGCCGTGGCCTTCGAACTGCGCGCCGCCGTCCGGATGCGGCACGGCGCCCCGGTGCGGCCCACGTGGGAACCGTTCGTGGTGGAGAGCGTCTACCGGCCCGCCTGCGCCCCGGTGGTCGACCGCTGGTCCGCCCCGGTCACCGGCCTGGCGCAGACGGCCCCCGCCCGCTACCGCCTCGCCCCCGGCTGGTCCCTCGACGTCATCGCCCGCGGCCTCCTGGCCCGCCCCGACACCACCGTCCTCGACGCGGCCCTGAACACCCCGACCGGCCCCTACCCCGAACTGCTGGTCGCGGCCGACGAGCTGCCCGCCCCCGTGTTCGACGCCCTGTGCGCCCTGGTCGCGGACCTCCCCGCCGACCTCCGCGCCACCCTCCTCGTCATCGCCGCCACTCCCGGCGCGGTGAAGGCCACCCGCGCCCTGGCCGAACGCCTCAAACCCCCGACGAAGTCCGAACGCGCCCCGTCCACCATCACGATCGACCGCGACGGCGTCCTTTCCGTCATCGAACTCCCCGACGACGTCGACCCGTCCGCCACCGCGCGCGTCAGCCGAGATCAGGTGGCGGCGCTCGAGCGGACGCCGGGCGACCCGGCGGTCACCACTCGGGTGCGCCAGGAGGAAGCATCCGCTGCCAAGGAGTTCCGACGGTCGTTCGAGGCGGCAACCGGAGCGCGTTCGACTCGGCTCGGCGATCAGCTCGCTGTCGCCCCGGCCACCACTAGGGGCAGCCAGGCTCCGCTGCCTCCCCTGCACCGGAGGCCGAGCGAGCCGCCCGCCACGCGGGTGCGCCGGGAGGAAGCGGCCCGGAGGTCGACCGACTCGGAGACCGCCACCCGGGTGAGCCGGGACCAGGTCGTGTCCTTGACCAGGGCCGAGCCCGCGCCGCCGGTCATCGAGCCGTTGCCCGACCTGCCGCAAAGCCCCCAGCGTCCGCCGACCGGGCTACCCCTCGTGACCACCGCCAAGTCGGCGGCGCCGACCACCAGCGCCCCGCCGCCCCTCACCGAGACCGCCTCCGCCACCGCGGGCGACGTGTTCACCCCGCGTCCAGTGGAGGTGAAACCTCCCGTCCCGACCAAGGCGCCCGCGGTCACGGCAGCCCCGACTCCCACGAAGGTGCCCAGCGTCGTGCCCGCCGGGGCCGTGAGCACCGAGGCGCAGCGGCGGCAGGTCCGTGCCGCGCTCGGCACGCGCTACGACTCGGCCACCCAGGCGGTCGTCCGGCTGCTCGCCGAGCGACCGGGCCTCAGGGCCGCGGGCGAGCACGCCGCGCTGGTGACCGAACTCGCCGTCGTCCGCGTGTTCGCGGAGGAACCCGGCAGCTACGACACCGCCTTCCACACCTGCCTCGCCGCGGGCCTCCGGCGGTTGCCGACCTGGCGCGGCGTCGTCGTCCGGGGCGCCGAGCGGGGCGAACGGCGCGAAGGGGAACTCCTCAACCTCCCCGAACCCATGCTCGCCGTCGCCACCGTGGGCGCCGCCGTGCCGGGCGACGTCGAGCTGCTCATCTGGAGCGCTACCGCGCGCAGGCTCGACGGGCTCCTCGACGACGACCGCGGGCACGACGTCGTCCTCCCCGCCCACACCGCGCTGCGGGTGCTGGCCGTGGAGGCCGATCGCGTGCTGCTCGCCGAGGACGGCGCCCCGGTCGAGCGGGCCCTCACCGCCCTGCGCGCCGCGGCCGAGGCGCGCTCTGCCGTCGAGATCCCGCACCACCCCGACGCCGCGCACTGGTTCGGCGCGCTTCCCGCGGCGTGAACCGCACCCCAGGTACCGAGGAGAGCCGATGAGCCAGCGACCCCCCACCCCCACCGAGCACGCCGTCGCCGATGTCCGGCGGGTGGTGGCCGGTGTCGACGAGCGGCAAGGGCTCCTGGACTACCTGGGCGGCAACCCCCACCGCCCGGACACCGACCAGACGGGAGCGCCGGGATGGCTGGACGCGTGAGCGGGACCCGGTCCGTGCTGGGCGTCTCCGCCACCGACGCCGACTGCTTCCGCACCATCAACGACGCCATCGCCGCCGCCGTCGACGGTGACGTCATCTCCGTGCGGCCCGGCGTCTACCGGGAGTCCGTGGTCATCGAGCGGGAGATCACCCTCTCCGGCGCGGGCGCGGCGGGCGAGGTCCGTATCGAGTCGACCGGCGAGCCCGCGCTGAACCTGGCCGCCGAGCACGCGTCGGTGTCGGGTGTCGTCATCGCGCACCGCGACGGCGAGGTGGCCGTCGACCTGCGGGCCGGGGCGCTGCGGATGGAGGAGTGCACCGTCGCCGCCGAGTCCGGCGTCGCGGTGGCCGTGCGCGGCGGCGCCGAACTGTTCGGCCGCGACTGCGTGGTCACCAACCCCGGCGGCGCGGGCGTGCTGGTCTTCGACGGCGGCGGCGCGGAGCTGCGCGGGAGCGAACTGCGCGGTATCGCCACCACCGCCGTGGTCGCGCGGTCCGGCGGCGCGCCCCGGCTCATCGACTGCGTCGTCACGGAATCGGCGGGTGCGTTCCTCGCCGCGGACGGCGGTGGCGGCACGCTGCGGGACTGCCGCATCAGCCGGATCTCCGGGCCCGCCATCGTGGTGGAGGAGAACAGCACGCTGTCCGTCGGCAGCACCACGCTGTCTGAAGTGGACGCTGTCGGTGTGCTCGTCGGAGCGGGCTCGACGCCGTCCCTCCACGACTGCGTCATCGACCGCCCCGGCGCGCAGGGGATCGTCTTGGTCCAGGGCGCCACCGCGACCATCGAGCGCACCCAGGTCCGCGGCGCGCGTGGCCACGGCCTGCACATCCTCGACGGCTCGCGGGCCGAACTCACCGACTGCGCCTTCACCGACTGCGGCCTCGACGCCGTCCTGGTCGGCGGTGGGGGATCCGCCCGGCTGACCAGGTTCGCCGCCACCGGCGGCGCCGGAACCGCCGTCACGGTCGAGGAAGCGGGCGAGGTCGCCCTGGTCGAACCCCGGGTCGAGCGGGCCAAGTCCGCCGGGTTGCGCGCCCGGGGCAACGCGCGCCTGCTCGTCGAGGGCGGCTCGGTGCGCGAGTGCGCGACCGGTGTCGTCTGGGAGGGCGCGGCGTCCGGTGGGATGACCGGCTGCGTGGTCGAGGGCAACTTCGGCGACGGTGTCGTGCTGCGTTCCCAGGAACAGGTCGACGTGCGCGGCTGCCGCGTCGAGCGCAACCGGGGCAAGGACATCCGCGACGAGTCCGAGAAATCCACAGTGGACTCGGTGGCGCCCGCGGCGGGCATCCCGGCGCCGCGGCACGCCGAGTCCGGCGCCATCGCGGACCTGCTGGAGGAACTCAACGGCCTGGTCGGGCTCGACGGCGTCAAACGCGAGGTCGAGACCCTCGTCCGGCTGCACCAGATGGCCGAACGCCGGGCCGCCGCCGGGCTGCCGTCGCCCCCGCTCGGCCGCCACCTCGTGTTCACCGGCTCCCCGGGCACGGGCAAGACCACCATCGCCCGCCTCTACGGCCGGATCCTCACCGCGCTCGGCGTCCTGCGCACCGGTCAGCTCGTCGAGTGCGCCCGTGCCGACCTGGTCGCGGCCGTTGTCGGTGGCACCGCGCTCAAGACCCAGGAGAAGTTCGACGAGGCGCTTGGCGGAGTCCTGTTCGTCGACGAGGCGTACACGCTCTCCGCGGGCTCCGGCGGCAGCGGTCCCGACTTCGGCAGGGAGGCCATCGACACGCTGGTGAAGCTGATGGAGGACCACCGCGACGACGTCGTGGTCATCGTCGCCGGGTACACCAACGACATGCGCGCCTTCCTCGCCGCCAACCCCGGGCTCTCGTCGCGATTCACCCGCACCATCGAGTTCGCCGACTACTCCGCGCCCGAGCTGGTGACCATTGTGGAGGGACTGTGCCGGGCGCACGACTACCGGCTGGAGTTCGAGACCCGCGCCGCCGTGCACGCCTACTTCACCAAGCTCCCGCGCGACGCGTCCTTCGGCAACGGCCGCACCGCGCGGAAGGTGTTCGAGGAGATGGTCGGTCGCCAGGCGTACCGGCTCGCCGAAGACGAGGAAGCCTCACCTGTGGCCCTGACCCGACTGCTGCCCGACGACCTCGGTCCGCTGCCGGGCAGCGGGGTCGGCGCGGGCGCGGGCCGCGTCGACGAGGAACAGGTGGAGCGGTTGCTGTCCGAGCTGCGCGGACTGGTCGGACTCGATGACGTCAAACAGGAAGTGGCCAGCATGGTCGACCTGCTGGCGTCGGCCCGCAGGCGGCAGGAGGCCGGTCTCCCGGTACCGTCGCTGAGTCGTCACCTGATCTTCGCCGGGCCGCCGGGTACCGGTAAGACGACCGTCGCCCGGCTGTACGGGTCGGTGCTCGCGGCGATGGGGGTGCTGGCGCAGGGACAGGTCGTCGAGGTCAGTCGCGCGGACCTGGTGGGGGAGTACATCGGGCACACGGCCAAGCGCACCACCGAGTCCTTCGACCGCGCCCGCGGCGGCGTGCTGTTCATCGACGAGGCCTACACGCTCTCCAGCCGCCCCGGCGGCGGTCAGGACTTCGGGCGGGAGGCCATCGACACGCTCGTGAAGCTCATGGAGGACCACCGCGACGAGGTCGTGGTCATCGCGGCGGGGTACGCCGACGAGATGACCGGGTTCCTCGCCGCGAACCCCGGTCTGTCGTCGCGGTTCTCCCACCACGTGCACTTCGCCAACTACACGGCCGATGAACTGGTCACCATCGTCAGCCAGCACGCCACCAAGATCGGTTACGAGTGCGCGGCCGCCACCGTGGTGTCGCTGCGCGAGCACTTCGCCACCATCCCCCGGCACGCGTCCTTCGGCAACGGCCGCTACGCCCGCCAGGTGCTCGACGAAGCCGTCACCCGGCACGCCCGCCGCACCCGGTCCATCCCCACGCCGACGATCGCAGACCTGTGCGTTCTGTTGCCTGAGGACATCCCCGCGGCGAGTCCCTCGGGCAAACCACCCGGACAGCGGTGAACGCTTGATGTGACTATCGGGCAACGGTCCTGCTCCAGGGGGAGGAGCTGGTCCACACCAGTCGGAGATCCGGATAGAGTGCCGTACCGGAGCGGGCGGCAACTCCTTTCGGGAGAACTTCATGGGCTACGGCCTCGGTATCGACCTGGGCACCACCTTCACCGGGGCGGCGGTGGCGAAGGGTGGTCGCACCAGCATGGTCTCGCTGGGGCGGCAAGCGGTCGTCGAGCCGTCGGTCGTGTACGCCGGGGTGGACAAGGCGTTGCGCACCGGTGACGCCGCGGTGGCCGCCGGGGGTGGGGAACCGCACCGGCTCGCGCGGGGGTTCAAGCGCAGGCTGGGAGATCCGACGCCGTTGGTCGTCGGCGGCGCGGCCTACTCGCCCGCCGCGCTGCTGGCCGCGCAGCTCAAGGACGTCCTCACGCGGGTCACCACCACCCTCGGCGGCCCGCCCGAGTCGATCGTGCTGACCTGCCCCGCCGTCTGGGGCCCCTACCGGCGCGAGCACTTCGACGAGGTGCCCCGCCTCGCGGGCGTCACCGGCGCCGTGCTGGTCACCGAACCCGAGGCCGCCGCCACCCACTACGCCGCCGAACGAAGACTCGGCGACGGGGAACTCGTCGCCGTCTACGACCTCGGCGGCGGCACCTTCGACACCACCATCCTGCGCGCCAACAACGGCGGCACCGAGATCGTCGGCACCCCCGAGGGCATCGAACGCCTGGGCGGCATGGACTTCGACGAGGCGCTGTTCGCGCACGTCGACGCCGAACTCGGCGGCGCGCTGTCCGCATTGGACCCGACGGACGAGTCCGCCGCGGGCGTGCTGACGGCGGCGCGGCTGGAGTGCGTGCGCGCCAAGGAGTCGCTGTCCATCGAGCCGGACGTCATCATCCGCGTCGGCTTGCCCGATGGGGCACGCGAGGTCATGGTGACCCGGCTGGCCTTCAACGACATGATCCGGCCGTCGGTCGAGCTGACCGTCGAGGCGCTGCACCGCACGATCGCCTCCGCCGGGCTCACCCCGCGCGACCTCGCCGCGGTGCTGCTCGCGGGCGGCTCCTCCCGGATCCCGTTGGTGGACCAGGTGGTCTCCGCGGCGTTCGGACGTCCAGTGCGGACCGGTCTGCACCCCAAGTTCACCGTCGCGCTCGGGGCCGCCGCCATCGCCGCGCGCGGGTTGAGGGCGCCCGTACCGCCGCCGCCACCCGCTCTGCGAAAGCGCTTGCGCGCCAAGGTTTTGGTCCCGCTCGCCGCGGTAGCGCTCGTCGGTGTCGGGATCGCCGTTGTGGCAAGCGGCGGCGAACCCTCCGGCCCACCCGGCGTGGACGCCGCGGTCCAGCCCTCCCGGCCCGGCGCGAGCCTAGACAAGCCCGCGGTGGTGGGCAGCGTCACCGGGTTCGGCAAGCGACCGCGCGGCGTCGCGGTCACCGTCGACGGGTCCAAAGTGTACGTTCCAGGTGGCGCGTCGAACTCGATCGCCGTCGTCGACCGCGCCACGCGCAAGGTCGTGCGCACGATCAGCACACCGGCGCCCGCGCAGTACGCCGTCGTGGTCCGCGACAAGGTGTACGTCACCCTCGACACGCCGAGCAACGCCGTCGCCGTCATCGACACCACGCGCGACGAGATCACCGCGACGATCCCGGCGGGCCACGCCATGTTCGCCCCTGGTACCGACGGCTACCGCGTCTTCATCCCCGACCACGACGCCGGTCAGGTGCTCGCCCACAGCGCGGGCGAGCCGACCGCCGCGCCGTTCGCGAACGTGCCCGAGGGCCCGCGCGGGGTCGTCGTCGCCGACGGCAGGCTCTGGGTGGTGAGCGCCGAGGCCGGGCAGGTGACCGCGCTCGACGCCGCCACGCGCAACGTGCTCGGCACCGTCGAAGTGGGCGAGGGCGCGGTTTCCCTTGCCGTGGCGCCCGATGGGGAGACCTTGTACGTGGTCAACAACGACGCGGGCACGGTGCTGTTCGTCGACGCCGACACCTACAAGGTCACCGACACGGTCAAGGTCGGCGGCAGGCCGCTCGCCGTCGCCACCGCCCCGGACGGCAGGCACGCGTACGCGGTCAACAACGCCGACGGTACCGTCACCGTGATCGACACGCTGTCCGCCAAGGTCACCGCCACCGTGCCGGTCGGCAGGGAACCGTGGTCGATCGCGGTCACCCCCGACGGCGCCGAGGCCGTGGTCGCCAACGCCGACTCCCTGTCGGTGCTGCGCGTGGGCAGCGAGCGGTGAGGGGTAGGGATATCCCTACCCCGGTCGGGGGTTGGCCCCGTTGCCCGAGCCGGTCGCGCGCGAGCACGATTAAGCGATGAACGGCATCAGGCGGGACGTCCGGCTCCGCCCGGTCGACCCGGGCACCTGCGCGCTGCGCCGGGGCCTGGAGCGCGACCTCAACGACGGGCCCGCGCAGCGGGTGGCCGCGCTGTCGGTGGAACTGGGCCTGTTCGCCGCCGACCTCACCGACCCGGCGCTCGGCGCGCGCGTCGCCGGGTTGCAGGCCGCGCTGGCGGTCGTGCTGGCCGAACTGCGCGAGATCGGCGGCGCGCTGTACCCGCCGGTGCTGGCCAGCGACGGGTTCGAGCCCGCGCTGCGCGCCGTGGCCGAGCGGCACGGGCTGGCCATCGCGGTGCGCGGCGAGCAGGTGGCGCACCTCGACGCCGACACCGCGGACGCGACCTGCCTCGCGGTCGCCGACCACCTCAGGTCCGTGCCACCGGAGACCAAAGTGGACGTTCAGGTGCGGGCGGCGGCGGGCGGCGTGCGGGTCGACGTGACGGAGGAGCGGGTGCGGTGCGGGTAGCCATCGCCGACGACGGGGCGCTGTTCCGCGAGGGGCTCGTCATGCTGCTGCGCGCCGCCGGGCACGAGGTGGTCGCCTCGGTCGCCGACGGCGACACCCTGGTCGAGCGGGTCAGCGCCGACCCGGTCGACGCGGTCGTGCTCGACATCCGGATGCCGCCCGAACCCGACGGCGGCCTCGCCACCGCCGAACGCCTGCGGGCGCTGCGCCCGGAAACCGGGATCCTGCTGCTGTCGCACTACGCCGAGACGCACTACCTGATGCGGGTGCTGGAGATCGGCACCGAGGGCATCGGTTACCGGCTCAAGGAACGCGTCGCGGGCGTCCAGGTGCTCGACGACACGCTCACCCGGATCGCGGGCGGCGAGATCGTCATGGAACCGTCGCTGGCCAAGCGGTTGGTGCAGCGGCCCGCCGGTGGTGGCGGCCCGGTCGGCACGCTGACCGAGCGCGAGCACGACGTGCTGCGGCTGATGGCCGAGGGGCGCACCAACGCCGCCATCGCCAAGGAACTGTTCGTCTCGGCCAAGGCCGTGGAGAAGCACGTCGCGGCCATCTTCGGCAAACTCGACCTGCCCGGCGACCAGACCGTGCACCACCGCCGGGTCCTCGCGGTGCTGGCCTACCTGCGGGCCGGCCGGGTCGACGGGTAGCGGCGGGGTGGCGCGAGGGCCGGTGGCCGCGCTGGTCCGTGAACTCGCCGAGAGCACGGGACTCGGCGCCGTCTACTACACCGAGGGGCCGGACGGTCTGTCCGTCGCCGCCGCGTGGCCGGAGCACCCTTCCGGCCCGGTACCCGGTGTCGCGGTACAGGTTCCCGGCGGTGGGGTGCTCGTGCTCGTCGCGGTCTCCCTGGGGAGCGCGGACATGGACCGCCTGCGTCGGTTCGCGGATCGCATCGCGCTGGCCGCGGCGGGGGAGCGGCTGCGCGCCGAACAGGACCGGCAGCGGTCGCGGACCCGCGCGCTGGAACGGGAAGTGCTGACGGCCCGGGAACGCCTCGTCCACGTCCGGGACCTCGAGCGGCGCCGCATCGCGGGCGCGCTCACCGGCGTGATCGGCCGCGACTTCGCCCAGCTGCGCTCGCGGCTGGAGGCGGGAGAACTGGCGGAGTTCCGGACGACGCTCGACGACGTGATCGACCGGTTCCGCACCGTCGTGCGGGGCGTGCACCCGGCGATGCTGCCCGAGCGCGGACCGCTGGCGGCACTGGAGGAACTGGCCGCGACACTACCGCGCCCGGTCCGGTTCGCAGGCGACCTCGGGCGCCGAGCGGGCTGGGAGGTCGAGTCCGGCCTCTACCACGCGGCGGCGGCCGTACTGGCACTCCTGGCCGAAAACGCTTGCGTCCAGCCGGTCCAGGTCTCCTGTTCACGCGAGGACGGGCTCCTGTCACTGACCTTTGTGGACCCTTCATCCGCGGTGGTGGACCTGCGATCGGCACTCCGCGACGACGCCGCCCGCCTGTCAGCCTTCGGCGGAACCCTGGAAACCTGGGACGAAGGCGGAACCGCGACCATACGAGTCCGCCTGCCGGAACGTTTCGACGTCGCCGCAATAGAGCCCGTGGGCCTACTCGCCCGGGTACGTGAAGTCGTGGCCGCCGGTGTGCGCGCGTCGGTGGCAGGATGGTCGGAGCTCGCCGAGCTTCTGGACCGACCGCCGGTGGTGGCGTTGGTGGGCCCGGGAAGCACCGCCGCGGTCGAATCACTGACCGGCCACGAAGTACTACGGCACCTGACCCTGACCGACACCCCGGCGGAAGCCGACGTCGTGCTCGCCTTGGACTCCACTATGGACTTGGTTCACCCGACCGTGAGCCACGTAGACGACCCGTCACCCGCCCTACCGGACTTGCTGTACCGGCGAGTGGTCGACCGAGCCGACCTACTAGCAGCCCGCGGGGTGTTGACGGCGGCACGCCAAACCCCCCAACCGGAGCCGCTGGCCCGCCTGCTGGACCAGGTACTGGCAGACGCACACGAGCTGGTGGAACTGGACCTGGTCGACGCCCTGGAATCCGGCACCACCGCACTACACGCCCTGACCACCGAAGCCCTGCGACTCCTGGGCGCCTCCGGCCGCGCCCCCCACACCCGCCTGGGCCTACCCCGCCACGCCCCACCAGCAGACATCCGCACCGCCGCGGCCACAGCGACCACGGCGTGGCGCACCCACGCGGGCAACCCGGCGCTGAGCACCCGCGCACACGAGGCGTGTTTGACAGTGGTACGAACCTGCGAAGGCTTGGCGATGGGTTAGCGGTCGCGCGGCCCGGCCCGATGTTCCCGATGATCATCCGCGCGCCTTCCGCGCCTGGCCGCCGGTCGTTCCTCGGTGGTGGTGGGCCGATCGGTCATCCCGCCCGCTACGGCGTGTCCGACGCGAACAGGCCGGACCGCGCCGCGGACTTTGTGCGGGTCGCGCACCGGCAACCCCGTGCCACGGCACCGTGTCCGGGCGCCGGGGACCGGTTCGGCGGGAGTGCGGCGGACCTGGGCATAGCTCGTCAGGGAGCGCTCAGTCTGCCGATGCTGATGGCGCGTCTTCCCCTCGGGGACTCGGAATCTTGCCAGGACACCGCACTAGGCAGGGGACCGATCCCGCTGTCCGGCCCTGTCGCGGCAGGCGGTCGCGGTCTGGGACGCTCCTCGACCCAGGTCGACCGGCGGCCTATCGCCGTATGGTCCCGACGGCCAGGCGTCGGGTGCTGGAGGTTCCATGCTCGGTGTTCCCGATGATGGCAGCCGCGCCCTCTGCCGGGGTGCCGAATCCCCGGGCTGTCCCACTGGGCTGCGAGACGGGCTCGCGGCGGTTCTGGCAGTGCCTTGACCCGCGGCGATTGGATGGTCTCACCGGGCGGGGTCGCAGTGGCCCCGCCGCGCACCAGGAGGTGGATCGTGTGGTGGAGCGGGCATAAGAGATCGGCAAGGGGAATGCTCCCCTTGCCGATCCGGGTCCTGCCTGGCCTAGTCCGTGCCGAACTCCATGGCCGCCCGGTCGAGGGCGTCCGGGGTGTCGTCGGCCCCGCCGTCGGCGGCGGCGATCTCGGCGGCGCCGCCCGGGGGCAGCTCGCCGATCAGGCCGTCCCACGGCGTGAGCTGGCCGTGCGCCGCGTACTGCTCCAGCTTGCTGCGCGAATCCGCGATGTCCAGGTTGCGCATCGTCAGCTGGCCGATGCGGTCGTCCGGGCTGAACGCCGGGTCGCCGGTGCGCTCCATCGACAGCTTCTCCGGGTGGTAGCTCAGCAGCGGACCCGTGGTGTCGAGGATCGAGTAGTCCTGGCCGCGGCGCAGGCGCAGGGTGACGCTGCCGGTGATCGGGAAGCCGATCCACCGGTGCAGGCTCTCGCGCAGCATCAGGGCCTGCGGGTCGAACCAGCGGCCCTCGTAGAGCAGCCTGCCGAGGCGGCGCCCCTCGCCGTGGTACATGGCGATGGTGTCCTCGTTGTGGATGGCGTTGAGCAGCCGCTCGTAGGTGATGTGCAGCAGCGCCATGCCCGGGGCCTCGTAGATGCCGCGGCTCTTGGCCTCGATGATCCGGTTCTCGATCTGGTCGGACATGCCCAGGCCGTGCCTGCCGCCGATGGCGTTGGCCTCGTGCACCAGGTCGACCGGGGAGTCGAACTCGCGGCCGTTGATCCGCACCGGGGTGCCGTGCTCGAACTCCACGGTCACGTCCTCGGTGGCGATCTCCACCTCGGGGTCCCAGTACGCCACGCCCATGATCGGGGAGACGATCTCCAGCGACGTGTCCAGGTGCTCCAGCCGCTTGGCCTCGTGGGTGGCGCCCCAGATGTTGGCGTCGGTGGAGTACGCCTTCTCCGCCGAGTCGCGGTACGGCAGGCCGCGTTCCACCAGCCAGGCCGACATCTCCTGCCTGCCGCCCAGCTCGGTGACGAACGCCCGGTCCAGCCACGGCTTGTAGATCCGCAGGCCCGGGTGCGCCAGCAGCCCGTACCGGTAGAACCGCTCGATGTCGTTGCCCTTGAAGGTCGACCCGTCGCCCCAGATGGACACGTCGTCGGCGCGCATCGCCTGCACCAGCAGGGTGCCCACGACCGCGCGACCCAGCGGGGTGGTGTTGAAGTACGTCTGCCCGCCGGTGCGGATGTGGAAGGCACCGCAGGCGAGGGCGGCCAAGCCCTCCTTCACCAGCGCCGCGCGGCAGTCCACCAGCCGCGCCCGCTCCGCGCCGTAGGCCAGGCCACGGTCCGGCACCGCGGCCAGGTCGGGCTCGTCGTACTGGCCGATGTCGGCGGTGTAGGCGTACGGGACCGCCCCGCGCTCGCGCATCCACGCCACGGCGACAGAGGTGTCCAACCCGCCGGAGAACGCGATACCGACTCGTTCACCGACCGGGAGTTCACTGAGGACCTTCGACATGCGCCAGAGCCTACGGTCGGTGCTCGTCCCCGGCGCGGGAGGGTCCACAAGACGCGGCCACCCGCGCGCACTCCCGCCACACCGCCGCGCACGTGTCCGGGTCGGTGGCGAAAGCGGGCCATTCGGTCGGCTCGCCACGGCGGTCGTAGTAGCCGCCAGCGCGCCCTTCGACGCCCGGGTCCGTGGCCAGGAACACGCTGGAGCGGGACGCGCGGGCGATCGCCGCCGGTCCGGAGAACACCGGCAGCAACAGCTTGAGCAACGGAGCGAACGGCCGGACGGCCAGTGGGAAGGAGGTGGTGGTCAGCGCGCGGTTGCCAGGGGTGTAGCCGTGGCCGGGTTAGGCGGCGTTGATCGTGGCCGCGGTCGCGGGGACGCGCCGGGCGAGGTCGCGGGTGAGGGCGAGGACGATCCGCTTGGTGTGGTTGTACTGCGTGTCGAGCACGCCGGTGTAGGACTTCTCGCCCTGCGGGTTGGCGAGGTCGACGCGGCCCTTCGGGACGCCGCCGGTCAGGTTGATCACCCGACCGGGGCCCGCAGAGCAGCTCGAGGGTGAGCAGGTACGGCGCGACGACGTTGGCGGCGAACGAGGTCTCCACGCCGTCCTCGGTCAGCTCGCGGCGGGGCCGGTTGGCGGCGGCGTTGTTGACCAGCGCGTGCAGGGTGCCGAGGCGGTCGGTCACCTCGCGGGCGAGGCGGCGCAGGTCCCGCTGCCGGGTGACGTCGGCGATAAGTGGGTGCACGTCGTCGTTGCCCGTGTCCCGGGCCGGCTCCTCGGCCGCCTCCGCCGCTCGGCCCGGGTGCCGTCCCACGACGAGCACACGCGCCCCAACCGGGCGAGGGCCCGCGCGGTCTCCTTGCCGATCCCGCCCGTCCCGCCGGTCACCAGCGCGGTCTTGCCGTCCATGGTCGCCTCTGTGTGTCACTCGGTGTCGACTTCGGCATCTAGTGTCCGAAGACACACTGGGTGGCGTGGACGGGTTGCGGGACCGGACCAGGCGGGCTGTGCGGGCCGACCTGGCGGAGCGGGCGATGGTGCTGTTCCGTGAGCGCGGCTTCGACGAGACGACCGTGGACGACATCGCCCGGGCGGCGGGCATGTCCAAGCGCAGCTTCTTCCGCTACTTCGCGACCAAGGAGGACGCCGTCCTCGGGCTCGTGGACGAGTTGGGGGAGCGGGTCGTCGAGGACATCCGCGCCCGCCCGGCCGACGAGCCGCCCTGGGAGTGCCTGCGACAGGTGCTGCGCCAGTCGGAGGAGCGCATCCGAACATCAGCCGACGCCCTCCGGCTGATCGAGTCGACCCCCGCGCTCCGCGCCGCCCACCACGGCAAACGCGATCAGACCCGGGCCCTGATCGCCACCGCGCTCCGCGACCGGCCGGGCTCGACCCTCGCCCCTTTCGCCGCGGACCTGCTCGCCACCGCGGCGGGCGCTGCTCTGGACGCCGCCGCCCGCGAATGGCTCCGCACCGGCGGCACCGCCGACCGCGCCCACCTGCTCGACCAGGCTTTCGCCGCGCTGCGCCCCAAGCTCGCCTGAGTCGCCCCGCCCCGCCGCCGCGCGGAATCGCGTCCACTCGTAGTGTCCGCGATGTGCGTGCGGCCCACCGCGCAGCGCTTCTGTTTTTACCGGCATCCAGCGAAGGGCCTGTCTTCGCGGTCATCGACGCGACCATGGACAACCCGTCCGAATCTCCACGTTCTGATCGCCGAACGTCGCCACCAACGGCCGGGCAACTACGACCCGTTCTTCCCGTTCGGGGTGTCTGGCGCGTTCACCGGTGCCGCCACGGTGTTCTTCGCGGTTTTCGGCTACGACGCGATGAGCACGGCTGCGGAGGACTCCAAGGACTCGGTTGGCACGACTGATTCACCGTCACCACCGGCTTCTCCGACGGCGTCGCCGCGACCAACGCGACCGTCAGCGCCACGACCTTGAACGGCACTACGCAGCTGTTCACCACTGCCCCCGACGGCCGCGTGATCTCGACCTTCTGGTCAACCGACACCGCCGCCAACGGTGGCTGGCACGACTGGTTCGGCATTCCCGGCGGCACCGGGAACGGCCTGGTCCGCATCTGATCACCCCAAGCCCGGAGCGGGTCCAGCAGCTCCGGGCTTTCCCCATCCCAAGGCGAGCAGCGCCGACTATCGCGGCAGGCGTTGAGCCGATCCGCGCGGCGCACCCGGTGTCGATTCCGGGTGAACCCGCCGGTTTCATGCCAACTCTGGTTTGCATGTGCTTGGCCGCGCTATCATGGTGGGGTCATGGAGACCGAAGGCGTTCCCGGGGACGAGTTGGGCCAGGTGCTCGCCACGCTGGCCAACCCGCACCGCATGCGGGTGATCGCGGCGTTGGCCGGGCGGCGGGAGTACGTCAGCGGGCTGGCCCGCGAGCTGGGCATCAGCCGTGCCCTGCTCCAGGTGCACCTGCGCAAGCTGGAGGCGGCGGGCCTGGTCGCCTCGACCCTGGAGTTCTCCGCCGACGGCAAGTCGCTGAAGTTCTACGAGGTCGTGCCGTTCCGGTTCGTGCTGACGCCGGAGAGCGTCACCGCGGCCGCGCGCACGCTGGGACCCGCTGGGGGAAGGGAAGACTGACGTGGAGGTTCGCGACTGGCAGGAGGTCTTCGGCGTCATCGGCGTCTTCGTCCTGCTCACCTGCGTGATCACCGTGACGATCTGGCAGGTCGCCGTGACGGCGCGGGCCAAGGCCGCCATCGCCCGCGAGGCCGCCTACCAGGACCTGGCCCAGCGGTCGGTGCGGGCGCAGGAGGACGTGGTCCGCGAGCTGGTGGAGACCCGCGAGCAGCTGGCCGACCTGCGCGCCAGGATGGGCGGCGTCGAGCACGTGCTCCGCGAGGTCGAGTAGCCCGGGATGCGGTCCGCCGGAAGTCGAGTAGCTTGACGGCATGGCCGCATCGGACGTTCAGTACGACGCGTTGGCGCAGCAGTACGAGCGCGCCAAGCACATCCCGACCGGTCTGGCTGAGCGGGCCACGCTGCTCGCCGCCCTCCCGGACCTGACGGACCGCTCGGTGCTGGACGTCGCCTGCGGCACCGGCTTCTACGCCCGCCTGTACCGCGACCGCGGCGCCACCCGGGTGGTGGGCGTCGACTCGTCGGCGGAGATGGTGGCCCACGCCCGCGACGTCGAGGAGCGCGAGCCGCTGGGCATCGAGTACCACCACCTCGACGCGACGAGCCTGCCCGTGCTGGGCTCCTTCGACGTGGTGACCGCCGTGTGGCTGCTCGGCTACGCCGCCGACCCGACCGCGATGGCGACCATGGTCGCGAACCTGCGGGCCAACGTCGTCCCCGGCGGCCGGGTCGTGGTCCTGGTGCCGAACCCCGACGTCGACTGGGACGTCATGGACGGGTACTTCCGCTACGGCTACGTCGTCCACCGATCGGGCGCCGACCGCGTCCCCCAGCCGGTGACCGTGCACGTCCTCGGCGACCCGCCCTTCGACTTCGACTCCTTCTTCTGGCCCCCGGGCACCTACGAGACCGCCCTGGCCGAAGGCGGCCTGACCGGCATCTCCAGGCACCCCACCGTCATCCCCGCCGACGACCAGTCCGAGGCGTTCTGGGAGCCGCTGCGCCGCAGCCCCAGCTTCGCCGTGTACAGCGGCACCACCTGAACGTGGTAACCCGAGTGGGTGAAACTGGCTGCGCAGTGTACAAGCCTTGGGGTGCAAGAGATCGCAACCGCGGTTGCGCGACGGGTGCGGCTCGGGGGCTGTGCCGGTGTGGCTCGAGACAAGGCCCCGCCGGCCGGGCAACCTTGGTGGTGTGACCGCAGCCACCCCGACCCGGGAGCCCAGGATGACCGAGACCGTCCTCACCGCCCTCCGCGACATCGCCGACGAGTCCGTCCTCTTCCACAGCGGACTCTGGGGCGGCCCGAGCGGGTACCGCTGGGCGTCCGCCGAGGGCACCGCGTCCGGGCACGTGCCCCAGTGGGAGGCCGACGCCATCGCCCTGCTGGTGCGCCGCGGGCTCGTGCGGATCGAGAAGGCGGCGGGCGCCCAGGACGACCGCGTCCGCCTCACCACCCGCGGCGCCGGGATGCTCGACTACGCCCTCGCCGCCTGACGGCCCCTCAGTGCGGGAAGACCCGCCGCGGGCGGGTGGTGACCTTGTACCGGTGCTCTTCGATGATCATGGCGACCTCCACCATCGTCCCCGTGTCCCGCAACCGATCCAGGTAGCCGACCGACGCGGCCAGCAGCATGAGGTCGACCGAGAAGTACACCCCCATCAGCGGGTTGACGAACAGCTCGCTCCCGCCGGTCCGCTCGGTGATCGGCACGTTCCCGAACTCCCCGCGCAGCGCCGCCGCGATCTGGCCGTTCACGATGCTCGGCCGCGTCGGCGTCGACGCCGCGGCATCCGCCACCGCCGCCACGTAGTCGCGGGCCTCGGTCGAGTTCGACGGGATCGACAGCGCCCCCAGGTACCCGCCGACGCGGTCCAGCGCGGCGAGGTTCTCCAACACGTGCGAGTGGCAGACGCCGTGGTAGAAGTCGATGCCGAAGCCGAGGGACGCCACCAGCTTCTCGACGCCCGCCAACTCGAACACCGCCGCCAGGCTGGTCATGTCCTCCTCCGGCGTGCCGACCCCCGCCTCGTCGCCGCGCATCAGGATGTCTGTGCCGCCGTCGACCAGCACGACCGCGTCCACCTCAAGGTGCTCCACGAGACGCCGGTATGCCTCCGCCAGCGGGCGGACCCCGACGCGGGAGAACGCGTAGACCGTCGACGGCAGCCCGCGCCCGGCCAACCAGCGCGCCAGCGTGCGCTCCGGGAAGTACGTGTCGCTGCCCGCGCTCTCCGGTCCGACCGCGGCCACCTCGGGCGCCAGCCAGTCGTCGAGGTCGAGGCGGCTCAGGTCGCTGAACGCCAGGTTGGCCAGGTGTACGCGCTTGCCCAACCCGCGCAGCGCCGAGGCCAGCGGCAACCCCGCGTAGACGTCGAACCCGCCACCGGCGCCCGCCACCAGGACGTTCGACGCGTTCGCGAGCCGGCTGAACAGGGGCGGTTGGGCCAGGGAGAACATGCGGAGATCATATGGTGATCCGCCCCGCACCCAAGCGCTTCCGCCCCCAGGCCGGGCAGACTCGGGGCATGCGACTGGGGGGAAAGTGCGGTGTGGTGGGCGCGAGCCTGCTCGTCATGGTGTCCGCGTGCGGACAGGCGTCGGCGGCGTCGGACGGGGGAGTGACCTCCCGCGTGCCACAGCCGAGCGCGGTGGCGTCCGGGTGCCCGGCGGAGGGCGTGCGGATCACGCGGACCTCCTACGACGGCGCGATGGGGCTGCGGCTCGCGGGCTTCGAGATGGCCAACTGCGGCACCGAGCCCTACGAGGTGCGCGGCTACCCCGACGTCCGCCTCTACGACGCCGACGGCGAACCGGTCACCGTCGAGGCGGGCGGCGGTTCCCTGGGCATCGCGGTGCTGCCCGACTTCGACGCGCCGCCCACGACCGTACTGCTGCAGCCGGGCGAGATCGCGTCCACGGCGCTGTTGTGGCGCAACCTGGTCACCGACAGCACGGTTGACGCCACCCTCGCCGAATCCCTCGACATGGCGCCGCTGGCGGGAAGGTCCTCCCAGCACCTCACCGCGCACATCGACCTCGGCAACACGACGAAGCTCGGCGTCAAACCGTGGGTCGAGGAGGCCAGGTCGAACCGGTCCGCCCCGGACGAGTCCACTTCCAACAAGGCCTAGGCGCGGGCCGGGTCTGCCGGACAGCGGCTAGCCCGGGACGAAGCCCTCGACCGTGGTGCCCGTGCCGAGGGCGGAGTCCACGCGGAGGGTGCCGCCGAGCGGGGTGAGGCGCGTGGTCAGGTTCGCCAGGCCCGTGCCGGTCGCGGTCGGTTCGAAGCCGGGACCGTTGTCGGACACGGAAAAGCTCAACCCGGCCGCCGAGCCCCGCAACCGGACGTCGATCGACGCGCCCACCGCGTGCTTGTGCGCGTTGCCCACGGCCTCCAGGCACACGAAGTACACCGCCGTCTCCACCGGCGCCGGGTAGCGCGGCAGGTCCGCCGCCAAGTCCAGCCGGACATCGGTGTGCGTGCCGAGTTCGGCGCCCAGCGCCGCGGCCAGGCCGTCCGCCAGCGGCTCCGGCAGCACGCCCGCCGCCGTCCGCACCAGGGTCGCCTCGGCCGCGTCGAGCCGGGGCCCCAGGTCGGCCGACGCGGGGTCGTGCTCGGCCAGCGCGACCGCCAAGCGCAGTGCGACGAGGTGGTGCTGGGTGCCGTCGTGCAGGTCCCGCTCGACGCGGCGCCGCTCGGTGTCCATCTCCGCCGCGGCGCGCCAGCGGGTGTCGGCGAGTTCGGCCGCCGCCTCGGTACCCGCGCGCCGCAGTTCGTCGACCGACAGGGCCAGCCGCACGAGGTCCGGCACCGGTCCCAGCGCGTCCGCCACCGCGCCCAGCCGCCGCGCCGGTCGCACCCGCAGTTCCGCGTGCTCGTCGAGGCGGGCCCGGCTCCACGCGCCGGTGCTCTCCGCGCCCCAGCGGTGGGTCACGCCGTCGACGACCAGCTCGCACTCGGCCGCGCCCAGCGCCGCGCCGATCGCCTCGGCGACCAACGCGGGCCGGGGGGCCCGGTCGGCGACCAGTCGCGCCACGGCGGCGAGCACCGCGTCCGCCCGCTCCTCGCGATCTCGTTGCCGCACGGTCCGAACGGTACCGCTAGACGCCCCGGCTGCTCACGACCGTGACCTGGTCGATCTTCCATTGACCGTCCAGGTTCACCACGACGTAACGGTGCTGCTCCTGGATCGCGCGGCCGTCGGTGAAGACGTAGTTGACCGTCGCGTTCACCACCGTGCCCGCGTCCGCGACCACGTTCGACGTCTTGACCGAGGTCACCGACGCCCAGAACCTCCGGTAGCTGTCCATGCCCTTGGCCGGGTAGCCCTGGAACCTCGGGGAAAGCCTGCTCCACGCCTGCTCCACGCCGCCGGGCATCATGGCGTAGTAGTCCGCGACCGCGGCCTGCTTGGCCTGCGGGCTGTCGTCCGCGGGCCGGTTGACCGGCGGCGCGGCGGGCGGTGCCGTGGTGACCGGCGGGTTCGCCGTGGGCACGGGCTGCTCGGTCGTCGCCTGCGGTTGGGTCGACTGCGCCGTCGTCGGCGCGACCGTCTCCACGGTCGTCTCCACCACCGTGGAGGGCGCCGCGCTCGGCGTGACCGTCCCGGCGTCCTGCTCGCCGCTGCCGCGCAGCGCGACCGTGAACAGCACGCCCGCCACGGCGATCAGCAGGGCGAGGGTCGCGACGAGGTAGGCGGTGCGCGGACGCTGCCGCTCCGGCTCGACGGACGGCAGGTCCGCCGTCGCGGCGTCGACCGGCGCCCCGGTCGGGCCCGCTGCGAGTTCGTCGCGGACCTCCGCCATCGTCGGCCGCGCCTTCGGGTCCGAGGCGAGCATCCGCTCCAGCAGCGGGGTCAGCACACCGGCGCGGGTCGGCGGGTTGTGCTCACCGGTGGACACCCGGTACAGCAACGCGATCGGGTTGTCGTCGCGCCCGAACGGCGGCACGCCCTCGGTCGCGGAGTAGAGGGTGGCACCGAGGGAGTACACGTCCGACGCGAACGTCACGGGTTCGCCGCGGGCGATCTCCGGCGCCAGGTACGCGGGGGTGCCGCGCACGGTGTTGGTGACGGTCCCGGTGAGCGTGCCCGAGACGTCGATGGCGAGCCGGGAGATCCCGAAGTCGGTGATCTTGACCTGTTTGCCGCCGACTCCCAGGAGCACGTTGCCCGGCTTGACGTCGCGGTGCACCACACCCGCCTCGTGCGCGGCGGCCAAGCCCTCCGCCACCGCGGCGCCGATGCGGACGACCTCTGCCGGGTCGAGCGGCCCCTGCTCGGCCAGCACCTCCGCCAGCGTGGTGGAGGGCAGGTACTCCATGACGAGGTACGGCGCGTCGTCGGAATCGCCGTCCTCGGCGACGTCGAAGACGGTGATCGCGTGCGGGTGCTGCAACTTGGCGGCGATGCGTCCTTCCCGGACCGCCAGCTCGCGCACCCGATCGGCCTCGGGGCCGGGTGGGGTGCGCAGCCGCTTGAGCGCGACGGTCCGGTGCAGGCGCTCGTCGTAGGCCTCCCAGACCTCGCCCGCCCCACCGCTGCCGAGCCGGGCGACCAAGCGGTAGCGGCCGGACACCAGGTCCCGCTCGGAAGCCCGTTGCTCTGTCACATCGAGGTAACTTACCCGAACGGGCGATGTCTGAAACGCAATCAGTTGTGGGTCATGCCCGGCGTGTTGTTGTGCGTCATGCCGGGGTCGGTCCCGGCGGAGGCCGGGGAGGCCAGTACCGCGCCGGTGACCAGAGCGGCGGCTGCGAGCAGGGCGGCGATGATCGAACGCTTGGTGCGCATGGGTTCTCCGTCGATCGGCCGCGCGGGCCGGTGCGGCCCGGGCGGGCTCGTGCACGATGGTCGGGCGGTGCCGATCGTGGCGGGGGCCGACGACGGGGCGGGGAACGTACAGTGAACGCCTGGCCAAACCCAGTGGAGGAATCGCTCACCCACAGTGGTGAACCGGTCAACTCCGCTGCGCCATTGGGCTCATTCTTGCTGTACACCCATTGTTTACCTGCGATTCACGTCCATATCCTGCTTCGATGCCCGTTCCGCTCATCGGTCGCACCGCCGAGCGGCGCCGCCTCGACGCCGCGGTCGACGGCCTGCTCGCGGGCCGCGGCCGGGCGCTGCTGGTGGAGGGCGAACCGGGCATCGGCAAGACCGCGCTGACCCGGGCCGCCGCCGACCGGGCCGCCGGGCTGGGCGCACCGGTCCGCTGGGGCAGCGGCGACGAACTCGGCAAGGCCCTGCCGCTGCTGCCGGTCCTCGACGCGCTGCGCGACGACCGGGACCCGCGCCTGGACGCCGTGGACCGGTTGCTGCGCGGGGAGACCGGCGCGGCGGATCCGGTCGCCGCCGCGTCCCGCCAGCTGCTGGCGCTGGTCACCGACCTGTGCCGGACCGGGCCGCAGGTGCTCGTGGTCGACGACCTGCAGTGGGCCGACCGCGCGACCGCCGCGCTGTGGTGCGGGCTGGCCCGGCTCGCCGGGACGCGGCCCCTGCTGCTGGTCGGCATCGCCCGCCAGGTGCCGCGCAGGGACGAGCTGGTCGCGCTGCGGCGCAGCGTCGAACGGTCCGGTGTGCTGACCGTGGACCGGTTGTCCGACCGGGCCGTGGCCACCCTCGTCGGCCAGCTCGCGGGCGGCCGACCCGGCGACCGGCTCCTCGCGCTGGCCGACGGCGCCGCCGGGAACCCGCTCTACCTCACCGAACTCGTCGACGCCCTGCGCCGCTCCGCCGCACTCGTGTCCGCGGCGGGGCGCGCCGAGCTGACCGGCGACCCCGCCCCCGGCTCACTCGGCGCGGCCATCGCCCACCGGCTCGACTTCCTGGCCGAACCCGTGCGGGCCGTGCTGCGCGCCGCCGCCCTGCTCGGCGTCGAGTTCGACCCCGCCGACGCCGCCGCCGTCCTCGGCACCCGGGCGGGCGACCTGGTCGGCGCGCTCGAGGAGGCCCGGGCCGCGGGCGTGCTGCGGGAGAGCGGTGACCGCCTGGCGTTCCGGCACCCCCTGATCCGCTCCGCCATCCACGACGACGTGCCCGCCGCCGTCCGCGCCGTCCTGCACCGCGACGCCGCCGTCGCCCTGGCGGGCTCGGGCGCCCCGATCCGCCGCGTCGCCCGCCAGTTCCTGCGCGCCGTGGAACTCTCCGACACCGCCCACCTCGACGCGTGGTCGACCGCCTGGCTGGCCGACGCCGCCCCCGCCCTCATCGCCCAAGCCCCCGCGCTGGCTGTGCGGCTCTTGGACCGAGCGCTCCGCGACACCGGCCTCTTGACCGCCCAAACCGAGTACTGCCCGAGCGAGCAGCCGGTCGCCGAACCGGTCCGCGCGGCCCATCGGGGCCGCCCCACCGCCGAGCACCCAGGAGCCGCCGTTGACGGCGGTACCGCTCGGGCGGCCATTGGGTACCAGGCGTCTGCGGAACGGCTTCCGTTCCCTGCCGACGCGGCAGATCCGGCGACTGCCGGTTCCCGACCGAGCGAGCAGCCCGCCGCCGAACCGGTCCGCGCGGCTGATTTAGATCGCTCCGTAGCCGAGCTCCCGGGCGCCGCCGCTGACGGCGAGGGCGGTACCGCTCGGGCGGCCACCGGGTTTCAGGCGTCCGCGGAACGGCTTCCGTTCCCTGCCGACGCGGCAGATCCGGCGACTGCCGGTTCTCGACCGGGTGAGCTCGCGGCTGCCATCGGCCGTGACGGCGGCCAAGCGCAGACCGAGTGGGTCGCTGCGGGTGATCCGCTCGACCGGGGGCCGAACGACTCCACGGCTGCTGCCGCTGTCCGCGCGACCCCCACCCACCGGGCGGGCGCCGCGCAGACCGCCGCGAGCGCCCTGGCCGCGCGGCTGGCCGACGCCCGGTACCGCACCGGTGACCACGCGGGCGCCGAGCAGGTCGCCGCGAGTGCCCTGGCCGTCACCACTGACCCCGAGCTGGTCGTCGACCTGCACTGGACCCTGGCCCAATCCCGCGCCATGACCGGCCGCGCCGCGCTGACGCTCACCACCCTCGCCGCCGCCGCCCCCGGTCTGCCGCCCCGGCACCGGGCCCGGCTGCTGGTCCTCACCGCCCGCGCGCACCGCGACGTCGGCGACGTCGACCGGGCGGGCGCGGTGGCCGCCGAGGCACTGGCGTGCGCGGGCGACGACCGGTGGACCGTGGGGTGGGCGTTGCACGTGCTGACCGTCGTCGCGGTCATGCGCGGCGACTGCGCCACCGCCCTCCCGCTGTTCGACCGGGCGCTCGCTGTCACCGCCGCCGACCCCGCGCTGCTGGACCTGCGGCTGCTGCTGCAGATCAACCAGGCCGTCGCGCTCGGCGACCTCGACCGCTACCCGGAGGCCGTCGCGGCCGCCACCGCCGTCCGCGCGCTCGCCCAGGAGTCCGGCGGCCTGGTCCGGCTGGCCCAGGCGCACAGCGCCCTCGGTGAACTGCTCTTCGACGTCGGCCGCTGGGACGACGCCACCGCCGAGGTCACCGCCCTGCCCGACGAGGTCAAGGACCCGGCCGTGGCCTGCTGCGACCACGGCGTGGCCGCCCTCATCGCCTTCCACCGCGGCGACCCGGACGCCGCGGTCGGGCACCTGGCCGCGGCCAAGCCCCTGGCCCGCCACCTCGGCAACCGGGTGGTCGGCTCGCTCGCCCTGGCCCGCGCCCTGGACCTCGAACGTCGCGGCGCCGCCCGGCGGGCGCTCGCCGCACTGCTGACCCGCCTGTCGGGGCCCGAGGAACTGGAGGAGATGGAGGACCTGCTCCCGGAGACCGTCCGGCTGGCGCTGGACCTGGGTGACCCGGGGGCCGCCGAGTACGCGGCGGGTCTGGCGGAGAAGATCGGGCCACCGGTCGCCCACCGGCGGGGCGCGGCACTGCTGTGCCGGGGCCTGATCAACGAAGACGTCACCTTGGTGGCTGCCGCCGTGGAGCACTTCGCGACGGCGGGCCGCCCGCTGGCCCGGGCCCGCGCACTGCACGCGGCAGCGGTGCTGTTCGCGAAAGCCGGGGACGCGGTCTCGGCCCGAACCGCGTTCACCGCGGCCGACGACGTGTACGACACGCTCGGCGCCACCTGGGACGCGGCTGGTCTGCGCGCGGCGCTGCGCCCCCACGGGATCCGGCGCGGCCCCCGCGCCCGACATCGCGCGGAGCGCTCCGGGTGGGGCAGCCTGACGCCGACCGAAGTGCGGATCGCCGCACTGGTCGCCGAGGGCCTGTCGAACCCCGCCATCGCCGCGCGGCTCGTGCTGTCGCCGCGGACGGTCGCCACGCACGTGTCGCACATCCTGGCGAAGCTGGACATGGCCTCCCGCACCGAGATCGCCCGCGAAGCCGCCACCCGCTTCCGCGAGTCCGGCTGACGGGGCCCGCCGCGCACGGCGGACCCCGCGTCCTCACCGGTCCTCTTCGCTCCGCGTCCCGTGCCGCCTGCTCCACAGCGGCGCCGCGAACCAGAGCCCGGCGAACCAGGTGATCGTCCCGCCGGAGAGCCACAGCGCCTGCCTGGTGCCCAGCACCACGTCGAGGATCAACAGCAGCGACGCGCCGAGGGACAGCATCAGGAAACCCAGGCCGCACAGGGTGAACCACCCCGTCGCCGCCACCAGGTGCCGCTTGAGCCTGCGCCGGAACACCAACCGGTGGAACGGCGCGGGCGCGATCAGCAGAGCGGTGGCCGCGGCCCCCAACAACAACGCGATGACGTAGATGTCCCGCTGGAACACCGATATCTCGGCGAAGCGCGGCGTGAAGGCCAAGGCGAGCAGGAAGGCCAGGAGGAACTGCACCCCGGTCTGCGCGACCCGGACCTCTTGCAGCATCTCGCCGTAGTTGCGGTCGAGGCGCTGCCTGGGGGTTTCGGTGCGGGGTTCGGGGGTGGGGGTGATGTCGGTGATCATGTGTGTGCTCCAGTCGGTCGAACTGGAACCAACTCTGCTCGCCACGCCGCGCGGAGACATCGGTCCACTGACGGATGTCCGAAGCCCCGGCTCACCCCGTCCGCGGCACGAAGATCAGGAAACCCGGGAAACTCGGACCCGCGAGTTCGCGGAACTCCGCCGGGAACCGTTCGTGCGCGGTGGGCGCCGGATCCGGCTCGCTGATCACCTCGATCCGGAACCCCGCTGTGGCGAAGGTAATCGGTCATCGCGCGCAACGGCCGGTCCCAGAAGCGCATCGAGACGGTGTGGCCGCCCGGGGTCCACTCCTCCGTTCGCTCCCCGATCGCGGAGTAGTCGGGGCGGTCCCCGGCCAGCCGCCGCATGAGGTGGATCGCGAAGGGGTGTTCGACCGAGACGAGGAGCCTGCCGCCGGGCACCAGGATGGCCGGACGGAAAGCCCCGCGGTCAGCGGCGGGGTTCGTGGGTGATGTCGACGACCATGGCCTCCGGGATGGTGATCGCGGCGTCGTCCCAGTCGTAGTCGAGGAGGGTGTGGACGTCGACCACGCCGTCGATCTGGCGGGTCAGCGCGTCGGCCACGGTGGCCCAGCTGCGGCGTTCCACCCGACCCTCCAGCGTGACGATGCCCCCGGCCAGGGTGATCCGCACGCCCTCCGTGCCGATGCCCAGCCCGCGCATGAACACCTCGTCCGCGATCTCCGTGAGGATCTCGGAGTCGGGGCGGCTGAACATCTTCAGCAGGTCCGACCGGCTGACCACGCCGAGCAGGCGGGCATCGGGGTCGATCACGGGCAGTAGCTTCACCCGGCGGTCGACCATCATCCGGGCGCCATGCGGAATGGTGGCCTCCGGGGCGATGGTGACCGCCGGTGACGACATCAGCTCGCCCGCCGTCGTGCCGCGGGCTCGGACCCGCTCGGCGTGGCGGCGCAGCAGCGCGGAGATGGCGTGCGGCCGCTCCTGCACGCTCTCCTTGGCCAGCAGGTCGGCCTCCGACACCACGCCCAGCACCCGGCCGTCCTCGTCGAGCACCGGCAGCGCGCTGACCGACCGCGCGGCCATGAGCCGCACCAACTCGGCGAACCCCGTGTCCACCCGCGCCGTCGCGGGGTCGCGGGACATCACTTCGGCGATCGTGTGGTGCCGCATGGTTCCTCCTCAGGTGACCGGGCCGCACTCCAGGATTACCGCCCCGCGCCGGGAACACACCGGCTGGGGCGGGAATCCATCCGACCGTGGCACGGTTTTCAGCGGAGCCAGCGATTCCGGCCGACCAACCGGGCCCACCGGCGGCCCAGGCCCCACGTGTCGCCCGCGGCCAGCACGGCGAGGACGACCAGCGCGGCGGCGTAGACGACGTGGTAGTCGACGAGCGGGTTCGACGACCGGGTCAGCTCGCCGACGTCGGTGTGCCGCGCGAGCGGCCACTCGGCCACCCACATCAGCGCCATCATCAGCGTCCCGCTCACCGCCGCGATCCGCAGGCCGATGCCCAGGACCAGGGCGAGGCCGACGCCGAGCAGACCGAGCATGAACAACGCGTCCGCGACCGGGTTGCCCGCGATGCCCCGCAGCGCGTCGGCGAACGGGCCGTGGTCGAGTCCACTGAGGAATCCCCTGGTCGGCGCACCCCCGTCGAACCAGCCCTTCCCGCCCGGGGTGGCGTAGCCGAGCCCGAACGCCTTGTCCAGGAAGGCCCACAGGAAGACGAATCCCAAGAGGACTCTCGTGACGGCGAGCACCCGGCCGCCCACCGGGCCGTTCGTGGTCGTCGGGGTGTGTTCGCGGATCGTGGGGCGGGTCTTGGTGACCATCGGAGCCTCCTCGGGCTGTCGCGTTCCCATGGTGGTCCCGACGCGGGGGCGTTGTCCGGTGCCCAAGGTCCCGTCCGGGCGGGCCCAAAGCGATCGGTGGGGTCCGCGCCGCGCGGGTAGCGTGAATCGTGTCGAACCGTCGAGAGGAGACACCCGATGAGTGAGCAACTGCCCGTGCTGGTCGCCGTCGACGGGTCCGAGGAGTCCGACGCGGCGGTGCGCTGGGCAGCCGAGGAAGCCCTCCGGGCGGGGGTGGGGTTGCGGATCGTCACCGCGTACCCGTGGCCGATCGGTGGCTACCCGCAGACCGTCGTCACCGTCGACCAGATGCGCGACAGCCTGCGCGCGCAAGCCGTCGAGCGGCTGGCGCACGGGCGGGAGGTGGCCGAGCGGGACGGGCTGGAGGTGCACACGTCCGCCGTCGAGGGACCGGTGGTGCCGAGCCTGGTGGAGGTAAGCCGTGACGCTCGGCTGACGGTGGTCGGCTCACGCGGCCTCGGCGCGTTCGAGGGCATGGTCCTGGGGTCCACGGGCGTCGCGCTGGCCGCGCACGCGCACAGCCCGGTCGTAGTGGTGCGCGGCGAGGTCGACACCGACGCGCGCAAGGTCGTGGTCGGCGTGGACGCGGAAGAGGACGCCGCCCTGGAGTTCGCCTTCAAACACGCAGCGGCCATCGACAGCACGGTCGTCGCCGTCCACGCGTGGAGCGAGTCCCTGGTGGAAATCGCCTACCTGGGCGAGTTCAGCGCGGTGGACTGGACCCCGCTGGGCGACCGCGCGGGTGAAGACCTGGCCAAGCGCCTGGCAACCTTCCGCGAGCGCTACCCGAACGTGCCGGTGGAACAGGTGGTGGACCGCGCCCGAGCCACCCGCCTCTTGTTGGACAACGCCAAGGACGCCACCCTCCTCGTCGTAGGCACCCGAGGCCACGGCGAGTTCACGGGCCTGATCCTCGGCTCCGTAGGCCAAGCCCTCATCCGCCACGCCCCCTGCCCGGTAGCCATCATCCGCCCCACCACAAGTTGATCACCACCGAGTTGATCACCGCAGTCCGTCCTCCGTCCCCCATACCCCGAAGTTGTCCACAGGCGACTCCTGACCACTCCGATTCGCCCGCCGCCGCGACTACTGTTGTAGACAAGGGGTTCCCCTTCGCGGGGGACCTCTTGGGGCCGTTGGAACGTGCTCTGGTGGAGGTCGTATCGGCGGCACTCGCGGATAGCGACGGCGGGAGGCTCGCATCCCGCTGGCCTCGGGTGGGGGTGTGAGCTACCAGGTTTCGTCGAGGGTGTGGTCGCGGTGGAGGAGGATCTCGGCCCAGACGACCTTGCCGTCCGCCGTGGGCCGGGTTCCCCAGCGGGTCGCGAACGACTCGACGATGTGCAGGCCGCGGTGGTGTTCGTCGGTGGGGGCCGCCGGGATGGGGTGCGGGACGGTCGGGTCGCGGTCGCCGACGCCCATGGCGAGGCGGCTGCGGTCGGCGTGCAGGCGCAGCGTCGTGGGGCGGCCGGTGTGGCGGACCGCGTTCGTGACGAGTTCGCTGGCGATGGTCACCGCCCGGTCGACCAGCGGACCCAGCCCCCACGCCGCCAGGTGCTCCGCGGTGAACCGGCGCGCCGTGGCCGCCGCGGCGCTGTCGGTGGTCAGCGGTAGTGTCGCGACGCGGCGGTGGGTGCCGGTGTGGTGGACGTGCAGCACCGCCACGTCGTCCTCGTGCCTGCCGCCGGTCAGGTCGGCGATGAGGGCATCCAGGGCAGAACCGTCGGGCGGCATCTCGGCCAGCCCGCGGACGAGCGCGTCCACACCGTCCGGCAGGTGCCCGCCGCGGGTCTCGACCAGCCCGTCGGTGTAGAGCACGAGCCGCGAGCCGGGCGGGAAGGCGACCTGCCGCTGCGTGAACACCGTGCCCACCCCCAGGGGCATGCCCATCGTCTCGGCGATCAGGCGGGCCGCGCCGTCCGGGGTCAGGTGCACGGCGGGCAGGTGGCCCGCGCCCGCGAACGCCAGGGTGTCGTCGGCCGGGTCGTGCACCGCGTACAGGCAGGTGATGAAGTCCGCGTCCGGGGTCGCCATCGCCAGCTCGGACGCGTGCCGCAGCACCTCCGACGGCGGCAGGTCCAGCAGCGCGTACGACCGCACCGCCGTCCGGATCTGCCCCATGACCGCCGCCGCGGCCACCCCGCGCCCGGCCACGTCGCCGATGACGAACGCGGTCCGGCCGACGGGCAGCGCGATCACGTCGAACCAGTCGCCGCCGACCTCGGCGCCGGTCGCCGCGGGCAGGTACCGGGACAGCACCCGCAGGCCGGGCGTCTCCGGGATGGTGGGCAGCATGCTGCGCGCCAGCTCGGTGGCCATGGTGCGCTGCCGGGCGAACAGCCGCGCGTTGTCCAGGGCGATCGCGCTGTACCCGGCGATGCCCTCGGCCAGCGCCTCGTGCCGCCCGGTGAACCGGCCCGGCTCGGGGTGGCCGAAGAAGAAGCCGCCCAGCACCTCGCCGGACGACGGCGAGACCACCGGCACCGCCAGGTAGCTGCGCACCGGCAGGTGCCCCTCCGGCATGCCCCGGTACGGCGGGTTGTGCCCGTAGCGCTCGTCCGCGGTGATGTCGGCCGACCGCACGGTGCCCACGCCCTTGAACGTCGGCGCGAACACCCCGGTGTTGCGCGGCATGGGGAACCGCTCGAACGCCGACCGCGGCACGCCGGACAGGGTGAACAGCGTGTACGACTCGCCGTAGTCGTTCACCAGGTTGTAGAAGAACGCCCCGAACGCCGCCCCGGTCGCCTTGGTCGCGGCGTCGGTCGCGTCCTGCACCAGGGTGTCGATGTCGAGCTGCGCGGTCAGCCGCCGCCCGACGACCTGCAACGAGTCCACCAGGTCCGCCTCGGCCCGCAACCGCGCCACGGCCTGCTCGAGCGCGGTCGCCTGGCGGCGCGACGCCTCCTCCAGGACCGCCAGGTGCGCCCGCACCGCGTCCCGCTCGGCGGGCAGCGACGCGTCGCCGCGGAAGTGCGCCAGCAGCCCGACCCGCACCCCGATCGACACCGCCTGGAACTGCTCCGCCGTCTCCGCGGGCACCGCGACCCGGGAGAACAGCAGCACGCAGAACGCCGTCCCACCCGGCAGCACCCCACCGAACCCGACCACCGACGCGATCCCGTGCTCGACGACGAACCGCTGGTCGGGCACGAACGCGCTGCCCAGCGCGTCGGGCACGTGCACCACCCCGAACCCGCCCGAACCCGGGAGGGGCCCGGAGATGACGTCGTCGATGGCGAGGCCGAGCCTGCTCGCCATGGCCGCCACCATGGGCAGGGTGCTGGGGGAGGGCACCGGGATGATCCGGCTCCACCGGGCCGTGCCCGGGTCGTTCCACGCGGGCAGCTCACCCGCGCTCGCGGCCAGGACCAGGCAGCGCGCGTCCGTCTCGCCGTGGTGGCGGGCGACGTGGGCGCGCTGCCGCGGGGTCAGCTCGGCGTGGTCGCGGGTGGTGTAGAGGCGCACGAGCGGCAGCACCGGGGCGCCTGCCGCGTCGGTGAAGCTGTCCCGCAGGCCCCGCACCAGCGACTCGACCGCGGCGGCGAAGTCGGGCGCCTCCTCGGCGCGGCGCCGCAGGTCGGCGGTGGTGCGGACCATGTCGGAGAGCCCGAAGCGGGCGATGTCGTAGGTCCGCGCGTCCGGTCGGCTCACCGCGAACCGGCGCCGTCGTCGCCGGGCAGCGTGGCGCGGATGGTGAAGAGGCGGTCGAGGGCGGTGGCGGCGATGGTGGCGGCCACCTGGGGGCGCGGCCGGGCCAGGGTCAGCGAGCCGCCCGCCGCCGCGGCGGACTTGTGCAGCCGGACCAGGGCGCTCAGGCCGCTGGAGTCGCAGAAGGACACGGCGGCCAGGTCCAGCACCACCGGGCGGGCCGACTCCGTCAGCGGGGTGGCGACCCTCAGCAGGTGCGGGGTCGTGCCGAAGTCGAGCTGGCCGTCGACGACCACCACCGCGGCGCGGTCGGGTCCCCGCTCGTCCACCGTGATCGTCAACAGCTCCGGGTCACCCAAGGCAGGCTCCTTCCGCGAGCGTGGCCCGGAGATCGTAACCGCGCGCGGCCCGGGTGTCCCGCGGCACAGCGGGGTTGACGGCGGGGGCGGGGGTCCGGATACTCGGTGTCACTATGGTGATCTGACCTCGCGTCCTGCCCGCGTCCGCGGCGTGTTCCCCGTGCTCGTCAGTCGGGGGAACCGGTATGCCCGGCGGGCCTTCCGCACGATTTCAGCGGACAGGTGTCGTATGTCAACCCTCCTCGCGCATGACCTCGTCAAGATCTACACCGACCGGCGAGTCCTCAATGGAGTGTCACTGTCGGTCGCCCCGGGGCGGCGCGTCGGCTTGGTCGGCGACAACGGCGTCGGCAAGTCGACGCTGCTGCGGCTGCTCGCGGGCGTCGAGGCGGCCGACTCCGGCAGTGTCGCCAGGCCACCGGACTGCGGGTTCCTGTCGCAGGAACTCCCGTATAGCGGCAAAACCACTGTCGCGGGGGTGGTCGCGGATGCGCTGGCCGACGTGCACGCGGCACGTGCGCGACTTGACGACCTCGCCGCGCGCATGGCGACCGATCCGGAAGCGCCTGCGGCGTACGGGGATCTGCTGGAGTGGGCGTGTGACCACGACCTGTGGGACGCGGATCGCCGTGCGGACAGGGTATTGGATGGTATCGGACTGGCCTCTGTGGACAGAGAGCGGCCGATTTCGGCTTTGTCCGGCGGTCAGCGCTCCCGACTGGGCCTGGCGGCGCTGCTGATCCGCAGGCCGAGCGCGCTGCTGCTCGACGAACCCACCAACCACCTCGACGACGAGGCCGTCGCGTTCCTGGAAGAGCAACTCGCCGCCCTGCCCGGCGTGGTCGTCCTGGCCTCCCACGACCGCGTCTTCCTCGACGCGGTGTGCACCGACATCATCGACCTCGACCCGTCCCGCGACGGCGTCACCCGGTTCGGCGGGGCCTACACGGACTACCTGTCGGCCAAGCGCGCGGAGCGGGCGCGGTGGGAGTGGCAGTGGGCCGAGGAGCAGCGGGAACTGGTCGAGCTGCGGGAATCGGTCGACGTGACGGCCCGGGCCATCAACCACAACCGGGGCATCCGGGACGGCAACAAGATGGCCTTCGGCCTGCGCGGCAACCGCGTCGAACAGCAGATCTCCCGCCGGATCCGCAACGCCCGGCACCGACTGGACGAACTGACCCGAACCCAGATCGCCGAACCCCCGGCCCCCTTGCGATTCGCGGCGGACCTGACCGGCCAAACCACTTCCGACCACCCCGCGATCTCCCTGCGCGACGTCCACCTGCCAGGCCGATTGCGCGTCCCGGAATTGGAAATCACCACCTCCGCTCGCCTGCTGGTACGCGGCGGCAACGGCGCGGGCAAGTCGACGCTGCTGGCCGTACTGGCGGGCAGACTGAAACCCGACCACGGCGCGGTGACCCGAGCCGACGACGTACGGGTGGGCCTGCTCGAACAGGACGCGGTATTCCCAACCCCGACCCGCACCCCGCGAGAGCTGTACCAGCGGACGGCAGCCGAAGAAGCGATCCCCTTGGTGCAACTGGGTTTGCTGGCCGAACGCGACCTGGACCGCCCAGTGGGCCACCTCTCGGTCGGCCAACGCCGCCGACTGGCCCTGGCGTTGTTGATCGCGAGCCCACCGGAAGTCCTCCTACTGGACGAACCGACCAACCACCTCTCCCTCGCCCTGGCCGAGGAACTGGAGGAAGCCCTCCACACAGCCCCCGGAGCCGTCGTGATAGCCACCCACGACCGCTGGCTCCAACGCGGCTGGACCGGCCCGGAACTACACCTCGCCGACGGCGAGGTCGTAACCGCCACCGCTTGAGGGGTGCGCGAGGTAGAGGTCGAGTTGGCCTGCCGCGCGCAGCATGGCCAGGGAGCGGGTGGTCAGGGATTGTTGCCAGTCCGCCAATGCGGAGGACAGGGCGTCGGTGCCGCCTGCCGTGCGGATTTGGTGGATGACGGTGGCGACGCGGTCCAGTGGGTAGCCGCCGCGGCGGAGGAGGTGGGTCAGGTCGGCGTCGCGGGTGTCGGTGGGGTGGTAGAGGCGATGGCCGGTCGGGGTGCGGGTCGGGGTGAGGATGCCCGCGCTCTCCCAGTTGCGCAGGGTCGCCGGGGTGACGCCCAGGCGGTGCGCCAGTTCGCCGATCGTGCGCGGGCTGCCCGCGGCGAGCGGGGTGTGGGGGAGGTGCGCGATGGCCTCGCGGACCGACGCGAGGGTTTCGCGGTCGTTGAGGAGTTGGGTGTGGCCGCGGTCGATGAGCGTCAGCGCGCGGTCCAGGTCGTTGTCGTGGACGGCGGTCATGACCTGTCCCGCCGCGCGGTGGCCGTGGGCGGGGATCAGGGCGAGGTAGGCGCGTAGGGCTGCCGCGTGTCGGGGGGTGTAGACGCGGTAGCCGGTGGGGGTGCGGTCGGCGGGCGGGAGGAAGCCGTCGCGTTCGTAGTTGCGGACGGCCTGGGTCGAGAGGCCGTGTTCGCGGGCCAGGTCGGCCGGTCGGAGGGTGCTCACTGGTTTGAGACTTTTCCGGGTGTTTGCGAGGTCGAGAGCGTGAAACTGTCAACTGCTGTTTCAAGGATACGGTTGAGACCCATGACCCAGCGCATCCAAGACGTCCTGACCCCCACCTGCGAGCTGCTGGCCCTGGGCGAACCGACCCACCAGGAGGCGGCCTTCCCCATGGTCCGCAACGAGCTGTTCGCCCAGCTCGTCGACCTCGGCTTCCGGTCGATCGCACTCGAAACCGACCGGGTCTCCGCCGTCGCCGTGGACAACTACGTCCGCCACGGCGTCGGCAGGCTCGACGACCTCACGCGGTCCGGCTTCACCCACGGCTTCGGCGCGATCGACGCCAACCGCGGCCTGGTCGCGTGGATGCGCGACCACAACAAGGACCTGCCACCGGCCGACCGCCTGTCCTTCCACGGTTGGGACATCCCGACGGAGAACTTCACCGCGCCCAGCCCGCGGCCCTACCTCGCGCACGTCCGCGACTACCTGGGCCTCGACATCGACATCCCCGGTGACGACGACCCGTGGACCCGCACCGAGGCAGTTATGAACCACGCCGAGTCACCCGGTGCCACCCCCGAGGCCGACCGGCTGCGCGAAATCGGCGGTGCACTGCTCACCGCTCTCGACGCCGGAACCCCCGACCAGACCGCCACCGCCCGCTGGGTCGAGGCCAGGACCCACCTCACTGCGGGCCTGGGCCTGCTGCGCTACCACCGCCAGTGCGCGCAACCCATCGACGACCAGGACACCCGCGTCGCCCGGCTCATGGCCACCCGCGACGCCCTCATGGCGCGGAACCTCCTGGACATCCACACCCTGGAAGCCCGCCGCGGCCCGACCCTGGTCCACGCGCACAACCTCCACCTGCGGCGGAACCCGGGCACCTACGGGAACCACCCCTTCGTCGGCGCGGGCGCCATCGTCGCCGCCCTCCTCGGCGACCGCTACGCCTTCATCCCGGGCAGCCTCGGCCGCGGCGCCACCCTCGGCCTGGCCGAGCCCGCCCCGAACACCTACGAGTCACACCTCCAGCCCCGCGTCGACACCTGGGGCCTCACCACCCCCGACCTGCCCGCGTCCGCGCAGACCCGAACCGACACGACCCCGCGCATGGGCTACTTCCCGCTCGAGCCCGCCACCTTCGACCCCGCCGACGCCATTCTGCACATCAGCGACACCGGCGCCGTGTAGGCCACGGCCCGTTCCGCTCAGAGCAGCGTGCTTGGCGGCAACACACGCTTCTGTGATTACCTGGCTACGCGTTGAACTCTCACAGCGACTGGCGTGCCTGCCTGCCGCCGTATCCGGGCGCCCCGACGGAAGTCGGCATGGCCCACCGGGACTCACCTTCGTCGCTCCAGCGGTGCATCCCGCGCGGGGCTCGGTGAGCGGCGTGTTCGGCCAAGTCCCGATCCGGCATGGCCCATCCAGTCGACCGCCGCGTGCCAGTCTCCCGCGACCCCGCCATCGCGCGACGGCGACAGCGGGGTCGGCGGGCGGCTCAGGGGTAGTGGCGGGGCGTGTAGACCACCTGGCCGCCGTCCGGCTTCGTGACCACCCGCGTGCGGGAGGAGCCGACCAGGACGAGGCAGCGCATGTCGACGGTGGTGGGGTCCAGGTCGGCCAGGCGCACGACGCGGATCGACTCCTCCGGCCCCCCGACGTCTCGGCCGATCACCACCGGGGTGTCCGGGGCGCGGTGGCCCAGGAGGATGCCGCGCGCCTCGCCCAGTTGCCAGGTGCGGGACTTCGACGCCGGGTTGTACAGCGCGATCACCAGGTCCGCCGCCGCCACGGCGGCCAGGCGGGCCGTGATGACGTCCCACGGCTTGAGCCGGTCCGACAGGGACAGCACGCAGAAGTCGTGCCCCAGCGGGGCGCCGACCCGGCTGGCCACGGCCTGGGCCGCGGTCAGGCCCGGCAGCACCCGCACCGGCACATCCGTCCACTGTGGATCTTCCGCGACCTCCAACACGGCCGCCGCCATGGCGAAGACGCCCGGGTCGCCGGAGGACACGACCGCTACTCGGCGGCCGCGGCGGGCCAGGTCGAGGGCGAACTCCGCGCGTTCGGCCTCCACCTGGTTGTCCGAGGCGTGCCTGCGCTGGCGCGGGTTCACCGGTACCCGGTCGAGGTACGTCTTGTACCCCACCAGGTCGTCCGCCTCCGCCAGCGCGGCCACCGCCTCCGGCGTCATCCACGGCCGACCCGCCGGACCCGTGCCGACGACCACGACCTCGCCCGAGCCAGAGCCCAAAGCCGGGCCCGAGCCGGAGCCGGATTCCGAGGCCGAAGCCGGGGCGGAGTCCGAAACGGCGTCGGCAACGGCGTCCGAAACCGAGCCCGGAGCCCCAGCGGCGGCGGGCGCTGTGGTGGAGGACAGCGTGGTGAGGCCGTCGTTGCTCGGGCTGGTGAGCATGGCCAGCGAGAAGTACGGCACCGATTCCGGATCCACTTCGGACAGCGGCAGACTGCGCCCCTCGCCCCACGTGGCGCGTTCCACGTAGAGGGCGCGCTCCAGCTTCCCGGCGGCCTCGAAGGCCGCCCGGACCTTGGTGAACGTTCGGCCCAGCTTCAGCACCGCGGCGGAATCCGCGCGGGTGAGGTGCTCGGTCAACACCTCTTCCGGCAGGGTACCGGGCAGCACCGACAACACCTCCTCGCCTTCCACAAGCGGCTTGCCCAGCACCGCCGCCGCCGCGCTCACCGACGTCACACCCGGCACGACCTCCGTCGGGTACCGGTCGCACAGCCGCTTGTGCATGTGCATGTACGAGCCGTAGAACAGCGGGTCGCCCTCGGCGAGCACCACCACGTCCCGGCCCGCGTCGAGGTGCGCGGCCAGGCGGGCGGCCGCGTGCTCGTAGAACTCGGCCATCGCGCCCGCGTACCCGCCCGGGTGGTCGGTGGTCTCGACCGTCAGCGGGTAGACCAGGGGTTCCTCGATCTGCCCTGCGCGCAGGTACGGCGCGGCCACACCGCGCGCGATCGAGCGCCCGTGGCGGGCCGAGTGGTACGCGATGACGTCCGCCGCGGCGATCAGCCGGGCTGCCTTGACGGTCACCAGGTCGGGGTCGCCGGGGCCCAGCCCGACGCCGTAGAGGGTGCCGGTCACTCGTCCTCGCTCGCGATCGCGTTCACCGCGGCCACGGCCATGGCGCTGCCGCCCCGCCGCCCGCGCACCACCAGGTACGGGATGCCGCCGCCGTGCGCGGCCAGCAGGTCCTTCGACTCCGCCGCGCCGATGAACCCCACCGGCAGGCCCAGGATCGCGGCCGGTCGCGGGCCGCCCGCGTCGATCAGGTCGAGCAGCGCGAACAGCACCGTCGGCGCGTTGCCGACCGCCACCACGGCGCCCTCGAGCCGGTCGCGCCACAGCTCGACCGCCGCCGCGCTGCGGGTGTTGCCGAGTTCCTCGGCCAGACCGGGGACGCGCGGGTCGCCCAGCGTGCAGACGATGTCGTTGTCCGCGGGCAGCCTGCGCCGGGTGATGCCGGAGGCCACCATCTGCGCGTCGCACAGCACCGGCGCGCCCGCCAGCAGCGCGGACCGGGCCGCGCGCACCACATCGGGGGCGTAGGCCACGTCCTCGACCAGGTCGACCATCCCGCAGGCGTGGATCATGCGCACCACCACCCGCGCCACGTCCGCGGGCAGCCCGGCCAGGTCGGCCTCCGCCCGGATGGTGGCGAACGACCGGCGGTAGATCTCCGCGCCGTCCCGGATGTAGTCGGTCACCGCTGCTCCTGCCTGCCCAGGGCGACCGCCGTGGTCACCCGCTCGCCGGACACCGCCCGGCCGTCGACGAGGTAGCCGTCCTCGGTGGCCACCACGTCCAACACCTCTCCCACCGGCCGCCCGCACCGCCGCCCGCAGCCCGACCAGTGCACCGGGCCGCCCGGGGCCGTAGTGGCCAGCGCCATCGCGCGCACGTCGGCCAGCGCCTTGCGGCACTGCGGCTGCCCCGCGCACGCGGTCACGCCGACACCGGGCGCCGACGGGTCGGTGAGCAGTCCCAGTTCCGCCAGGCCCGCGCCGTCGCCGCTGACCACCAGGCCGCGCCACGGCGTCAGCACCACGTCGCGCCCGGTGGCGGCGAGCGCGCGCGCCTGCGCGGCGGTGAGCCTGCCCAGCGGGATAGCGACACCGAAACCGGGTTCGCCACCGGCGAACACCACGGGACCGATCGGACCGGTGGTCGACGGACGTCCCGCCCGCACCCGGTCGGGGCGGAGTTCGCGGTGCGTGGTCGCCGCGACGCGCCGCGCGATCTCCCGAGCTCGATCGCCCAGTTCCGCGACCCGCCACTGCCCGTCGCGCACCGCCAGGAACTCCCGGGCGCAGGCGAGCGCGACGGCGACCACCTCGTCGCGATCCGCGCGCAGCCCGTGGTCCACGCCGCCGAGCAGCACCGCGTAGCGGAAATCCGGCCCGCGCCGTCCACACAGTCCGGAACTGTCCACAGGAAGCCGCTGTCCCGCCCGGTTGTCGGTGGGCCCCGATAGAATTGCCGTGCGCTGTACCGCTGTTTTCTGGTTTGCTGGATGTGGCACCACGGTCCCGGTCGTCCGGGAATCGGACGTCGGCGAACCGCCGAACGGGACAGCGTGGTCGCCTTGGTCGCGTACGGGAACGGCTCGGTCACCGAGGGCAGCCTCGGGTGCTCGTGCTTCCTCGACGACGACCGGGGAACCCGCGGTCGGGGGTCCGGGGAGTGGACCCACCGCGCGGGGTGAGGGGGATGACAGGTGCGCGGCCGCGAGGCGGGCGCCCGGCTCAGCTGCCGGGGCGTCGCCGTCGGGGACCGCGCCTCGTGTGGGGGTGACAGTGATGGTGTTCGTGATGAGTGGATCAGGTCGGGGGGACGCGTCCGCCTCGGACGACTCCGCCGGTAAACAGGTGGCGCCCGCCGCCCCGGTCGCGTTGGCGGGCAAGGGGAACGCGTCCCCGCGAGGCTGGACGGATCGCGTGGTGGGGGGTGTTTCCCTGCTCGTCGCGCGGGCTTCGGGGGTGTCGCGCGGGCCCGGGTTCTCCTGGTAGCGCGTCGGGTGTGGTCGAGCAGTCACTGCGACCTCGGCCACACCCGGCGGCTCCGCCCCGGTCGGCACTGAGAGGACGGTCACGTCCGCGCCGAGCCAGGCCACGTCCCCGCCGCCGTCGTCCACGCAGAACAGGAACCGACCGGGCAGGTCGGCCAGCTCGGGCGCCGCGCACAGCGCCGCGTCCAGCTCCCGCGCCAGGTCCGGCGGGCCCAGCGGCGAGGCGACGATATTGCGCACCTTCTCGTGCGCCGGGGAGGGGAAAAGTCCGGCCGCCGCCAGCGCGGCGGCCAGCTCCAGCTCGGCTCCTTCTGGCAGCCCGCGGATCTGGAGGTTCGCGCGGGAGGTCGCCTCCAGCGCGCCGTCGCCGAGCGAATCGGCCAGCTTCGCGAGGACGGCCAGGTGAGCGGTGGTTAACCGGCCGCCGGGCACCCGGATCCTGGCCAAACCGCCGTCGGCCGCCCGGTGCACGTCGAGTGCGCCCGGGCAGGCGTCGGCACCTGAACGGCGCAGCGGTGAAGGCTGGGAAGCGGCCACCCCTGGAATATAGGGTGAGCCGGAACGAGCGATGGCACGCGGAGGAAGCCGGTGTGAGTCCGGCGCGGTCCCGGCAGTTGGCGGGAGGGCGGGTCGGCAAAGATCAGCCACCGGGGAGCGGACCCGGCCACGGCGCGAGCCGGAAGGCCGAGGGAGCGGTGATCCGGGAGTCAGGACACTCCGGCCACCGCACCCACGACCCGGGGCGAGGACCCCAGGAAGGGCCTCATGATCCTGCTCTTGTCGACCTCGGACACCGACCTGCTCTCCGCTCGCGCGAGCGGGGCCGACTACCGCCTGGCCAACCCGGCCCGGCTGCCGTTGGACGACCTGCCCGGCCTGCTGGACGGCGCAGACGTCGTCGTGGTGCGGCTGCTCGGCGGCCGTCGCGCGTGGGAGGAGGGGCTCGACGCGCTGCTCGCCGGGCCGCGCCCCGTCGTGGTGCTCGGCGGTGAGCAGGCCCCCGACGCCGAGTTGATGGAGTGCTCCACCGCCCCGGCGGGCGTGGTGGCCGAGGCGCACCGGTACCTGGCGTTCGGTGGTCCGGACAACCTGCGTGAGCTTGCCCACTTCCTGTCCGACACGCTGCTGCTGACCGGCACCGGCTTCGCCCCGCCGGTCGAACTGGCGCCGTGGGGCCACTTCGAGCGCGCTCCCCGCAACACCGAGGGGCCGCGCGTCGGCGTGCTCTACTACCGCGCCCACCACCTCGCCGGGAACACCGCGTTCGTCGCCGCCCTGGCCGACGCGGTCGAGGACGCGGGCGGCGTCGCCGTGCCCGTGTACTGCGCGTCGCTGCGCACCGCGCCCCAGGAACTCCTCGCCGTTCTGGGCACTCTCGACGCCCTCGTCGTCACGGTCCTCGCCGCGGGCGGCACGCTGCCCGCCGCCGCGAGCGCGGGCGGCGACGACGGCGCGTGGGACGTCGGCGCGCTCGCCGACCTCGACATCCCGATCCTCCAGGGCCTGTGCCTCACCTCCGACCGGTCGGCCTGGGAGGAGAGCGACGACGGTCTGTCGCCTTTGGACACCGCGACCCAGGTGGCGGTGCCCGAGTTCGACGGTCGGATCATCACTGTCCCGTTCTCCTTCAAGGAACAGGACCGCGACGGCCTGTCCGTCTACGTGCCCGACCCCGAGCGCGCCGCCCGGGTCGCGGGCATCGCCGTCGCGCACGCCCGCCTCCGGCACACCCCGCCCGCCGAGCGCCGCGTCGCCCTCATGCTCTCGGCCTACCCCACCAAGCACTCCCGCATCGGCAACGCCGTCGGCCTCGACTCCCCGGTCAGCGCTATCCGCCTGCTCAACGCACTACGCGACGCGGGCTACGACCTCGGCGCGGAAGACGCCCTTCCCGGTCTCGCCGCGGACGACGGCGACGCGCTCATCCACGCCCTCATCGAGGCGGGCGGCCAAGACCCCAACTGGCTCACCGAGGCCCAGCTGACCGGCAACCCCGTGCGCATCGGGGCCGCCGAGTACCGCGCCTTCTACGACACCCTCCCCGCCGACCTGCGCGAGTCCATGGAGGAGCACTGGGGACCGGCCCCCGGCGAGCTGTTCGTCGACCGCTCCCGCGACCCCGAGGGCGAGATCGTGCTCGCCGCGCTCCAGGCGGGCAACGTCGTGCTGATGGTCCAACCGCCGCGCGGGTTCGGCGAGAACCCCGTCGCCATCTACCACGACCCGGACCTGCCGCCCAGCCACCACTACCTGGCCGCGTACCGGTGGATCGCGGGCACCTTCGGCGCGCACGCCATGGTCCACCTGGGCAAGCACGGCAACCTCGAGTGGCTGCCCGGCAAGAACCTCGGCCTCTCCGCGTCCTGCGGCCCCGACGCCGCGCTCGGCAACCTGCCGCTGATCTACCCGTTCCTGGTCAACGACCCCGGCGAGGGCACGCAGGCCAAGCGCCGCGCGCACGCCACCCTCGTCGACCACCTCGTCCCGCCCATGGCCCGCGCCGAGAGCTACGGCGACATCGCGCGCCTGGAGCAGCTGCTCGACGAGCACTCCAACATCGCCGCCATGGACCCGGCCAAGCTGCCCGCGATCCGCGCGCAGATCTGGACCCTCATCCAGGCCGCCAAGCTCGACCACGACCTCGGCCTCGACGACCGACCGCACGACGCCGAGTTCGACGACTTCCTGCTGCACGTCGACGGCTGGCTCTGCGAGATCAAGGACGTGCAGATCCGCGACGGCCTGCACACCCTCGGGGACGCCCCCACCGGCCCGGCCCGGGTCAACCTGGTCAACTCGATGCTGCGCGCCCGCCAGATGTGGGGCGGGCAGGCCGCCGCGCTGCCCGGCCTGCGCGAGGCCCTGGGGCTCAACGAGGACGGCTCCGAGCGCCGGACCCGGGTCGACGAGGTCGACGCGACGGCGTTGGCGCTGGTCCAGGCCATGGAGGACGCGGGTTGGGGCGACGCGCGTCCGGTCGTCGAGTCCGTGCTGGGTCGCGCGGACGAGGCCGTTACGGAGGTGCTGACCTTCGCCGCCACCGAGATCGTGCCGCGCCTGGCCCGCACCACCGACGAGATCGGCCACGTGCTGCACGCCCTCGACGGCGGCTACGTCCCGGCCGGTCCCAGCGGTTCCCCGCTGCGCGGCCTGGTCAACGTGCTGCCCACGGGCCGCAACTTCTACTCCGTCGACCCGAAGGCCGTGCCGAGCAGGCTCGCCTGGGAGACCGGCTCGGCGATGGCCGAGTCGCTGGTCGCCCGCTACCGCGCCGACACCGGCGAGTGGCCGCGCTCGGTCGGCCTGTCGGTGTGGGGCACCTCCGCCATGCGCACCTCGGGCGACGACATCGCCGAAGTGCTGGCGCTGCTGGGTGTCCGCCCGGTGTGGGACGAGGCGTCCCGGCGGGTCAGCTCGCTGGAGGTCGTGCCGCTGGCCGAGCTGGGACGGCCGCGCATCGACGTCACGGTCCGCATCTCCGGGTTCTTCCGCGACGCCTTCCCGCACGTGGTCTACCTGATCGACGACGCCGTGCGCCTGGTCGCCGGGCTGGACGAGTCCGAAGAGGACAACTACGTCCGCGCGCACGCCACCGCCGACGCCGAGCGCGGCGAGCGCAGCGCCACCACGCGCATCTTCGGGTCCAAGCCCGGCGCGTACGGGGCGGGTCTGCTGCCGCTGATCGACAGCCACAACTGGCGCGACGACGCCGACCTCGCGGAGGTCTACGCGGTCTGGGGCGGTTTCGCCTACGGCCGCGACCTCGACGGCGTCGCGGCCCGCGCGGACATGGAATCGGCGTACCGGCGGATCAACGTTGCCGCGAAGAACGTCGACACGCGCGAGCACGACATCGCCGACTCCGACGACTACTTCCAGTACCACGGCGGCATGATCGCCACGGTCCGCGCGCTCACCGGCCGCGCGCCCGCCGCGTACATCGGCGACAGCACCCGCCCCGAGTCGGTCCGCACCCGCTCGCTGGCCGAGGAGACCAACCGCGTCTTCCGCTCCCGCGTGGTCAACCCGCGCTGGATCGAGGCCATGCGCAGGCACGGCTACAAGGGCGCGTTCGAACTGGCCGCGACCGTCGACTACCTGTTCGGCTACGACGCCACCACCGGAGTCGTCGCGGACTGGATGTACGACAAGCTCGCCCAGACCTACGCGCTGGACGAGGAGAACCGCAAGTTCCTCACCGAGTCCAACCCGTGGGCCCTGCACGGCATCGCCGAGCGGCTGCTGGAGGCGGCCGAGCGCAAGATGTGGGCCGAGCCGGACCCCGCGACGCTGCAGGCGTTGAAGGAGCTGTACCTGCAGGTCGAGGGCGACATCGAGGCCGGGAGCGAAGAACGCTAACCAGCCAGTGAAGGCATCCGAACTGGTCCCGCCCACCCGCGGCGGGCCAGGCTCGGGGGCATGTCACTGCTGGTACCGCTGATCACCCCGTTCACCGCCGACGACCGCGTCGACACCGCCGCGCTGGCCCGGCTGGCCCGCGAGGTCCTCGACGACGGCGCGGACGGCCTCGTCGCGCTCGGCACCACCGCCGAGGCCGCCACGCTGACCCCGGACGAGCGCGCCGCCGTCCTGGAGGTCTGCGCGGCGGCGGGTGCGCCGCTGGTCGTCGGCGTCGGGTCCAGCGACACCGCCGCGACCGCCCGCGCGCTGGAGGCCCTGCCCGCGGGCGTCACGGGGGCGCTGGTGCCGGTGCCGCCGTTCACCCGACCGTCCCCCGACGGCGTCGTCGCCCACTTCGCCGCGATCGCGGGCCTGGTTCCCCTGATCGTGTACAACGTGCCGCAGCGCACCGGCACCGTCCTGTCCGTCGAGACGCTGGCCCGGCTCGCCGCCATCCCGGGTGTCGTGGGCCTCAAGCACGCCGTGCCCGTCCTCGACGCCGACGCCGTCGCGTTCCTCGCCGACCGGGAGGACTTCGCCGTCTACGCCGGTGACGACGTCCTGGCGCCCGCGCTGCTGGCTCTCGGCGCCGACGGCGGCATCCTGGCCTCGGCGCACGTCCACACGCGCCGGTGGGCCGACCTGGTCGGCGCGTGGCGGTCCGGCCACCAGGCTCGCGCGCTCGGTCACCGGCTGTCCCGGCTCGCCGCCGCCCTCTTCGCCGAACCCAACCCGGCCGTCATCAAGGCCGTCCTGCACGCCGAGGGCCGTATCGCTACACCTGCCGTACGGCTGCCGTTGCTGCCCTCCTCCTCCGAGGCGCTGGCGCGCGTGACCGCCGAGACGGCCCTACCGTGGCCGCGGGAGGGGTTGACCGCGCTCCGCGCCGGGTAAGACCCAGGCGACTGAACGCACCGAGGAGGGTTGGGTTGTCCAACGACGTCATCGAGCTGATCCTGGCTGACCACCGCCGCTTCGAAGACCTGTTCCGGAAGCTGCGGGACAACTCCCAGGACCGCCCGGCCGCACTGCGCGAGCTGGCCCGGCTGCTGGTCGCGCACGCCGAGGCTGAGGAGTCCGAGGTCTACCCGGCGCTTCGCCGATTCCACGACGTCGACGACCACGAGGTCGAGCACGGCGCGGAGGAGCACGCCGAGGGCCACCAGGCGCTGCTCGCCCTCATGGAACTCGACGGTCCCGAGTCCGACGACTGGGACGACAAGCTCGAAGAGCTGGTGAAGGCGATCAACCACCACCTCGACGAGGAGGAGCGGACGATCCTCAACGCGGCCCGCGACACCGTGCCCGAGCAGCGGCGCGCGGAGCTGGGCGCGAGGTTCGTCGAGGTGCGCGACGAGCGCGTCGCCGCCGGGTGCGGGGACCTCGCGCACGTGCGTGAGCTGGTGGAAGCGACCAAGGACCGCGTGGACTGATCTTGAGGAAGGACGTGGAGCGATGATCCTGCGCAGGCTCGCCCGGCCCATGCTCGCCGCCATCTTCATCAGCGGCGGCATCAACGCGCTGCGGTCCGCGGAGGCCCACGCGGAAGCCGCGAAACCGCTGCTCGACCCGCTCGCCGAGCGCTACGGCGACAAGCTGCCCGGCCAGGTGCCGACTGACCCGGTGACGCTCGTGCGCATCGACGGCGCGGTCAAGGTCGGCGCGGGCATCGCGCTGGCCCTGGGCAAGTTCCCCCGGCTGGCGGCGCTCGCGCTGTCCGGCAGCCTGGTGCCGACCACGCTGGCCGCGCACCGGTTCTGGGAGGAGAAGGACCCGGCGGTGCGCCAGCAGCAGCAGATCCACTTCGTGAAGAACGTCAGCCTGCTCGGCGGGCTGCTGATCGCGGCCGTCGACACGCACGGCAAGCCGTCGGTGGCCTGGCGGGCGCGGCGGGCCGGCCACGACCTCGGGGACTGGATCTCCGACACCGGTGGCCACGTCGGCCACGCGGTCGCCGTCGCGCCGCGCAAGGCGCGCAAGGCCGTGGTCGGGGTGCTGCCGGGCTGAGGCGGGAATCACCGGGAGCGGCTGGTTGTCCACCTTGGTGGATAGGTTTGTGCCAGTCGCTCCCTGGAGGTGTTCGTGACCGTGCCCGCCGAGTCGGCGATCCGCCGTGCCCTGCGCCGCGCCCGCGACGGTGTCGCGCTGGACCGGACCGAGGCCGAGGTCCTGCTGCACGCGCGCGGTCCGCACCTGGCGGACCTGTTCGACACCGCGTCGCGGGTGCGGGACGCGGGCCTGGTCGACGCGGGACGACCGGGTGTGATCACGTACTCCCGCAAGGTGTTCATCCCGCTGACCCGGCTCTGCCGCGACCGGTGCCACTACTGCACGTTCGCGACCGTGCCGGGCAGGCTGCCCGCGTCGTTCCTGAGCCCGGACGAGGTGCTGGAGATCGCCCGCCAAGGCGCGGCGCTGGGCTGCAAGGAGGCGCTGTTCACCCTCGGTGACCGGCCGGAGGACCGCTGGTCCGCGGCCCGCGAGTGGCTGGAGGCGGCGGGCTACCCGGACACGCTGTCGTACGTGCGCGCGATGGCGATCCGGGTGCTGGAGGAGACGGGACTGCTGCCGCACCTGAACCCGGGTGTGCTGGGGTGGCAGGACTTCCAGCGGCTCAAGCCGGTGGCGCCGTCCATGGGGATGATGCTGGAGACGACGTCGACGCGGCTGTGGTCGGAGCCCGGCGGGCCGCACTACGGGTCGCCGGACAAGGAACCGGCGGTGCGGCTGAGGGTCTTGGAAGACGCCGGGCGCTCGTCCGTGCCGTTCACCACCGGGGTGCTGATCGGCATCGGGGAGACCCTGGCGGACCGCGTCGAGTCGCTGTTCGAGATCCGCCGGGTTTCCCGCCAGTACGGCGGGATCCAGGAGGTCATCATCCAGAACTTCCGCGCCAAACCGGACACCGCGATGCGCGGCATGCCGGACGCGGAAGCGGAGGAACTCGCCGCGACCGTCGCTGTGGCCCGGGTCGTGCTGGGTCCGCGCGCCCGCGTCCAGGCACCCCCCAACCTGATCGGCGGCGAGTTCGACCTGCTGGTGCGCGCCGGGATCGACGACTGGGGCGGCGTGTCGCCGCTGACCCCGGACCACGTGAACCCCGAGCGCCCGTGGCCGCAGATCGAGACCCTGGCGGAGCGCACGGCGGCGGCCGGGTTCCGGTTGGCGGAGCGGCTGACGATCTACCCGGAGTACCTGCGCGAGCCGTGGCTGGACCCCCGGTTGGCGGCCCACGTGTCGGCGTTGGCCGATCCGTCGACGGGGTTGGCCGTCGAGGACGCCCCGGTGGTCGGGCGGCCGTGGCAGGAGCCCGAGGTCGCCCTGGTGGACTCGGGTCGGACCGACCTGCACGCGTCGATCGACACCGTCGGCCGCACCGCGGACCGCCGGGACGACTTCGACTCCGTCTATGGTGACTGGGAAGAACTACGCGGCCAGGTCGCCGCCCCCGCTTCCGCGGTCGGCTCCGGCGGCGCCATCCGCCCCGAATTCCTCACCGCGCTGCGCCACGCCGAGAGTTCTCCCGCCGGACTGTCCGATTCGGACGCGTTGACCCTGCTGTCGGCGGGCCCCGGCCCCGAGATCGAGGCCCTCGCCTCCTTCGCCGACGCCCTGCGCCGAGACGCGGTCGGGGACGAGGTGACCTACGTCGTCACCCGGAACATCAACTTCACCAACGTCTGCTACACCGGCTGCCGCTTCTGCGCCTTCGCCCAACGCCGCACCGACGCCGACGCGTACACGTTGTCGTTGGCGCAGGTCGGCGCCCGAGCCGAACAGGCCTGGGGCGTCGGTGCCACCGAGGTCTGCATGCAGGGCGGGATCCACCCGGACCTCCCGGGAACCGCGTACTTCGACATCGCCGCCGAGGTCCGCAAACGAGCCCCGGGCCTGCACGTCCACGCGTTCTCCCCGATGGAGGTCGTCAACGGCGCCTCCCGGACCAATCTGTCCATTGAGGACTGGCTTACCGCCGCCCGAGAAGCAGGCGTGGACTCGCTCCCCGGCACGGCCGCCGAAATCCTCGACGACGACGTGCGGTGGATCCTGACCAAGGGCAAACTCCCCACGGCCACGTGGATCGAGGTCGTCACCACGGCCCACCGTCTGAGCATCCCGACCACATCCACAATGATGTACGGCCATGTCGACACCCCGGCTCACTGGGTGGCACACCTCAAACTGATCGCCTCCCTCCAGTCGGAAACCGGCGGCTTCACCGAGTTCGTCCTGCTGCCCTTCGTCCACACGAACGCGCCCCTGTACCTGGCAGGAATCGCCCGCCCCGGCCCCACCCACCTGGAAAACCGCGCCGTCCACGCCCTGGCCCGGATCCTCCTGCACGGCAAGATCTCCAACATCCAAACCAGCTGGGTCAAACTGGGCGACCAGGGAGTGGTCGACGTCCTCCGCGGCGGCGTCAACGACCTGGGCGGCACCCTCATGGAGGAAACCATCAGCCGCATGGCGGGCAGCGACAACGGCAGCTACAAAACCATCGCCGACCTCGAAGTCCTGGCCACCGCCGCGGGCCGCCCCTCCCGCCAACGAACCACCACCTACGGTGAAGTCCCACCCGAACGCCGCACCACTGCCCTAAACCACGACGGTGTCTGGCGCCCGACCCTGCTGCCGTTGACAACGTAACGCCGTACGGGACCGCCGCGATAAGTTGATCACGCCCGGCGGTCCCGACCTCCTCACCCGGTTGTTCCCCTACGGCGTGGTGGTCGCGGTCACCGCCGTACTCCTCTTCGCCACCCGGCGCTTCCTGGGTGAATACCTCAAGAAGTCCGGGGCCAGTGCCTTCGAGCGCTCGTCCCGCTGGTACTCGCGCCGGGCCAAGTTCGGCAGGCGCCTGGCCAGCCGCTACGCGGAGGTGGTCGAACAAGACTTCTCCCGCCACGCCATGGGCTTCGTGATGGACGCGGTGGTCGACATCGACCAGGGCAAGTCGATGCTGCTGAAGAACTCGATGCTGGTCTGGGCGCGCCAGGTCCGCGCGGGCCGCGCCGCCAAGGTGCCGGTCTTCCTCGAACTCCACCGCTGCACCGGGTCCACCGACACCCTCGTTGACCTCATCGTCGCCGAGCGCGCCCGGTCCCGGGTCGACCGGGAGGGTCGCCCGGACCGCATCCGGGACCTGACCCTGCGCGGCCTCCGCGACGGCGCCTTCGCGCTGTTGCTCGACGGCCTCGACGAAGTGGGCCGCGACGACCGGCAACGAGTCTTCGCGGCCCTGCTCGACATCGCCCGCGAGTACCCGGGGTGCCAGTTCATCGTCACCTGCCGGGACGTGGTCTACCAGGGCCAACCGATGGGCGCGGGCTTCGCCCACGTGGTCCGGGTGGCCGAGTTCGACGACGCCGCGGTCATCCGGTTCCTGGGCAATTGGCGCGGCCTGGCGGACCGCGCGGAGGTCGCCGAACTGTTCACCAGCCTGCGCAACAACCCGGCGCTGATGCGCGTGGCGCGCAGCCCCCTGCTGCTGACGATGATCGCCTACCTGCACACCGAGGTCTTCACGAAATCGGGCAGGCGCCTGCCCACCTCCCGCTCGGCCTTCTACCAGGAGGCGATCACCCACCTGCTCGGCCGCGACACCGACCTCGGCCGCGCCGGTTCCCTGGCGGTCTACGAGGTGGGGGAGAAGCTGGCTGTGCTGCAACAGGTCGCGCTGCGGTCGATGGTGTCCGCCGACCGCCTCACCATCACCCGCCGCGACCTGGAGGCCACCACCAGGGAACTGCTGCCCGACCTCGACCTCGACGCGGGCCTCGCCAAGAACGTCCTCGACGAGATAGTCACCCGCAGCCAGATCATCACCGCCACGGACAAGAGCCGCACCGCCTACACCTTCCGCCACCTCACGCTGCAGGAGTACCTGGTCGCCGCCGAACTCGCCGGTGCCCCGGACGACCTGTTGGCCCACTACGCCGCCGATCCCCCGGCTTGGCGGGAGACGGTGAAGCTCTGGTGCGGCACCACCACCCGCGACTGCACCAGGGTCGTCGCCGAGATCTTCGGCGCCGCGGACCCGGCTCGGCGGGTTCTGGCCCTTGAGTGCCTCGCGGAGGCCCAGCGCGTCGACCACGACTTCGCCGACCGGGTGATCGAACACTTCGCGGGCAGCCTCGGGCAGGGGGATCCCCATCGAGAGGCCATCATCGCGGCCCTCGGTTCGGTCGCGGCGGACAGCCGACCTCGGGGTCGGCGGGTGATGGCCCTGCTCTCCGACTTGGCCGCGGCCGGTGGCCGGGCCAGGGTGGACGCCATGCTCGCCCTCTCCGCCTCCGGGCGCGTGGAGGCCGCGCACACCCTGGGCGGGAGCGGGCGCGGACGACGACGCGCGAGCCGCGTTGCGCGGAATGGGGGAGTTGGCGTTGCCCGCCCTGACCGCCCAGGTCACCCGGGGACAGCTCTGGGCGGTCGACGACCTCGCGGTGGTGGGCACCCCCGCGGCGGCGGACGCGCTGGTGCGGGTGATCTGGACCAACGACTGGACCGCGCACCGCGCGGCCTGGCGACTCGCCGAGTTGATCAAGGCCCCGCTCATCGAGCGGCAACTCGGCCTCTGCACACCGCCCGCGGCAGCCGAGCCGCGGATGACCTGGGTGTGGCAGCCGTTCGCCGCTGGGCGCCACGACCCCCTGCTGGTGATCTGCGGTCGGATCGCGGACCTGGTGCGCGCGGCCCCGCCCGGTCCGGAGGAGATCAGCGCGGACCAGCGCCTGGCCATCCCGATCGCGGTCGATTCGTTGCGCCGCAACCAGGGTGACAACGGGCAGCGGCCGACCGGAGACGACCACCGGCGCTGTGTCGCGCTGCTGGACGATCGGGTGAGAGCGGCCTTCGACCGGGAAACTCGCGGCCCGATCCCCACCTCGGAGATCAGGATCGCGGACTGGTCGAAGACGCGGGACACCAGGCCGCCAGGCGGGGGCGCGCGGGTCGCCGCGTTCCTGGTCCTGGCGCTGTTGGGCGCAGCGGCCGGATTCCGCTTCCTGGCGAACGTCAGCGTCGACCCGGCACTGGGTCCACTGTGGTTGAACTACCTGTTGCTCGGCGTTGGTGTGGCCGCCGTCCTGGGCGCGACCAAGATGAGCGGGATGCACATGTTCTCCCGACTCCTCCTCCTGACAGGCATGGGCGCCCTCCCGGGGCTGTGGCTCGTGGCCATCGTCGAGGGGGAGTACAGCCACGCGCTCGCTGGGGTCTCGCTCGCGACGGTGGCGATGCTGGTCACCGCCGTCGTTCTCCTCCTGGAGGCGGAAGAGCGGGAGCTGCCCCGGTTCAACGTGTTCCGCAGGTGCTTCGACGCGGCCGAGATCCAGGTAGGGGACCGGACCTCGGTCATCGGCGACTGAGTCAGGCGGGTTTGGCTTCCGGGCTCTCGGTGGAGAAGGTGATCACCACGCACAGGGCCAGGGCCGTGACGTGGGCCACCAGGAGCGGCCAGCTGACGCCGAGGGGTTCTTCCTCCGCCGCCGGGAAGATCAGCGCCACCAGGTCGTAGACCGTGAAGCCGAAGAAGGCCAGGCCGAGGATTTCGGCGAAGATCCGGCGCAGCGGCGGGTGGAGGGCGGCCACCAGTGCGAACGCGCCGAAGGCCAGGTGAAGGACGGCGGCCAGTGGGTTGCCGAAGGCGCCTACCGTTCCGTCGTCCGAGGCGCCGGGCATGATCGTGGCGCCGGTGGCGTAGGTGATGATCGCGATGGTGATCAAGCCCGCCGCGAGGAAGAGGCACTCCGCGGCACCCGCGACCGGGTGGGCTTGGTGGTGGCGCTGGGTGGGGACTAGTCGGAAGTGGTGGGCGTGGGTCGACATGGCTCCTCCCGAGGTGTGCTCTGGCTCACCCCGGCGTACCCGGCCCCGACCCGCGCAAACTGCGACCGCGCCGGCGGCGCTGGCGGCGCGGTGCACGGATCGATCTACTCTCCCGCCGCCTGCCAGCCCAGCAGAGCCGCGCCGACCCGGCCCGCGTCCTGGCCAAGGGCGGCTCGGACGACCTCCGGTCGCCGCTGGAACTTGAGGCGGCTGAGGAGTTCGTCGCGGACGGGCCCGACGAGAGCTTCACCCGCTTCAGCGACACCGCCGCCGATGACGATCACCGCGGGGCCGAACAGGGTGACCGCCATCAGCAGGGCGGTCGCCAGGGCGTCCACGGCGTCCCGCCAGACGGCGCGGGCGTCGGGGTCGGTCGCCAGGAGCGCGGCGACTTCGGCGGCGTCGGCGATGGTGCGGCCGGTGCGCTCGGCGTAGCGGCGGGCGAAGGCGGGCGCGGCGGCCAGCGTCTCCAGGCAGCCGCGGGTGCCGCAGCCGCAGACCGCGCCACCCGGGTCCACCACCACGTGGCCGATCTCACCCGCGTAACCGGACGCGCCCAGCATGCGGCCGTCCACCTGGACCGCCGCGGCGATGCCCGTGCCCAGCGGCAGGAACAGCGCGTCCGCGGCGCCCTTGCCCGCGCCGACGGTGAACTCCGCGAGACCGCCCGTCCGCACGTCGTGGCGCACCAGCAGGGGCACGCCGGTCGCCTCGACCAGCCGGTCGCGCAGCGGGACGTCCACCCAGCCCAGGTTCACCGCCGCCCGCACCAGGCCCAGGTCGTCGTCGACGATGCCGGGCACCGCGATGCCCGCGCCCACCACGTCGTGGCCCTCACCGAGGCGGTTGACGAGCTCGGCGATCTGCGCGACGTCGACGGTCTCCCCGGTCCGTCTGGTCGGCTCGCGCAGCACCTCGACGGCGCGCAGGTCCCGGTCGACCAGTGCCGCCTTGATCGAGGTGCCTCCGACGTCCACGGCGACCACGTGCCGCTCCGCTGTCATGCGTTTCCTTCCCCTGAGGCCGGTCAGTGCGCTCGAATCTGCTCGCACGCGCCACGAATACTGCGTGATCGGTCAGCCGATGCCAAGCCTGTCGGTCGTTGAATGTGCCTCGACGGGGCGATACTTTGCAACGCCGCGCATGCGCGCGGGGAACGCGGAGGTGGCGACGGGTGGACCGGTACGAGCGGCTGAGCGCGCTGCTGGACATGCTCGGTCAGCGCGGCAAGGTCGACGTCGACGACTTGGCTGGCGAGCTCGACGTGAGCTCGGCGACGATCCGCCGTGACCTCGACCACCTCGCCGAGCAGCAGTTGCTCACCCGCACCCGCGGCGGCGCGGTCGCCAACAACGTCGCGTACGACCTGCCGCTGCGCTACAAGACCGCCCGGCACGCCTCCGAGAAGGAGCGCATCGGCAAGGCCGCCGCGGCGATGGTGGCGCGCGGCGGCGTCGTCGGCCTCAACGGCGGCACGACCACCACGGAGATCGCCCGCGCCCTGGCCATCCGCCCGGATTTCAGCCAGACGGATGAACCGGCACTCACGGTGGTCACCAACGCGCTGAACATCGCCAACGAACTCGCCGTTCGCCCGCACGTGAAGATCGTGGTCACCGGCGGTGTCGCGCGGCCCCAGTCGTTCGAGCTGAGCGGCCCGCTGGCCACCCGGATCCTGGACGAGATCACCCTGGACGTCGTGTTCCTGGGTGTCGACGCGATCGACCCGCTGCACGGCGCCTACGCGCACCACGAGGGCGAGGCCAGCATCAACCGCCTCATGGCCGAGCGCGCGCGGCGGGTGGTGGTCATCGCGGACAGCTCGAAGCTGGGTAGGTACGCGTTCGCCCAGATCTGCCCGGTGTCGGCGGTGCAGCTGCTGATCACCGACTCCGCCGCGCCCGCCGACGCCATCAAGGCGTTCCGCGACGAGGGTGTCGAGGTCCGCACGGTCTAGTCGGCACGGACACCTGTGCCCGGTGAGGATGCCTCCGGCCCCCGGAATCAATTTTGCCGGCGCACCGACAGAACCGGAGGATCGACGGCGGGGCTGTGCACAACTCGCGGTCTTGGGGCGAGAGGGGCGGGGTGTGGTCCGATCAGGGCCTGGGGGCGGGGTTGCCGCTGGTGGGTGAGGTCGGCGAGGCGCGGGGCGGCTCGATCGGGTGAGCGGCCACGGGTGCCGCGCCGAGGTCGCGTCGGTGGTGGGGTGGTCGTTCAGCCCGGGTCGACGGCGGCGGTGCGGATCTTGGACATCGCCGCGCCCACCGAGGTGAGTTCGTCCGGGGACAGCACGTCGACGACCAGGCGGCGGACTTCGAGGACGTGGTCGCGGGCCGCGGCCTCCAGGACGGCGCGGCCCTTGTCGGTCAGCGAGGCGTGCACGCCCCGCCGGTCCTCCGGGCAGGCCGAGCGGACCACCAGGTCGGCGCGCACCATCCGGTCGACCGTCTGGGTGACGCGGGCCCGGGAGTGGCTGACCTGCGCCGCGAGCTCCGACATGTGCAGGTGTCCCTCGGACAGGTGCACCAGGATCTCGTACTCCGCCAGCGTCAACCCGTGGGTGTCGCGCAGGTGGCGGTCCACCCGTGCGAGTAGTCGACCTGCGCCCTCGACCAAGGCGCGCCAGGCTCGTTGTTGCGCGGGATCCAGCCACGGTGTCACCACCGCAGTCTAGGCACCCCGGGCCACTTGTTGACACGACAACTACGGCGGGCTAGGGTTCGACTAGTTAAGCCATTAACTACTTGGAGGACACGGTGAGCGATCAGGTCAAGGTCGCGGTCATCTACTACTCGGCCACCGGCAGCGTGCACGCGCTGGCCTTGGCCGCCGCCGACGCGGCGACCGGGGAGGGCGCCGAGGTCCGCCTGCACAAGGTCCGGGAACTGGCCCCGGACGCGGCGATCCAGTCCAACGAGGTCTGGGCGGCGCACGCGGAGCAGACCGAGTCCGTGCCGGAGGCGTCGATCGACGACCTCGAGTGGGCCGACGTCATCCTGCTCGGCAGCCCGACCCGCTTCGGCCTGCCCGCCGCGCAGGTCAAGCAGTTCATCGACCTCGCGGGCCCGCTGTGGGCGCAGGGCAAGCTGGTGGACAAGATCGCGTCGTCGTTCACCTCCACCGGCACCGCGCACGGCGGCCAGGAGACGACGATCACCGCGATCAACAACACCTTCTACCACTGGGGCGCCATCATCGTCGCGCCCGGCTACGCCGACCCGATCCAGTTCAAGTCCGGCAACCCCTACGGCACCAGCCACATCTCCAACAACGGCGCCAACCCGCCGGGGGAGACCGAGCTGGCCGCGATCGCCTTCCAGGCCCGCCGCGCCGTCCAGGTCGCCGCCCGGCTCAAGCGCGGAACCCAGGCGTGACGCTCTCCGGCACCCAGGTCGGCGAACTCGCCGCCGCCCGCGACCGCCTGCGGACCGAGCTGATGGTGGCGCGGGCGGACCGCCCCGCCAGCACCGCGCGCGGCATCCACCACACGGCGCTGCTCTCGGGTGACGTCCGTCGGACGGTCGAGTTCTACCAGGGCGTCCTCGGGTTCCCGCTGACCGAGGTGCTGGAGAACCGCGACTACCCGGGGTCCACGCACTTCTTCTTCGACGTGGGCAACGGCAACGCCATCGCCTTCTTCGACCTGCCCGGCCTCGACCTCGGCCCGTACGCCGAGGTGCTGGGCGGGCTGCACCACCTCGCGGTCTCCCTGGAGCCGGAGCAGTGGCACGCCGCCCGCGCCCGCCTGGACGCGGGGGGCGTGCCCTACCTCGAGGAGAGCGGCACGTCGCTCTACCTCACCGACCCCGACGGCGCCCGCATCGAACTCATCGCCGACCCCCTCGGCGAGATGTACGGGGAGAAAGTGACATGACGGCTGTGATCCCGGGCGTCGACCTGCGCCGCGCCACCGACCGCTTCGCCACCGACATCGGCTGGCTGGACTCCAAGCACTCCTTCTCCTTCGGCCGCCACCACCACCCCGACAACACCCACTTCGGCCTGCTGCTGGTCAACAACGACGACGTCGTCACCCCCGGCTCGGGGTTCGAGACGCACCCGCACCGGGACATGGAGATCGTCACCTGGGTGCTGCGCGGCGCGCTGGTGCACCAGGACTCCGAGGGGCACAACGGCATCATCTACCCGGGCCTGGCCCAGCGGATGAGCGCCGGGACGGGCATCCTGCACTCGGAGAAGAACGACTCCTGGCGGCTCTCCGGCGGCCCGCGGCACGACGACCCGGTCCACTTCGTCCAGATGTGGGTGGTGCCGGACGAGGCGGGCAAGGCGCCCGGCTACGAGCAGTTGGAGATCGACGCGGAACTGCTCGGCGGCGGCCTCGTGCCGGTCGCGTCGGGGATGGCCGAGCACGCGGGGGAGTCGGCCATCACCATCGGCCAGCGGCACGCCGCCCTGTACGCGGCCCGGCTGGCCCCCGGCGGTTCGGTGGCGTTGCCGGACGCGCCGTTCGTGCACCTGTTCGTCCCCCAGGGCGCGGTGACGCTCGAGGGCAGCGGCCTTCTGTCCACAGGGGACGCCGCCCGGATCACCGCCACCGGCGGCCAACGCGTGACCGCCGGACCCGAAGGCGCCGAGATCCTCGTGTGGGAGATGCACGCCACACTCCGGATCGGCTGAGCCCGCGCGTGGGCGGCACCCCCTCCGCCCACGCGCTTCCCCTTATGCGGTGGACGTTCTCCACACCCGCCCCCTAGCGTTCGCCCCATGACAGAACGACGCGCCATCCTCAGCGGCTCGACCTTCGAGGAACGGATCGGCTACGCCCGCGCCGTGGTGGACGGCGACCGGGTGCACGTGTCCGGCACGACCGGCTTCGACTACACCACGATGACCATCGCCGACGACGTGGTGGCCCAGGCCGAGCAGTGCCTGCGCAACATCGCCGCCACGCTCACCGAAGCGGGCTGCGGCTTCGCCGACGTGGTGCGGGTCCGGTACCTGCTGCCGGACGGCGCCGACTTCGAGCCGTGCTGGCCGGTCCTGCGGGAGTGCTTCGGGGAGGTCCGCCCCGCCGCCACCATGTTCGTGTGCGGCCTGATCGACCCCCGCGTGAAGATCGAGATCGAGGTGGACGCCCACCGCCCCACCGAGTAGCCCGCGCCGATCGCTGTCCGCTCCGGGCCATGTGGATAACTCGCGAGTAGCGGAGTGTGGGCGCGCTGACGGGGGCGGGTTCGGGTTAGCCGAGGAGGTCGATCAGCGGGGCCAGGGTGGCGCGGTGCATGCCCGGCGTGCCCAGGGCGATCTCGTTCGCCTTGGCGCGTTTGAGGTAGCGGTGGGCTGGGTGTTCCCAGGTCATCCCGATGCCGCCATGCAGTTGCACGCATTCCTCGGCGGCGCGGACCGCGACAGTGGCGCAGAGGGATTGGGCCAGGGAGACGGCCACGGCGGTGTCGACGCCGGTGGTCAGGGCGTCGGCGGCGTTGCGGGCGGCGGCTCGGGCCAGCACCAGCTCCTGCCACAGGTCCGCCAAACGGTGCTTCACCGCCTGGAACGAACCCACCGGACGCCCGAACTGGACCCGTTGGCGCACGTACGCGACCGTCGTGTCGAGGCACCACTGCGCCACCCCCACCTGCTCCGAAGCCAGGATCCCCGCACCGACCAGCAGGGCCCGCCGGACGGCGTCCAGGCCCGCGAGTCGGGTACCGGGGGCGGCGGAGAACTCCAGGTCGGCAACCGGGCGGGTCTCGTCGAGCGACGGCACGGGGGACACCCGCACATCGGCCGCCTCGACCAGGTACAGCCCGTTGTCGGCGGGCACCAGGAACCGGTCGGCCGCCGCCGCGTCGGCCACGCTCCGGATGGACCCGGTCAGGCCCCGCACCCCGACGACCGCGCCCCACGACGACAGCGGCACCGCCAGCACCGGCGTCCCCGACAGCGCCAGCCGAACCTCCGGTGTGTCCCCCGCGTGCAGCAGCGCCGCCGTGGCCAGCACCGCGCTGCCCAGGAACGGCACCGGCGCCACCGACGCCCCCAGCTCCTCCGCCACCACGGCCACCTCCCGGTAGCCCGCCCCCTGCCCGCCCAGCCCCTCCGGCACCGGCAGCGACGTCACCCCCAGGCCGACCAGCTCCCGCCACAGCCCCGCGCCCGCGCGGGCGGTGAGCAGGGCGCGGACGCTCGAGCGCAGGTCTTCCTCGACCTCGCTGTACCGCAGGTCCGGCTCGGTCATCGCGGGAGGTCCTTCCACGGCAGGTCCTTGTCGGCCCGGGGTTCGGCGGGCAGCCCGAGGACGCGTTCGGCGATGATGGTGCGCAGGATCTCGGAGGTGCCGCCCTCGATGGAGTTGCCCTTGGCGCGCAGGTACCGGTAACCGGCACCCCGCCCCAGGTAGTCGACGTGCGCGGGGCGGCGCTCGGTCCAGTCGTCGTAGCGGAGGCCGTCTTCGGCGAGCAGTTCGACCTCCAGGCCCGACAGGGCTTGGGCGATGCCCGCGAACGCCAGCTTCATCGCCGACCCCTCCGGGCCCGGCGACCCGGTCCGCAGCCGGATCCCCGCCAGCCGCAACGCCTCCGCGCGCACCCACAGGGCCACCAGCCGGTCGTGCAGGTCCGGGGTGCGGCGGTCGGGGTTGTCCCGCCACGTCCGCGCGACGACACCGACCATCCCGCCCTCGCGCGGCACCGGCCTGCCGCCGATCGCGACGCGCTCGTTCATCAGGGTGGTACGCGCTACCCGCCAGCCATCGCCCACGTCGCCCAGGCGGTCCGTGTCGGGGACGCGGACCTCGCTGAGGAACACCTCGTTGAACTCGGCCTCGCCGGTGATCTGGCGCAGGGGGCGCACGTCGACACCGGGGGCGGTCATGTCGCAGACGAAGTACGTCAGGCCCGCGTGCTTGGGCACGTCGGGGTCGGTGCGGCCCAGCAGGATCGCCCACCGCGCGTTGTGCGCGGACGACGTCCACACCTTCTGGCCCGTCACCACCCAGTCGTCACCGTCGCGGCGCGCCCGGGTGGCCAGCGCGGCCAGGTCGGAGCCCGCGCCGGGTTCGCTGAAGAGCTGGCACCACACCTCCTCACCGGTCCACAGTGGACGGAGGAACCGCCGCCGCTGGTCCGCCGTGCCGTGCGCGAGGATCGTGGGGGCCGCCATGCCCAGCCCGATGCCGATGCGCCGCGGGTCGTTGTCCGGTGCCCCGGCGGCCGAAAGCGCCGCGTCCACCTCCCGCTGCGCCTCGCGCGGCGCGGCCAGACCGCCCAGGCCCTCGGGGAAGTGCACCCACGCCAACCCGGCGTCGAACCGCGCGCGCAGGAACGCCGCGCGGTCGGTGGTGGCCGGGTCGTGCGCGGCCACCAGCGCCGCCACCCGGTCGGTCCACTCGCTCATCACGCCTCCAGTTCAGGGGACCAGCAGGACAACGGCCTCCGCGACGCACCCCGGTCGCGTCGACCCCTCGACCTCGACGGTGTAGGCGAACACGGCGATCACCCCGCGCCGGTCCGCCGCTGCCGACCGCAGTTCCACGCCGACCCGCACCCGCGACCCGACCCGCACGACCCCGGGGAACCGCACCTTGTTCAGCCCGTAGTTGACGCCCATCGAGAAACCCGCGAACCGGTAGACGCCCCGCCCGAGCGCGGGCAGCAGCGAGAGCGTCAGGTACCCGTGCGCGACCGTGCCGCCGAACGGGCCGTCGGCCGCCCGCTCGGCGTCGAGGTGGATCCACTGGTGGTCCCCGGTCGCGTCGGCGAACGCCCGGACCCGCTCCTGGGTGACCTCGACCCACTCACCGAACCCCAGGTGCGTCCCGACCGCCGCGGTGAGCGCGGGCAGCCCGTCGAACACGATCACGGCGTCAGTCCCTCGGCCCGCCCGCGACGTAGATTACCTGCCCCGACACGAACCCGGCCTCCTCGCTGACCAGGAACGCCGCGACCGCCGCCACGTCCTCCGGCTGCCCGATCCGCCCGACCGGGATCGCCGCCGCCGCACCCGCCTTGAAGTCCTCGAACGGTATCCCAACCCGTTCCGCCGTGGCCGCGGTCATCTCCGTCTCGATGAACCCCGGCGCGATGGCGTTGGCCGTGACCCCGAACTTGCCCAGCTCGATCGCCAGGGTCTTGGTGAAGCCCTGCAGCCCCGCCTTCGCGGTCGCGTAGTTCGACTGGCCCCGGTTGCCGAGCGCGGACGTGCTGGACAGGTTGACGATCCGCCCGTACCGCTGTTCGGTCTGGTACCGCTGCACCGCCCGGGTCATCAGGAAGGCGCCCCGCAGGTGCACTCCGATCACCGAGTCCCAGTCGTCGTCGGTCATCTTGAACAGCAGGTTGTCGCGCAGGATGCCCGCGTTGTTCACCAGCACCGTCGGCGGGCCGAGCCGCTCGGCGACCTCCGCGACCGCCGCCTCGACCTGCTCGGCGTCGCGCACGTCGGCGCCCACCGAGATCGCCGTGCCGCCCGCGGCCTCGATCGCGGCGACTGTCGCCGCGCCCGCGTCGACCGTGAGGTCGACCACCGCGACGGCGAACCCGTCGCGCCCCAACCGCACGGCCACGGCCGCGCCGATCCCGCGTCCCCCACCAGTCACCACCGCGATCCGCCGCGCCACCGCTCACCTTCCGCCTGGTCCGGACCTCATCGAGCAAGCACCCGGAACCTACCGCCGGAGCGGGGTGGTGGGGTAGCGGTTCGCGGGAGGAAACTCACCAACCGGGTGGCCCCGGTTGTTCCCCTAGGGGGTCGCTGGCTCGCCTAGGGGACCGACCCAGGTCGAAGATCCGGGTTGAGACCTGATTCGCCGGGGCCGCCGCGCTGACAACCTTCTCCCCAACACACGTTGAGTCCATTTCGTCCAGTGGGGGGAAATCCACTATGGCTAGGCAGATGTTCACCGTGCGGGTCGCGAGGTGGAGTGCTGAGCACCCCTGGCGATCCATCGCCGCGTGGGTGGTGTTCGTCGCGTTATGCATCGGCGTTGGGGGCGCCGCGGGGACCAAGACGGCCGACTTCGACGACAACGTCAAGGGCGAGTTGGCGGTCTACCAGCAGATCGTCGACGACGCCGGGTTCGACCGGCCGTCGACCGAGAACGTGCTCATCACCGCCCGCGAGGGCACCCTCGACCCGGCCGAGGGCGCCGCGGTCGCCGCCGAGGTCCAGCAGCGCATGGGCGCGCTGCGCGAGGTCGCGAAGGTCAGCGACCCGGTCCCGTCGCCCACGGGCACTGCGACGCTGGTCAGCGTCGACATCGCCGGTGACCGCGACACCGCGGACGAGCGCGTGCAACCGCTGCTCGACGCGACCGCCGCGGTCCAGGCCGCGCACCCGGACCTGCGGGTCGAGCAGGTCGGCGGCCAGTCGCTGAAGAAGGCGCTGTCGGACACCGTCGGCAAGGACTTCCAGCGGGCCGAGCTGATCAGCCTCCCGGTCACCCTGCTGATCATGCTGGTCGCCTTCGGCGCGATCATCGCCGCGGGCGTGCCGGTGCTGCTGGCCATGTCCGCGGTCGGCGCCGCGATCGGACTGTCCTCGCTGGCCTCGTACCTGGTCCCGGCCTCGGACAACACCTCCAGCATGATCCTGCTGATCGGCATGGCCGTCGGCGTGGACTACTCGCTGTTCTACGTGCGCCGCGAACGCGAGGAACGGGCCAAGGGCCGCACCCACCTCAGCGCCGTCGAGGTCGCCGCCGCCACCTCCGGTCACGCGATCGTGGTCTCCGGCATCGCCGTCGTGGTCGCCATGTCCGGCATGTTCGTGGCCAACGACGCCATCTTCTCCTCGATGGCCATCGGCTCCATCCTGGTCGTGCTGGTCGCCGTGCTCGGCTCCATCACCGTGCTGCCCGCGCTGCTGGCCAAGCTGGGCCGCTGGATCGACAAGCCGCGCGTCCCGCTGATCTGGCGGCTCGCCGCCCGCTCCAACGGCGAACCCCGGGTGTGGAAGGCGATCCTGCGCCCGACGCTGCGCCGCCCGGCCGCCGCGCTGCTGATCGCCGTGCTGGGCCTGCTGGCGCTGGCCTACCCGGCGCTGTCGATGAAGCTCAACTCGCCGTCCGAGGCGGACCTGCCGCGCAGCATCCCGATCATGCAGTCCTACGACCGGATGACCGAGGCGTTCCCCAGCACCGGCGCCGTGCACGCCATCGCGGTGCGCCTCCCGGCGGACAAGGTGGCCCAGGGCGAGGCCGCGGTCACCGCACTGACCGACCGGATCAAGGCCGACCCGGCGTTCGCCCACGACCGCGAGCCGGAGGTGACCCGGGCCAAGGAGGGGCGGATCGTGCTGATCAGCGCGCCGATCCCGGTCACCGCCAACGACCCGGCCGCCGACTCGTCGCTGACCTGGCTGCGCACCACCGCGCTGCCGCAGACCATCGGGACCGTCGCGGGCGCCGAGTTCGCCGTCAGCGGCCAGACCGCGGGGGAGAACGACTTCGTCGACTCGATGAACGAGTCGCTGCCGTGGGTGATCCTGGTCGTGCTGGTGCTGACGTTCATCATGATGACCTGGACGTTCCGCGCCCCGATCATCGCGCTGTCGTCGATCGCGCTGAACATGCTCTCCGCCGGTGCCGCCTACGGCGTGCTGGTCCTGGTGTTCCAGAACACCTGGGCCGAGGGGCTGCTCGGCTTCACCTCGACCGGCGGCATCACCGCGTGGCTGCCGCTGATGCTCTTCGTCGTCCTGTTCGGACTGTCGATGGACTACCACGTGTTCGTCGTCAGCCGGATCCGCGAGGCGCGGCTGGCCGGGCTGGACAACCGCGCCGCGGTCGCCAAGGGCATCACCTCGTCGGCCGGTGTGGTCACCAGCGCCGCGGTGGTCATGGTGGGCGTGTTCTCCGTGTTCGCCACGCTGAGCACCATCGACATGAAGCAGATGGGCGTCGGCCTGGCCACCGCCATCCTGCTCGACGCCACCCTGATCCGCGCGGTCGTGCTGCCGTCGCTGATGGCGGTGCTCGGTGAGCGCAACTGGTGGACGCCGCGCTTCCTGCGCCGCGAGGACGGGCTCGTCCCGGTGTCTGCGGAGGAGGAGACCCGCCAGCTCGACCCGGTTGGCTGAGTCCACTTCGGATGTCCGATCCGGACAGAGGAACGCCCCGCTCCGATGAGGAGCGGGGCGTTCGGCCCGTGGTGGGAGGAATCGGGCTCCCTCGTGGTTACCGGTGCACGTGGCGACGGCCCTTGACACCGGAAACCAGTGCCACGCCGATCGCCGCCAGGCCGACCTGGAACGCGATCTCGATCCAGTCGATGCCGTCCGTGGTGGCCACCCCGACGGCCCGCGCCAGCGCGGTGCCCAGCAGAGCCGCCACGATACCGACCACGATGGTCAGCCAGATCGGGATCGACTGCTTGCCGGGAACCACCAGGCGTCCCAGGGCGCCGACGATCAATCCGATGATCAGCGCGGTGAAGATGCCGGTGACGGTCATGACCTCTCCTAGCCTGTCGGTGGGGCCCCTATGGGTCTCGCTCACCCGGTAGATACCCCGTTTCGCGGGCACTCACGCATGGGCCAGGTCACGGTTCGGCGGCACGGTCCCGACCGGACACGCCCCCACACGTGTCACCAGCTCCGGAGCGCCTCCGCCGTGGCGGTGTCGGCGGGGAAGAACGACTCGATCGCCAGTTCCGCGACGGTGATGTCGACCGGCGTGCCGAACGTGGTGACCGTGCTGATGAACGCCAGGTCCCCGGTCGGGCCGCGCATCCGCAGCGGGATCACGACGTCGGCGGTGTGCGGGTCCAGGTCCGACACGGGGTCGTCGCACGGGTACGCGACGAGTTCGTCGTGCAGGTCGGTCAGCGCCGCGTCGGCGGTCAGCGCGATCTGCGCCCGCAACCGGGCCAGCAGGTGCGCCCGCCACGCGCCCAGGTTGGCGATGCGCGGCGCCAGGCCGTCCGGGTGCAGGCTCAGCCGCAGCACGTTCACCGGCGGCACCAGCAGCCCGGGCGCCACCCCCGCCAGCAGCGGCGCCAGCCCCGAGTTGGCGTCCAGCAGGTGCCAGCCGCGGTCCACCGCCACCGCCGGGTACGGCTCGTGCCCGGTCAGCACCTGCCGCACGGCCGCGCGCACGGCCACCATCCGCGGCGAGTCCAGCGGCTCCGCGCCGAACACGGGCGCGTACCCGGCGGCCAGCAGCAGGTGGTCGCGCTCCCGCAGCGGCAGGTCGAGGGTGTCGGCGAGCAGCAGCACCAACTCCCGGCTGGGCGCGGACCGACCGGTCTCCACGAAGCTCAGGTGCCGTGCCGAGATGTCCGCGCGCAGCGCCAGCGCCAGCTGGCTCAGCCGCCGCCGCTCGCGCCACCCCCGCAGCAGGGTGCCTACCGAGCTCTCGCGGGAAACCGACCGGGTCATGCCTCCACACGCTACGGGCGGCCCGATCGCCGGGCGATTACCCGGGAGGTAATCCAGACTGGTGGGCATGCGCTACGCCGACCGCGCGGAGGCCGGTCGGGTGCTCGCCGGGCACCTGGCCCACCTGCGCCGCGCCGACCCGGTGGTGCTGGGCCTGCCGCGCGGCGGGGTCCCGGTGGCCGCGGTCGTGGCCAGGGCGCTCGCCGCCGAGCTGGACGTGGTGCTGGTCGCCAAGGTCGGCGCCCCCGAGTCCCCGGAGCTGGCCGTCGGCGCGGTGGGGGAGGGCGGGGTCGAGGTGCGCGCCGACCGGGTGCTGCGCCTGCTGGCACTGTCCTGGTCGGACGTGACCGGTGTGGCCGAGCGGGCCCGGGCGGCGGTGGCCGACAAGGCCGCGCGGCTGCGCGGTGGCGCGCCGCCACGCGGGTTGGTGGGCCGGGTGGCGGTCGTCGTCGACGACGGGGTGGCGACCGGGTCCACCGTCGAGGCCGCCATTCGGGTGGTGCGCGGCCTGGGCGCCGCGTGGGTCGTGCTGGCGGCGCCGGTGGCGCCCGCGTCGACGCTGGCGCGCCTGCGCGAGATCGCCGACGAGGTGGTGTGCCCGCTGGCGCCGCGCGAGTTCACCGCCGTCGGTGCCTTCTACGACGACTTCACCCAGGTCACCGACGCTGAGGTCCGCGCGCTGCTCGATCGCTAGCGCCGCAGGGCGAAAACCGTCTCGGTTATCGCTTTCGTTCACCGGCTTGACGATTGCTCGATGGTGACCCCGGAGTCGGCCACGGCGGGCCCCAGCAGCTCCACGATGCGGTGCAGCGACGCGGGCGGGTTGCGCAGCACCAGCCTGCTGTCGCCGGGCAGCGTGCCCGCCGCGCGCAGCAGGGTGATCACACCGGACACGTCGATGAAGTCGAGTTCGGCGAGATCCAAGTGGACGTCACCCGAGGCCTGGCGGCACAGCGCCAGCAGCAGCTGCTCGAAGTCCGGGCGGGTCCGCAGGTCGGCGGGACCGGTGAACCGGGGTGCGGGGGACGGGTCCACGCTCGGCGCGGACACCGGTGGCTGCTCAGCGATCGCGGCCACCACCCCGGGTGCCGCGGTACGGCTCGGCGGTCGGGTTCGCGCGACGGGGCGACCTCGTGTTCTGGAGCACGGCCAGCCCTCCCAGCGCCGTCGGAACCGAGTGGACGGGAGCCTACGCGGCCCCGACGGCGCTGTCCTGAGGTCCAAAGACCTCACCCGAGCGGCGCGCCCAGGTCGTACACCGTCTGACCGCCGATCGTGACCTGAGCGAAGTTCTCCCGTACCCAGCTCGCGATCTCGCCACCCCCACCGCGGCCACCGAAACCGCCGCCACCGCCGCCACCACCGATGTAGTAACGAACCTGTCCGGACGCGACATACGCCTGGAACCGCGCCAGCGTCGGGGCCGGGTCGCCGCCGTTGAAGCCGCCGATCGCGATGACCGGACGACCCGAGGCCAACTGCAGTTGCGCGGCGCCCTGCGACCCGGTGCTCGCGGCGGCCCACGTGCCGGTCGTCTCCCGCAGCGCGGCAACCAACTCGTCACTCACGGTACCCATACCGGGACCCCCTATGCCGCCGCGACCTTGGCCGGAGGGACCCGAAACCGGGATCGATCCCGCGTGCGGGGTCGACGCGGTGGCCACGGTGAACATCGCCGTCGCGCCGAAAGACGCCACCAGCGCGGCCACCGCCACGCCCGCCGCCGCCCGCCGGAACCGGTGCGCGCCCACCGCGACGGCGGTCGCCGCGAGCACGCCCGAGACCGCCACGACCCAGCGCAGCCACGGCAACCAGTCACCCGTCCGGTCGAGCAGCGCGAAGCCCCAGATGGCGCTCACCGCCACCATCGCGGCCAGCACGACCCGCGCGGGCCGGTGCTCGCGCCCCTGCCACAGCCCCGCCGCGGCGACCCCGACCAGGGCGGCGGTTCCCGGGGCCAGCGCGATGGCGTAGTACGGGTGCACCGTGCCCTGCATGAAGCTGAACACCAGACCGGTCACCACGGTCCAGCCGCCCCACAGCAGCAGCGCGGCCCGGGTGCGGTCCGTGCGCGCCGCCCGGCGGGTGAACCACAGCCCGGCGACCAACCCGATCAGCGCGGCGGGCAGCAGCCAGGACACCTCCTGGCCGAACGCGGCGCCGAGCATCCGGAACAGCCCGGTCTCCCCGCCGAACGACGTGTTCCCGCCGCCCATCGGACCGCCACCACCGCCGCCGTTGCCCGCGCCGCCCAGGATGCGGCCGAGGCCGTTGTACCCGAGCGCGAGGTCCAGCTCCGTGTTGTCGGTGGAGCCGCCGATGTAGGGGCGCGAGTCGGCGGGCCACAGGTCGACCACGAGCACGTACCAGCCTGCCGACACCGCTACGGCGACCGTGGCGCCCAACAGGTGCAGCGCGCGCCGCAGCGGCGAGGTGGGCGCGGCGACCGCGTAGACGAGCGCGAACGCGGGCAGCACCAGGAACGCCTGGAGCATCTTGGTCAGGAACCCGAACCCGATCGCCGCGCCCGCCAGCGCCAACCACCACGGATTGGCCCGCTCGGTGGCCCGCACGACGCAGTACGCGCCCGCGACGAGCAGCAGGACCAGCAGCGCGTCGGGGTTGTCGAAGCGGAACATCAGCGCCGCCACCGGGGTCAGCGCCAGCCCGGCCCCGGCCAGCAGACCCGCGACCGGACCGGACCAGCGGCGCACGGTCCGGTACAGCAGCCACACCGACGCGACGCCCGCCAGCGCCTGCGGCAGCAGCAGACTCCACGCCGAGAAACCGAAAACCCTTCCGGACAGCGCCATCAGCCACAGCGCGGCGGGCGGCTTGTCGACGGTGATGACGTTGCCCGCGTCCAGCGACCCGAAGAACAACGCCTTCCAGCTCTGCGTGCCCGCCTGCGCCGCGGCGGCGTAGAACTGGTTCGCGGTGCCGGACGCGCTCAGGTCCCACAGGTACAGACAGGCGGTGGCGGCGAGCAGCACCAGCGCCGACGGCAGCTCCCAGCCGGGTCTCCGCGCGGCGGCGGACGCGCGCGCGGCGGGCCGCTCCGGGGCGGCGACCGCGGTCATCGCGCGCCCTCCAGCACCGGCTCGTCGGCGCGGCGGAACACCCAGCCGCGCAGCAGCAGGAACCGCAACACGGTCGCCAGCAGGTTCGCCGCGACGAGCACCACGACCTCGGTCGTGCCGCTGGGCGCGGTCAGGCCGTGCAGCAGGGCCAGCGCGCCGCTGGTGAGACCGAGGCCGAGGGCGAACACGAGCAGGCCCTGGAACTGGTGGCGGGCGGCGCCGCCCGCGCCCCGCACACCGAAGGTGAGCCGCCGATTGGCCGCGGTGTTGGCGACCGCGGTCACCAGCAGCGCCACCAGGTTCGCCGCCTGCGGGCCGGTCTGGCCGCGCAGCAGCACGTACAGCAGCAGGTAGGCCAGCGTGCTGACCACGCCGACGGCGGCGAAGCGGACCAGCTGCCGCAGCAGTCCACTGGGGACGCCGGGCGGGTCGGGGGTGATGGTGCCCCGGGCCAGTTGCGCGCGCAGCTCGGTGATCGGCAGCCGTCCGGTGGCCAGGCCGCGGCCGAGCCGGGCGATGCCGCGCAGGTCGGCGACGGCGGTCGAGACGATGTCGACCCGGCTGTCCGGGTCGTCGACCCAGTCCACCGGTACCTCGTGGATGCGCGAGCCCGCGCGCTGGGCCAGGACCAGCAGCTCGGTGTCGAAGAACCAGCCGGTGTCGGCGACGTGCGGCAGCAGCGCGCGGGCCACGTCGGCGCGGATCGCCTTGAACCCGCACTGCGCGTCGGAGAACCGGACGGCGAGGGTGCCGCGCAGGATGAGGTTGTAGCAGCGGGAGATGAACTCGCGCTTGGGACCGCGCACCACCCGGGCGCCACGCGCGAGCCTGCTGCCGATCGCCACGTCCGAGTGCCCGGAGATGAGCGGGGCCACCAGCGGGGACAGGGCGTTGAGGTCGGTGGACAGGTCGACGTCCAGGTACGCCAGCACCTCGGCGTCGGAGGCCAGCCAGGTGGCGTGCAGCGCCCGGCCGCGACCCTTCTGCGCGAGCTTGACGGCCCGCACCCCCGGCAGTTCCCCGGCCAGGCCCTCGGCGACCGCCCAGGTGCCGTCGGTGCTGGCGTTGTCGGCGACGGTGATCCGGAAGCGGTAGGGGAAGTGCTCGCGCAGGTGCGCGTGCAGCCGCCGCACGCACGGCTCCAGGTCGCGCTCCTCGTTGTGCACCGGCACGACCACGTCCAGGACGGGGGCGGGACCGGTGGTGCGCACGGGACCGCGCGGGTCGGTCTGGGTCGCTGTCATGGTGCCGACGATCGGGGTCCGCGCTGGGTGGGTCGTGTGATCCGCCTGTGCGGGAGCTGTGCGGGTCATCGGCTCAGGTCGTACAGGGTGACCCCGCCGACGGTGGTGGACTCGTAGTTGGCGGCGACCCACTTGGCGATCTCCCGGGACGCGTCGCTGCCGGAGTCGCTGTTCATGAGGGTGCCGCCGATGAACCAATGCACCTTGTGGTCGGCGACGAGCTGCTGGAACCCGGCGAGGGTGGGGGCGGGGTCGGTGCCGTTGAAGCCGCCGACCGCGAAGACGGGGACGCCCGCGGCGAGCTGGTACCCGGCGGCGTTGTTGGAGCCGACGACCGCGGCGGCCCAGGTGTAGTCGTTGGCATCGGTGGCGAGAAGCGTCGAGACCTCGGCACCTGGGGTCGGGGCACCCAGGAGCCCGCCCATCCCGCCGCCCCGGCCGCCCGTGCGCGGTCCACCTTGGCCGGGACCGCCTTGGCTCGCGGGTCCGACGGACGGGAGGGCGCCGGAATGGGTTTGCGCGGCGGTGGCGACCGAGTACGCGGCGGGTGCGAGCAGCGAGATGACGACGGCGAAGGCGGCGACGTACCGACCGGCGGACCAGGGGAGTCCGGGGAGCAGCAGGATGAGCACGGCGGCGGCGAGGGCGCCGAACATGACAACCGGTCGCAGCCAGGGCAGCCAGTCGGATTCCCGGGACAGCAGGAGGGATTGCTCAACGGCCGTAGTCGCCACGGCGGCGGCCAGCAGTCCCGTGGCGGCGGGGTTCGACCGCGCGCGCCAGGCGGTGACCGCGCCGATCCCGACCAGCGCGCCGATGGCGGGGGCGAGCGCGACGGCGTAGTAGGGGTGGATGATGCCGTCCATCAGGCTGAAGGTGGCGCCGGTGACGACCAACCAGAGCCCCCACAGCAGCAGCGGTGCCCGCGTGCGGTCGGTGCGCGGGGCCCGTCGGGTCAGCCACAGGCCGGTGAGCAGGGCGAGGAGCGCGGCGGGCAGGAGCCAGGCGATCTCGCTGCCCATCTCGGAGCCGAAGAGCCGCGCCCAGCCGGACTCGCCCCACCCGGCGCCGCCGCCGACGCTGCCGACCTCGTCACCGGTCAGCCTGCCCAGACCGTTGTAGCCGAGGGCGAGTTCGAGCACGCTGTCGTTCTGCGAACCGCCGATGTAGGGCCTGCTGCCCGCCGGGACGAGCTCGACGACCAGCACCCACCACCCACCCGCGACGACCATCGCCCCGAGCGCCGCCCCGAGGTGTGCGAGGCGCTTGCCGAGCCCGGTGGGGGCCGCGATCAGGTAGGCGAGTCCGAGCGCGGGGAGCACGAGGAAGGCTTGGAGCATCTTGGTCAGGAACCCGAAGCCGATGAACGCACCGGCCAGCACGAGCCATTTCGGACTGGCCTTTTCCAGCGCCCGCACGGTCGCGTAGGCGGCGGCGGTGAGCAGCAGGACCAGCAGCGCGTCGGGGTTGTTGAAGCGGAACATCAACGCCGCCACGGGAGTCAGCGCGAGCGTCGCCCCGGAGATCAGCCCGGCGGTGTGCCCGGACGTCCGCTTGACGGCGGCGTAGAGCAACCACACCGCGCCAACCCCCGCGAGCGCCTGCGGAACCAGCACACTCCACGAACTGAGCCCGAAGACCCGCACCGAAAGCCCCATGACCCACACCGCCGCGGGCGTCTTGTCGACGGTGATCCCCCCGGCGCTGTCGGTCGCCCCGAAGAACCACGCCCACCAGCTCTCCCCACCGGCCTGCGCGGCGGCGGAGTAGTAGGCGTTGGCCCAGCCGGAGGCGCCGAGGTTCCAGAGGTAGAGGGCTCCGGTGCCGAGGAGCAGGAGGGTGAGGGAGATCCGTTGGGGGCGGAACCGCCGCCCGGGAACCCGTTCCGCCACGACCACATCGGAGCCGCGCTCCGCCACAAGTGCCATACCGCAAACACTCGCGGCCCTGACTGGGCAGACAATATGTCCACCCTGTGCCATGGCTGTGCTCCCGGGCTCAGGCCGCCGCGGGGAGGCGGACGGTGACGACGGTGGCGCCCGGTGCGCTGTCCACTGTGACCTCACCGTGGTGGGCCTGGACCACGGCCGCCACGATCGCCAACCCCAGTCCCGTGCTGCCCTGCGCGCGCGACCGCGAACTGTCCCCGCGCGCGAAGCGTTCGAAGACTTCCGGTTGGAGTTCCTCGGGGATGCCCGGGCCGTCGTCGGCGACGGTGAGGACGGCGGTGCCCGCGTCCAAGCGCAAGGTCACCGTGATGGTCGTGCCCGGGGGAGTGTGGGTGCGGCCGTTCGCCAGGAGGTTGGCCAGGACCTGGTGCAGGCGGGCCTGGTCGCCGACCGCCTGGACCGGTTCCTCCGGCAGGTCCATGCGCCACTTGTGTTCCGGGCCCGCGACCGTGGCGTCGCTGACGGTGTCCAGCACGAGGCGGGACAGGTCGACGGTCTCGTAGAGCAGGGGGCGGCCGGAGTCGAGGCGCGCCAACAGGAGCATGTCCTCCACCAGCGTGGTCATGCGCTTGGCCTCGGACTCCACACGGGACAGCGCGTGGGCCACCTCCGGTGGCACCTCCGCGTCGCGGCGGCGGGCGAGTTCGGCGTAGCCGCGGATCGCCGCCAACGGGGTGCGCAGCTCGTGGCTGGCGTCGGCGACGAACTGGCGGACGCGGGTCTCGCTCGCGTGCCGCGCGGCCAGGGCGTTGCCGATGTGGCCCAGCATCCGGTTCAGCGCCGAGCCGACCTGACCGACCTCCGTGCGCGGATCGGTGTCCGCCTTGGGAACCCGCACCGACAGGGCGACCTCGCCGCGGTCCAGCGGCAGTTCCGCGACCCGCCGGGCGGTCGCGGCCATGCGGTCGAGCGGGCGCAGGGTCCGGCGCACGATGAGCACACCCACGACCCCCGCCACGGTCAGACCTATCAGCGACACGCCGCCCAGCACCAGGCCGGTGGTCCACAACGTGTCGTTGACCATGTCCAGCGGCAGACCGGCCACGACGACGGCGCCCTGGGGGGTCGGGAACGCCATCAGCCGGTAGTCCCCGTAGTCATCGAGGCCGCGGGTGCGCGCGCCCTCGTTCACCGGCAAGGAGGTGAACGTGCCGTACAGGCTCTCCGGGATCGCTTCCTGCTCCCCGTACCTGGTCGACCGCTGCGCCAGGGTGACCTTGCCCGCGCTGATGACCACCCGGATCGCGCCGGGTGCCTGACCCGGCCCCCGGGGGGAGTCCGGACCGTTCATGCCGCCGTTGGGCGGCCGGAAGCCCTCGACGCTCCTGATCGCGCCGACGCCCGCGTCGGCCAGCTGCTGGTCCAACTGGTTCACCAGGAACGCCCGCAGACCCACGATCGTCACCACGCCGATCACCACGCACACCATGCCCAGCAGGGCGACCTGCTCGGTGATCAGTTGCGCGCGCAGCGAAAGCGGGCCGCGCTTACCCCGCCGGTTTGAGGACATAGCCCGCACCCCGCATGGTGTGGATCATCGGCTCCCGGCCCGCGTCGATCTTCTTGCGCAGGTACGAGATGTACAGCTCGACGATGTTGGCCTGGCCGCCGAAGTCGTAGTTCCACACCCGGTCGAGGATCTGCGACTTGCTCAGCACGCGGCGCGGGTTGCGCATCAGGAACCGCAGCAGCTCGAACTCGGTGGCGGTCAGGGTGATCGCCTCGCCCGCGCGGAACACCTCGCGGGTGTCCTCGTCGAGGGTGAGGTCGCCGACGACCAGGGACGCGCCCGCGCCCGCCTCGGTCACGCCGGTGCGGCGCATCAGGGCGCGCAGCCGCAGCACGACCTCCTCGACGCTGAACGGCTTGGTCACGTAGTCGTCGCCGCCCGCGGTCAGGCCCGCGATGCGGTCCTCGACGGAGTCCTTCGCGGTGAGGAACAGCACCGGCAGCGAGTCGACCTCGGCGCGCAGCTTGCGCAGCACCTCCAGCCCGTCGAAGTCGGGCAGCATCACGTCGAGCACCACGGCGTCCGGTTTGAACTCGCGCGCGGTCCGCACCGCGGTGGCGCCGTCGAGCGCGGCGCGCACCTCCCAGCCCTCGTAGCGCAGGGCGAGCGTCACCAGCTCGGCCAGCGTCGGCTCGTCGTCGACGACGAGCACGCGGACGGGCAGGCCATCCGGCCTGCGCAGCTCGGGACGGGACGCGGCGTTCACGGTCATGCCCCCGATCGTGCCGGTCGCCCGTGGGCGGTTGCTGTGCCGATCCTGTGTATCACCTGTGCGCCCGACCGTCCTGTCGGGTTCATGGTCATAGCCGGCGCCCAATCACCGCACAGGGCGCGCACAGGGTCGGTGCCGATCGTTGGGTTACCGGCGGCACGGTGCCGCGGGGACACCAGGAGGAACGATGGCCGAGCAGACGACCGGACAGCACGACGCGCCGACCGGGCAGCCGGGGGAGTCGGGTGCCTGGGGCGCGCCGGCGAGTTTCGCGCCGCCCGCGGGCAAGCCGCGGTGGACGTGGCAGAAGACGGCCGCGGCGGCGGCGATCGCGGCGGGCATCGCGGCGGCGGGCGGGTTCGCCGTGTACGCGGCCAGCGGCGCGACCGCGGACAGCTCGAACAGCCGCGGCGGGCCCGGTGGCATGGGCGGGATGGGCGGCGGCATGGGTGGCCGCGGCGGTGCGGGCGGACTGATGAACGCCCTGCACGGCGAGTACGTCGTCGCGGCCGAGGACGGCAGCTACCAGACGAAGGTCATGCAGACGGGTGAGGTCACCGCCGTGAGCGACACCTCGGTCACCGCGAAGAGCGCCGACGGCTACACCAAGACCTACACGATCGACTCGGATACCGTGAAGTCCGCGATCGAGAACGGCGACACCGTCACGATCGTGGCTACCCCGTCGGGGGGCACGGCGAAGGCGGACTCGGTGTCCGAGCGCGGCACGGGCGGCGGGCCGGACGGCGGCATGGGCCCGGGCGGGGCGGACGGCGGACAGCAGGGCGTGATGCCGCGCCGTGACGACACCGACAGCGCTCCGCCGACCCAGTGACCCCGACGGTGGACCCGGCTACTTGTCGACCGGGTCCACCACCTTCGACGCGGCGGTGATGATCGACCACAAGGGACTGCGGGTGCGCTCGTAGTAGACGCGGCGGTTCGCGGGCTCGCGGTGCTCGGTCAACATGCCGAGGTCCACCATCCGGGTCAGCTCGACACCGCACGCGCTCTGCGCGATCACCGTCTTGGGTGGCTCGGACTGGAAGAACCGGGGCCCGGCGTGCTGGTGGATCCACAGCGCCAGCCGCAACCTGCTCGGCCGCCCGAACATCAGCCGCCCGACGTCGCCCGCGTCCATGGTGTGCTCCGAATGAGTCGTAGGCAGTATCCGGTATCAAGATAGCGCGGGTGGGTGGGGGAGATCAACAGGAGGTGTGGGTAGGTGTCGTCGCGCGGGTAGGAGTGGCGGCAGGAGTGGGGGTGGCAAGGGCGGGCGCGGTGGCGGGAGCAGGCGGGGCGGCGGGAGCAGGCTGGGTGGTGAGAGCGGGAGCGGGCGGGGTGGCGGGAGCGGGCGGGGTGGCGGGAGCAGGCGGGGTGGCGGGAGCAGGCGGGATGGTGGGAATGGATGTGGTGGCAAGGGGGCGTCGGCGGGAATGGATGCCGTGGCCGGGCCGCTGTCGTGGTGTGGCGCCGCCTCGTCGCGCGGCCCGCGTGGTTCAGCGGGCCGGCGTGCCGTGACCGGGCGGCGTGCCGTGGCTCGGCGCAGACCCATGCGGCGGTCGCGGCGGGAAGGGGGTGCGGCGGCAACCGACGCCGCAGTCGTGGCAGCCGAAGGGCTGCCGCTGTCGTTGTGGGGCGAGGCGTTCGGACCGGGCGTCCGCACGCGCACCTGACGGATTGTGGGCGGGCAGTCCACGTTGCCCGGAGCGCGACTTGACTACCTCACACCGCGCGGGCGGAACTGGGCGCTGATGCGCGGTCCCACCGGCTTGCGGGTCTTCGGGATCGCGTGCTCCCAGGTGCGCTGGCAGGACCCGCCCATCACCAGGAGGTCGCCGTGGGACAGGGGGAAGCGCAGGGACTCGCCGCCGCCGCGCGGGCGCAGCAGCAGGGGGCGGGTCGCGCCGAGGGACAGGATCGCGACGAGGGTGTCCTCGTGGGCGCCGCGGCCGGAGTTGTCGCCGTGCCAGGCGACGCTGTCGCCGCCGTCGCGGTAGTGGCACAAACCGACCGTGGCGAACGGGATGGGGTAGTGCGCGGTCAACGCCTCCCGCGCGTTGACCAGCGCGGGGTGCGGCAGCGGCGCGCCCTCGGCGTAGAACTTCAGCAGCCGCGGGACGTCCACGACCGCGTCGTACATCGCGCGCCGTTCGGCGTACCACGGAACCTCGCGCACGAGGGTGTCGAACAGCGCGTCCGGCTCGGGCAGCCACCCGGTGAGCACGTCGACCCACGCCCCGTGCGCGAGGTCCGTGCGCGCCGCGCGCGCGAGCGGGACCGGGCCGGGCTCCGGGTCGCGGAAGTCCAGCGCGCCTTGGAAACCTGTGGTCATGTCCACATGGTACTCGAACACCCGTTCGACGGGGTGGGGTTGTGCCGGTCTGGCAGACTGTGACCCGGCGATGGCGTGCGCCGCGAGCCCGCCGGTGTCGGTCTTGTCGTTCACCCACCGGGGTTTGTCGCCGCCGCGTTCGGGGTACCCGTTGTCGCCGCTCGAGTTTCCGCCGCCGAAGATCCGAGGTTGCCCCATGGCCACATCTGTCGCGCCGACTCCCTTCCCCACCGCCTTCGACCGTCCGCGTCCCCGGCGCGCCGCCACCGCCGCGGTGCGCCCCGCCACGCCCGTGCGGATCGGCCTGCGGCTGCGGTCGGCGATCGAACGGGTGCTGCCCGCCATCACCGCGCCCACCGCGGCGGCCGAGCTGCGGGCCGGGCTCGCCTGGACGGCGGCCTCCGGGGAGACCTGCCGGATCACTCGACCGGTCGATGAGGTGCGGTCGGCGATCACCGCGCTGCGATCGGGCGACGTCGACACCGCGCGCACCGCGCTCGACCACGCCCTGGCCGCGTTGCTGGAGGCGCCGACGCTGCCCGCACCCCGCCCGGCGACGTCGTTCGAGCGCCGTTCGATCTAACCGGGTTCATCCGGTCGAGTGGACCCTGCGTCTCCGAGTTCAGCCCCCGGCGCCCGAAGGGGCAATCTCAAGCGACTGGCTCAACGAAGCGCCGGACAACCAGGGAGACGTCCATGACCCGACAACTCGACGCGCTGCCGTATCCCGGAATCCCCTCCCCGGGGCTGGAACTGCGGCGCGCGGTCGACTCCGCACTCGCCGCCCTGCTCACCCCGCCCACCGCCGCGGCGGCCCGCGCACTCGCCGACGACCTGCTCGGCGCGCTCGCCCGGACCGCCGCCGCGGGCGACACCTGCCTCGTGCTCGCCGCGGCCGAGGCCGTCGGCCAGGCCCGCGCCCACCTCGTGGCCGGGCGCGGCGTCGAGGCGCGCGCGTCCCTCGTCGCCGCCCGCGGCCTGCTCGACCGCCGCGAACGGTGATTGCCCGGCGGGCGAACCGGGTACTGAGGTCCCTGTGACGCACTCCGAACACCACCGCCCGGACGGGACCGACGACGCGACCGTCGCCGCGGTGGGCAAGCTGACCGAGGCCCTGGAAACCGTCGAACGGGCCCGGGGTCACCTGTACTCCTTCCACCAGCTGACCGGCTCCGCCGATTTCGACCTGGGCGACGCCGCGGAACTGCTGGAAAAAGCCGGGCACCACCGGGCGGCCGACCGCGTGCGCGCGGAACTGGTCGGCCGGAACGTGCTCGAGGGCCGCTGGACTTTCCAGGTGGTCGAGGAATACGACGACGGCTACTACGGGGTCGTCAAGGCGGCGGAGCGCGACATCAGGAATGAACTGGTGGCCGGGCGCAGGCACGTGTACGAGGCGGAGCTGAAGGAAGCCCGCCGCACGCACGGTCGACCCGGCCACGAAGCCACACCCCACCAGGCGGTGTCGAACGAAGCCACACCCCGGGAGTAAGTCCCCACTCCGTGGACGGCCCCGCCTCCGCGCGGGGCCGCCCTCCTCCTGGGATTCGAGCAGGGCACGCCTCCGGCCCAATGCCACTAACTTACGGAGCATCGTTGCAGGTCAACGGCATCTTGAGGGTGCCGTGCGAGAGGCAGGCGGCACGTGCGACGACGCCCTGCGGCACACCATAGTTCCATGGCCCGCATTGGGGCATCGAGCGAACACGCAACCCACTGTCGCAAGTGGACTTGATCCGAGTGTTCCAGAGGTCGATCGCCAATCGCTTAGACCGATACTGGCCAGCGAAAACGCGCTAAGTTAGTGGCATTGCGCCTCCGGCCCCCGGAATCAATTCTATCGGCGGGTGCCGACATCTACCGTCGAGTAGTGATCTTCCTGTGGACAACTCCGGGGCGGTCGCATACCCCGTGGCATACCCCGTCGCGGGGGTAGGCTGCGGCCATGGGGAGCATCCCGGTGGTCGACATCGGTCCGCTGCGCGACGGCGACGGCCGCGCCGTCGGGGCCGCCATCGGTGCGGCGTGCCGGGAGCACGGGTTCTTCCACATCACCGGCCACGGCGTCGACGACGGTCTCCAGGCGGACCTCGAACGCCACAGCCGCGCCTTCTTCGCCCAACCCCTCGCCACCAAGCTGCGCGTCGCCATGCCCCTCGCGGGTTCCGCCTGGCGCGGGTACTTCCCGCCCGGCGGCGAACTCACCTCCGGCGTGCCCGACCTCAAAGAGGGCTACTACTTCGGTCAAGAACTCCCGGTCGACCCGCGTCCGCTGCATGGCCCAAACCTCTTCCCCCAAGAGCCAAGCGGACTCCGGGAAACCGTACTGGCCTATATGGACGCTCTTACCGACTTAGGCCAGGTAGTCCTACGCGGCATAGCGCTCAGTCTTGACCTGGACGCCACCTACTTCGAAGACCGCTTCACCGCGTCTCCCTTGACCCTCTTCCGAATCTTCCACTACCCCGCGCAACCGGCGGGCACCGCCGGATGGGGAGTCGGTGAGCACACCGACTACGGGTTGCTCACCATCCTCAAGCAAGACCACAACGGCGGCCTGGAAGTTCGCGCCCCCGCAGGGTGGGTTTCCGTCGACCCGATCCCCGGCACGTTCGTCTGCAACATCGGCGACATGCTCGACCGGCTCACTGGTGGCACCTACCGCTCCACTCCGCACCGCGTACGGTCCGGGGCGCGCGACCGGTTGTCGTGGCCCTTCTTCTTCGATCCCGCATTCGACGCGGACGTCACCCCGGTCGCCGACGCCGTCTTGGCCGACGGTCCGCGTTGGGACGGTGTGAGCCCTCACGAGTTTCGCGGCACCTACGGCGATTACCTGCTCCACAAGGTCGGGAAAGTCTTCCCCGACCTGAACGAAGGACTTCCGGACTAGCGAGAGGCACACCCATGGCCCTTGTCGACCACGCGCGGATACCCCTGACCTTCGGGCCGTCCCCCGTGCACCCGCTCGCGCGGCTGAGCGAGCACCTGGGCGGGGCGGCCGTGTGGGCCAAGCGCGAGGACTGCAACTCCGGGTTGGCCTTCGGCGGCAACAAGGTGCGCAAGCTGGAGTACCTCGCCGCCGAGGCCGTCGCCACCGGCTGCGACACGCTGGTGTCCGTCGGCGGCGTGCAGTCCAACCACACCCGCGCGGTCGCCGCCGTCGCCGCGCGGCTCGGGTTGCGGTGCGTCGTGGTGCGCGAGTCCTGGGTGGACTGGCCGGACTCCGTCTACGACCGGGTCGGCAACCCGCAGCTCACGCGGCTGCTCGGGGCCGAGGCGCGGGACGTGCGCGGGGAGTTCGGGCTGGACGCCAAGGAGAGCTTCCTGCAGGTGCTCACCGAACTCGACCTGCGCGGCGGCAAGCCGTACCCGATCCCCGCGGGCGCCTCGGACCACCCGCTCGGCGGGCTCGGGTTCGCCCGCTGGGCCGAGGAGCTGGTGGCCCAGGAGCGCGAGCTCGGTGTCCGGTTCGACACGATCGTCGCCGCCACCGGGTCCGGCAGCACCCAGGCCGGGATGGTCGCCGGGTTCGCCGCGCTGGGGGAGCGGCGGCGCGTCATCGGCGTCGACATCACCGGCAAGCCCGCCGACAGCCGCGCCGTGGTCGCCCGCGTCGCCCGGCGCACGGCCGCGCTGCTCGGCGTCGAGCGGGCGCTGGACGAGGACGAGATCGTGGTCGACGAGCGCTACCACGCGGGCGCCTACGGCGTCCCCGACGAGGAGACGCTCTCCGCCATCCGGCTCGGCGCGCGGACCGAGGCGATGATCACCGACCCGGTGTACGAGGGCAAGTCGCTGGCCGCCCTGGTCGACCTCGTCTCGACCCGTGAGATCCCGGCCGACGCCACCGTCCTGTACGTCCACCTGGGCGGACAGCCCGCGATCAACGCCTACAGCGCGGTCCTGTGACCAAGGCCCCCGGGCCCGCGAGTTGGTCAAGCCCGCCGACCGCGCCACGGCTACGATCTGGCGACTGAATTCCCGCCGGTGAGCGCGATGGAGCAGGTGTGCATGGATGCTGTCGTGGCATCGCAGGACGTGGTGCGCGTCCTGCTGGTCGAGGACGACGCGGGTGACGCCCTGCTCGTCGAGGAGTTGCTCGCCGAGGTGTCCGCGCCGATCCAGCTGACCAGGGCGCACAGCCTGGGGGAGGCCCAGCCGCTGCTGGCCGGGCAGGACTGCGTGCTGCTCGACCTCGGCCTGCCCGACGCCTCCGGGTTGCAGGCGCTGCGCAGGCTGGAGCAGGCCGCGGGAGACGTGGCCGTGGTGGTGCTCACCGGCCTCGCCGACGAGCAGCAGGGCGTGGCCGCGGTCGCCGCGGGCGCTCAGGACTACCTGGTCAAGGGGCAGGTCGACGGCGACCTGCTGAGCCGGGTCATCCGCTACGCCGTGGAACGCGCGCGCACCGAGGAGATCCAGCGGCAGCTGCACGAGGAGCGGCTGTACGCCAAGGAGAAGGCCCGCCTCGAACGCGGCCTGCTGCCCAAACCGGTGCTCTCGGACCCGCGCCTGGCCCGCGACTTCGCCTACCAGCCCGGCAGGCAGCGGATGCTGCTCGGCGGCGACTTCTACGACCTGGTCGAGGCCGACGACGGCACCGTGCACGCGGTCATCGGCGACGTCTGCGGCCACGGCCCCGACGAGGCCGCGCTCGGCGTCCACCTGCGCGTGGCCTGGCGCGCCATGGTGCTGGCGCAGCGCCCGGTCGAGGAGGTGCTGTTCACCATGCAGCGCATCCTCGCGCACGAACGCCACCTCGACGGCCTGTTCGCCACCGTCTGCATGCTCTCGGTCGCCCCCGACCGCCGCACCGCCCGGCTGCGGCTGGCCGGGCACCCGCCGCCGGTGCTGGTCACCGCCGACCGCGCCGCCGGGCTGCTGTCCGCGCCCGTCGGCGTGCCGCTCGGGGTCACCGGCAAGGCCGACTGGCCCGCCGCCACCGTCGAGCTCGGCGAGTCGTGGTCGGTCCTGCTCTACACCGACGGCCTGATCGAGGGCAGGCTCGACCGCTCCGCCGAGCGGCTGGGCCCGACCCGGCTCGCCGACCTGGTCGGCACCCTCGCCGGGCACCACCCCGACTGGCGCGCCACGGTCCTCGACGACCTGATCCGCGAGGTCGTCGACCTCAACGCGGGCGACCTGACCGACGACGTCGCCGCCATGCTGCTCACCCGCCTACCGGAAGGTCCGAATGCCTGACGAGGTCGCCCCCCGCTGGTCCCGCAGTCGTCGCGGCGCGCGCTGGCCGCTGCGCCGCTGGCTGACGCTGGCCGTCGGGCTCCTCGTCGCGGTGTTCGCGGGCGCGGTGGTGGCGGGCTCGCTGGCCATCGCGGGGCTCTCCGACGCCCGCACGACCATCGTCGACCGGATCGACCCGGCCGTGCAGGAGGCGCTGCGGCTCGACACGGCCCTGGTCGACCAGGAGACCGGGCTGCGCGGGTACGCCCTCACCGCCAACCCCGAGTTCCTGGCGCCGTACACCTCCGGCGTCGACCGGCAGGGCGCGGCGATCGGCCGGTTGCGCCAGATCATCGTGACCCGCACAGACCTGCTGGACCGGATCGCCGCCATCGAGACCGAGGCGCAGCGGTGGCGCGCGGACTACGCCCAGCCGACGATCGCCCGCATCCAGGCCACCGGGGCGCTGGACGCGGCGGGCACCGAGGACGGCAAGCTGCGCTTCGACGCGGTGCGCGAGGCCGTGGCCGGGCTGCAGGCCCAGCTGGACGCGGCGCGGGAGGCCGGGCGGGCCGACCTCGCCTCGTCGGCGAACACCCTGGTGTGGGTGTGCGTGGCCATCGCGGTGGTGCTGCTGCTGGTGTTCGTGCTGGTCACGATCGTGCTGCGGGCCGCGGTCGCGGGCCCGCTGGCAGGCCTGGCCCGCGGCGTGCGGCGGGTCGCCGACGGAGACTTCCAGCACGAGCTGCGGGTGACCGGCCCGCACGAGGTCACCGAGCTGGCGGGCGACGTGGACTCGATGCGCCGCCGGATCCTCGACGAGGTGTCCGTGCAGCGGCAGATCAACGCCGAACTGGACGCGCGCACCGAGGACCTGAAGCGGTCCAACGGCGAGCTGGAGCAGTTCGCCTACGTCGCCTCGCACGACCTGCAGGAGCCGCTGCGCAAGGTCGCCAGCTTCTGCCAGCTGCTGGAGCGCCGCTACAAGGGGCAGCTCGACGAGCGCGCCGACCAGTACATCGGCTTCGCGGTGGACGGCGCGAAGCGGATGCAGGTGCTGATCAACGACCTGCTGGCGTTCAGCCGGGTCGGCAGGCACGCCCGCGACCGGGAGCCGGTGCGCATCGCCGACCTGGTCGCGCAGGCCCGCGCCAACCTCGCCGAGGCGATCACCGACGCGGGCGCGGAGGTCGAGGTGGGAGAGCTGCCGACCGTGCTGGCCGAGGCGCCGCTGCTGACCGCGGTGTTCCAGAACCTGATCGGCAACGCCATCAAGTTCCGCGGCGCCGAACCGCCGCGGGTGCGCGTCGAGTCCGAGCGCGACGGCGACACCTGGCTGTTCACCGTGACCGACAACGGCATCGGCATCGAACCCGAGTTCGCCGAGCGCGTGTTCGTCATCTTCCAGCGGCTGCACGGCAAGGACGCCTACCCCGGCACGGGCATCGGCCTGGCCATGTGCCGCAAGATCATCGATTACCACGGCGGCCGGATCTGGCTGGACCCGGAGCCGGACGCGGCGGGCACCCGGTTCCGGTTCACCCTGCCGGTCATGACCCCGGCTACCCTGGCCGAAACCGAACGCGAGAGAGTCGAGACATGACCGGACCCACCGACATCAAGGTCATCGACGTCCTGCTGGTCGAGGACGACGACGGCGACGTGCTGATGACGCGGGAGGCGTTCGAGCACTACAAGATCCGCAACCAGCTGCACGTGGTGCGCGACGGCGAGCAGGCCGTGCAGTTCCTGCGCCGCGAGGGCCAGTACGCCGACGCCCCCCGCCCCGACCTGATCCTGCTCGACCTCAACCTGCCCCGCTTCGACGGCAGGCAGGTCCTGGCCGAGATCAAGGCCGACGCCGAGCTGCGGCTGATCCCGGTGGTCGTGCTGACCACCTCGGAGGCGGAGGAGGACATCCTGCGCAGCTACGAGCTGCACGCCAACGCGTACGTGACCAAGCCGGTCGACTTCGACCGCTTCATCGAGATCATCCGCAAGATCGACGAGTTCTTCGTGACCGTGGTCAAGCTGCCCCGCTGAGGTTCGCCCGGACCAGGCGTGATCACCTCGGGTGACCGCGGCGTCAGCCGAGCGCGCTATTGCCCCACCCTCCTGCCGGACTACGGTCGACAGCCGTGCTGGAAGAACCCCGCGGAATCACCACGGACCCGCCCGACGACCGCTTCGTCGTGTCGAAGCGGCGCGGGGACGAGTGGTTCCCGGAGTTCCTGGCCCAAGAGCGGGTCGCCACGCGGATCGTCGACGGCTGCCCGCTGGTCCTGCCGAGGCTGTTGCAGACCGCCGACTACGCCCGCGCCGTGCTGACCACCAAGGACGACCTCGACGCCTGCGTGCGGGCCAGGTTGGGGCGCCAGTCGGTGATCACCGGCGCGGACGGGCCGACGCCGTACACCGCGTACCTGTACTGGACGGTGTTCGAGCGCCCCGTCGTGCCCGCCGCCGCGATGGCCGCGCAGGCCAGGCACGTGGTCGCCCTGGCCGCGCGCGACAACATCACCATCCGGGTCCTGACCCGCGACAGCGGCTACACGCCGCTGCTCGACGGCGCGTTCACCTACCTGGAGTTCCGGGCCGCCACCCCGGTGACCCAGTTCGAGCACCTGACCTTCGGACTGGCGTCCTGGCACAGCCGGGTCATCGGGGGGATCCGGGACACCCTGGAGGCGGCCGACCGCGCCGCGCTCGACGCGGCCGCGTCGGCGGACTTCATCACCCTCGTCGCCGAGAAGTGGGACCGCCAGGCCTGAGCGCGTCAGCGGGTCGCGCGCGGCGTGGGGGCGGTGTTGGTGGTGGGGCTGGAGCCGAAGGCGCCACGGGTGCCCAGCCTTCGCGGGCGGTGCCTGCGGTGGGGCTTGTCGTGGTCGTCGGTCGCCGTAGTGGTGGGGACGCGGGGGCGGAGGCTGGCGGCGAAGCAGGCGACCCCCACCCCGCCCAGCAGGGCGGCCATGACCGTCCACAGGGTGGCCGACATGTGGGTGGCCACGGCCGCGCACGCGGCGGCGCCCGCGATGGCGAGGAAGCCCTCCAGGAAGTACTTGCGCACGTTGACCACCGACCTCCCGCTCGTTCTCACCGGTGAGGTACCCGTTCTCGCCGACTTCACGCGCGCCCCGGCCACCCGATCGCGGGATCCACTGTGGAGAGTGGTCACGCTGGCGTGTTGTTGGTCGCGCTGACGCTGATGCTCTGCGACACCCCGTGCACCCCCTTGGGCCACACGGTGTAGGTGTGGGTGGTCTTGCCGGGCGTGGTCTCGCACGGGAACGACAGCTCCAGCTGACCCGAGGCCGGATAGTCGCTGCCGTACGAGCCGTACATCGACGGGCTGTCGACCGAGACCGCCGCCCCCTCGGCACCGGTCACCTTCCACGCGATCACCACCGGCGCGCCGGGCGACGAGAACGGCGCCCCCGGGCTCGCCTGGACCGGGCACGCGGGCTTCTTCACCACGGTGAGGCTCACGACCTTCGCGCCCGTGGACGCGGGCTTGGTCGTGGTCGTAGTGGTGTCCGTGTTGTTCTTGCGCGTCGTAGTAGTGGTCGTCGCCGTGGTGCGGTGCGTGGATTTGTTGCTCGCGTTGGCTTCTGCGGTGTCACCGCCCGCGGACGGTTGCGCGGTAACGGTTTCCGTCACCGTCGACGGCGATTTGGTCGTGTTCGGGTCGCCACTCGCGTCCGCGGTGCGCACCGTCGTGCAGCCGACCGCCCCCACGGCCAGAACCGCGCCCAATAACAGCCCCTTGACCACATTCGCCCGCATTGTCCCCACCCGTCCCCGTTAGCTGTTTCTCTCACGCACAGAGACGCGGGGCCAGGGGGAAGGTTGCTGCTTGTGGTCGTCGCCGAGATCACCAGGCGGCGGGCGCGTAGTCCTTGAGGAAGCAGCCGCGGATGTCCTCACCGGCTTCGCCGCGCACGATCGGGTCGTACACCCGCGCCGCGCCGTCGACCAGGTCCAGCGGGGCGTGGAACCCCTCGTCGGCCAACCGCATCTTCGTCGGGTGTGGACGCTCGTCGGTGATCCAGCCGGTGTCCACGGCGGTCATCAGGATGCCGTCGGCGGAGAGCATCTCCTCAGCGCTGGTGCGGGTCAGCATGTTCAGCGCGGCCTTGGCCATGTTGGTGTGCGGGTGGCCGGGGCCCTTGTAGGCGCGGCCGAACTGGCCCTCCATCGCCGAGACGTTGACCACGTACTTGCGCCGCGCCGCGGCCGCGGCCAGCGCCGGGCGCAGCCTGCTCACCAGGATGAACGGCGCGGTCTGGTTGCAGAGCTGCACCTCCAGCAGCTCCATCGCGTCCACCTCGTGCACGCGCTGCGTCCAGCTGTTCACCGGGTGCAGGTCCGGCACCAGCCCGCCCGCGTCGATCGCCGTGTTGTCCGCGATCCGCGCCGGGCTGGCCGACCCGGCGGTCAGCGCGAGCGCCGTCAGCGGGTGCACGTCGTGCGTGTGCGCCTCCACCGCGCCCACCAGGGCAGCCGGGTGCGCGGCGCTGGCGCGGCCGAGCGTGAGCACCTCCGGCAGCGGCCCGGGCGGCAGCGGCGCCGCCTCGGCGTCGGCCAGCGGCGCGTACGCACCGGGCGACCGCCGCACGGTCTGCGCCGCGTTGTTGATCAGGATGTCCAGCGGCCCCTGCGCGGCCACCGCGTCGGCCAGCTCCACGACCTGCGCCGGGTCGCGCAGGTCGATGCCGACGACCCGCAGCCGGTGCAGCCAGTCGGCGGAGTCGGGCATCGCGGCGAACCGGCGCACGGCGTCGCGCGGGAACCGGGTGGTGATCGTGGTGTGCGCGCCGTCGCGCAGCAGCCGCAGCGCGATGTACATGCCGATCTTGGCCCGACCCCCGGTGAGCAGGGCGCGGCGCCCGGTCAGGTCCGTGCGCGCGTCGCGGCGGGAGCGGTTCAGCTCCGCGCACGGCGGGCAGAGCTGGTGGTAGAAGGCGTCGACGACGTGGTAGCGCTGCTTGCAGGTGTAGCAGGAGCGGGCGCGCAGCAGCGTGCCCGCGCTGGCGCCGGGGGTGGCCGAGACCAGCGGGATGCCCTGGGTCTCGTCGTCGATGCGGTTCGGCGCCCCGGTCGCGGTGGCGGCCGTGACGGCCTCGTCGGCCGCGGTGACCGCCGCCCTCTTCGCCGCCTTGCGCCGCTGCCGCACGGACTTGTAGATGCCCGCTGTGGCCCGGCGCACGGCGACGGCGTCGGGGTGCTCGGTGGGCAGGTCGTTGACCTCGGCCAACACCGCCAGACAGGCACGCATGCGCTCGGGGTCGATCCCGGGCCCGTACTCCTCGTCCTGGTCCGCCGCCGTGTCCTGAACCGCTGTCATGCCGCACTGCCCCCTGGTCGGTGAAACCCCATCACTGTAGATGCCGCCGAGGTGGTACCCATGCCCCGGGACCGACGAGGGGAGTGGCCGTGACCGAGGTGCGGGTGGACCGGGTGGGCGGGGTGGCGGTGCTGACCGTCGACGCGCCGTCGCTGAACCTCTACACCGCCGAGCTGCACGAGGACTTCGCCCGTGCCCTCGACGCCGTCGAGGCGGACCCGCCGCGCGCGGTGCTGGTCCGGGCCGAGGGCAAGGTCGTAAGCGGCGGGGTCGACGTGGCGCTGTTCGCGGCTCGGGGTCGGTCGAGGCGGCGCGGGCGCTGTTCGACACCATGATCGAGCTGCCGAACCGGATCGCGGCGCTGGACTGCCCGACCGTGTTCGCCGCGCACGGCCTGTGCCTGACCTGGGCGTTCGAGGTGGCGCTGGCCTGCGACCTGATCCTGGCCGCCCGGCAGGCCCGGTTCGGGCTGGTGGAGCGCGTCATCGGCCTCACCCCCACGATGGGCGGCACCCAGCGGCTGGCGGCCCGGGCCGGGGTGGGGCGGGCGAAGGAACTGGTGCTGACCGGCGACAAGTACGACGCGGACACCCTGGCGGGGTGGAACGTGGTCAACGAGGTGCTGCCGGAGGACGGGTTCGCCGCGGTGGCGCTGTCGTACGCGACGCTGCTGGCCGAGGGGCCGACGCGGGCGCACGCGGCGACCAAGCGGGTGATCCGGCACTTCGAGGCGGGCGGGGTGGGGGAGGCGAACGCGCGCGTCGCGGGGATCGCGGCTGACCTGTTCGCGACCGAGGACCTGCGGGCCGCGGTGGCCTCGTTCCTGACAGACGGACCGGGCCGGGCCACCTTCACGGGCCGCTGAGCCGGGTTGGCGCGTCCGGCCCCGGAGCCCGGCTGTGGTGCTCGCGGATGCTGAGCCGTTCGGATCGGCGCGAGCTGCGCGGGCCGGGCGGGTTGATCTTGGCATGCCTCCGGCCCCCGAAATCGATTCTACCGGCGGCTACCGACGATTCGGCGCGGAGATGATCAAGGCTGTGGACAACTCGGTTCCGACGGGCGCGGAGAGGGCGCGGGGCGCAGTGGCGCCTCGGAGCGGTGGGGAGTGGGCGGTGCGCGTGGGGCAGGCAGTGCTGCGGGCGCGGTCAGAGAGGGGAAGCGCGGTGGTCGGGCGACATGCGCGGTGAAGGTGGGTCAGGGGCGTTGAGGTGGTGGGCGTGCGGTGAAGGCCGTGTTCGGGGAGACGCGAAGTAGGTGAACGGGGACGGATGCGGCCGGGCGATGCCCTGAACGCCGCGTCGAAGGGCGGGCGCGAGTGGGTGCGGCAGGGGGCCGGACAGCGCGAGGGCCGCCGTCCCCGGGAGTGGGTGCGGCGGCCCCGACGCGGGTGCGGCTCAGCCCTCCTGGAGCTCGGCGAGCGCCGCCTTGACCTTCGACAGCTCGGCCTCGAGCTCCTCCATCCGCGCCCGGTGCTGCTCGCGCGCGGTGTCGAGGACGGTCTCGATGGCCTTCGAGATGTCCTCGTGCAGCTCGGCGGCGGCACGGGACACCGCGGCCGCGGGGACCGTCAGGCCCTGCAGCAGCCGCTTGCCGCCCTGGGTGAGCTCGGCCTGCCACTCGCCCTCGGCGGTGCCGGTGACGGTGAGGGTCAGCTCCACGGTGCGGGTCTTCTTCGCGGTGCTCTGGGTGCGGGGCGCCCTCGGCTTCTTGGCGGGTGGCGCGGCCTGCTCCTCGGCCGCCTCGGGCTGCCCGGCCTCGGGGACCAACGGGGCGGCCGCCGAGGTCTCCGCCTGCTCGTTCTCAGTCTCGGTGGACAAGATCCACTCCCTCTCACGACGCCTGGTGAATCCGCTGAATTAGAACACTCGTTCGCCTGTTCGACGCGGCCGGGGCAGGCATAGTCGATCGTCACCTGATCGGGCGTACCTCCCGTCAGGAGCCGAACCCGCAGGTCAGCGCCGTCTGATACTCGGGGGGTGACCACGGTGGGATGGGATTCGGAGATCCAGCGGCTCGCGGCGGTGCGCGCGCTGCGGCTGCTCGACACACCGCGCGAGGAGCGCTTCGACCGCATCACCCGGCTGGCGCAGAGACTGCTCGGCGTGCCCATCGCGCTGGTGAGCCTGGTCGACGTGGACCGGCAGTGGTTCAAGTCCTGCGTGGGCCTCGAGGGGGAGAGCACCCCGCGCGACGTCTCCTTCTGCACGCACGCCGTCGCTGCGGGCACCCTGCTGGAGGTGTTCGACGCCACCGAGGACCCCCGGTTCGCCGACAACCCGCACGTGCTGGGCGACCCGTACATCCGCTTCTACGCGGGCCAGCCCATCGCCGCCCCCTCCGGCCACCTGGTCGGCACGCTGTGCGTGGTCGACCGGGTGCCGCGCAAGCTCACCCCCGCCGCCCGCCAGGACCTGCGCGACCTGGCCGCCTGGGTGGAGCTGGAGTGCACGGTCGTGCAGGCCCAGCAGTGGGAGACGACCCGCAGGGACTTCGTGTCCATGGTCAGCCACGAGCTGCGCACCCCGCTGACCTCGGTGAGCAGCTCGCTGGAGATGATCCTCTCCGGCGACTTCGGCGAACTCGACCCCGACATGCGACCCCTGGTCCAGATCGCGGCCCGCAACGCCGAGCGCCTGGTCCGGCTGTCCACCGACGTGCTCGACCTGCAGCAGATGCGCCGCGGCCAGCTGCGGCTGCGCCTCGACGACATCGCGGTCATGGACGTCATCGAGTCCACGGTCGCCGCCGTCGCGCACGCCTCGCTGGAGGCCCGGGTGCGGATCGAGGTGGTGTGCGCGGACCAGGCGTACCTGCGCGGCGACGCCGACCGGCTGGTCCAGGTGCTGACGAACCTGCTGGCCAACGCGGTGCGGGTGTCGGCGGCCGGGTCGCGCGTCGAGGTGAGCTGCGAGCTGGTGGGGCAGTGGGCCACGATCGCCGTGCGCGACTCGGGGCCGGGCGTGCCGCCGGAGCGGCTGGAGGCGATCTTCGAGCCGTTCGTGCAGTTCGACATGCCGGTGCAGCGCACGGCGGGCAGCGCGGGCCTCGGCCTGGCGATCACCCGCGGCATCGTCGAGGCGCACGGCGGCCGGATCACCGCGTTCCCCGCGGTCGGTGGCGGCAGCGTGTTCGAGGTGATGCTGCCCGCGAACGGCCCGTCCGACGACAAGCCCTGGTGGTAGCTACTCGGTGTCCCTGAGCACCGCCCGCGCGGCCCGCCTGCCGGACACCAGCGCGCCCTGGATGGACGGGGTGTCGCGGTGGTCGCCGCACACGTAGATGCCGTCGCCCAGGGCCACCGGCTTGCGCAGCGACCCGTTGGCGACCGGGAGGGCGTGCGGGACGCGGTAGGTGCGCACGTGCCGCCACGCGCTCGTGTCCTGGTGGTACAGCTTCGCCAGGTGCGCCCGGACGGCCTCCTCGCCCGGGTCGTCCGGGCCGATCGAGGTGGACGAGACCAGCACGCCCCGGGGCGCGTACTCCGGGGCGGCGTTGGTGAGCACGACGGAGTTGGCCACGGGCCCGCGCCGCTCCGCGTCCACCACCAGCGCGCCGTCGGCGACCGGCGGGAAGTCGGCCAGGTGGTAGTGCGTGACGCAGCCGCGCGTCGGCGTGTTCGGCACCCGGTCGCCGAGCAGCGACGCCGCCACGTGCCCGCCGACGGCGACGACCACCGACCGGGCGGTGACGGTGCCGAAGTCGCCGGTGACGCGTCCGGGGGCGACCTCCCGGATCGGGTAGCTGTACTGCACCGAGTCCGCGGGCATGCCCGCCGCGAGCTGGTCGGGGATGGCCCGCATGCCACCCGCGGGCACGCCGATCTCGCCGCGCGCGAGGCTGCGCACCACGAACTCGGCGAACCGGCTCGGCACGGTCAGGTCGGGGTCGAGGAAGACACCGGAGAGCAGCGGCCGCACGAACCGCTCCAGCACCGGCCCGGTGATGCCGTAGTTGGCCAGGCGGACGCGGAACGGGCGGTCGTCGCGGCCGCGCAGCGTGCGGGCGGAGGCAGCGGCCAGGGCGGCGGCGTACGCGCCGAGCATGGCCTTGCGCGGCAGCGAGCCGATCGGCGCCCTGAGCGTCTCCCGGAACCGGGCGGGCAGCCTGCGCGGGTCGGCGACGATGTGCAGGCCGTCGCGGTCGCTGACCAGCACCGCGGGCAGGAACGGCCGCAGGCGCAGCGCGTCGATGTCCAGCAACTCCCGGGCGGCCGGGTAGGCGGCGTTGAAGACCTGGAAGCCGCGGTCGAGCAGCAGCCCGTCCACCCGGTCGGTGCGGACCCGCCCGCCCGGGGCCTCGTCCGCCTCGACCACGACCACCTCGCGGCCCGCGTCGAGCAACGTCCGCGCCGCGGCCAGCCCCGCCAGCCCTGCCCCCACCACGACGGTGTCGGTTTCGATCGCCACGGGCGCAACCGTAGTTGAGCGGTGTGGTCCGGGTGGCCGTCGACAGGCCACCCGTCCGGGGCTCACGGCAGCGCGGCGACGATCTTCGCGGTGTCCTCGGCGGAGAGCCGCAGCCCGAAGCGCTCGCGCAGCAGGGCGGGGACCTCGGCGTCGGTGACCTCCGAGCGCTCCTCGGCGCCGTCGGGGCGCACGAGGGTCAGGACCCGGTCGTTGAGGTTGAGCCGCCAGTCGTCGGTGATCCGCCCGAGGTAGACGCGGCCGACGAACGGCGAGCGCGGGTGCGTGGAGATGAAGTGGTTGGCGACCACGACGTCCACCTGGTGGTGGGGCTCGTCGGTGAACCGGTAGAGCGGGAACCAGTGGTCGACGCGGTGGCGGGCGAGCAGCCACCGGCCCGGCGCGGGTTCGCGGGTGACCCGGTAGCGGGTGCCGCTCTGCACGACCTCGGCGCCGTCGACGAGCGGGACCGGCTCGGTCGGGCCGTCGTTGCCGAAGCCGACGTCGGTCAGGTAGGTCCCGCCGTCGAGGTGGACGAGCAGGGTCATGTGGGTGCGCGGCCGGGGCCGGGGCGCGTCGAGGTCGGTGCGGGCGATCAGGCGGGTCACGGTGAACCCGAGCCGCTCCACGGCGGCGCCGTAGAGGAGGTTCTGCTCGTAGCAGTAGCCGCCGCGCCCGCCCCGGACGAGCTTGGCCTGGATCGCGTCGAGGTCGACGTCGACACCGCGGCCGAGCACGACGTCCAGGTTCTCGAACGGGAGGCTGAGCGCGTGCGCGCGGTTGACCCGCGTCAGCGTCGCAGGCGACACGGGGAGGTCCCCGGTCACCCCGATGCGCTCGAGGTACGCGTCGAGATCGAGCCGGTCACTCTGCCATTCGTCCACGTGCGTCCCCCAACCCAGTGACAACCCATACCTAAAGTAGTGATCCTGGGCCGTGGTGCCACCAATGGGCGACGCAGATCTCAGGTGGGCAGCGTGATCCGGATGCGGCAGCCGCGGGACGAGTCCACCACCGCGATGGTGCCGCCGTGCAGGTCCACCACCCAGCGGGCGATGGACAGGCCCAACCCCGTGCCGCCGCCCCGGGCGCGCTCGCCCCGGGTGAAGCGCTGGAAGACCAGGTCGCGCTCGGCCACCGCGATGCCCGGGCCGTCGTCGCGGACCTCCAGCAGCACCCCGGCCTGCGAGCGGGCGGCGACCAACCGGACCTCGCCGTCCGGCGGGCCGTGCCGCACGGCGTTGTCGACCAGGTTGACCAGCACCTGGTGCAGCCGCTCCCGGTCGGCCACGACCAGCTCGGCGTTGTCCGCGACCCGGGTGCTGAACCGCGCCGAGCGGCCCGCCGCGACCGCGTTGACCTTCGCCTCGGCCACCACCTCGGTGAACAGCTGCCCGACCGCGACCGGCTCCTGGTCGAGCTGGTGGGCGCCCGCGTCGATGCGCGAGAGGTCCAGCAGTTCGGTCACCAGCCTGCCCAGCCGCTCGGTCTGCGCCAGCGCGGTGCGCATGGTCGCCGGGTCGGCCTCGCTGATGCCGTCGACCACGTTCTCCAGCACCGCCTGCAGCGCCGCGATCGGGGTGCGCAGCTCGTGCGAGACGTTGGCGATCAGCTCCCGGCGGTGCCGGTCGGCGGCGTCGAGGTCGGCGCTCATCTGGTTGAACGCCCGGCCCAGCTCGCCCACCTCGTCTCGGGCGGTCACCCGGACCCGGCGCGAGTAGTCGCCGCGGGCCATCGCGCGGGCCGCCGCGGTCATCTCGCGCAGCGGCCGGGTCATGCCGTGCGCCAGGATCTGCGAGACGACCAGCGCGCCGACGATGGCGGTGATCGAGGTGTTCGTCGGGATCCAGCCGATCATCAGCCAGAAGTAGGACAGCCCGGCGCTGCCGGAGAACACCAGCAGGATGCCCAGCTTCAGCTTGATCGAGCGGACCGGGTCGAGGGGGCGCGGCAGCCAGTCGGCCAGGGTGCTCAGCCGCGCCCGCAACCCGCTCACTCCGGCACCTCCAGCGCGTAGCCGACACCGTGCACGGTGCGGATCAGGTCGGCGCCCAGCTTGCGCCGCAGCGCCTTGACGTGGCTGTCGACGGTACGGGTGCCCGCCGCCTCGCCCCAGCCCCAGATCTCGGCCAGCAGCCGCTCGCGGGGCTGCACCGCGCGCGGCCGGGCCGCCAGGTACGCCAGCAGGTCGAACTCGATCGGGGTCAGGTGCGCGGGCGTGCCGCCCCGGCGGACCCGGCGCTGCACCGCGTCCACCTCCAGGTCGCCGACCACCAGCGGCGCCCCGGCCGGGTCGGCGTGCGCGGCCCGGTCCACCCGGCGCATCAACGCGTGCACCCGCGCCACCAGCTCGCGCGGGGAGAACGGCTTGGTCATGTAGTCGTCGGCGCCGACGCCCAGGCCGACCAGCAGGTCGGTCTCGTCGTCACGCGCGGTGAGCATGAGCACCGGCACCGGGCGCTGCGCCTGCACCCGGCGGCACACCTCCAGGCCGTCGAAGCCGGGCAGCATCACGTCGAGGACCACCAGGTCGGGCCGGTGCTCGGCGGCCGCGGCCACCCCCGACGGGCCGTCGTGGGCCAGGTCGACCTCGAACCCCTCCGCGCGCAACCGCGCGGCCACCGACTCGGCGATGGTCTGCTCGTCCTCGACCACCAGCACCCGACGCTTGTTCCCCATGGGTGGTGACTGTAAGCAATCGGTGTGCGTTTCGGTGGTGTCCGGTGTGAACGTTGTGTGGAGGTGCACAGCTCACCGGGCACGGGGAAACCGGGATGAAGCGCACCGGGGGCATTGCCTACGCTGGTAGGGAGATGAGCAGCACAGACACCAGCGCGGGCCCGGCCGACCTGCGCGCCGCCCTGCCCGACTTGACGCTGCGCGACGAGCAGCGGCTCGGCCGCAGGCTCGAGGGCCTGCGCAAGACCCGCGACCCCAAGCGCAGGCAGGCGGCCCGGGAGAAGATCGCCGAGGAGATCGAGGCCGCCAAGCGGCGCGTCGACGCGCGGCGGGCTTCCGTGCCCGAGCTCAAGTACCCGGAGGAGCTGCCGGTCAGCCAGCGCCGGGAGGACATCCTCGCGGCGATCCGCGACCACCAGGTCGTCATCGTGGCCGGTGAGACCGGCTCCGGGAAGACGACCCAGCTGCCCAAGATCTGCCTGGAGCTCGGCCGGGGGATCCGCGGCTTCATCGGGCACACCCAGCCGCGCCGGATCGCCGCGCGCACGGTGGCCGAGCGGGTCGCCGAGGAGGTCGGCACGCCGCTGGGGGAGACCGTCGGCTGGAAGGTCCGGTTCACCGACCAGGTCGGCGACCGCACCCTGGTCAAGCTGATGACCGACGGCATCCTGCTCGCCGAGATCCAGAACGACCGGCTGCTGTCGGCCTACGACACGATCATCATCGACGAGGCGCACGAGCGCAGCCTCAACATCGACTTCCTGCTCGGCTACCTGGCCCGGCTGCTGCCCCGGCGCCCGGACCTCAAGGTCGTCATCACGTCGGCGACCATCGACCCCGAGCGGTTCTCCCGGCACTTCGGCGACGCGCCGATCGTCGAGGTCTCCGGCCGCACGTACCCGGTGGAGGTGCGCTACCGGCCGCTGGTCGACCCGGAGGACCCCGACGCCGACCCGGACCGCGACCAGACCCAGGGCATCCTCGACGCGGTCGACGAATTGTGCGCCGAGGGGCCGGGCGACGTCCTGGTGTTCCTCTCCGGCGAGCGCGAGATCCGCGACACCGCGGAGGCGTTGTCCGCGCGGAACCTGCGCGGCACCGAGATCCTGCCGCTGTACGCGCGGCTCTCCAGCGCCGAGCAGCACCGGGTCTTCCAGGCGCACAGCGGTAGACGGGTCGTGCTGGCCACCAACGTCGCCGAGACGTCGCTGACGGTGCCGGGCATCAAGTACGTCGTCGACCCCGGTACCGCGCGGATCTCCCGGTACAGCAACCGGCTCAAGGTCCAGCGGCTGCCGATCGAACCCGTCTCGCAGGCCTCGGCCAACCAGCGCAAGGGCCGCTGCGGCCGCACCTCCGACGGTATCTGCGTCCGGCTCTACAGCGAAGCGGATTTCGAGTCCCGGCCCGAGTTCACCGACCCCGAGATCCTGCGCACGAACCTGGCGTCGGTCATCCTGCAGATGAGCGCGGCCGACCTCGGCGAGATGGCGGACTTCCCGTTCATCGACCCGCCGGACCGCCGCCACATCGCCGACGGCGTGCAGCTGCTGCAGGAACTGGGCGCGCTCGACCCGGCCGAGAAGGACCCGGCCAAGCGGCTGACACCGTTGGGGCGCAAGCTGGCCCAGCTGCCGGTGGACCCCCGGCTGGCGCGCATGGTCATCGAGGCGGACCGCAACGGCTGCGTCACCGAGGTCATGGTGATCGCGGCCGCACTGTCCATCCAGGACCCGCGCGAGCGGCCGCAGGAGAAGCAGCAGGCGGCGGCGGAGAAGCACGCCCGGTTCGCCGACCCGGACTCGGACTTCCTCAGCTTCCTGAACCTGTGGGAGTACGTGCGGGAGCAGCAGAAGGAGCTGTCCGGCAACCGGTTCCGCCGCCAGTGCAAGGCGGAGTTCCTGAACTACCTGCGGATCCGCGAGTGGCAGGACATCCACTCGCAGCTGCGTCAGATCGCCAAGCAGCTCGGGATCACGCCGAACGACGTGCGGCCCGACCCGCGCAACATCCACATCGCGCTGCTGTCGGGTCTGCTGTCGCACATCGGTTTCCGCGACCCGGCGGGCAAGGACTACTTCGGCGCGCGCAACGCCAAGTTCGCGGTGTTCCCCGGCTCGGCGCTGTTCAAGAAGCCGCCGCGCTGGGTGATGGCGGCGGAGCTGGTGGAGACCACCCGGCTGTGGGCGCGGATCGCGGCCCGGATCGAGCCGGAGTGGGTGGAGCCGCTGGCCGAGCACCTGGTGAAGCGGATCCACAGCGAGCCGCACTGGGAGGCGCGGCAGGGGTCCGTGGTGGCGACCGAGCGGGTCACGCTCTACGGGCTGCCGATCGTCGTGGACCGCAAAGTCCACTACGGACGGATCGACCCGGAGATGTCGCGGGACCTGTTCATCCGGCACGCCCTGGTCGAGGGCGACTGGCAGACCCGGCACCACTTCTTCCGCGACAACCGAGCCCTGCTGCGCGAGGTGGAGGAGCTGGAGCACCGCGCCCGGCGGCGCGACATCATGGTCGACGACGAGACGCTGTTCCGCTTCTACGACGAGCGGATCCCGGCGGAGGTCGTGTCGGGGCGGCACTTCGACACGTGGTGGAAGAAGACCCGGCACGAGCAGCCGGAGCTGCTGAACTTCTCCAAGTCCATGCTGGTCAACGACACCGCGCGGGACATCAGCGAACAGGACTTCCCGGACACGTTGCGGCAGCAGGGGTTGTCGCTGCCGCTGAGCTACCGGTTCGAACCGGGCCGCGCCGACGACGGCGTGACGGCGCGGGTGCCGATCGCGGTGCTCAACCAGCTGTCGGGGGACGGGTTCTCGGTGCAGGTGCCGGGGCAGCGGGAGGAAGTGGTGACCGCGCTGATCCGGTCGCTGCCGAAGCCGCTGCGCCGCAACTTCGTGCCCGTACCGGACTTCGCCAAAGCCGTTGTGGCGCGGTTGAAGGAGGCCGAGGAGTCGCTGCCGGACGCGGTCGGGCGCGAGCTGCGGGCGCTGACCGGTGTGGTGATCCCGCGGGACGCCTGGCAGCTGGAGTCCGTGCCGGACCACCTGAAGACCACGTTCCAGATCGTCGACGGCGACCGCACCCTGGCACAGGGCAAGGACCTGGGCGCGTTGAAGGAGCAGCTGAAGTCGCAGCTGCGGGCCTCGCTCGCCGAGGCGACGGTGGACCTGGAGCGGCGCGGCCTGACGTCGTGGACGATCGGGACGCTGCCGAAGGTCGCCCGGACGGAGCAGAACGGGTTGGTCGTCACGGCCTACCCGGCACTGGTCGACGAGGGCCAGTCGGTGGCCGTCCGGATGCTCGACACCGAACCGGACCAGCGCGCCGCGATGTGGACGGGAACCCGGCGGCTGGTGCTGCTGATGGTCCCGTCGCCGGTGAAGCACGTGGTGCGGAGCCTGTCGAACCAGGCCAAACTCGCGTTGTCGCACAACCCGCACGGCGGAGTCCCGGCCCTACTGGCCGATTGCGTCGAGGCGGCGGCGGATTTCCTGATCACGCGGGCGGGCGGGCCCGCGTGGACCGAGGCGGACTTCGACCGGCTCAAGGAAGCGGTGCGAACCCGGCTGAACGAGACGACCGTCGAGGTGCTCGACCGGGTCCGCAAGGTCGTGATCGCGTGGAACGACGTGCAGAACCGGCTTTCCCGGACGAAGGGCCCCATCTTCGTGGAGCCCTTGGCGGACATCCGCGAGCAACTGGCTGGGTTGATCTTCCCGGGATTCGTGGCGGCGACCGGTGTGCGGCGGCTGGGCGACGTGGAACGGTACCTGCGCGGTATCGAGCGGCGGTTGGACAAGTTGCCGGAGCGGCCGGATCGGGACCGGACTTGGATGCACGTGGTGCAGGACCTGGAGGACTCGTACCACGAGGCGGTGGAGCAGTTGCGGCCCAGCGCGCGGGATGCGGAGGTCACCAGGTCGGTGCGGTGGATGATCGAGGAACTGCGGATCAGCTACTTCGCGCAGACGTTGGGGACTCCGGGATCGATTTCCGACAAGCGGATCGTGAAGGCTATCCAGCAGTTGAATCCCTGAGGTGTGCTGGTCCTTGCCGCCTGGGAGGATTCTGTTGGTGCGGAGTTGTCCACAGAGGCTTATTCACGCCCCGGGATGATCACCCCGATGTAAGAGGCGGCGGCCCGTTTGAGAGAATTCAGTTACCACACATTATTCTCGAAAACGGACCGCCTCCATGTATCATGCCGCCGGCCTCACTCGGGACCGTGTCGAGGAATTATGTGCCCTGATCGGCGAAGCGACCGGGGAGTCGGTTCGCCGGTGGCCGCCGGTTCTGGGTTTGTACCGCTCCGTGGTGGTCACGTTGGCGTACTTGCGGCGGAATCGGGTTCAAGCGGAGTTGGCGGAAGCGTTCGAGGTGTCACAGCCGACGCTCGGTCGGGCGATCGCGGCGGTGACACCATTGTTGGCCGGCGTGCTCGAACAGTGCGTTCCCGCGGCCGACGATCTCGACGACCGCAACTCCCCCATAGTGGACGGGACACCGCTGCCGTGCCGGTCATGGGCTTCCCGCCCGGAGTTGTCCTCCGGGAAACACCGCACGACCGGGCTCACCGTCCAGGTCGCGTACACGCCGGACGGACGTCCGAGATGGGTGTCGGATCCTAGGCCGGGATCCCGTAACGACATCGTCGGCCTGAACGCCTCGCGGGTTCTCGACGGACGAGAGCCCAGCACCTGGCTCGGCGACAAGGGCTACATCGGTAGCGGTATCCTGACCCCGATCAGAAAACCCAGAAACCGAGAACAACCCGACTGGGAAGTGGAGTTCAACCGACACCACAACTCCATCCGTGTCGTGGTCGAACGCGCCATCGCCCAACTCAAAAGACGGCGTGTTCTCCACACCGACTACCGGCGTCCCATCGACACTTTCACCGACACCATATCGGCCGTTATCGCCCTCTACTTCTACGCCGCTGAATAAGCCTCACAGGCTTGATCGTCTTCGCGCGGTTCTGTCGGTGCTCGCCGGTAGAGTGAATATCGGGGCCGGAGGCGTGCGTTGATCATCTTGTGGTCTGCGCGGTGCCGGTTGGGATCGTGGCTGGGTTGATCGGTCCGGCTGTTCGCGGAAAAAATGTGGGGCCTCGATTGAGTGAACTTGCTTTACGCGGGGCCCCTACGAGCCTGCGGTGGGGAAGAGCGGTGGGATGGGCAAGCCCACCCCACCCGCGGTAGAGCTTGGCAGGCTCGTCCCCCCACGCAAAGCAAGTCCACCCAATCAAGGCGTATAGCGGGGGCGCGTTGCGTTCGGTGGGGGAGGGGATCCTGCGGCGGTTTCGGGGTGGTTCGGAAGGAAACGAAACGGCCTGAGATGTGGTGGGGACCGTTGCGTGGGGCGGGGTTGGGTTTCTGTGGTGGTTTCGGGGTGGTTGAGGAGAAGCCGAAATGGCCGGAGGGGTAGGGGCGCGTTGCGTTCGGTTGGGGCTGGGCTCAAGCGGCGGTTTCCGGGGATGGCTTGTGAGGGCGGGACAGGTGGTCTGCCTGCTGCCGTGAGGGGGATGAACTCGTCGCCCGAGTGGAGATCGTGTTGTGCGGGCGGGGAAATCAGCTTATCGGCGGACGTGCAGGCGGACCATCGTCCCCGTGGCCGGGGTGGAGCGGATGCGCACCAGGTCGCACAGCTGGTTGGCCAGCCACACGCCCCGACCGCCCTGGACCGAGGGGAGGGGGGCGACGCGGCCGACCATGGGGTCGGTGATGTGGCCGCTGTCGGTGATCTCGCAGACCAGGGACTCGCCCTCGGTCCACAGGCGCAGGGTGCCGCGTTCGCCGCCGTGGCAGATGCTGTTGGTGACCATCTCGTTGGTGGCCAGCGTCAGGTCCAGCGCCCGGCCGCGCGGGAGGCCGAACTGCCTTGCCCGCACCGCCACCAGGTCCCGCAGTTCGGGCAGGTCGTCGAGGCAGAAGTGGACCATGTCGCTCACCTCGCCCGGGTCGGGCAGCGGGGTGGTGAACAGGTCCAGCGCGTACTCGGGGTCGTACGCGCCGGGGACGTGCGCGCCGCCGAGCAGGCACGGGTGGGTGCGGCGCGCGGTCGCCATGACCGACGGGGGCACGTCCGCGTCGAAGGCGCAGCGCAGCGTCAGGTTCGCGGCGTCGGCGAAGGCCAGGTTGATCAGGGCCTCGTGCAGCGCGACCTCCGCGAACTCGTCGGCGGTGCGGCCCAGCCAGGCCGATTCGCCGATGCCGCGCACCCCGCGCCCGTCCGCCTCGGCCAGTTGCGCGCGGACCGCCGGGATGAGCCGGGCCGGGTTGCGACCGATCTCCACCACGTCGAGGAAGTGGACCTCCTCGGCCCGCGCGCCCAGCGCCTCGCGCAGCAGCTTGGCGGGGTGCGGTGGCAGCACGGCGAAAACGGACTCACCCGCCAGCAGGCCGTCGCGCACGAAAACCGCCGCGCCGTCGACGAAGGAGGACGGGTCGCGGTAGACCAGTGCCTCGTGGGCGAACCCCGGTGCGCTCATGCGGTCACGTCCTCGAACCTGGAATGGGGGCGGTGTCCTCGCTCTCCAGGACGCGGAGGGCCCGAGCCAGTTCCGACCGCCCGCCGATGAGGCCAGTCACATACCGGGCCGAATCCTACCCTCGCGCCACGCGCGCGGCGACCGCTCCGCCGCCACTGCCGCGTGGTGAACACCAACGGCCCAAGGGGGTTGTCGGTTAACCGGGAACCATACTCCGTCCTATGTGGACTGATCGATCCCGTCCACCACCAGTCGTGCGCGGTCGGGGTAGAAGCAGAGCAGTCCCGCGATCTTCTGGCTCTCCGCGAACGGGGCCGGGTAGCACCACACGAGATCGCGGTGCGTGACGCCGTTTACCACCGCGTCCAGGTACGTCGCCGTCCCCTTGTACGGGCACATCGTCGTGGTGGCCGACGGGCGCAGCAGGTCCAGCCGCGCGTCCCGCGCGGGCAGGTAGAAGCGCGGCGGCAGGCCGGTCTCGAACAGGACCCTCGGCTGCCCGCTCTCCGCCAGCCGCACCCCGTCCAACTCGACCACGACGTGCCGCGACGAGGCCAGCACGTCGACCCGGGTGCACGGGTCGCGCGCGTGGACGTACACCGGTTCGTCCTCCTCGTACCACTGGTCCACCGCGCCCCAGTCGACCCCGACGAGCCCCGGCAACCCGGGCGAGGTCCGCACCGCCCCCGCGGGCAGCAGGTCCGCGCGGACGTCGGCGTCGGGGAACCAGTACGCCGGGTACGGGCGGTCCACCCACACCAGCCGCACCTCGGCGGAGTCGACGACGTACGCGCCGCCGAGGGTGGCGCGCACGTGCTTGGGGGAGCGCTCCACGCGCCGCGGCTGGTCCACGCCCCGACGCTACCGGCCCGGCGAGTGGCCTCCGCCCCGGTGCCGTGAAAGGTTCTGCCCATGGTCATCTCCCTTGCCCCGCGGCCGCGGCACCGGGTGAGCCTGGACGACTGGCTGATGCTGGCGCTCGCGGTCGTGGCGGTCGGCCTGCTGGCCTACCGGGTGTTCTGGCACCCGCCCGCGGACACCGCCCGGCTGGTCGTCTGGCTCGACCGCGGCCTGTGCGCGGTGTTCGCCGTCGAGTTCGCCTGGCGGTGGGCGCGAACGGGGTTCAGCCGTCGCTTCCTGTGGGTGAACTGGTACGACCTCGTCGGCCTGATCCCCCTGACCCACCTGTGGCTGCGCGCGTTCCGCCTGCTGCGGGTGGTGCGGATCGGCGTGCAGCTCGCCCGCGTCCACCGGCCCGTGGACCGGTCGGTGGGGGAGGAGTTGGCGCACCGGGCGATGGCGCGCTTCGGCGGCGTGCTGATCGACGTGATCAAGAAACCGCTGACCGTGGCCGTGCTCGAAGAGGTCGTGTCGGTGCTGCGCACCGGCCATTACGCGCGGAACATGGCCAGCGCGCTGGAGGAGAACCGGGCCGAGATCCGCGCCATGGTCCTGGAGAAGATCCGCGACGACCCCCAGGCGGGCAGGCTCCGCAGGCTGCCCTTCCACGACGAGATCGTCGGCGCCGTCACCGACACCACGCTGCGGGTGGTGCTGGAGATGCTGGCGGACCCGCGCACCGACGAGCTGATCTCGGACCTGCTGCGGGAGAACATCGACCAGATCCGGGAGGCCGTGCGCACCGACGCGCACAAGAACCTGCCCGACCCGTCGCCGCCGGACCGACCGGCGCCCGCGTGAGCGTTCGGGCAGGTGGATCTGCCCGAACGAGCTCCACCGGATCGCGGGCCGGGTGCGTGAAATCCTGACAGAATCCCTCCGGTGATGATCTCCGACTTAAGCGCGGACCCCGCCTTCGACCTGGACCCCGGGGTCGTCCACCTCAACCCCGGCGCGTTCGGCGTGGTCCCGCGCGCGGTGCTCCGGGCGCGGAACGGCTACCAGCGCAGACTCGAGGCCAACCCGACGCGCTTCCACCGGGTGGAGCTGTTCGACCTGGTCAACCGGGCCCGCGCGGCCGCCGCGGGGTTCCTCGGCACCGACGGCGTGGCACTGGTGCGCAGCGCGTCGGAGGCGATCGCCACGGTGCTGGCGGCCATCCCGTTCGCCGAGGGCGACGAGATCCTCACCTCCGAGCACGCCTACCAGACCGTGCTGTTCGCCTGCCGCGAGCGCGCCCACGTGCGGGCCGCGCCGTTCCCGCTCGACGCCGGGCCGGACGAGGTCGCCGCCGCGTTCGTCGCCGGGCTGCGGCCGACGACCCGGCTCGTGGTCGTCGACGCGATCACCTCCGCGACGGCGCTGGTGCTGCCGGTGGCGAAGGTGGCGCGCGTGTGCCGCGAGCGCGGGGTGCCGGTGTTCGTCGACGCCGCGCACGTGCCCGGCCACATCGACCAGCGGCCCGCCGACCTCGGGGTGGACTTCTGGGTCGGCAGCTTCCACAAGTGGGCCTACGCCCCGCGCGCGGTGGCGGGGCTGTACCTGGCGCCGCGGTGGCGGGAGCAGGTCAAGCCGCTGGTGCCGTCGTGGCTGCACCCGAGCGCCTTCCCCCGCTGGTTCGACCACGCGGGCGGCGACGACTACTCCGCCTGGCTCGCCCTGCCCGAGGCCATCGACTTCTGGCACGACGCGGGCGGCTGGGACGCGGTCACCCGCAGCGCCCTCCTCCTCGACCGCGGCGTCCGGCTGGTCGCCGACGCCATCGGCGTGCCCGGCCCCGTCACCCCGCGCCACGCCCCCCTGATGCGGCTGCTGCCGCTGCCCCGCCACTGGGCCCCGGACGTCGCGGGGGCCCGCGCGCTGTACGAGGAACTGAGCACCCGCCACCGCATCGAGGTCCCGGTGGTCCGCTGGCGGGACGACCCGTACCTGCGCATCGGCGCCACCATCGTCAACCGACCGGCCGACTACCAGGCCCTCGCCTCGGCGCTGTCCCAACACCGCTCGCACCTCAGCCGAACCAGCTGACGCGGCCATCTCGCGACTCGGCTGCCCCGCCACCCGCCCCGGGGCGCTGCTGCCGCGAACGCGATTTCGCATGACGCCCGCCCAGCCGGTGGCCGCGAGGCCCTCCCGACCGGAATGCCACGGCCGGCGCCGAGGAACCGAGCAGAACGCGGACCTGAGGCCCGCGCGGCTGTCGTGTCCGCGCGGCAGGTGGCCACCGCGGCGTGCTTGAGGTCGAGCTCGCCCGTCGCGGTCGAGGAGCTCGGACCCTTGGTGAACCGGCGCCCGGGCCGCCCAGCCGCGGCGGCGTCGGCTCAACGCCGCCGCGAAACTCGACGGATCCAACCGGCCGCCGCCTCGTCACCCGGCCGCCGTGAACCCGTCGTCGCACGACCCGCACCCGCCCAATGCCCGGCGAGAGGTCCCCGGGACCGGAGAACCCCCTGGTCTCAATTCTCTCGCGGCGCGGCCGGTGATCGGCGGTCCTCCGGCGGGCCTGTGGACAACTTCCGGAGATGTGGACAGCGGTGTCGGAAAGCGCGTCGAAGGGCGGACTACTGGACCTCGCTGTCCGGTGGTGGGATGCCGAAGTCGCCGCAGGCGGGCTCGACTTTGTCCACTCCGGACACCGCGCGCAGGGTTCGGATGGCGCCGGTGGGGGCCGAGCCGGTGATGGTGCCGATCTCCGCGAGCACGTGCTCCACCCGCAGGCCCGCCGCGGTCAGGTCCGCGACGACCTCCGGCAGGCGGGACGCGGCGTCGGCCGACACCACCACCAGGACCGGTTCGCTCACGGGGATTGGACCAGGCCCGCGCCGACGTCCGTGCTCGGCAGGGGCAGCCTGCGGGCGGACTGGGACAGGCGGGCCCACAGCTCCCACCCGCGCGCGCCGGTCGCCTGGGCGATCAGCGCCGCGACGCCCGCGACGTGCGGGGTGGCCATGCTGGTGCCGCTGATCCGGTTGTAGTTCTTCGGCCGCGGCCACGACGAGTACACGTCCAGGCCGGGGGCCACCACGTCCACCGCGCCGATCTCGTCGACGGTGCCGCAGGAGAACCACGCCAGCGCGGACGCCACGTCGATGGCGCCGACGGCCAGGACCGACGGGCAGTTCGCCGGGTGCCCGACCGGCCAGATGACGCCGTTCTGCCGCTTCGAGTCGTTGCCCGCCGCGGCCACGATCAGCGTGCCCTGCGCCAGCGCGCGGTTGGCGACGGTCTCCCAGGTCTGCGAGTACGGCGTGCCCGGCCGCACCGTGGCGCCCAGCGACATCGACACGATCTGGCAGTTGTTCGACACCGCCCACGCGATGCCCGCCAGGATGCCGCCGTCGGTGCCGGAGCCCTGGTTGCTGAGCACCTTGCCCGTGAAGATCTCCGCCTTGTACGCCACGCCGTACCCCGGGCCCGTGCCCGGCTCGCGCGGACCGGCGGCGCTGCCCACGCAGTGCGTGCCGTGCCCGTGGCCGTCGTCGGGGGACTCGCCGGGGACGAACGAGATCCGGGTGACCGCGCGGCCCGCGAAGTCCGGGTGCTCGACGTCGAAGCCGGTGTCGAGCACCGCGATCCGGATGCCCTCGCCGGTCGCCGCGCTCAACTGGGCGCGCACGGCCTGCAGGCCCCAGGTGAACCGCGACTCGTCGGCGCCCGCGGGGGCGGCCACCTCGGCGTCCGGGGCCTCGGTGCTGATCGCGTACACCCGGCGTTCGGCCTCCAGCGCCACGATCGGGCCGGGTTCGTCGACCGCGCGGGCCAGCGCCGCGGCCTGCTCGGTGTCGGCGTCCACCACCGCGACGCCGAGCCGGTCGTAGACCAGGTTCTCGGCACCGGCGAAGTCGACCCCCGCGGCCTCGGCGGTGCTCGCGGTGCTGATGCCCGCGACCCGGCGCAGCTCGTGGGTACCGGCGGCCACCGCGTCGTCGGCCAGCAGCACCAGGTACCGGCCGGTCGTCTCGGTCTCCGCCGGGGAGTCGTCTGGGGTCGTTCCTGGCTCGGACATCGCATCCGCCCTTCGTCGCGGCTAGCCCACCTGAAAGTGTGATCGCAACCCACGCTTGGGTGTAACGCTCATCACACTTTTGCCGTAACTGCGACCATCGGGTGACAGGGGCCGGATCTGTTCCCGGCGGTCCACCCCGTGGCACACCCCGAAGTGGTCGGCCCGTGCGTTTACTGTCGGAGCATGCAGACCTGGCAATCCCACCCGGTGCCGCGGGTGGAGGGCACACCGCGCCCGCTGCGGTTGTTCGACACCGCCGCGGGCGAGGTCCGGCCTACGGCCCCCGGACCGACCGCCACGATGTACGTCTGCGGGATCACCCCGTACGACGCCACCCACCTCGGGCACGCGGCCACCTACCTGGCCTTCGACCTGGTGCACCGGCAGTGGTTGGACAACGGCCACGAGGTCCACTACGTGCAGAACGTGACCGACATCGACGACCCGCTGCTGGAGCGGGCCGCGCGCGACCGGGACGACTGGGTGGTCCTGGGCATGCGCGAGACCGCGCTGTTCCGCGAGGACATGACCGCCCTGCGCGTGCTGCCGCCCCGGGAGTACGTCGGCGCGGTCGAGTCCATCCCGGAGATCGTCGAGGCGGTGGCGAAGCTGCTGGCGGACGGCGCCGCGTACCGCGTGGACGACCCGGAGTACCCGGACGTCTACTTCGACCACAACGCCACCGGCCGCTTCGGCGGCGAGTCCAACTACGACGAGTCCACGATGAACCGGTTCTTCGCCGAGCGCGGCGGCGACCCGGACCGCCGGGGCAAGCGCCACCCGCTCGACGCGCTGCTGTGGCGCTCGGCCCGGCCGGGCGAGCCCAGCTGGGACAGCGAACTCGGCGCGGGCCGCCCCGGCTGGCACGTCGAGTGCAGCGTCATCGCGCTCAACCGGCTCGGCATGACCTTCGACCTGCAGGGCGGCGGGTCGGACCTGATCTTCCCGCACCACGAGTACAGCGCGGCCCACGCCGAGGCGCTGACCGGCCAGCACCCGTTCGCGCGGCACTACACGCACGCGGCGATGATCGCCCTCGACGGCGAGAAGATGTCGAAGTCGCGCGGCAACCTGGTGTTCGTGTCGCGGCTGCGGGCCGACAAGGTCGACCCGATGGCGGTCCGGCTGGGCCTGTTCGCGGGTCACTACCGCACCGACCGGGCGTGGACCGACCAGGTCCTGGCGGACGCCCAGACCCGACTGGCCACGTGGCGGGCGGCCGTGGTTGCACCGGCGGCGGCCGACGCCCGACCGCTGGTCGCGGCCCTGCGCGACCACCTCGCGAACGACTTGGACACCCCGAAGGCGCTGGCCACGGTCGACGCCTGGGCCGCCCGCACCCTCGCGGGCGGCGAATCGGACGCGGAGGCCCCGGCCTTGGCCCGCGACGCGATCGACGCCCTGCTCGGCATCGCGCTCTGACGCGGGCGGTGGTGGCGGTGCCTCGGGCGGAGGTGCCGCCACCACCGACGAAGTGGCGATGCCTGCCGAGCGGGCGCTGTGGATCGACGCTGTCGCGTGGACGGTCGTTGGCTCGTGGCCATCACGCGGGTGGGCGGGGCATCGGCCTTGGCATTCCCCCGACCGGCGCGACCCGATGGCGCGGCGCGCGTGCCTCCGGCCCCCGATATCCATGCTACCGGCCGGGGCCGACAGTGCTCGGCGGAGATGATCATGCCTGTGGACAACCGCCGGGGGTGTCCACAGGGGAGTGGTCCGGGGGAGTGGTCCGGAGGGGAGGGCTACGGCCCTTCGGGGGCCGGATCCGGTTTGCGGGGGCGGTGCAGGGCGAGGGTCAGCGGGGCGTTGACCGCGACCAGGGCCGCCGGGATCAAGAAACCCAGGGCCGGTTCCGCTTGGTACAGCGGCGTGAAGGCCAGCGGGGACACCGCCGCGCCGGTGAAGCGGAGGGATTGCACCACCGATACCGCGCCCGCGCGGTTCGGGCCCTCCCCGCCGAGCACCAAAGCGTTGACGCCCACCAGGACCAGTTGGGCGGTGATGCCCGTCAGTGCCCAGAGGACGGTCACCGCCGGCAGCCACGGCAGGGTGCCCACCAGCGCGATCGGCACGGCGCCGACCACCGAGCCGATGAGGACCGCCCGGCGCGCGCCGATGCGGTCGATGGACCTGCCCACGTACCTCGCGCTCAGCAACCCCACCACGCCGAAACCGGTCAGCACCAGGCCCCTGGACGCCGCGCTCAGGTTGAAGACCTCTTCGGCGCGCAAGGCCAGCAGGACCGACATGCCGCCCAGGCACGCCCAGCCGACCAGGGCCAGCCAGCCCGCGCGCAGGACCGAGGGGCGCCAGGCCGAGCGCAGGGTGGCGGTGGTGCGCTGCCGTTCGCGCATCTGCTCCGGCAGGCCCGCCATGGCCAGCGCCAGGGACACGACCGCGACGCCGACGAAGGCGACGCGCCAGTTCACCTCCGCCGCCACGCCGCCCAGCAGTGGGGCGCTGGTCTGGCCCGCCGCCTGCAGCGAGGCGAACAGGCCGAGGGTGCGGCCCAGGCGCTCCGGCGGCGTGATGGTGGCTATCGCGGCCAGCAGCAGGGGCGTGGTGAACGCGTTCGCCCCGCCCTGGACGGCGCGGGCCGCGAGGAACAGCGGGTAGTCACCCGCCACGGCGCACAGCAGCGACGCCGCGACGTACACCAGGTACGCGACGCGCACGCTGCGGGACGCGCCCCAGCGCGCGCCCAGGGTGCCCGAGAACAGCATGAGGGCCGCGAACGGCACCAGGTACGCCGTCAGCGAGTACGACGCCACCTGCGGTGACACGTCGAAGTCCCGGCCGAGCTCGGGCAGCATGGCGGTGGTGATCCCGCCCGCGAACGGACCGAGGAAACCACCCGCGTAGAGCGCGGCCAGGGTGAGGCGGGGGTTCACACCCCGGTCGGGCCGGGACCCGGGCCACCGCGGCCCGGGCGGCGCCTGCGCAGGTAGCGCTCGAACTCCGCGGCGATGGCGTCACCGCTGGTCTCGTTGAGGGTGTTCTCCGCGTCGCCGCGCTCCTCCAAGGCGCGCACGTAGTTGCGCACGTCCTCGTCCTCCTCGGCCATCTCGCTGACCGTCTGCTGCCACTCGTCGGCCTGGTCGGGCAGCGTGCCCAGCGGCACCTCCACGTCCAGCACCTCCTCCACCCGGTGCAGCAGCGCCAGCGTGGCCTTCGGCGACGGCGGCTGCGACACGTAGTGCGGCACCGCGGCCCAGATCGAGATCGCGGGCACGCCCGCGCGCACGCACGCGTCCTGCAGCACCCCGACGATGCCCGTCGGCCCCTCGTACCGGGAGCGCTCCAGGCCGAAGCGGGCCGCGGAGGTGGCGTCGTAGGCCGTGCCGGTCACCGGGACCGGGCGGGTGTGCGGGGTGTCGGCCAGCAGCGCGCCCAGGGTGACCACCGTGGTGATGTTCAGGTCCTCGATGTGGCCCAGCAGATCGGCGCAGAACCGGCGCCAGCGCATGTTCGGCTCGATGCCGTGCACCAGCACGACGTCCCGGTTGGACCCCGGCGGCCTGCACAGGTAGAGCCGCGTGGTCGGCCACTCGACCCTCCGGCTGACACCGTCCACCATGCGCACCGTCGGGCGGGTGACCTGGAAGTCGTAGTAGTCGTCCGGGTCGATCTCCAGCAGCGGGCTGGCGTCCCAGGTGAGTTGCAGGTGCTCGATCGCGGTGCTGGCCGCGTCCCCGGCGTCGTTCCATCCCTCGAACGCGGCCACCATGACGGGGTCGACGAGGTGTCTGGGCTCCGGAGCGGGCTCGTCCAGAGGTGTCGGCTCGGGGGTGGGCAGGTCGGTCACCGGGTTAGCCTACGGCCCGGCTCGGACAGGCGGAGATCGTAGGCTGGGGACAGGCCGGTGCGGCCCGCTACGCCGATGGCGAACCGGGCAAATCGGGTGAACGCGAAACCTGGGGGAACACCTTGACCGGACCGTCCACTGCGGATGGCCTGCCCGCCGCCGTGCTCTGGGACATGGATGGCACGCTGACCGACTCCGAGAAGCTGTGGGACATCCCGCTCTCGGAGTACTCGCTCAAGCTGGGCACACCGCTGGGTGACGACACCCGCACCGCGATGATCGGCTCCAACATCCCCACCAGCATGGCGCTGCTGTTCGGCCAGGTCGGCCGGGTGCCGACCCCGGACGACATCGACGAGGCCATGGGCTGGATCAACGAGCGCATGGTCGAGCTGTTCCGCACCCGCCTCGTCATGCGGCCCGGCGCCCGGGAGGCGCTGCGGCTGGTCCGCGACACCGGCGTGCCCACGGCCCTGGTCACCTCCACCGAACGGCACCTGACCGAGGTGGCGCTGGACACCATCGGCCGCGAGTTCTTCGACGTCACGGTCTGCGGCGACGAGGTCGACGGCCGCAACAAGCCCCTGCCCGAGCCCTACCTCAAGGCCGCCCGCCTGCTCGGCGTCGAGCCGACCCGCTGCCTGGCCATCGAGGACTCGCCCACCGGCACCGCCGCCGCCGAGGCCGCGGGCTGCGCCGTGCTGGTGGTGCCCTGCGAGGTCGCGGTGCCGGAGGGTCCGGCCCGGGTGCTGCGGTCCTCGCTGGTCGGCTTGGACGAGGCCCTGCTGCGCGAACTGGTGGCGGTGTCGGCGAGCGCGGGCGCGGGTGGGAGGATCGGTGCTCGTGAAGACCTTCGATGAGCTGTTCGCCGAGCTCACTGACCGCGCCAAGAACCGGCCCGAGGGGTCGGGCACCGTCGCCGCCCTGGACGCGGGGGTGCACGCGCAGGGCAAGAAGGTCCTGGAGGAGGCGGGCGAGGTGTGGATCGCCGCCGAGTACCAGAGCGACGCCGAGCTGTCCGAGGAGATCTCCCAGCTGCTGTACCGGGTGCAGGTCCTGATGCTCGGCCGCGGCCTCACCCTCGACGACGTCTACAAGTATCTGTGACTAGCCCTTCTCGGGCTCCCGCTTCCGGACCATGAGTGCTTGGGCGCCGCGCGCCGCGGCGCCCTGTTCGTCGTGCAGGGTGGATAGCGCGAGACCGGTCCCGGAGGGGCCGAGGATCGAGTGCGCGTCCAGGCCGATCCATTCGCCGACCGGGTGCCGGGTGAGGTGGACCGTCAATTCCGTGTTGATGAACCACCATTCCCGGGGGTCCAGCGAACCCGACGCGCCGCTGCCCGAATCGGCGACCGTGAGCAGCCGCTGGAGACCGGTCGGCGTTTCCCCGGGCACGAGCGGCACCAGTTGCCGCGCCCATATGGTGGCCGGGCCGGGCTCGCCGAGCGAGCCCTTGAGCGAACGCCATTCCAGCGCGTCCAGGTAACCGGGTCCCCACCCCTCCGGCCGCGAAATCGGCGTCCCGGATTCCGGCGGGGCCAGCGGCGGGACGTCGTCCCCGGTGGCGACCGCCGAGGTGTCCGCCGTCGCGACCCGCCAAGCCGCCGCGCGGGCGGCCACCCGGTCGTTCGCCCGCAGTTCGGCGCGCAGCAACTCCACCGACCGCCCCGGCCGCTCGATGGCGGCCGTGACCTCCACGTCGGCGACCGGCACCGGACCCAGGATCTCCACCGTGACCCGGGTGATCAGCGTCGGCACCGCTGACGGCAGCGCCTCCAGCGCCCGGGCCAGCAGCGCCGACGGCGGCCCCAGGTGCTGGCTGCGCGCCGTCCACGGACCCGCCGTGTGGGTCGTGGACCAGTACCGGTCGCCCCCAAGGGGCTCGTAGAACGACACTGCGACATCTCCTCCCACCACCCACCCCCGCTTCCCCGCCCGGCTCGGCAGGTCCGGGGCGCCCACGCCGGTGGGCGACTCGGTCAACGGTCAGTCGGCCCGGTCCAGTGCGCTCTCCTCGCCGGGGTCCGGTTCCGGCCAGCCCGGGTACTCCGGGGGCGTGCCGCCGAACTCCGGACAGTGTTGCTGGTACGAGCACCAGTCGCAGAGCCTGCCGCGGTTCGGGCGGAAGTCGCCGGTGCGGCCCGCGCGCAGGATGGCCTCCCAGATGGCCTCCAAGGTGCGCTCGAACCGGGCCAGCTCGGCCTCGTCCGGGGTGTAGGCCAGCGACTGCCGGTCCGCCAGGTACATCAGCCGCAGCTGCCGGGGCACCTCGCCGCGCAGCCGCCACACGGCCAGCGCGTAGAACTTCATCTGGAACAGCGCCTTGGCCTCGCCGATCTCGCGCGGCGCGGCGCCGGTCTTGTAGTCCACGACCCGGATCTCGCCGGTCGGGGCGACGTCGAGGCGGTCGATGTAGCCGCGCAGCAGCACCCCCGACGGCAGCTCCGTCTCCACCAGCAGCTCGCAGGCCTGCGGCTGCAGCCGCCGCGGGTCCTCCAGCTCGAAGTAGCCGTCGATCAGCTTCGACGCCGACGCCAGCCACTCGCCGGGGTCCTCGCCCTCGGCGAAGATCTGCCCGAACTCCGGCCGCTCGGCCAGCAGCGCGTCCCAGGTGGGGGACAGCAGGTCGTGCGCGACCGCGGGCACCCGCTCGCCCGCGGGCAGGCCGAACAGCCGCTCCAGCACCGCGTGCACGACCGTGCCCCGCACCTGCGCCTTCGTCGGAGTCTCGGGCAGCCGGTCGACGGCGCGCAGCCGGTACAGCAGCGGGCACTGCTTGAAGTCCCCGGCCCGCGACGGCGACAGCGCGGGCCGCCGCCGCGCCTGCCTGGGGGCGGTGGCCTGGTCGGTGCCTGCCTGGTCGGTGCCTGCCGGATCGGTGCCGGACTCGGCCGTGGTGGTGTCGGTGCTGGTCGGGGCGGTACCGGGAACGGGGACCATGGTCAGCACAGTAGTGACCACCACCGACACTCCCGCCCGGGACACGGTCACGCCCCGTGCCGGACCCGTGCTACCACCCGACCGGCCTGCCAGGCAGGATCACCCGAACCCCACAGCGACACCGTTACGCTGTGCGAGGTGTCGACCGACCCGCCCACCGCGCACGGCGGCGGCCTGCTGCTGTTCCGCTACAGCGGCGTGCCGGTCGTGCTCGCCCACTCCTGGTGGCTGGGCGCGCTGGCCGTGGTCGTCTTCTACGCGCCGCTGGTCGGGTCGCTGCTGCCCGGCGCGGACACCACCACCTCGATCCTGCTCGCCGCCGCGTTCGCCGTGCTGCTCGGCGTCTCCGTGCTGGCCCACGAACTCGGGCACTGCGTGGTCGCGCTGCGGCTGGGGCTGCCGGTGCGCAGGCTGCGGCTGTTCCTGCTCGGCGGCCTCGCCGAGATCTCCCGCACCCCGCGCCGACCTGGCCACGAGGGCGTGGTCGCGGCGGCCGGTCCGGCGGTGTCGATCGCGCTGGCCGGGGCCTGCGGGTTGGGGCTGCTGGTGATGCCGTCCGAGGGCCCGGTGTGGCTGCTGGTCCTCGAGTGCGCCTTCGCCAACTCCGCCGTCGCCGTGTTCAACCTGCTGCCCGGCCTGCCGCTGGACGGCGGCCGGATGCTGCGCGCGGGCGTCTGGGCGTGGACCGGCAGGCGCGGCGCGGGGACCAAGGCAGCGGTGGTCGGCGGCTGGGCGGTCGCCGGGCTGCTGGTGCTGTGGGCGCTGTGGGGCCTGGCCGAGGCCAGCCCGGACCGCTGGCTGCGGCTGGGCGTGTGCCTGCTGACCGCGTGGTTCGTCGTCGCGGGCGCCTCCGGTGAGCTGGCCGCCGAGCAGCGCCGCTCCTGGCCCGCGGGCCTGACCCTGGCCGACGTGGTGCGGCCGGTGCTGCAACTGCCCGCCGAGAGCCCGGTCGCCGACGCGCTCGCCGCCGCGGCCGGGCGCGGGGTGGTGCTGGTGCGCGCCGACGGCGTGGCCGCCGGGCTGCTCGACGAGGTCGCCGCCCGGGCGCTGGCCGCGCGTTCCCCGTTCTCCCCGGCCGAGCAGGCCGCCGAGCCGATCCGGCCCGAGTCGGTGCTGCTGTCGTCGGAATCCGGCGAGGACATCGCCGAGCGCGTGCACGAGACCCCGGCCTGGCAGTTCGTCGTCGTCGACGACGAGGGCCGCCCCTCCGGCGTGCTGCACCGCGAGGACCTGAAGGCCGCCCTGCGGGCCCGCGGCGCGGGCTGACCCGGGTGCGGTGCCGGGCACCGGCCTCTGCGACGATTCCCCGTCGGTTGACGGAGCAGGTGGAAGGCGAGGCGCGGGTGTCGGCACGCAAGGTCAGCGGTCCCTTCGAGGCGGGGGACCGGGTGCAGCTCACCGACCCCAAGGGCAGGCACTACACGCTGGTGCTGACCGCGGGGGAGAAGTACCACACGCACCGCGGCGCGCTGGCCCACGACGACATCATCGGGCAGCCCGAGGGCTCCATCGTCAGCTCGGTGGCGGGCACCGCCTACCTGGCGCTGCGCCCGCTGCTGTCGGACTACGTGCTCTCCATGCCCCGCGGCGCCCAGGTCATCTACCCCAAGGACGCCGCCCAGATCGTCATGCAGGGCGACATCTTCCCCGGCGCGCGGGTGCTGGAGGCGGGCGCCGGGTCCGGCGCGCTGACCTGCTCCCTGCTGCGCGCGGTCGGCCCCACCGGCACCGTGACCTCGTACGAGATCCGCGACGACCACGCCGAGCACGCCGAGCGCAACGTCCGCGAGTTCTACGGCGAGCACCCCGAGAACTGGACCCTGGTCGTCGACGACCTGGCCAACCACACCGGCGAGGTCGACCGGGTCATCCTCGACATGCTCGCCCCCTGGGACGTGCTGCCGATGGTTTCCACCAACCTCATCTCCGGCGGCGTCCTGGTCGTCTACGTCGCCACCACGACGCAGCTGTCCCGGGTCACCGAGGCGCTGCGCGAGCAGACCTGCTGGACCGAACCGCACGCCTGGGAGACCCTGATCCGCCCCTGGCACTCCGTCGGCCTCGCCGTCCGCCCCGAACACCGGATGATCGCCCACACGGCGTTCCTCATCACCGCCCGCCGCCTCGCCGACGGCGTCGTCACCCCGCGCCCCCAACGCCGCCCCAGCAAGGGCTAGACGCACGGCGCCCGGGTGACCACACGGGTCACCCGGGCGCCGGGCACGTCAGGTCAGCGGGAACACCAGGTCAGAGGGTGACGCACCAGCCCTTGGACCCCTTCTGGAACACCACCGGGAAGCTGATCGGGTCGGTCCCGCCGAAGGTCACGTTCAGCGGCACCTGCCCGGTCGCGTTGTCGGCGTAGACCGTCGGCTCACCGGCCACGGTCACCTCGCCGCCGTTGGGCGCCACGCTCGTGTAGAGGATGCCGGGGTCGGTGCCGTCGCAGGTCAGGCCCTTGGCCGCGGCCTCGTCCTTGGCGTTGACCGCGTCCGCGTACGCCTTGCCCGCCGCCTTCAGGTCGGCGCCGCCGCCACCCGAGCCGCTCGAACTGCTCGGCTCCTCGGAGGGCTCCTCCGACGGCTCCGACTTCTTCGTCGTCCGCGTCGACTTCTTCGTGGTGGTGGTCGGTTCCTCGCTGCTGCTCTCGCCGCCGCCCGCACCGCCGCCGGGGTTCGCCGAGGTGGAGCCGCTGTCGCGGGTCATGAAGTAGATGCCGACGCTGGCGCCGCCCAGGACCAGCACGACGATGGCCACGATCGCCACGATCTTGCCGACGTTGCGCTGCGGCGGCTCGCCGCCGGGGCCGCCGAACCCGCCCTGGTAGTAGGGCTGCGGCTGGCCGTAGGGGTCCTGGCCGTAGGGCTGCTGGGGCTGCTGCCCGTAGCCCTGGTACGGCTGCTGCTGCTGCTGGCCGTACGGGTCGGGCTGCTGCTGGTAGGGGTCAGGCTGCTGGTACGGCTGCTGCTGGCCGTAGGGGTTGGGCTGCTGACCGTACGGGTCCTGCCCGTAGGGCCCCGGCTGGTTCGGTGGTTGGGTCATTGCTCCCAGGCTCCCCTGACTCCTCAACGTGTCCCCGGTCGGTTTCCCACCCGGGACTCCTGTACCCGACGGGCCGCCCCGACGCGGTGACCCGGTCAGGCCGACGCGGCGTGGACATCCGGGGAGGATACGCGGCCCCCACCGGCCCCTTTGGGGGTGTGACCCGCGGACCGCCCGCGCGCGGGGCCGCTCAGCGCGGCTGCTCCCCGCAGAACCGCCAGCGGCCGTCCTCCTTGACCATCTTGATCTCGATGTGCGCGTTCTTGGTGCGACCGCCCTGGTCCAGCACGAGCGCGATGCGCGCGGTGGCCTTCTCGCCGTCCACCTTGGGCTCGCCGTCCGCGCGGGCCGTGACGTCGTAATCGGCCAAGCCGCGCTCGAGCTCCTCGGCGGTGGTGCCGAACCTGGTGCGGTACGCCTCGCACGCCTCGGCCAGCACGTCGTCGAAGTGCTTGGCCTCGTAGGCACCCATGTACATGTCCCGGACGGTCTCCGGGCCGCTCGCGCGCTCCGGCTCGGGTGGGGCGCCCCGGTCGCGGCTGAGGTAGTAGACGCCCACCCCCGCGCCGACCACGAGCACCAGCGCGACGGCCGCGATCAGCAGGACCCGGAGAGCGCTCCGGCGGCGCGGTGGGGGTGTGGCACCCGGGTACCGCGGGTCGCCATCGATCGGCGGGGTGGGGGGCTGCGGGGGGTGCGTCATGTGGCCTCGGCTCCCTCGCTCGGGTCGTCCGGCGGGCCGCCCGCCGCCGCACTGTTCTGGCGCCCGCCCATCCTATTGGCCCAGGTACCCGCCGCCGCGTCCGACCACGGGTCCGGTGGCGGGCACCGCCACCGGACCCGACCGGCTCAGATCCCGATCCGCTCCACGCACCAGGTGTCGCCGGACTTCTTCAGCCGGGCCCGGGCGGTCTGCTCCTTGTCCTCGACCGTGATCTTGATCTCCGCGATCGCGCTGTCGCCGTTCTCGGTGACCTTGTCCACGTGCACGTTGGTGAACTTGGGGGTCTTCTCGGAGTCCACCTGCTGCTGCGTGACCTGGTCTTCCTTGTCGCACAGCAGCTTGTTGTAGGCGTCCGCGTCCTTGTCGCCCAGCGCCGAGGCCACCAGCTCCGCCGTGCCCTGGGCCGAACTCGTGCTCCCGCCGCCGGTCAGCACCAGGATCAGCGTCACCACCACGGCGATGACCACCAGGCCGCCGCCCGCGAGCAGCAGCGGCTTGCGGTTGGTGCGCGGCGGCTGCGGGTAGGGCTGGCCGTAGGGGCCGTAGCCCGGCCCCGGGGGCTGGCCCTGGCCGTACTGGCCGGGCTGCTGGGGGTAACCCGGTTGGCCGTAGGGCTGCTGCCCGTACGGCTGGCCGCCCTGCGGGGGCTGCTGGCCGAACTGTCCGGATGGTGGGAACTGGTCGGCCGGGGGGACCTGGCCCGCGGCGGGGTCCGGCGCGCCCGGCTGGGGCTGGGGCGGCAGCTGCGGGTACGGCGCGAACTGCGTCGGGTCCTGGCTGCCACCGGGCTGCGGCTGCCCGAACGGCCCCGTGCCGGGTGCCTGCCCCGGCTGCGCGGGGTATCCGCCCTGGTCGGGGTGGGGGCCGGGCTGCCCGGGCTGCTGCCCGTACGGGTCCGGTTGCTGCGGTGGCTGGGTCATCGTCCCCCGGCTTTCTGGCTGCGGTGGGTGGCTTGAGGGGTACTGCTGGGCGCGCGCGGTCGGCCTAGTACACGGACGCACCGTAATGGCCGGCCGGTTCCCGCCGGCACCGGGATGGCCCATTCGGTGCCGCCGTTCCGGTGTTGCACTTCGGTGACACGCGGGTTCCTGGCCGTTCATGCTCTGTCCTTGTCGGTGATCGCCGGTACCGTAGGGGTACGAGTTCGGGAGGAGGTGCCGACGTGCAGCACGATCGTCCCGGCAGTCGGCCGGAAAACGCCGACGGTGAGCACGGAGGCTCGGCGGACCAGGGGCGCGAGCGCCCGGATCGGTCCGATGCCGCGCAGATCCGTTTCCTCGAAGAGGAAGTCGCTCTGCTTCGCCGGAAACTGACGGAATCACCACGGCATTCGCGACTGCTGGAGCAGCGGCTGGCGGAGGCGTCCGAGCGGGTGAGCCAACTCACCGAGCGGAACGCCAAGCTGGTCGACACGCTCCGGGAGGCGCGGGGCCAGCTCCTCGCCCTGCGCGAGGAGGTCGACCGCCTCGCCCAGCCGCCCAGCGGCTACGGCGTGTTCCTCGAAGGACACGAGGACGGCACGGTCGACGTGTTCACCGCGGGACGCCGCATGCGGGTCTCGGTGTCGCCCGCGGTGGAGGGCGAGAGCCTGCGCCGCGGCCAGTCGGTGCGCCTCAACGAAGCCCTGACGGTGGTCGAGGGCGGCGGCTTCGAGCGCACGGGTGAAGTGTCCACACTGCGCGAGCTGCTGGTCGGTGAAGGCGAGGAGGTGGCGAGCCGGGCGCTGGTCGTCGGGCACGCCGACGAGGAGCGCGTGGTCTGGCTGGCCGACCCGCTGACCGCCGCGCCGCTCAAGCCCGGCGACTCGCTGCTGGTCGACGCCAAGTCCGGCTACGCCTACGAGCGGGTGCCCAAGGCCGAGGTCGAGGACCTGGTGCTGGAGGAGGTGCCCGACGTCGACTACGCCGACATCGGCGGCCTGTTCCGGCAGATCGAGCAGATCCGCGACGCCGTGGAGCTGCCGTTCCTGCACAAGGACCTGTTCGCCGAGTACGAGCTGCGCCCGCCCAAGGGCGTGCTGCTCTACGGCCCTCCCGGCTGCGGCAAGACGCTCATCGCCAAGGCGGTGGCCAACTCGCTGGCGAAGAAGGTGGCGGCGGCGCGCGGCGACCAGGCCCCGAAGGACGCCAAGTCCTACTTCCTCAACATCAAGGGCCCCGAGCTGCTCAACAAGTTCGTCGGCGAGACCGAGCGGCACATCCGGCTCATCTTCCAGCGGGCCAGGGAGAAGGCCTCCGAGGGCACCCCGGTGATCGTGTTCTTCGACGAGATGGACTCGATCTTCCGCACCCGCGGCAGCGGCGTCTCCTCCGATGTGGAGACCACCATCGTCCCGCAGCTGCTGAGCGAGATCGACGGTGTCGAGGGCCTCGAGAACGTCATCGTCATCGGCGCGTCCAACCGCGAGGACATGATCGACCCGGCGATCCTGCGGCCGGGCAGGCTCGACGTGAAGATCAAGATCGAGCGGCCGGACGCGGAGGCGGCGCGGGACATCTTCTCCAAGTACCTCACCCGCAACCTGCCGATCCACGCGGACGACCTCGCCGAGTTCGGCGGCGACAAGTCCACCTGCATCGACGCGATGATCCAGCACACGGTCGAGCGCATGTACGAGGAGACCGAGGAGAACCGGTTCCTCGAGGTCACCTACGCCAACGGGGACAAGGAGGTCCTGTACTTCCGGGACTTCAACTCCGGCGCGATGATCCAGAACATCGTGGACCGGGCCAAGAAGGCGGCCATCAAGTCCGTGCTGGAGACCCAGCAGCCCGGTCTGCGCGTGCAGCACCTGCTGGACGCGATCGTCGACGAGTTCGCCGAGAACGAGGACCTGCCCAACACCACCAACCCGGACGACTGGGCGCGGATCTCGGGCAAGAAGGGCGAGCGGATCGTCTACATCCGGACACTGGTCACGGGCAAGAACCAGGAGTCCGGCCGGGCGATCGATACGGCCACCAACACCGGCCAATACCTCTGAGTGCCCCACCCCGTCCCGCGCGGACGGGCGGAATGGACAGTGCACAGTGGCCCCCGACCGACCGGTCGGGGGCCACTGGCCGTTCGGTCGGTTCTTTTCCCCCGCTTCCCCTTCGCACATTTCTTTCGGGCGGGGAAATGACGGAGTGCGCGGGAAATCGGTCGGCGGAACCGGTTTCGGAGAGTGACCGCGGCTGGGCGAGCCCCCGGAGCGGGGAGGGGCGCGGTCACCGGTACGGTCCGAGTCGATCACCCGGAAGAGTCGAGACGAAGGACGACCGTTGCGACGCGTCCACGCCGCCGCCATAGCCGCCATTCTCCCCGCCACCCTGGTCGCGGCCTGCTCCAACCGCCCCAACGACCTCTACACCTACTACGACGACCCCACCGCCACGACGACCACCGCGGACGCGCCCCAGCCCGCCGCCATCGCCTCCACCCCGGCCGCGGCCCCGACCTCGACCGCGTCGAGCTCGGAGGGCCTGGTCGCCGCCGCCGCGCTGACCCCGGCGGACCTGGCGGAGGAAGAGGTCACCGCCGCGCCGGACCAGCCGGTGGAGTCGTGGGAGCTGCCGTGCGCGGTCACCGTCGGCGCGGGCCGCGACGCGGGGACCGCGACGGCGTGGCGGTACGCCAGCGGCGCGGAACTCGTCCAGTACGTCGCGCACACCCGCGAGGCCGTCTCGGCGACGGCGGCCATCAAGGTGGACAAGGCGCGGTGCGAGCGGCGGCCGTCGACCTCCTCGGCACCGACCTCGACCCCGGCTGCCCCGTCCGGCTACCGCCTCGACCAGCCCGCCGCGCTGCCCGAGTTCCCCGGCGTGGACGCCAAGGCGACCTGGTGCGCGGGCACGGCGAACCGGGCCACCTGCGCCGTTGTGCTGGCCAGTGGCGAGGTCGTCTCGGCCGTCGCCGTGACCGCGTCCAGCGCGAGCCGCGCCCGCACCGCGCTGACCCGCGTGTCGGCGAAGGCGTACGCGGCGCTCACCCGCGACGCCTGAACCACTCCTCGACCGCCAGCCGCCCGTCCGGCACGAAACCCCACGACGGGTCCGCCAGCCGGGCCCGCAGCTCGGTGAGCGTCAGCCACCAGCCGTCGGCGACCTCGGACTCCTGGTGGGTGATCGGGCCGTCCCAGCGGGCCTCGTAGGCCCACAGGTGCTCCCGCACGGGCGGGTCGGCCAGTTCCATCGGAAGGGTGAACAACGGCGTCAGCGGCACGCCCGAGATCCCCAGTTCCTCGGCCAGTTCCCGCTGCGCGCACACCTCGACCGGCTCGTCGGCGGCCACCACGCCACCGGCCCAGCAGTCGTGCAGGCCGGGGTAGACGTCCTTGCTCTCGGTGCGCCGGTGCACGTAAACCCGCTGGCCGTCGCCGGAGAGCACGAGCACCGACGCGCACGCGTGCCACAGGCCCTCCGCCCGCATCCGGTCCCGGGGCACCGCGCCGATCCGCGCGCCCGCCGCGTCGTAGAGCGCCACTTGTTCCACGCCCGCCACGTTAGCCCCCGGTGAGCGGTACGTGTCCCGGCGAACCGGACGGTTCCCGCCCCGTAGGCTGGGCGCATGCGGCGGATCATGGGAACCGAGGTCGAGTACGGCATCGCGGTGCCGGGCGACGCGACGGCCAACCCGGTGTTGACATCGACCCAGGTCGTGCTGGCCTACGCGGCGGCGGCGGACATCCCCCGCGCCCGCCGGGCCAGGTGGGACTACGAGGTGGAGTCGCCGCTGCGCGACGCGCGCGGCTTCGACCTCGGGGTGCCCGGCATGGCGCCCACCGACCCCGACGTCGAGGACCTGGGCGCGGCCAACGTCATCCTCACCAACGGCGCCCGCCTCTACGTCGACCACGCGCACCCCGAGTACTCCGCGCCCGAGGTCACCAACGCCCGCGACGCGGTCATCTGGGACAAGGCGGGGGAGCGGGTGATGGAGGAGGCCGCGCTGCGCGCCGCCACCGTGCCCGGCCAGCCCCGGCTCCAGCTGTACAAGAACAACGTCGACGGCAAGGGCGCCAGCTACGGCACCCACGAGAACTACCTGATGGCCCGCAGCACCCCGTTCGTGTCCGTGATCGGCGGCCTGACCCCGTTCTTCGTCTCCCGCCAGGTGGTCTGCGGCTCCGGCCGGGTCGGGCTCGGCGCCTCCGGCGAGCACGCGGGCTTCCAGCTCTCCCAGCGCGCCGACTACATCGAGGTCGAGGTCGGCCTGGAGACCACGCTCAAGCGCGGCATCATCAACACCCGCGACGAGCCGCACGCCGACGCCGACAAGTACCGCAGGCTGCACGTCATCATCGGCGACGCGAACCTGGCCGAGACCAGCACCTACCTCAAGGTCGGCACCACGGCGCTGGTCCTGGACATGATCGAGAGCGGGGTGCGCTTCGACCACCTCAAGCTCGCTGACCCGGTGCGCGCGGTGCACGTGCTCAGCCACGACCCGACGCTCAAGGCCACCGTGGAGCTGTCCAACGGCCGCAAGTTCACCGGCCTGGACATCCAGCACGCCTACCACGAGATGATCGCCGAGCACCTGGACCGGGTGGACGTCGACCGGGTCCAGCTCGACGTGCTCAGCACCTGGGGCGAGATCCTCGACGCGCTGCGCCGCGACCCCATGGAGTGCGCCGACCGGCTGGACTGGCCCGCGAAGCTGCGGCTGCTGGAGGGCTTCCGGGCCCGCGACGGCCTGGCCTGGTCCTCGCCCCGGCTGCAACTGGTCGACCTGCAGTACTCGGACGTGCGGCTGGACAAGGGCCTCTACAACCGGCTGGTGGCCCGCGGCTCGATGAAGCGCCTGGTCACCGAGGAGGAGGTGCGCGCCGCGGTCACCAACCCGCCGCTGGACACCCGCGCCTACTTCCGCGGCCGCTGCCTGGAGCGCTACCCGAACGCCATCGCCGCGGCGTCCTGGGACTCGGTCATCTTCGACCTGGGCCGCGAGTCGCTGGTGCGCATCCCCACCCTGGAGCCGCTGCGCGGGACCAAGTCGCACGTCGGGGCCCTGCTGGACGCGGCGAACACGGCCGAGGAACTGGTCGACGCGCTGACCGGCGCCGCCCGTCGCTGAGCGCGACGCCCGACGGGCGGAGATTCGATCTTGTCCCCGGCGCGGCCCGCGACGAACAGGGGTTCGGCTGGGTAGTGTTCGTGGCAGGGCCAAGCCAACACCGGGAGGCGACATGTCCCAGGAGCAGACGCAGCGGCAGGGCGGCGGCGACGGCGACGACGGCGTCGAGGACAGCACCGCGGCCGGGCAGGAGCGCCGGGAGAAGCTCGGCGACGACACCGACGCCATCCTCGACGAGATCGACGACGTCCTCGAGGAGAACGCGGAGGACTTCGTCCGCGCGTACGTGCAGAAGGGCGGCCAGTAGGCGCCCCGCGCCACACCGGTCGAAGATCGCGTCCGCCACCGACAGGCAGGATTGACAGCAGGTATGGAAAACACCCCGTCCCGCGGGCAGTGGGCGCCCGGGCTCCCGGCCGCCTACCTGACGGCGGGCACCTCGTCGTTCACCGACTTCCTGCGCGCCCAGGCCCCCGAGCTGCTGCCCGGGGGTCGCGGCGCGGGTGACCAGCGGCCGGTGGTCGCTGGCCAGCGCTCGGCGGTGGACGCGGTCCCGCACGGAACGACGATCGTCGCGCTCACCTTCCCGGGCGGCGTGCTGATCGCGGGCGACCGGCGGGCCACCTCCGGCAACGTGATCGCCCAGCGCGACATCGAGAAGGTGTTCGTCACCGACGACTACTCGTCGGTGGGCATCGCGGGCACCGCGGGCCTGGCCGTGGAGATGGTCCGGCTGTACGCGGTCGACCTGGAGCACTACGAGAAGATCGAGGGCGTCGGGCTGTCCCTGGACGGCAAGACCAACAAGCTGGCCAGCCTGGTGCGCGGCAGCCTCGACATGGCGATGGCAGGCCTGGCCGTGCTGCCCCTGTTCGTCGGCTACGACCTGCACGCCGAGGACCCGGACAGCGCGGGCCGGATCGTCAGCTTCGACGTCACCGGCGGCCGCTACGAGGAGCGCGCCGGGTACCACGCGATCGGCTCCGGTTCGGTGTTCGCCAAGTCCGCGCTGAAGAAGCTCTACCGCCCCGACGCCGACCGCGAGACCGCGCTGCGGGTGGCCGTCGAGGCGCTCTACGACGCCGCCGACGACGACTCGGCGACCGGCGGACCGGACCTGGCGCGCCGCATCTACCCCAGCATCGTCACCATCACCGGTGCCGAGGGCGCGGTGCGGGTGTCCGAGGACGAGGCCGCCGCCGTGGCCGCCGCCGTCGTCGCGGCCCGCGCCGAGCACCCGCGCGGCTGAGCCGTGCCCCCCGAAGCCCCGTCGCCAGACCCGAATGAGCCTGCCGTGAGTGAGGAGCCCGCCCCGTGACGATGCCGTTGTACGCCTCGCCCGAGCAGTTGATGCGCGACCGCTCGGAGTACGCCCGAAAGGGCATCGCCCGGGGCCGCAGCGTCGTCGCGCTCAAGTACGCCGACGGCGTGGTGTTCGTCGCGGAGAACCCGTCGGCGACGCTGCACAAGGTCTCCGAGATCCACGACCGGATCGGCTTCGCCGCCGCGGGCCGCTACAGCGAGTACGAGAGCCTGCGCCGCGGCGGCATCCGGCACGTCGACCTGTGGGGCTACTCCTACGACCGCCGCGACGTCTCCGCCCGGCAGCTGGCGAACGTGTACGCCCAGACCCTGGGCACCATCTTCACCGAGCAGGTCAAGCCGATGGAGGTGGAGCTGTGCGTGGCCGAGGTCGGCGCCACGCCCGCCCAGGACCAGCTCTACCGGCTCACCTACGACGGCTCGATCGTCGAGGAGACGCAGTTCCTGGTGATGGGCGGGCAGACCGACCCGATCGTCGCCTCGCTCAAGGACAGCTACGCCGACGCGCTCGCGCTGACCGACGCCATCCGGGTCGCGGTGAAGGCGTTGGGCGCGGGCGCGCCCAACGGTGCCGCGGACGGCCCGGCGCTGGACAAGCTGGAGGTCGCGGTGCTGGAGCGCACGCGCCCCCGCCGCGCGTTCCGGCGGATCCAGGGTGCCGCGCTGACCGCGCTGCTGCCCCCGGTCGACGCCGAGCCCGCGAAGCCGGTCGAGGACGTCGAGCTGCCCCCGGACGGCGCGGGGGGCTGAGCTGCCAGGAAACCCCCGAGAAATCCACTGTGGACTTGGTCTCGTCCGCAGTGGATTTTTTCGTCTACGGGTGCATTCTTGGTTTACCGGGATGACCCGCCCACTCGTGGTGATCATCCGTCTACGCCTGGTGGCCGACCCGGGCGCGGAGGCGCTACCCGCCGGTTCCACACGCCGCGTGGCGAAAATGTGCCTTTCTTCCCAGCGGGGTCCGCGGGGTTTGCATAACGTGGCGTTAGCGGGCATAACTCAGATGTGAGTGAGTTGGAACTCCGTCATCTGCGCGTCATCCGCGCGGTCGCCGACGCGGGCAGCCTCTCCAAGGCCGCCGTGCGGCTGGGGGTCTCCCAACCGGCGCTGACCGCGCAGCTGCAACGCCTGGAGCGGCGCATCGGCGGCCTGCTGTTCGCCCGCACCGGCACCGGCGTGGTGCCCACCGACCTGGGCGACTACGTGCTGGCCGCCGCCCGCGTGCTGCTCGACGAGGTGGACGAGCTGATGGCGGGCGTCCGGGCCAGGACCCAGGCCGCCACGCTCAGCGGGCAGGTCCGGGTGGGCGGTCCGCCGGGGCCGATCGTGCCGCTGCTGGCCACCGCCATCGCCGACCGGCTCGGCGGTGCCGAGGCGTCCATCGACATCGACATGCACCCGGCGGAGCTGGTCCGCAAGGTGCTCGACCGCAAGGTGGACTTCGCGTTCCTGGAGGAGAACCCCGGGTTCCGCACCCCGCTGCCACCGGGCTTGCTCAGCCGCGTCGTGCTGCGCGTCCCGCTGTTCGTGGCCATCGCCGAGGACCACGAGTTCGCGGGCAGGCGGGAGATCGCCCTGGCCGAGCTGGCCGGGGCCAACTGGGTGATGCCGCCGGTCGCCGAGGGCACGGAACAGCTGGCGTTCACCCGGGCCTGCGCCGCCGCCGGGTTCACCCCGACGATCAAGCACCAGCTGTCGGACTCGACCACCATCCGCACCCTGGTCCAGAACGGCTCGGTCACCCTGGCCAAACCCGTGGCCAGGGAGAACGGCGGCGTGGTGATCCGGGCCCTGGAGGGCGCCCCGCTGCGCCAGGAGATGGTCCTGGTCTGGCACGAGGAGAGCGCCTTCACCGGCGCCGCCGACCACGGCCCCGACGCGCTGCTGCACGCCTTCGGCCAACTGACCGACACCAACCCGCTGTTCGCGCGGTGGTGGGCGGAGTTCGGCCCACCCGAGTCCCGCTGAGCGGTCACACCCCTACGAAGATCAGCGTGCCGATCGAGATGAGCGCGACCGGCAGCGCGAAGCGGCCCCAGCGGGCCAGCGCCCGCGCCACCGGCGGCCTGCTCGCCAGGAACCAGCCGAGCGCGCACCAGACGGCGGTACCCGCCAGGAAGACGGCCGAGTAGCCCGCCATCCCGCCGATCCCGGTGACGGCGAACACCGGCACGTACACGCTGATGTTGTCGCCACCGTTGGCGAAGGTCACCGCGGCCACCGCGAGAGCACCCGCGCCGCGGTCGGGTTCCTCCTCCTCGACGTGGGGCCTGCCGCGATCGCACCACAGTTGCCAGGCCGCGCGTCCGCCGATCATGAGCGGCAGCAGGCCCAGGACGGGAAAGACCGACTCCGGCAGCAAGCCCGCACCCAGCGCGCCGACGATCGACACGGCCAGTATCGCGCCCATGCCCAGGAACTGACCGACCACCACCCGCCACCCGGCCGCGCGGTCACCGCCCGCGCGGCCGAAGTACAGCGCGAGCAGCAGCAGGTCGTCCACGTTGGTCACGACGAACATGCCCGCCGCCTTGCCGAGCAAAGCCAGGTCCACGGCGGCGGACCCTACCGGCCACTACCCCCGGTAGATCGACAGGGCGCCCGGCTCCGCGCGGAATTCGAAGCGGTTGCCGAGGGGGCCCACCTCGCCGTCGGTGGCGATGCGGCGGTTGCCGTCCAGCAGCCGCACGTCCAGCGAGCGCACGTCCCGCTGCCGGTACACGTGGCTGGTGGACAGGGTCCTGGTCAGGGTGCCGATGACGAACCGGGCCCGCGAGTACGGCACGTCCGCGCGCAGGTAGCGGACGTCGAGCAGGCCGCTGTCCAGGGCCGGGCGCCGGGTCGGCGCGAAGCCCTTGGGGGTGTAGGTGCCGTTGCCCACGAACAGCATCCACACCAGGTGCGGCTTGCCGTTGAGCGCCAGCCGGATCGGCTGGGCCGAGCGCAGGCTGCGGATCAGCGCCACCGCGCCCGCGGGCCACTTGGGCCACCCGAGCGACCCCAGCTTCTCCCGCATCCGCACCATCTCCGGGTAGCCGCCCAGGCTGGCGGTGTTGACGAACCACCGGTGCTCGGTGCCGTCCGCGCCGGTGATGGTCACCCCGCCCAGGTCGATGCGCTGCCCGGTGCCCTCGTCCACCGCGGCGACCGACTCGCCGACGGACTCCACGCCGACGTCGCGGGCGAAGTGGTTGAGCGTGCCCGCCGGGATGAGCACCAGCGGCAGCTTGAACTCCGCCGCGACCGTGGCCACCGCCGCCACCGTCCCGTCGCCACCGGCGACCCCGACCGCGCGCACGTCGTTGGGCGGTGCGCTCAGCTCCTCGGTGAGCTGCGCCACCAGGTCGCGGCCCGGTTCGGAGTAGACGACCGTCGCCTTCGGCCAGTGCGCGCGGATCTCGTCGCCGGGGTCCACTCCCGACACGCCCGAGTTCGGGTTCACCAGCACGAGCAGCCCGTCGCCGCCCTCCAGCGCGGGCAGCGCGGCGCCCTGGGCGGTGTGCGCGGGCCCGTCCACGGTGCGCGGCCACCAGTGCCGGGTGGCGTACGCCGCGCCCGCGCCGATGGCCGCGCCCGCCGCGATGTCGGTGGGCCAGTGCACACCGGTGTGCATCCGGGAGTACGCCACGGCCGCCGCCAAGGGGGCCAGAGCGATGGCCGCAGCCGGTGACTCCATGGCCACCGCCGCGGTGAACGCCACCGCGGAGGCCGAGTGCCCGGACGGGAACGACGAGCTGGTCGGCCGCTTGGTCAGCCTGCGGTGCTCCGGCAGCAGCTCGGCGGCCGGTCGCCTGCGCGGGAACAGGTTCTTGCCGACCAGGTTCGCCGAGGTGCTGGCGAACCCGATGGCCGCGACACCGCGCAGCGCGGCCCGCCGGTTGCGGCCCTTCACGCTGGCCAGCGCCGCCGCGACGCCGAACCACAGCAGGCCCTTGTTGGCTGAGCGCGACAGCTTCTTGAGGGCCTCGTCCGCGCCCGTGCGCGGCAAGGCCGCCGAACGCCGCATCAGCTCCTGGTCGAACCGGCCCACCTGGCGGCCGGTTCGCCGGACATGTCCGAACATGATCGTAGATTCAACCCGAAACCCGACCCGTCCGCCGCGCGGGCCGTCCCTGGTGAACGCCCGGTTACCGTCCGCTCGATAACGGAATGTGGACCACCCCGAACGGCGCACGGTCCTGGGAGCGCTTTGCGCCTACGCTGAGAGGATGCAGCGGCGGATCTTCGGCATCGAGACCGAGTTCGGCGTGACCTGTACGTTCCACGGACAGCGGCGGCTGTCGCCGGACGAGGTCGCGCGGTACCTGTTCCGGCGGGTGGTTTCGTGGGGGCGTTCCTCGAACGTGTTCCTGCGCAACGGTTCACGCCTCTACCTGGACGTCGGATCGCACCCGGAGTACGCGACCGCGGAATGCGACGACCTCGTGCAACTGGTCACCCACGACAAGGCGGGGGAGCGGATCCTGGAGGACCTGCTCGTCGACGCCGAGCGCAGGCTGGCCGACGAGGGCATCGGCGGTGACATCTTCCTCTTCAAGAACAACACCGACTCGGCGGGCAACTCCTACGGGTGCCACGAGAACTTCCTGGTCACCCGGGCAGGCGAGTTCTCCAGGATCGCCGACGTGCTGTTGCCGTTCCTGGTCACCCGGCAGCTCATCTGCGGGGCGGGCAAGGTCCTGCAGACCCCGCGCGGGGCGGTGTACTGCCTCTCGCAGCGCGCCGAGCACATCTGGGAGGGCGTCTCCAGCGCCACCACCCGGTCCCGGCCGATCATCAACACCCGCGACGAGCCGCACGCCGACGCCGAGCGCTACCGGCGGCTGCACGTCATCGTGGGCGACTCGAACATGTCCGAGAGCACCACGCTGCTCAAGGTCGGCACCGCGAACCTGGTGCTGGAGATGATCGAGGACGGGGTGCAGTTCCGGGACTTCAGCCTGGACAACCCCATCCGCGCCATCCGCGAGATCAGCCACGACCTCACCGGCCGCAAGCCGGTGCGGCTGGCGGGCGGGCGCGAGGCCTCGGCGCTCGACATCCAGCGCGAGTACCACGCCAAGGCCGTCGAGCACGTCGCCCGGCGGTCCCCGGACCCGATGGGCACGCGGGTCGTGGAGATGTGGGGCAAGGTGCTGGACGCGGTGGAGGCCCAGGACCTGTCCCGGATCGACCGCGAGATCGACTGGGCGATCAAGCACCGGCTGGTGGAGCGGTACCGGGCCAAGCACGACCTGGACCTGTCCAGCCCGCGGATCGCGCAGCTCGACCTCGCCTACCACGACATCCGCCGCGGCCGGGGCATCTTCGACCTGCTCCAGCGCAAGGACCTGGTCGAGCGGGTCACCGACGACGGCGAGATCGAGGCCGCGAAGGACACCCCGCCGCAGACCACCCGGGCCAAGCTGCGCGGCGACTTCATCGCGGCGGCCCAGCAGGCCGGGCGGGACTTCACCGTGGACTGGGTCCACTTGAAGCTCAACGACCAGGCCCAGCGGACCGTGCTGTGCAAGGACCCGTTCCGGGCCGTGGACGAGCGCGTGGAGCGGCTCATCGCGTCGCTGTAAACCTGTTGCTCGCGGGCGGGCCGGGTCGGGACCATCCCGGCATGGCCCGCCCGCTCTTCACGCCCGCGACCCGTCCCCCCGAACTGCTGGTGGGGGAGGGCTTCGAGCTGCGGCGCAAGACCCCGGACTCGGCCGCGGACCTGGTCCGGGTCGTCGCGGAGGCGCGCGAGCACCTGCGGCCGTGGATGGCGTGGGCGCAGGGGGACTACGACCTCGGCGCGGCCCGCGAGTACCTGGCCGCGATGTCGCGGTCGTGGGAGGCGGGGTCGGAGTTCGAGTACAGCCTGTTCGTCGGCGGGGAGCTGGCGGGCGGGTGCAGCCTGATGGCCCGGATCGGCCCCGGCGGCTTGGAGGTCGGCTACTGGCTGCACCCGGCCCACGTGGGCGCGGGCCTGGCCACCCGCGCCGCGGCGACCCTGGTCGAGACGGCGTTCGCCATGCCGGACGTCGACCGGGTCGAGATCCTGCACGACACGGCGAACGAGCGCAGCAGACGAATCCCGCGGCGCCTCGGCTTCCGCGAGGTGGCCCGCGAGCCGCAGACCACGGAGCCGCTGAGCCCCGGCGAGGACGGCATCGACATCCGCTGGCGCGTGACCCGGTCGGAGTGGCGCGCCCGCACGGCCTGACGTCCTGATCACCTCCCCTGGGTCGTCATGCTCAGTGAGCCATGTAAGCAAAATCAATTATCGGCTATCCAGATAATGGGTATGGGTGGAGGTGAGGAGGAGTGGTCGGGTGGGGGCGGTGGTGGGTAGACGGCGGTGTGCTGTCGGAGGAGGTGTTGTGGCGGTTGGGTGGGTGGTGACTGCAAAGCGCCATGAAGACGGGGATTTGACTACTCGGCGTCACTTGAACCCCACCCTTCGAAGTTGTCAGGATTTCGCACGTGTGTTCGGGTGTGGCGGGTGTCGGTCGCGGGAGCTGGGGCGTTATGGTGCGCGGGTGTCCGTCGCACGCGCCGAGCGCCTTGTGAATCTGGTGCTGTGCCTGCTGTCCACGCGCCAGTACCTCAGTGCCGAGCGGATCCGGGGCATCGTGCCCGGGTACGCCGACGCCCCGACCGACGAGGCCTTCTTCCGGACCTTCGAGCGGGACAAGACCGAGCTGCGGGAGCTGGGGATCCCGCTCGAGGTCGGCCGCACCTCGGCGTTCGACGCCGTGGACGGGTACCGGATCGCCCGCCGGGACTACGAGCTCGGGGAGATCGACCTGGAGCCCGACGAGGCCGCCGCCGTGGCGCTGGCCGTCCGGCTCTGGGACTCCCCGGAGCTGACCGGCGCCGCCCACGGCGCCCTGCTCAAGCTCCGCGCGGCCGGGGTCGACGTCGACCAGGCCGCCCCCACCGTGGTCGAGTCCAAGGTCCGCACCACCGAACCCGCCTTCGGCCCGCTGCTCGCCGCCGTCCAGGCTGGGCAGGCCGTCGCCTTCGACTACCGCCGCCCCTCGCCCGCCGAACTGCGCGAACGGGTCCTCGAACCCTGGGGCGTCGTGTCGTGGCGCGGTCGCTGGTACGTCGTCGGCCACGACCGCGACCGCCGCGCGCCCCGCTGCTTCCGCCTCTCCCGCGTCGTCGGCGAGGTGCGCAAGCTCGGCAAGCCCGGGGTGGTCCGCAGACCGGACGACGTCGACCTGATGGCCTTCGTCGCGAACACCAACACCGTCGGCGGTGAGCCGCCGCAGGCCGCGCCCGCGCTGCTCTGGGTGGCCGACGGCCGCGCCGCCGGGTTGCGCAGGCGCGCGAAGGTCGTCGGGGTCCGCGAGGTCGACGGCGTCCAGGGCGACCTGATCGAGATCGACCTGCTCTACCCGGACAGCGCCGCGACCTGGATCGCGGGCTACGGCGCGGACGCGCTGGTGCTGGAGCCGGAGATCCTGGCCAAGTCGGTGCGCGAGCGGCTGATCGCCGCGGCGGAGGGGGCGTTGTGACCGCGGCGCAGGAGCGGCTGCCGAGGCTGCTGGCACTTGTGCCCTACCTGCTCGCCCACCCGGGCGTGCGGATCGACGACGCCGCCGATGACTTCGGGGTGCCCGCCAAGCAGCTGCGCAAGGACCTCGAGCTGCTGTGGATGTGCGGTCTGCCCGGCTACGGCCCCGGCGACCTCATCGACATCTCCTTCGACGAGGACACCGTCACCGTCGCCTTCGACGCGGGCCTGCGCAAGCCGCTGCGGCTCACCGGCGCCGAGGCCACGGCCCTGCTCGTGGCGCTGCGCGCGCTGCTCGACGCCCCCGGCGTGGCCGACGCGGACGCCATCCGCCGCGCCGTGGCCAAGATCGAGGCCGCCGCGGGCCAAGCGCGCCCCGGCGGCGTCGCGGTCGGCCTGGGCGTGCGGGAGGGCGAGAGCGCGGCGCGGGTGCGCGGGGTCGCGCAGTCCGCGTTGCAGTCGCGCAAGGCGCTGCGCATCACTTACTACACCGTCTCCAAGGACGAGGTCACCGACCGCGTGGTCGACCCGATGCGGGTGCTGATCGTGCAGGGCCGGGCCTACCTGGAGGCGTGGTGCCGCCGGGCCGAGGCGGTGCGGCTGTTCCGGCTCGACCGCGTGGACGAGGTGGAGGTGCTCGACGAGCCCGCCGCCCCGCCGCCGTACGCGCGGCCCATCGACACCACCGACGGCCTCTTCCAGGCCACCCCCGACCAGCGCTCGGCGGTCCTGGTGCTGCACCCGGACGCCCGCTGGGTCGCCGAGTACTACCCCGTCGAGGACGTCGAGGAACTGCCCGGGGGCAGGCTCCGGGTCCGGATGCGCTACTCGGACACCTCGTGGATCGTGCGGTTGCTGCTCGGCATGGGCGGTGACGTGCGGGTTGACGAGCCCGCGGAGCTCGCGGCGACCCTCCGCGAGCAGGCTGCGGCGGCGGTGCGGCGGATCGACCGCCACCTCGCGGACATCTGAACACCACTTTTCCCATGCCCGTGGCTCTGTGCCCGGTTACCCACCGGGAGGTAGAGTCCGCTCGTGCCTTACCTGCCGAGTGCGGCGCTGCTCCTGATCGGGTTCGCGCTGCTGGGGTTCTTCCTGGCGCGCACCGCGCGTGGGCTGGGCCGTACCCGTGCCGTCCTCGCGGCAGCGAAGGGCGCGTTCGGTGCCGAAACAGGGCTGCTGCGTGCGCGTTCCGCCGCCGTGCGGATAGCGGTGGCTGATCGAATGCCCGCGCGTCGCGTAGAATCGGCGGCGCGAGGCGAGACTGGAGGACGGTCGTGAACCTGGGTCCATGGGAAATCCTGATCATCGCGGTGGTGGTCGTGCTGCTCTTCGGCGCGCGCAAGATGCCGCAGATGGCGCGGTCCCTCGGGCAGTCGATGCGCATCCTGAAGGCCGAGACCAAGGGCATGCGCCACGACGAGGACGGCAACGAGGTCGCCGAGAAGGCGCAGCCCGCCGCGGCGCAGGCGCAGCTCAACGCCGCGAAGCCGGAGCAGACCCCCGAGCAGATGCGCGCCGAGATCGATGAGCTGCAGCGGAAGCTGAACCAGCAACAGGCGCAGAAGAACGCGGGCTGAGAGAGGTCCGGTCCCCACGGTGGCTGGCGAAGAAGCCCAGCGCCGGGTCGGTGGCACTCGTCGAGAGCGCCGCAGGTTGCACAGCCGTCGGCACAACCCCGACGGCACGATGTCCCTGCGCGATCACCTCTACGAGCTGCGCAACCGGCTCGGCTGGGCAGCCCTGTTCATCATGCTCGGCAGTGTGTTCGGGTTCATCTGGTACGCCGTGCCGATGGGTCCCGTCCCCTCGCTGGGCCGCATCCTGCTCGACCCGTACTGCGCACTCCCCCCTGAGGTCCGGTTCTCCCCGAACGGCAAGTGCCAGCTGTTCCAGTCGCAGCCGTTCGAGGCGTTCATGGTCAACTTCAAGGTCGGCGTCGCTGCGGGCATGGTGCTGACCGCGCCCCTGTGGCTGTACCAGGTGTGGGCGTTCATCACGCCCGGCCTGTACGCCAAGGAGAAGCGGTTCGCCTCGACGTTCGTGGTGTGCGCGTCCCTGCTGTTCATCACCGGCGGCGTGCTGGCGTTCTTCGTCATCCCGCAGGGCCTGTCGGTGCTGGTCAGCTTCGGCGGCGACACCTTCATCACGGCGCTGAGCGCGAGCTCGTACATCTCGTTCGTCCTGGTCATGCTGTTGATCTTCGGCGTCAGCTTCGAGGTGCCGCTGCTGATCGTCATGCTGAACCGGGTCGGCATGCTGACCTACGAGCTGCTCAGCAAGCACCGGCGCGGGATCATCTTCGGCTTGTTCGTGTTCGCGGCGTTCGCCACGCCCGGCACGGACCCGGTGTCGATGGTCGCGCTGGCGGTCGCGATGACGGTGCTGGTGGAGTTCGCGATCCAGCTCGCGCGGGTCCACGACAAGCGCAAGGCGCGGCGCGAACTGGCGGACGACCCGTCGGCGGGCCTGTCCGACGACGAGGCCACGCCGATGACCTTCCACACGGAGCCGGTGGAGCGCTCACCGCTGCCGGTGGATACCGTCGTCGGTGACTCGACACCGGAGAGGCCTCCGGCCGACAAGCCCGAGAAGAGCGGGTTCGACGACGTGACGTGACCTGACGGCCCGCCGGGTCGGATCGGTCGAGATGACCGGTTCGGCCGGGCGGGAGTTGGGTTCATGGGCGTTCGGGCCGCGCTGGCGGTGCACCCCGGTTCGGGCCACGGCGCCGCCGCGCGCGCCGCGGCGGAGGTCGAGGCGCGGATCCGCGAGGTGGCGGACCACCTCACGGTCGTCGCGGCCGACACGGTCGCCGAGGCGCGGTCGCTGATGGTGCGGGCCCGGGACACCGGGCTCGACGTCCTCGTGGTGCTCGGCGGCGACGGCTCCGTCCACCAGGGTGTGCAGTTCTGCGCCGACCACGACGTCGCCTTGGCCGTGGTGCCCGCCGGAACCGGCAACGACCTGGCGCGGGCCCTCGGCGGCCCCGTGGAGCCGCTGGCCGCGGCGGACGCGGTGGCGGCGGCCATCGCCTCGGGCGCGCGGCGCCGGATCGACCTCGGTCGGGTCGCGGGCGGGCCCTGGTTCGCCAGCGTGCTGTGCGCGGGCTTCGACTCGGCGGTCAACGAGCGCGTCAACCGGATGCGGTGGCCGCACGGCAGGCGCCGCTACGACCTGGCCATCGTCGCCGAACTGGCCCGGCTGCGGCCTCGCGAGCTGGGCGTCGAGACCGAGACCGAGCGGCTGGAGCTGGAAGCGACCATGGTCGCGGTCGGCAACACCCGCTTCTACGGCGGCGGCATCCCCGTCTGCCCCTCCGCCGACCCCGCCGACGGGTTCCTCGACGTCACCCTGGTCGAGCGCGCGAGCAGGCTCGACCTGCTCCGGATCCTGCCGACCCTGCGCACCGGCGACCACGTGCGGCACCGCTTCGTCCGCACCCTGCGGGCGCGCCGGGTCGAGCTGGGCCCGGACAACGGCTGGGTGGCCTACGCCGACGGTGACCGGATCGGGCCGCTGCCCGCGGCGGTGGATTGCGTGCCGGGAGCCGTCGAACTGATCGGCTGAGGCACCGGCGGCAGGCACATCTCGAAAAGATCGCGCGACGGCTGTCGGGGTGATGTGGAAGTCTTGGGGACGTGTCCGCCAGTTCCCCCCACTCCGGGGCCGACCAGCACGAAACCGAGGGGCGCCCGGTCAGTCCGGCCGAGGCCTACTCCGCGGCCCGGAGACGATCGGCCAACCCCAAGCTGGCGGAGTTCACCGCCGAGCTGTCCTTCGACCTCGACCCCTTCCAGGCGAACGCGTGCGCGGCGCTGGAGGACGGCCACGGGGTCCTGGTTTGCGCGCCCACCGGCGCGGGGAAGACGGTGGTCGGCGAGTTCGCCGTGCACCTCGCCCTGTCCGAGGGCCGCAAGTGCTTCTACACCACCCCGATCAAGGCGCTGTCGAACCAGAAGTTCGCCGACCTGACGGCCCGCTACGGGCCCAAGGCGGTCGGGCTGCTCACCGGTGACACGGCCGTCAACGGCAACGCGCCCGTGGTGGTCATGACCACCGAGGTGCTGCGCAACATGCTCTACGCGGAGTCCGCCGCGCTCGAGGGGCTCGGCTACGTGGTCATGGACGAGGTGCACTACCTCGCCGACCGCTTCCGCGGCGCGGTCTGGGAGGAGGTGATCCTGCACCTCCCGGAGTGGGTGAACCTGGTGAGCCTCTCGGCCACGGTGAGCAACGCCGAGGAGTTCGGCGAGTGGCTGCTGGCCGTGCGCGGCGACACCACCGTGGTGGTCGACGAGCACCGGCCGGTGCCGCTGTGGCAGCACATGCTGGTCGGCGGCCGGATGCTGGACCTGTTCGCGGGCGAGGGCCCGGACGGCGAGGCGCGGATCAACCCGCACCTGGTGCGCCGCACCGAGGAGGTCGGCCGGGTGCACGCGCCGTGGCACAACCCGCGCGCCAAGGGCGGCCGCGCGGCCGGTCCCCGGGGGCCGCGGTTCAAGCCGCCGTCGCGGGTCGAGGTCATCGAGCGGTTGGACGCCGCCGGGCTGCTGCCCGGGATCGTGTTCGTGTTCAGCCGCGCGGGCTGCGAGGCCGCGGTCGCCCAGTGCGTGCGGTCCGGGCTGCGGCTCAACTCCGAGGACGAGGTCGCCGAGGTGCGGCGCGTCGTCGACTCCAAGACCAGGGACCTGCCCGACGCCGACCTGACGGTGCTGGGCTTCTGGGAGTGGCGGGAAGCGCTGGAGCGCGGGTTCGCCGGGCACCACGCCGGTCTGCTGCCCGCGTTCAAGGAGACCGTGGAGGAGCTGTTCGTCCGCGGCCTGGTGAAGGCGGTGTTCGCCACCGAGACGCTGGCCCTGGGCATCAACATGCCCGCCCGCACCGTGGTGCTGGAGCGGCTGGTCAAGTACAACGGCGAGGCGCACGTCGAGCTGACGCCGGGGGAGTACACCCAGCTCACCGGCCGCGCCGGGCGGCGCGGCATCGACGTCGAGGGCCACGCCGTGGTGATCTGGCAGCCGGGCGTGGACCCCAAGCAGGTCGCCGGCCTGGCCTCGACCCGCACGTACCCGCTGCGCTCGTCGTTCCGGCCCGGCTACAACATGGCCGTCAACCTGGTCGACCGGCTCGGCGCCCGGCAGGCACGTGAGATCCTGGAGCAGTCGTTCGCCCAGTTCCAGGCCGACCGGTCGGTGGTCGGCCTGGCGCGGCGGCTGGAGCGCAACCAGGAGGCGCTGGCGGGCTACGCCGAGTCGATGACCTGCCACCTCGGCGACTTCACCGAGTACGCGACGCTGCGCCGCAAGATCTCCGACCGGGAGAAGTTCCTGTCGCGGCAGAACAGCGCGGTGCGGCGCTCGGAGGCCGCGCGGTCGCTCGAGGCGCTGCGCAAGGGCGACGTCATCGCGGTGCCCGCGGGCCGCCGGTCCGGGCTGGCCATCGTGATCGACCCGGGGCTCGACCCGATGGGCGAGCCGCGTCCCCTGGTGGTCACCGAGGACCGCTGGGCCGGGCGGCTGTCGGTGTCGGACTTCCCGGCGCCGGTCACCGCGCTCGGCCGGGTGCGGCTGCCCAGGCAGGTCGACATCCGATCACCGAAGTCCCGCCGGGAACTGGCGGCCACGCTGCGCGCCACCGGCATCGAGGTGCCCGCCCGCGAGCGGCGCCGCTCCGGTTCCGACGACGACGCCGAACTGGCCGCGCTGCGCCGGGCCATGCGCGCGCACCCCTGCCACGGCTGCCAGGACCGGGAGGCGCACGCCCGCTGGGCCGAGCGCCACCACCGGCTGCTGGCCGAGACCGAGCAGGTGGAGCGCAAGGTCGCGGCGACCACGCACTCGCTGGCCCGTTCGTTCGACCGGATCCGGGCGCTGCTGGCCGACCGCGGCTACCTGGCGCCGGGCACCGGGGACCAGCAGGGCGAGCAGGTGGTCACCGAGCACGGCAGGCGGTTGGCCCGGCTCTACAGCGAGTGCGACCTGCTGGCCGCGGAGTGCCTGCGGCACGGCGTGTGGGCGGGGCTGGGCCCGGCGGAGCTGGCCGCGGTGGTGTCGTCGCTGGTCTACGAGGCGCGCCGGGACGGGCCGATCGAGGCGCGGGTGCCCGGCGGCGCGGTCACCGACGCGTTGACCGCCACCGCGCGGCTGTGGGCCGACCTGGAGTCCGACGAGCGCCACCACCGCCTGGAGGACCGCACCCGCCAGCCGGACGCCGGGTTCGCCTGGACGGTCTACCGGTGGGTGCGCGGCGAGTCGCTGGAGAAGGTCATCACGGCGGCGGACTCGGCCGGTCAGGAGCTGTCGGCGGGCGACTTCGTGCGCTGGTGCAGGCAGGTGATCGACCTGCTGGACCAGATCCGGGACGTGGTCGCGCCGGGCGACCCCGTCGGCAAGGCCGCGGGCGAGGCGGTTCGCGGCATCCGGCGTGGCGTGGTGGCTTTGGCCACCGCGTGACCCGGTTCGGTGGGAACATCGGTGGGAATCCAACGGGTAAGACACACCGACCGGGTTGGGTGTGGCGGTGCTGTCAGACTGTGGTTGGATCGCGCCCAATGGTGTGCAAGGCGGCGGTACCCCTATTTGGCGGAGGCGTGAAATGAGCAGCCCCTACGGGCCGTCCGGCGGGCAGCAGGACCCGCAGCAGCAGTGGGGCCAGCAGCCCTACGGCGGACCGCCCACCGGGACCCCGTCCGGGGGTTTCCCCGCGCAGGGTGGACAGTACGGTGCCCCCGGGTACGGCCAGCAGCCCTACGGCCAGCCGGACCCGAACCAGGGCTACGGTCAGCCCGATCCCAACCAGCAGCAGTACGGCCAGCCCGACCCCAACCAGGCGTACGGGCAGCCGGACCCGAACCAGCAGTACGGCTACGGCCAGCCGCAGCCCACCCAGCAGTACCCGGGCTACGGCCAAGACCCGAACCAGGGTTATGGCCAGCAGCAGCCGTACGGCCAGTTCCAGCAGCCCGGCTACCAGGGGTCGCCGCCGGAGGAGAAGAAGCGCGGCGGCGCGTGGATCTGGATCCTGGTCGCGGTGCTCGTCGTGCTGGCGGGCGCGGGCGCGGTGCTGGGCTTCGTCACCCCGGGCTTCCTGAACAAGAAGGTCTTCGACAACGCGGCCGTGCAGACCGGCGTGAAGTCGATCCTGACCGAGAAGTACAGCATCGAGAACGTCGACTCGGTCACCTGCCCGGCGAAGCAGGAAGTGAAGAAGGACAACCACTTCACCTGCGACGTGGTCATCTCCGGTGAGAAGCAGACGGTGAACATCACCGTCCGCAACGACAACGGCGAGTACGAGGTCGCCCCGCCGAGCAGCAAGTAGCGGGCGACCACAGAGGACGGACGGGCACGGGCGCGCGGGTCGGAAATCGACTCGCGCGCCCGTCGCGTTCGAGGGCACGATGCCCGGATGGGTGACATCGAGATCCGCCGCGTGCCCGACGCCGACCTGCGCGCCGCCGCGACCCTGTTCCGGGGCGCCGTGCACTACGCGCCGCCCACCGAGCAGGAGTGGGAGTGGGTGGCCGACTCGTACGAGCCGGGCCGCACCTGGGGCGCGTACGCCGACGGGCGGCTGGTCGGCACGACCATGGCGTGGTCGTCGGACCTGGTCGTGCCCGGCGGGCGGGTGTGCCCGATGGCGGCGGTCACCCGGGTCGGGGTCAGCTCTGATTTCCGCAGGCGCGGGGTGCTGCGCCGGCTGATGACGGCCCAGCTGCGGGAGTGCGCCGAGCGCGGTGAGCTGTTCGCCGGTCTGCGGGCCACCGAACCGGGCATCTACGGGCGCTTCGGCTACGGCGTGGCGTCCCGGTTCGTGAAGTACGCCTTCGACGCCCGGCAGACGAGCCTGCGGCCGGAGGTGCCGTCCGGTGGCGAGGTGCGGATGCTGGACATCTCCGTGCCGGAGGCGGTTCCGGCGGTGGTGTCCGCGATCTACGAGCGGGTCGGGCGGGGCCGCGTCGGCACGATGGCCAGGCCGCCGCAGTGGTGGCGGCTCAACTACGACCGGCCGTTCCGGGCCGGTGAGTTCCTGCGCGTCGCGGTGCACCGGGGTCCCGACGGCGACGACGGTTTCGTCGCGTACCGCACCACCGCGGGCAGTCCGGGCGAGGGCGCGCGGGTGTCGGTGGAGGACGTGGTGTCGGCGTCCCAGGAGGTCGCCAACGCGCTGTGGCGGTACGTGCTGGGCATCGACCTGGTGGCCGAGCTGGTGTTGTGGGCGCGGCCGGTGGACGAGCCGGTCCCGGCGATGCTGGTCGACCCGCGCGGGATCACCGCGACCGAGATCCGCACGGACCTGTGGGTCCGGCTGGTGGACGTGCCCGCGGCGCTGGCCGCGCGCACCTACGGCCCGGGTTCGGTCGTCGTGGAGGTCGATGACCCAGTGCTGCCCGCCAACTCCGGGCGCTACCGGGTCGGCGCGGACGGTGCGGTGCGCACCGAGGAGCCCGCCGAGATCGCCGTGGACCTGGAGGTGCTCTCGATGCTGTACCTGGGCGGCTGGCGGGCGGGCGCGCTCGCGGGCATCGGCCGGGTGCGCGAACGGGTGCCGGGCGCGGCGGCCAGGGCGGATGTCGTGTTCGGGACGGCCGGGGAGCCCTGGAGCGGGACGTTCTTCTGATCGGGTTGGTCCGGCTGCGCGTTGTTTGCGCGGCCGTTCGAGTGCTCCTTGGTGTCGTGGGAGGCGCAACCGGGGTAACCGCAAGCGAATCCGCCGTCCCGTGATCTTCGCCAGACCTAGCCTTCGGCTCGTTGTCCACAGACACGGGCAGGGAGGTCCCTCTATGCGGGCGAAGTTCAGACCCGGGGCTTGGTTAACCGTGACGGCGCTGGTGGCCGGTGCGACGGTGGGGGTCGCGCCACCGGCCATGGCGGAGGTGGTGGGCGCGGGTACGCCCGGCGCCGTCGCGGGTAGTTACATCGCGGTGTTCAAGGACGGGGTGGCGGCGGACTCGGACCGCTTGGCGCGCAAGTACTCCGGGACCGTCACCCACCGGTACGACCACGCGCTGCGCGGGTTCGCCGCGAAGCTGGACGAGCGGTCGGCGCGGCGGCTGGCCGCGGACCCGGCGGTGGCGTACGTGCAGCAGAACCGGGTGGTGCGCAAGGCCGACGAGCAGGACCGGCCGTCGTCGTGGGGGCTGGACCGGATCGACCAGCGTTTCGGCCCGCTGGACCACACGTACCACTACTCCACCAAGGCCACCGGCGTCACCGCCTACGTCGTCGACACCGGCATCCGGATCACCCACGACGACTTCGGCGGGCGGGCGGTCTGGGGCACCAACACCATCGGCGACGGCAAGGACGAGGACTGCGACGGCCACGGCACGCACGTCTCGGGCACCATCGGCGGCACCGAGTACGGCGTGGCCAAGGGTGTGAAGCTGGTCGCGGTCAAGGTCCTCGACTGCGACGGCTCGGGCACCAGCGAGAGCGTGGCGGCCGGGCTGGACTGGGTGGCGGCCAACCACGTCTCCGGCCCGGCGGTGGCGAACATGAGCCTCGGCGGGGACGCGCCGGACCTGGTGATGGAGAACGCGGTCAAGCGGGTCATCGCCGACGGCGTGCTGGTGGCGGTCGCGGCGGGCAACCAGGACGAGGACGCCTGCCGGCATTCACCCGCGCTGGTGCCGGAGGCGTTGACTGTGGGCGCGGTGAACGACGGCGACCAGCGCTCGTCGTTCTCCAACTACGGGTCCTGTGTGGACCTGTTCGCGCCGGGGGAGTACATCTGGTCGGCCAGTTCGGGCTACAACCAGGACTTCGACCTGCTCAGCGGCACGTCGATGGCGACCCCGCACGTGACGGGCGCGGCGGCGCTGCTGCTGGCCCGCGACCCCGGGCTGACGCCCGCGCAGCTCTCCGCCGGGATGCTGATCGACGCGACCAAGGACGTGGTGACCGACCCGCAGGGGTCGCCGAACCGGCTGCTGGTCGTCAACACCGGGTACCGGCCGGGGTACCCGTTCGTCAACGACCCCGGGGTGCGGGCGGGTCGCGTGGGGACGCCGATGAGCACGCAGCTGTCGGTGGTCGGCGGCACGGCGCCGTACACGTGGACGACGACCGCGCTGCCGCCCGGTCTGACGCTGAACGCGACTACCGGGCTGATCTCGGGGACCCCGACCACGACCGTGGTCAACCGGTCGGTGAGCGTGACAGCCAAGGACAAGAACAACCGCACGGGTGCGGTGACGTTCCGGATGTTCACCACGCCGCCGGGGTGGCAGTGCTCGTCGAAGGGGCAGAAGTTCCGCAACCCCGGGTTCGAGGACGGCCGCGAGGTCGGCAACGGCTGGGACAAGAGCCGGACCCTGCTGATCACCACGAGCTCCGGCGACGACAAGCCCCGCACGGGCACCTGGGCGGCGTACTTCGCCGGGGCGGGTTTCTCGTGGGACGACTCGCTGTCGCAGGAGGTCGCGATCCCGGCGGACTGCCCGTACACCACGTTCTCGTTCTGGGTGCGCACCACGACCGCGGAACCCGCGTCGTCGGGCCCGGTCGACACCCTCACGGTCACCGCGGGCACCAAGCGGCTCGCCGTGATCTCGAACCTGGACGGCAAACCGGGGTGGGTGCAGCGCACCTACGACGTCGGCTCGATGGCCGGGCAGACGGTGCGGTTCTCGTTCTACAGCGGTGAGAACGACGGCGGCCCCACCGCGTTCGACCTCGACGACACGGCGTTGAACGTCAGCTAACCCAGGGCCTTGAGCAGCCGGTCCACGGCCGAGCCGAGGGCCCAGCGCTCCTGCAGGTGCCGCACGCGGTCGAGGTCGACGGCGTGCGGCACCTCGGGTGTCCCGGTCGCCTCGATCTCGATGTCCGTGGCCACCCGCACCACCAGCGGCGCCTTGGACAGGTAGTCGGCGTCGGCCTCGAAGGCCAGCCGCACCTTGGGCGGGACGTCCTTGGAGCCTGCCTGGGCGGCCTCGACGAGGGCGGCGAGGGAACCGAACTTGGTGATGAGCTTGGCGGCGGTCTTCTCGCCGATGCCGGTGATGCCGGGCAGGCCGTCGGACGGGTCGCCGCGCAGGACGGCCATGTCGGCGTAGGCGAGCCCCTCGGCGGGCAGCCCGTAGCGGTCGGCCAGTTCCTGGGGCCCGACCACCTCGGCCTTGGCCCACCCGCGCCCGACGTAGACCACCCGCACGGCCGTCGGCTCGTCGCGGACGCACTGGAACAGGTCGCGGTCGCCGGTGACGATCTCGACGGCCGCCCCGGCCTCGCGGTGGGCGAGGGTGCCGATGACGTCGTCGGCCTCGTAACCCCGCGCCTGGGCCGTCGCGATGCCGAGGGCGTCGAGCAGGTCGAGGATGATCGGCACCTGCGGGGTCAACGTGTCCGGCACGACCTCGACATCACCCGCGGGCGCCTCCTCGGCCACCCGCTGCGCCTTGTAGCTGGGGATCGCCTCAACCCGGAACGCGGGCCGCCAGTCCGCGTCCAGACAGGCCACCAACCGCCCGGGCCGCCGGTCGGCGAGGATCTGCGCGATCATCCCCGCGAACCCCCGAACCGCGTTGACGGGCACACCGTCGGGCGAGGTCATCGACTCGGGCAGCGCGAAGAACGACCGGAAGTAGAGACTGGCCGAGTCCAGGAGCACAAGTGGTCCACTCACAACAGTGAGCCTCCCACACCCCTCCGACAGCCCCCACCAGCCACGCCGCCCCGGACGGGCCACGGTGCGCCGGCCGGAATTCGTCGGCGAGCGGTCATGGGCGTCGCGCGTGGTCACCCGGCGCGTCTCCCCGGTGTCAGGGCAACGCACCAGCGGAGGCGTCATGACCGACGAAGTGGCATCCAGTGGCTCTGCCGGGGGTTCACCGAAATCGGAGCCAGATCGCCCACCCGTCAACTTCTCCCCGCTCGGTCTTGTCGGAGGTATCGCCAGTACCGTGTCCCTGCTGGCGAACTCGCTGGCCAATTCGGTTGTCGCGTTGCTCATTTCGCTGGTGGTGGTGTTCGCGTCGCTCTTCGCGCTTCTACATCTCTACCGGCGCGACCCGGCGCACTACACGAGTTCGTGGCGAAACGTCTGGCGGGTGGTGCTGGACCTGGGGCTGGTCGCGACCACCCTCAGCACCACCCTGCTGGTGACGGCTCAGCCCGCCACCTCGTCCGGCGCGTCGAGCCGGGCAACGGCGACCGGAATCGTCGCTCCTGCGGACGGTCAGGCGGTCGGCAGGTGTGTCGGTGTGCTGGCGAATGCCATTCCGAAGGCGGGCGAGAAGATCGCGTTCGGAGTGGGGATGATGCGTCCAGACGGCATCTTCCACTACATTTCCCGGGAAGCGATTGCGGAGGGCGGCCAATGGAAGACCGGTGCCCCTCTCGTGCTGGGGACATCGGCGGACGAGGCTGCCTACGTCCTGTTGTACGTGTATTCCATCCCCGGCGACCGCCGGATTTCGGACTTCGTGTCCCACGGCGAGCCCGAGGCGCTCAGCGTGGAGCGTCTCCGGGCGGAACGCGTGACGCCCCTCGCGAAGGTGGTCGTGCACCGCCTCGGCGACGGCACCGGCTGCTCCTAGTCCCTGCCGGGAGCGGGCCTCTGCGGACGCGGTGTCCGTGGTCGGTGGGCCTTGTCGCTGCTTTTGCGGCTCAAGGACGGGGTGGGGGCTCGTCCGAACGGCCGTGGCTGGTGGGACTTGTGGGCTTGGTGGGGTGTGGGTGGGTGATTTGCTCGGGTTGACGGCCGGGAACCGGGGGTGGTCCGGCAGTTGTCCTTGATCGTGCCTGCCGGGTTTGGTCTGTTGGACCCCGGACGCTTTTCGTTGCGGCAAGGGGGAGTGGTGAGTCGGGGTCCGCTGATTGCCTTGCTCAGCGCCAATGCGCTGTCGTTGTGCGGGTCCGCCATGTCGGTGCTGGCGGTCCCGTGGTTCGTTTTGCAGACCACCGGCAGCGCCGCGAAAACCGGGTTGGTCGCCGGGGTCGAGATGGCGGGCACGGCCGCGGCCGCGCTCCTGGGCGCCCCCTTGGTCGACCGGCTCGGGCGCCGGGTGAGCTCGGCGCTCTCCGACCTCTGCGGCGCGGCCGCGGTCGGCGCCATCCCGTTGCTGTGGGCCACCGTCGGCCTGCCGTTCGGCGTGCTGCTCCTGCTGACCGCACTCGTCGGTCTGCTCACCTCACCCGGCACCATGGCCCGCGCGTCGATGATGCCCGCGCTCGTCGCCCGCGCGGGCATCCCCGCCGAACGCGGGGCGGGCGCCTACGACGGCGCCTCCAGGGGCGCCCGGATGCTCGGCGCGCCACTGGCGGGCGTGCTCATCGCGGGCTTCGGCCCGGGTGCGGTCCTGATCATCGACGCGACGACCTTCGTGCTCTCCGCCGTCCTGGTCGCCGCCCTCGTGCCCTCCTCGCCGGGTGGCCGCGCCGCCACCGGGTACCTGCACCGGTTGCGCGGCGGACTCGACTACCTGCGCGACGACCGCCTCATGCGGGCCATCCTGTGGCTGCTGGTCCTGCTCAACCTGCTCGACGCCGCCTGGATGTCGGTGCTGCTGCCCGTCTACGCCCAGCAGGTCTTCGACAGCAGCGTCGCGCTCGGCCTCATGCTCGGCTTCTTCGCCGCGGGCGGGCTGGCGGGCACCGTCGCGTTCGCCTGGATCGGCGCCCGGCTGCCCCGCAGGCAGACGTTCCTGCTGGCCTTCCTGATCAGCGGCGCGCCCCGGTTCGCCGTCCTCGCCGTGCAGACCAGCCTGGCCACCCACCTGGTCGTGCTGACCCTGTGCGGAGTGGCGGTCGGCGCGCTCAACCCGATCCTGTCGGTCACCCAGTACGAACGCGTCCCCGACGAGATGCGCCCCATGGCCATCGGCGTCCTCAACGCCGGTGCCCTCGGCGGGATCCCCGCGGGCGCCCTGCTCGGCGGACTCGCCGTGGAGACCGTCGGCGCCTACTCGACCGCCGCCGCCATCGGCGTGCTGTACCTGGTCATCACCGCGATCCCGTTCGTCCTCCCGGTCTGGCGCGGGCTGGACCGCGCCGCGGTCCCGGCGTCGGCGTGAGCGGGACAACGCGCCCGGGGGGCGCGTTGTCCCTTGTGGAGCTAGCGGAAGGCGACGGGGACGTCGCCCTGTAGACCCCACTGGGTCGACGAGGTGGTGCCGGAGGCGCTGTCCTTGACGTACCAGACGCCGTTGGACGGCCGCCAGACCGTGTAGTCGTCGCGGGCGTCGTCGGTGAAGTCACCGGAGACCGGGACGTCGCCCGCGAGGCCCCACTGCGTGGCGGTGGTGTTGCCGGTGGCGCTGTCGTAGACGTACCAGACGCCGTTGGAGGGTCGCCAGACGGTGAAGTCGGCGCGGCCGTCGCCGGTGTGGTCGCCGGGGACGGGGATGTCGCCGACCAGGCCCCACTGGGTGGCGGTGGTGGCGCCGGTGACGGCGTCCTTGACGTACCAGGTGCCGTTGCTCGGGCGCCAGACCACGTAGTCGGTGGCGCCGTCGCCGTTGACGTCCTCCGCGGCGGGCACGTCGCCGCCGGTGCCCCACTGGGTCGACGACGTGGCGCCGGTGACGCTGTTCTTCACGTACCAGACCCCGTTGGAGGGTCGCCAGACCGTGTAGTCGCCGCGCCCGTCGTTGGTGTAGTCGCCCGCGGCGGGCACGTCGCCGCCCAGGCCCCACTGGGTGGCCGAGGTGACGCCGGTGATCCGGTTCTTCACGTACCAGACGCCGTTGCTGGGCCGCCAGACCGTGTAGTCGCTGCGGCCGTCGCCGGTGTAGTCGCCGCTGACCGGGACGTCACCCGCCAGCCCCCACTGGCTCGACGCGGTCACCCCCGACTGGGTGCGGCGGTACCAGGTGCCGTTGGACGGCCGCCACACCACGAAGTCGTTCTGCACGGCCGTCGTGCCGACCTCTTCCGCCGCCGCGGGCGCGCCCGTCAGCGCCACCGCGCCCGCCACGAGGGCCAGCGCGCCCGCCACCGAGATGGATCTGAGTCGTCTCATTTCTCGCTCTCCGTGCTTATCGCCGGATGTCCGGTGAATCCGGACGGCACGAAGATAGGGGCGCGGGAGTCTCGGTGGGCCACGGTCGAAATGCCCTAACACCACCGTGTCCGCTGATTCCCCCGAATATCGCAGCGGTGGCGCACACCCTGTTCCCGGTCGCTGCCTCAACCGGGTGGGGTGGGCGGCCGTCCGTGATGCGGTGTCTTTCCTCCCTGGTGGGCGGATTTGATCACCCACTGTGGACTCTTGATCGGCTCCCGTGATCCGCTCACCGGTCCTTTCCTTGGGGATTCCGCAATTGTTGCGGTGACGGAGATACTCCGCGATCGGGTCGATTAGGCGGAATCCCGCCCGCCTAAAGGGTCGTGCGCTATTTTGCCCCTATCGCCGAATGTGACACCGCTCCACTGTGAATTCCCGTTTTCCGCGACGAGAGGAACACCCGGTGCGACTCCCCGCCAAGACGTATCTCCCGGCCGCGCTCGGACTGGTCGGGGTGACCCTGCTGGCCCTGCTGGTGCCGTCCGCCACCGCCGACCCCCGCGCCACGGGCGCGGCCGACCTCGCCGCGAGCACCCCGAGCCCCGGCAACCCCGACCCGACGGTCCCCACCACGTCGAACCCCACATCGACCTGGATCCCCAACACCACGTGGGCACCCAACCCGCCGTGCACCACTACGACCACCCCGACCCCGCCGCCGCAATCCGGCCCGACCGGCCCCCGCCCGACAGCTCCCACGCTGCCGCCGACGACCCCCACCGCGCCCACGCTGCCCCCGTCAACCCCGACCTTGCCGCCGTCGACCCCCACCCTGTCGACGACCACCCCGCAGTCACCGACGGTAACCAGCGTCCCCCACCCGCCGGGTGAGAACATCGCCCGCGGCGGCTACGCGGCCGCCTCCTCGAGCTTCCCCGGCTACCAGCCCGCCCGCGTCAACGACGGCAACACCGACACCGCCCTCAGCTGCCTCACCAGCTGGACCAACGACGCCGCCCAACCCGTCACCGACTTCCCCGCCTGGGTCTCCGTCCGCTGGTTGTCCCGCCGGTCGGTGAGCCGTGTCGTGCTCTGGACCACGGTCAGCTACGAGCTGCGAGACTTCGACGTGCAGGTCCTGAACCCGAGCGAGACCTGGTGGGACACCGTCGCCACGTACAACTACAACCGGGCGACCCTGCTCACGGTCCGGTTCACGGCCCGCGAAACCCGCGGCGTCCGCGTCCTCGCCAAGGTGGGCCCCTCCCACCAGCCCGCCTTCGCTCGGATCAACGAGATCCAGGTCTTCAGCCGCTGACCCCCGTGGCACCCGACCCCGTCGGGTGCCGCTGTCCCACCGATCGACCAACGCCGGTTCCCGTGCCGAGGCCCGCTCGGTCGTGCCCCGGGTCCTTGGTTGGTTCGCTGGTGGCGGTTCACCCGTGCCCGGGCCTTCGACCGTTGCCGGGCCGCGCACCTCTCGTGCGCGGCCCGGCAACGACCGTCTAGGCCTCGGGCGCGGTGTCGCCGCGGGCCTTGCGGCGCTGCTCCTCGGCACGCTCACGGCAGCGGCGCAGGAACTCCTCGTCGGACGCGGCGTCGGTGGCGGCGAAGCGGCCGGGCCGGTCGTACTCCGGGAAGGACGATGCCTGCCGTTCGTACGCGCCGCGCGAGCGGTACACCGTCGGGCGTTCGGTTTGCGGTCTGCCCGCGACGAGCCAGAGCACCGACCCGACCAGCGGCAGGATCAGCACGATCAACAACCAGCCTATCTTGGGCAGGTTCCTGGTCAGCCCCTCCGGTGTGGTGATCACGTCCACCAGGCAGAAGATCCACAGCCCCATGGTGAACAGGCCGAAAAGGCCCCCGAAGTACAACATCGAACATCACCCCCATGATGGATAGCGCGGCACATCGTAGGGCAGGCCCACGCACCCCCGGCCGGCGGTTGCCGGTCGGGAGCGGCCGAGGGGCTCTCCAGGTGCGCGCGGGTGCAATCGGCCGTTGTGGCCCGACTCTTGTGAGTACGAGCACAACCCCCCGGCGCACCCTTGGAGGCCACGATGACCGAGAACGAGATGTCCGCCCTGCGTGACGTGGCCGACCGCGCCGTCCTGTTCCACGCCGGCGTGTGCGGCGGGCCGACCGGCTACCTGTGGGCGTCCGCCGAGGGAAGCCCCGCGGGCCGATTGCCCCAGTGGGAGGCCGACGCCCTCACCCTCCTCGTCCGCCGCGGCCTCGTGCGCGTCGAGGCCAAGGCCGGTGCCACCCGCCCGGACCCGGTCCGCCTCACGCCGACCGGCGCCCGCCTGTTCGCCGCCTGAGACCCACCGTCGGGCCGGTGCCCCTCGCGTCGGGGGCGAGGCGCACCGGCCCGACGGTCCACCAACCCAACCCACCCCCACACCTCCCCACGAACGGTGACGTACGGTCACCTGCCTTACCGGGCCAACCAGCCGCTACTGGCACCCGGTCCGCTTGCCGGCAGATCGGGCTCGGCCCGTTCAAGCACGTCGCCCGCCGGACCTCCGCCCGACCCGCCGCGGAAGCGGCCTGTCCAGCCGATCGCGGAGCCGTGCTCGATCAATCCCTTGGTGCCGGGTCGACCGGCTCGCCGCCGGCCCTCGGTTCGCCACTCCGTGCGGCCGCCCCCGCCCAACGCGGAGCCCTGCGCGATCCACCCCTTCCTGCACCGGCTCGCCTGCCGGTATCTCCGCCCTGCCGGTATCTCCGCCAAGCCCGCCATCCGAGCGCCTGGCCCAGCCACTCTCGCGATGGCCCTCGGTCTTGTGCCGGGTCCACCGGTTCGCCGCCACCACTCGGGCGATTAGCCCTGTCCATCGCGGGCCCAGCTCGGTCTGTCTCCTTGTTCTGTGGCTCGCCCGCCGGTATCTCCCAAGTCCGCCGCGCGAGTGCTTGGTCCAACCAAGTCGCGCGGTGGCGGTCGGTCCGGTTCCTTGGCGTGTCGGGTCTATCGGTCCGCCACCACTCGGGGGGGGGGGGGGTAGCCCTGTCCATCACGGGCCCAGCTCGGTCTCTCTTCTTGTTCTGTGGCTCGCCCGCCGGTATCTCCCAAGTCCGCCGCGCGAGTGCTTGGTCCAACCGGTCGCGCGGTGGCGCTCGGTCCTACCCTTCGTGTGCCGGGCCCGCCGGTTCACTGCCGGCGGATCGTTCTGTTGCCACCGGGGTGGCTGGCTTGGCCGATCGTTGAGGCCATGGTCTGCCCGTGCTGTTCGTGTGTCGGGCCTGGCGACCCGCCGCAGGCCCGGTCGTCCAGCTCGCTGGTTGAGTGGCCAGTCAGCTGATCGCGTGGTCGTGTTTCGTTCTGGGCTATCGGTTCGCCGCGGCTCTGTCGTTCTGTCTGCCGCTCGGGTGGCAGGTCTATCCGATCTCGGGGTGGCGGTCGGTCTTGGCTGCTGCGCGTAGGTTCCGGCTCGGTTCGCTCTGCGAGTGGGTGGTGGCCTGCTCCGAACGTGGCCGGTTGGCCGGAACCGGTGGACCGGAATGTCGTGCTGGGTAGTTGGTCTGGTCCATTGTGGCTACCGTCAAACCGCCTACCGTGTGAACGTGGTGGGGTGGTTCTGTGGTTGGTGGGGTGGATCTGCTGGAGGGTGCTTGCCTTTGGGGGCGGTCGACCCGGCCCGGCGATGAACCACTGGGGCTCGGTTCGCCGGGACAGGTCCGGCCACCTTGGCGGGGGCGGTGCACCCCGGTCGACACAGCGGGGCGGTGTCGCGTCGACCGGGGGCTCCGCTACGGCCCGACCACCGGATGGGGGTAACTCAAGGGGCGCGGTGGTCGAACCGTTCCCGACCACGACAGGCGTGGCCGGGGGTCCACGCCGTACCCGCCGCCGGGCTCTCCGACGTCGTTGGCAGAGAGCTCGGCGGCGTGGTCGTGGCGGCCGTTGGTGGCAGGTCGTCGACCGCCGGGCATGCCCGCGCGGCGGCTGCCGACAAGTTGCCGCACAACCGGTCCGCGCACGGGTCCGTGCGATCACCCGATGACCGCCGGGAGGCGGGGCATCGACCGAATCCATGGTGATCGCGGCGGTCTGGACCACGGCACGCGCTCGGCCCGACGTGGTGGTTGAGACCGGTTCTCGAGGTCCGTGTGCAGCGGACCCCGGCCAACTGGTCCAACCAGTGGTCCGGCCACAGCCGGACCACGGCGATCGAGCCGACCACGCGGAAACCGGTTGGTCTGCTCACGAGCCGGGTCGATCGCGAACCGCGTGGTCGGGACGGTCACGGGTCTTGTGCGCCGGGCCGAACCCGAGGCTGCTCAGCGGTCGTTCGAGGTGGGGGACGGCGGTCTGGACCACCGCTTGGGCGCGGGTGATGGTGTGTGGCGGCGGCGCGCACGGGTGTGCTCCGGTGTGCCGCAGGCACCCTTGCCGATCGGCTCGCCCTGCCCGGGTGTCGGCTCTTGTCCTCCTTTCGCGGTCGGTCGTTCGAGTTCCGAGGTGAGCAGGAAGTACTGCTGCGCCACGACCCACACCGTGCAAGCGCCCCCGCGCAGCCCGCGGCCGCACAGCGGGCACCGGCCCCGGTGGTCCGGGCGGTGCAGTGCCAGCAACGCCCGCCACGACGCCGACAACCTGCTCACTTCCACGTCGGCCAGCGACATCCGCGAGCTCAGGTCGCCGCGGGCCACCACGGTGTCGAGCCGGTCGAGGTGCGCCACCGCCGCCCGCCAGATCGCGTCGCGCCGCCCTCGGGCGCGCCCGGCCCTCATGAGCCCGACCTGACCGACGGCCACAGCCGCGGCCGCAGGTCCGGTGGGATCAGGTCCTCCAAGCGCACGTCACCGCTGACGGCGAGGTCGGCGGCGGCGCGGAAGCGGGCGCACGGCCACTTCTCGGTCGAGCACAACGGGCAGATCATCGGGCGGTCACGGGTGGGGAGGTGCGCGGACAGCTCGTCGACGGCGGTGGACACCGTGCCCACGGGGCTCTCCACCGCCACGATCACCGCCCGCGTCTCTCGCCTCATGGTCATCTCGTCTCCGTGTCGGGGGTTCCCGGTCGGTGTGGGGAGTTTCCGGTTGCGGTCCCTCGACTTTGCGGTAGCCGGGCGGTGTCCGGGAAGCGGCAGACCCATCGCCTTGACCGATCGCTGCGGTGATCGGCGGGGCCGATCGGTTTGACCGATCGGTCCAGTGCGTCGGGCCGATCTGCCTACTACCGTGGCGGAAGACCGGTCTGGAGGACACATGAACGTCCTGCCCATCCCGCACCCGATAGACCCGGCGACCTGGGAGCGGCCCGCGATGCGGGACGCGCTCGCCCGACGGGACATCGGCGAGGTCTTCCGGCTGTTGGGGACCAGCGGGGTGTCCCAGCGTCGCATCGCGGCGCTCACGGGGCAGAACCAGTCCGAGGTCTCCGAGATCGTGAAGGGCCGCCAGGTCCAGTCCTACGACGTGCTGGCCAGGGTCGCCGAGGGGTTCGGCATCCCGCGCGGGCACCTGGGCCTGGCGCACACCGACGACACAGCCTTCCGCCCCGTGGGGCGGCAGACCCCGCTCGGCGGAAAGGAAGATGACCCGATGGAGCGTCGCGCCTTCCTCGGTCTGGTCAGCAAAGTGGTGGTGGGTGCCGGTCTCACGCCCGCCGAGCACGACATGCTGTCGATCTCCCCCATCGATACCCCCACACCCCGGCGCGTCGGCACCACCGACGTCACCAGATTGCGCGCGCTCACCGGGTCCCTGCGCGCCTACGACGCCGCGCACGGCGGTGGCTCCTGCCGCGACGCCATTCTCGCCCACACCCGCTGGGCGGAATCGCTGCTCGACGCCACACACGCCGACCACGTCCGGCCGGAACTGCTCTCCGCCGTGGCTGAGGTGAAGACCCTCGCGGGCTGGGCGGCGCACGACCTGGGCCGCCCGACGGAGGCGCGCCGCTACCTGTTGCAGGCGGTGCAGGACACGCAAGCCGCGGACAACACGGGCCACGCCGCGATAGTGCTCTACCACCTCGGGCGCGTGCCGCTCGACAACGGCGACCCCGGCGACGCCCTCAAGGTGTTCCAACTCGCGCAGATCCCCGCGAAGGCGTCGCGCTCCGCCGCGACCGTGGCGCTGCTGCTGGCCAACGAGGCCCTCGCCTACGCCTCGCTCGGCGACCCCGGGCAGGCGATGACGGCGCTGCGCCGCGCGGAGGACGAGTACGCGCACGCGACGGACCACGAGCAACCGGAGTACCTGGAGTTCTTCGACCAAGGCGCGTTGCAGACCCACATAGCGCGCACGCACACCATTCTCGGCCTCACCGACCCGACGCACCGGGTCGCGGCCATCGACCACCTGCACGACGCGCTCGCCCAGGCGCCCGCCGACCGGTGCAGACAACGCGCGTTCAACCTGTCCTGCCTGGCCACCTGCACCCTCGCCGAGGGCGACCTGCCCGCGGGGGCCGCGATCGGCCGGGAGGCGTTGGACGCCATCGCGGGTCTGCACTCCCCACGCCTGCTGGCCAGCCTGCTCCCACTGCACGCCCAGGCCCGGCGCCACCCCCACCACAGCGACCTCCGTCAACTCGCCCACGATATCCACCGCCTCCGCACGGCCGTCTGATGTCCTTTGTGCACTGACGCGTCGCCGCGCGCTAGCCCGCCCGCCGGGCCCGCGCGTCGGCCTCCCGAGCCGCGTGTTCCAGCCTGTCGCGGTAGTCCCGCCACCAGTCCGGGTCGCCGCCGGGCATGTTGTCCCGGTCCACCTGCAGGCCGACCGCGCCGTCGATGGTCTCGCGCAGGATGTCGGCGTGGCCCGCGTGCCGCTGCGTGTCGACGATCATGTGCACGAGGACGCGGTGCAGGCTGGTCTCCGCGCGGTCGGGGGACCAGTGCGGCACGCGGCCGAGGGTGTCGAGGTCGTTGGTCGCGATCGTGACGTCCGAGTGCGCGGTGACCGCCTTGTAGAGCCCCACGATGTCCGCGCGGGTCTCGTCCGGCGTCGCCCACATGTCGGCGTTGTCCTCGTACTCCTCGGTGAGCCACGCGGGGCCGTCGAACGGCCTGCCGAACGTGGCGCCGAAGTACGCGGACTCGCACGCGGCGACGTGCTTGACCAGACCGAGCAGGTTCGTGCCGGTGGCCGTCATGGGGCGGCGGACGTCGTACTCGGACAGCCCGTCGAGCTTCCACAGCAGCGCGTCGCGGCCGTCTTGCAGGTATCGCTGGAGATGTGCCTTCGTCTCGTTCATGTTCGAAGCGTCCCACCGGGCGCCGACACTTTTCCACAACGTATCGGTCACGGTGCCTGTTCAGTCCTCAGTGGATAGTCGTTCGGCGGGTCCGCTCGATGCCTTCATCGTGGGGATCCGCGTTGCCTTGTCACCCGGTCGAGTGGACCTTGGCCGCGGAACGCCCTGATGGGTGGCAGCCGGACCCGGAACTGTCGGTGCCCTCGGCCACCCTGGCACCAACGAAGACGAAACGAGTTGGGGGAACCCATGACCATGACCAAACCCCGAGCCGGGGCCAGACGCGCCGAGCCGCTGGCGGAGCTGTCGGCGCCGTCCTGGTTCGGCCACGCCGACGAGGTGATCGGCGCGAGCCTGGGGAAGTTGTTGCGCTCCCTGCCCGCCGCGATGGCGATGGTCGGCCGCACCGCCTGGCGCGCGGACCGGCGCGCGGTGCTGCTCGGCTTCGGCGCGCAGGTCGTGTCCGGGCTGGTCACCGCGCTCGGCCTGCTCGCTGTCACCGGCGTGCTCACGTCCCTGTTCGTCGCGGGGCCGACACCGGACCGGCTCTCGGCGGCCGCGCCGTCCCTGGCGGTGCTGGCGGCCGCGTACGCGCTGCGCGGCGTGGCTGATACGGCGGTTTCCGCGGCCACCATGCGGTTGCGGCCGAAGGTGCGCCACCAGGTGGAGCGGGACCTCGCCGAGGCCATCTCGCGGATCGACCTCGTCACCTTCGACGAACCCGACTTCCACGACGACCTGGCGCGGTCCCGCCACGGCGGCATGGACGCCGTCGACACCGCCACGCTCCAGGCCGTCGCGGTGGTCGGCGGGCTCGTCTCGCTGGCGTCCACGGCGGCGACGGCGGCGTTGCTGCACCCGTTGCTGCTCCCGGTGTTGCTGCTGTCGGTGGTGCCGGAGACCTGGGCGACGGTGCGCACGGCGCGGTTGGAGTACGAGTTCGTCGCCACCATGATCGAGACCCGGCGGCGGCGGTCGCTGATCACGGACCTGCTGGCGTACAAGGAGTCCGCCGCGGAGGTCCGGGTGTTCGGCGCGCAGCCGTTCCTGCTGGACCAGCACGACCGGCACTCGCGCGTGATGGAGCGCGCGCAGATCGAGTTGGGGGCCAAGGAGACGCGGGTGGCGTTGGCGGGCCGCGCGTTGTCGGGGCTGGGGATCACGCTCGCGTACGTGACGTTGGGCTGGCTGCTGTACACGGGCGCGACGCCGCTGGCCGTGGCGGGTGCGGCGCTGTTGGCGATCCGCACGGTGCGCGCGTCGTTGACGCAGGTGGTGCTGGCGGCCAACCGGTTGTTCGAGAAGTCGCTCTACATCTCGGACCTGCTCGCGTTCTTCGCGCGGGCCCGGCGGCGCACGCCCGAGGTCACGGGCCGGTCCGCGCCTGTCGACCCGGAGGTCGTGTCCCTGCGCGGGGTGTCGTTCACGTACCCGGGTGCTTCGCGGTCCGCGCTCGCGGACATCGACCTGACCATCCGCCGGGGAGAGGTGGTGGCCTTGGTGGGGGAGAACGGCTCCGGCAAGTCGACACTCGCCAAGGTGCTGGCCGGGCTGTACCAACCGACAGCCGGGGCGGTGTGCTGGGACGGGGTAGACCTGTCCACGGTCGACCGGGGTTCGGTGGCGGACAACGTCGCGGCGGTCATGCAGGAGCCGACGCGGTGGCCGCTCACGGCGCGGTACGCGGTCACCCTGGGGAGGCCCGACCGACCCGACCCAGGGGACCGGTACCTCGACCAGGTCGCACGGGACTCGGGTGCGGACGCGGTCGTCGACACGTTGAGCGACGGGTGGGACTCGTTGTTGACCACGAGGTTCCGCAACGGCCACGACCTGTCCGGTGGGCAGTGGCAGCGCCTCAGCGTCGCCCGCGCCCTGTACCGCGACGCGCCGATCCTGATCTGCGACGAGCCGACAGCCGCACTCGACGCCCGCGCGGAGGCAGCGGTGTACGAGTCTTTACGCACACTGCAATCAGGGCGCACGGTCGTCCTCATCACCCACCGCCTGGCATCGGTCCGCCACGCCGACCGCATCGTCGTCATGCACCACGGCCGCGTCTTGCAGGTGGGCACCCACACTGAACTGATGGCGTCCAACCCCCACTACGCCGACCTGTACAACCTCCAAGCCGACTCTTACCGCGACGACCCGGCAGGCGAATCGGCACTCGGAGGGCAGACAGTGGCCTGAGGACGACCCTGTCTTAAGAGAGCGCCGCTATGCCGGGACTCGCGTAGTGGCGCGTGTGTGCGGTAGGTGGTGGCGGACTAAGACCGTGTCCTATATGGCGATTTTGAGGAGTCGTTTCCAGCGGAGCATGGCGGCGGTAAGGTCGAGGTAGGCGAGGTGGTTGCGTGGAAGCCTTTCGTGGCACGGGGAGCAGTCGTCGGTGGCCGGTGAGCCGGGACGGGGTGCGTTCGATGGCCCAACGGTGTCGGCCCAGGCGCTGGGAGGACTCGACGCCTTGGCGGGCGATGCGCACCCCGATCCGCTTGCCTCGTAGCCACATGAGCGGTGTCCAGCAGTACCCGGGACAGGTCGATCAACCCGGTCTCACCCGTTGTGTCGAGCACCGCTCGATGCGGACGAGCCCACACCCGCCCGAGCCCAGATCACGAACCTGCGGCGCACCGTCGACGTCGACGCCCTGAAACACGGCGGCAACGCCCGCCACGCACACCCCGACACCAACACCTACACGATCGCCGCGAACACGTCCTCATCATCGATGTTCTGCGTCCCACCACCTTGCGGGCGCACTCCCGAGGGCGGCAGCAACGGCCGCGCCACCTCCCACGACCCCTCCGGAACGATCCACGACCACCGACCCTCAACCATGATCAACTCACGGCGTGCCGCCACGTAGGACGCGGTCTAAGACCGTGTCCAACATCGTGGTGTGTCGTTGAGTTGATCATGGGTTCTTGAGGGATCGTTTCCAGCAGAGGATTGCCGCGGCCAGGTCGAGGAAGGCCAGGTGGTTGCGGGGATGTCGTTCGTAGCGGGGTGTGAGGCGGCGGTGGCCGGTCAGCCACGACATGGTGCGTTCGATGGCCCAGCGGTGACGACCAGTCGTTGGGAGGAGTCGATGCCGCAGCGGGCGATGCGTGCCAGGATGCGGTGGCGGCGCAGCCAGTTCCGAACCTCGGCACTGTCGTATGCCTTGTCCGCGTGGAGTTTGCGGGGTTTCCAGTGTCGACCGCGGTCGGGGCGGTGCCGCGACAGCAGGGCGGTGATCATCGGTTTCAGGCCGTCGATGTCCGGGGTGTTGCCACCTGGGACAGCGGTGACGAGAGGCATTCCGGTCCGGTCGGACAGGATGTGCACCTTGGTGCCGGGTTTGCCTCGGTCCACGCATTCTCTCCAGGATTTCCGGTGCAGGCGCGCGAACACCTCGGTCCTTGCCCAGATCGTGAACCGGCGGTGCGCCGTCGACCTGGCCGCGCCGAAACACGGCGGCAATGCTCGCCACGCACACCCCGACACCAACACGTACACAATCGCGGCGAACACCGCCTCATCATCGATGTTCCGCACCCCACCACCCCGCGGCCGCACCCTCGCCGCGGGCAGCAACGGCCGGGCCACCTCCCACCACCCCTCCGGAACAACCCACGACCACCGACCCTCAACCATGATCAACTCAACGACGTGTCGCCATGTAGGACACGGTCTAAGGCGGCGGTCAAGGTGAGAGGAGCCCGTGTCTCATTCAACGTGGTGGCAGCTCGTTGGGATGACTCGTCGGTCGGCTTTGGATCGTCCTGTTGGGATTGTGGGCCAGCGCAGCCGCTGTCTCACGTAGCCGTGTCCGGGGGTGCCGTCTCCGGGTCGGTTGTGGGCTGTTCCACTGTGGAGGAAGTGTCGACGGCGGGGAGGGTGAAGACCATGCGGGTGCCCGGGGTGTGGGCGGTGTCGAGGTGGATGGTGCCGCCGTGGTGTTCGATGATCTTGCGGCACATGGCCAGGCCGATTCCCGTGCCCGGGTAGGTCTCCTTGGTGTGCAGGCGTTGGAAGATGGCGAAGACGCGGTCGGCGAATTGCGGGTCGATGCCGATTCCGTTGTCGGTCACCGAGAAGGTCCAGTGGTCGGCCTCGCGGGTCGCGGAGAGGTGGACTTCCGGGGCGGTGGTGCCGCGGAACTTGACGGCGTTGCCGATGAGGTTCTGGAACACCGAGGTCAGCAGCGGGGACTCGCCGCGGATGGTGGGGAGTGGGTCGATGGTGACCGTCGCGCCCGCGTTCTCGATGCTGTCCGCGAGGTTGCGGGTGGCCTGGGTGGCCAAGGTGGTGGCGTCGAGGTCGCGGTGCTTGGTGGTGTGCCTGCCGACGCGGCTGAAGGCGAGGAGGTCGTTGATCAGGCCCTGCATGCGCTTGGCGCCGTCGACGGCGAAGCCGATGTACTGGCGGGCGTTGTCGTCGAGCTTGTCGGCGTAGCGGCGCTCCAGCAGCTGGCAGAAGCTCGCCACCTTGCGCAGCGGCTCCTGCAGGTCGTGCGAGGCGATGTAGGCGAACTGCTCCAGTTCGGCGTTCGACCGCTCCAGTTCGCGGCGCGTGGCGTCGAGTACGGAGTTGCGCTCGTTGGCCTGGTCGAGTTCGTCGACGATGCGCCGCCGCATCGCGTCGACGTCGTGGCCGAGCGAGGCGATCTCGCGCGGTCCCGCCACGGTGACCTCGTGGCCGAACTGGCCGTCGGCGACGCGGCGCACCTGGTCGGTCAGCCTGCTCAGCGGGCGCACGACGGTAGTGGTGAACGAGATGACCGCGCCTACCACGACCACCAGCAGGGTGCTCAGCGCGATCACGCAGGTCAACGCCAGGCGGGAGGCGGAGTCGTTGAGCGCGCCCCTGGCCTCCGCCCTGGTCACCTCGATGTCGCCGACCAGCCGCGACAGGGCGGCGCGGACGTCGTCGAACCGCTGTCGCCCGGTCTCGGCGGTCGGGACCGGGGCGCCGCTGCCCACGGCCGCGATGGCCGGGTCGGCGTAGTCGGCGCGCCACCGGTTCAGCGCGCGGTCGACCCCGGCCAGGTCCTCGCCCAGGTGCGGGATGTCGGTGACCGCCCCGGCGACGAGGTCGCGGGCGGCGCGGTAGCGGGCGAAGCCGTCGCCGTACGGGATCAGGAACTCGTCGCGGCGGCTGAGCACGAAGCCGCGCAACCCGGTCTCCTGGTCGACCGCCGCCGTCTCCAGTCGCTGGGTGGTCACCACCGCGGGCCCGATCCGGTCCAACAGCCGCGCCCGGGCCGTGCTCAGGTCCGCGATGGCGATGGCGACCCCGACGATCGACCCGATGAGCACCAGCACGACCACGACCGACGCCGCGACCCACCGCTGCCGCAGCGACCACCGCCCCTGCGCGACCTCCGGTACCGGCGGCACCCCCACGGACTCCACGACTGGCGACTCGTTCATCGGCTCCGACTCCCCGGGCGGACAGGTTCGGCATAGTTGATCACGCGAACGGCACCGCCGCCCGCACCGTCGCGGGATCGTAGTGCCACGGGGCGCGAGGTGCGCCCGCGTCTGCTGGGTGGCGGGCCGGACTGTCCGGTTGCGACGGTGCCGGGCCGGGTATTCCCTGGTCGTCGCCGGCGGAAGGAGTCGACCATGCGCAACCGGGCGCGGTTCGCGGCGCACCCGATGCTCATCGTCTTCCCACTGGGACTGCTGGTCACGGCCGTCGTCCTCGACGCGCTGCACTACGTCACCGGCGGCCACGACTTCGCCGTGTCCGGCGCCTACACCACCGCCGCCGGGGTCATCGGCGGCTCGTTCGCCGCGATGTTCGGCTGGGTCGACTGGTTCTCCATCCCACCCGGCACCCGCGCGCGGCGGGTCGGTCTGCTCCACGGGCTGATCAACGCGGCCATGCTCGCGCTCTTCGCGGTGAGCTGGATCCTGCGGCTGAACGAGGGCACCTGGCAACCGACCGGCACCTCGGTGATCCTGGCCCTGGTCGGCCTCGTCCTAGCCGTCCACGGCGGCTGGCTAGGCGCCGAACTCGTCGAGCGGCTGGGTGTCGGCGTCGACGAGGACGCCGGTCTCGACGCCGCCAGCCCCCTCAAGCACACCGCCCGGCCGTCTCCCCGCCTGAGCGGCACCTGACGGGGCTAGCCGCGCGCCGGATGGAGAACTCGCCGCAGAGCGCTCGAACGTCTTGATCATGGGTTCGAGCTGCGGATGTGGGCGCGGGTCGGATAGATGATCTTGACGAGGTCGGCCCTCGGCCCCCGACTTCCATGCTAGTGGCGCGCACCGACAAATCGGTGGGTTGATCTTGGGGGCCTGTGGACAACTCGGGGACGCGGTGAGGCTAGGTGGCCGTGGGGAGTTCGACGCGGACCAGGGCGCCCGTCCCGTTGGGTGGGTCTTCGAACCGGACGGTGCCGCCGTGGGCGGTGATGGTGTCGGAGACGATGGCCAGGCCCAGGCCGGAGCCCGGTAGGGCTCGGGCGTGGGGTGAACGCCAGAAGCGGCCGAAGACGAGCGGCCGGTCCGTGGGCGGCACCCCTGGCCCCTCGTCCGCCACGGTGAGCCAGCCGGGGGCCGAGCGGACCGTGATGCGGGTGTCTTCGGGGGTGAACTTCACCGCGTTGTCCAGCAGGTTCAGGACCGATCGCTCCAGCGCTACCGCGTCGCCGACCACCGTCCACGGGCGTACGCGGACGTCCAGCACGCGGTCGCCCGCTCGCACCGCCGCTCGTTGGACCGCTCGGTCGATCACTTCGGCGACCGCCACGGGTTCGGCGCTGAGTTCTCGTTCGTCGCGGGCCAGGACGACCAGTTCGCTGACCAGGTCGCCGAACTCGCGGGCCTGGGCCTGGATCCGGTCCAGGACCCGGGCGCGTTGGGCCGGGACCAGTGGTCGGCCGGTGCGTTCGCTGCGGACCAGCAGGTCGATGTTCGTCCGCAGGCTGGTCAGGGGGGTGCGCAGTTCGTGGGCCGCGTCGTCGACCAGGGCTCGTTGGCGGCGGCGGGACTCGGCCAGGGCGGTGGTCATCCGGGTGAACGCGCGGCCCAGTCGACCTACCTCGTCACGGCCTGACACCGCCACCGGGGTGGTCAGGTCCTCGGTGCGCGCGATCTCCTCCGCCGCGCTCGTCAGGCGTGCCATCGGGGCCAGTGCGCCGCGGGTCAGGAGGGCTCCGGTAGCGGCGACCATGGCCGCGCCCAGTACCGAGACCACGATCAGCACGTTGCCCAGGTTGGTCAGCGTGTTTTCGATCTCGACCAGGTCGCGGCTGAGCAGCAGCACCTCGCCGTTGCCCACCGGGTGCAGCAGCACCCGCACCCGGGCCCCCGAGCGGGTCACGCCGTCGCGCAGGCGGTCGGCGCCGCCGTCGCCGTCGCCCGGTTCGGTCACCACCGCGTCGGCGCGCGATGGCGCGCAGGTGGTGCCGTCGGCTCGGAGCAACTGGATGTCGCGCATGAAGCTCTGCGGGTCGCCGCCCGCGCACAGCCGGTGGAAGTCCGGCCGCGGCGGTGGTGGCGCGGCCGGCGGGGGCAGCCGACCCAGCAGCGTGTCGTCCACCTGGGCACGCAGGTTGTGCCGGGTGGTGAGCCACACGACGACGCTGATCGCGGCGATGGCCAGCGCCATCACGCACGCCGTGCCGAGCGCGATCCGGGTGCGCAGCAGCAGCCGCCGCTCACCGGTCACGGCTGCGTGCGCAGGATGAAGCCGACACCGCGCACGGTGTGCAGCAGCCTGCTCTGCCCGCCCACCTCCGTCTTGCGCCGCAAGTAGCCGATGTAGACGTCGAGGTTGTTGGTACCGGGGTCGCGCCCCCACACCGCCCGCTGCAGGTGCGCGCGGGTCAGCACCCGGCCCGATGCCTCCAGCAGCACGGCCAGCAGGTCGAACTCCGTCGGTGTCAGGTCGATCGGCCGACCGGACCGGCTCACCTCGCGGGTGTCCAGGTCCAGCCGCAGGTCGTCGCACTCGTGCGCGCGCGGCGGCCGGGCCGGGCCGCGGTTCTGCTTGAGCAGCGCCCGCACCCTGGCCAGCAGCTCCTCCAGCGCGAACGGCTTGACCAGGTAGTCGTCGGCGCCCGCGTCCAGGCCGGTCACCCGGTCGCCCAGGCTGTCGCGGGCGGTCAGCATCAGCACCGGCATCCGCTCCCCGGCCGCGCGCAGCCGACGGCACGTCTCCAGCCCGTCCACCTCGGGCATCATCAGGTCGAGGATCGCCAGGTCCGGTCTGCGCGCGGTCAGCACCAGCCGCAGCGCCTGCGCGCCCTCGGCCGCGGTCACCACCTCGTAGCCCTCGAACTCCAGGCTGTGCCGCAGGCTCTCCCGCACGTCGGGGTCGTCGTCCACCACCAGCAACCGCATGCCATCGCCCTTCTGCGTGGCTTAACAGGCTACTGATCGACCGGCGGCGGGCGGAGGGGGTGGTTTTGCCACGGGGGACTGGGATGGGCTCTCACGAATCTCTCAGCGGGTGCCAAGGCCGTTCTCATGCGGTCCGGGCCACCGTGAGTGACGACCGGTCACGATCCGGCAGAACCAGGACGGCAGGGAGACATCGACGTGTCGGTGGCGGCGAGCCCGGGACGGCCGAGGGCGGGGACCCCGCCGGTGCTGTCCACAGTGGACATAATGGTACCGGTGCACAACGAGGAACGCGCCTTGCCCGGTTGCGTTCGGGTGCTGCACGAGTACCTCACCGAGCACTTCCCACACGACTGGACGATCGTGGTGGTCGACAACGCCAGCACCGACGGCACCCGCGCGGTCGCGGTCGACCTCGCGGTCAGCCACGACCGCGTCCGCGTGCAGCACCTCGACCGCAAGGGCCGCGGCCTGGCGCTGCGCGAGTCCTGGGGGGCGAGCAGCGCGGACGTCGTCGTGTACATGGACGTCGACCTCTCCACCGGCCTCGACGCGCTCGCCCCGCTGGTGGCGCCGCTGCTCAACGGGCACTCCGACATCGCCATCGGCTCCCGCCTCGCGGCGGGCGCGCGGACCGTGCGCGGCCCCAAGCGCGAGTTCGTCTCCCGCTGCTACAACAGGGTCGTCCGGCTCACCCACGGCGCCCGCTTCTCCGACGCCCAGTGCGGTTTCAAGGCCGCGCGCACCGCGGTGCTCCGCCCGCTGCTGGACCGGGTCCGCGACGACGGCTGGTTCTTCGACACCGAACTGCTCCTGCTGGCGCAGTACAACGGCCTGCGGGTGCACGAGGTCCCGGTGGACTGGGTCGAGGACGTGGACAGCCGGGTCGACGTGGTGGGCACGGCGCTTGCCGACCTGCGCGGCCTGGCTCGCGTGGCGCGCGCCAAGGCCACCGGCGCGGCCCGGGTCCCCGGCCTGCCCACCCGACCGGCGCCCAGCGCCGCGCACCCGGACGCGGTGCTGGGCCGCCGCACCGGCGCGCTCTCCTGGCAGCTGCTGTCGTTCGCGGCCGTCGGCGTGGTCTCCACCGTCGCGAACCTCGCGCTGTACAGCGCTTTCCGGCTCTGGTGGCCGGTGCTGGTGGCCAACCTGGTCGCGCTGGTGCTGACCACCCTGTTCAACACCGAGGCCAACCGGCGCTACACCTTCACCGGAACCGTCAAGGGCCGCGGCCACGCCCACCTCCAGGGCTTCGCGGTGTTCGGGTTGTACTACGCGTTCACCTCGGGCGCGCTGCTGGCGCTGCACCACGTCGACCCCAACCCGCCGCGGTTGCTCGAACTGGTGGTGCTGCTGGTGTCCTCGGTGCTGGGCACCGCGGGACGCTTCCTCCTGCTGCGCGGCTGGGTATTCCGCGCGCGTCAACGAAAAGGATCGACGATGAAGGACGAGTCATGACCGTCACCACCCCCACCGAGGCGCCGCAGCCGGACGAGGCCAGGCCGGTCGCCGAACCACCCGGGGAACCCCGGCGCGCCCGATGGGCGGTGTGGACGCTCGTGGCCGTATGCGCGGGCGCGGCGGTGCTGTACGCGTGGCGGATCGGCGCGGGGCAGATGGGCAACACCTACTACGCCGCCGCGGTGAAGTCGATGACCCACGGGTTCGGCAACTTCCTGTTCGGCTCCTTCGACCCGTACGGCGTCGTCACGGTGGACAAGCCGCCGATGTCGTTGTGGCCGCAGGCGATCTCGGTGCTGATCTTCGGTTTCCACGGCTGGGCGCTGCTGCTGCCGCAGGTCGTCGAAGGCGTGGCGGCGGTGTTCCTGCTGCACCGCGCGGTCCGGCTGTGGGCGGGGGAGAAGGCGGCGCTGCTGGCCGCGCTGGTACTCGCGGTCACCCCGGTCACCGTCGCGATCAACCGGGACAACAACCCGGACACCCTGCTGGTCCTGCTGCTCGTGGCCGCCGCCTACGCGTTCACCCGCGCGATCAAGTCGGCCGACAGCGGCGCCCGCACCCGCTGGTTGCTGCTGTGCTCGTCCTTGATCGGCTGCGGCTTCCTGACGAAGATGTTGCAGGCGTGGATCCTGGTGCCCGGACTGGCGGTCGCCTACCTGGTGTTCACCGCGGTCCCGTTGCGGCGCAGGCTGTTCGACCTCGCCGCGGCGGCGGTCGTGCTCGTCGCTTCGTCGTTCTGGTGGCTGGCGGCGCACGCGCTGTGGCCGGGCCGCAAGCCCTACATCGGTGGCAGCACCGACGGTTCCGCGTGGGACCTGGTGATCGGCTACAACGGACTCGGCCGGGTGTTCGGCGGCAGTGGCAACATGTCGCCGGGCGCCGGTCCACCGCCGGGGTTCGACCCGGGGAACGCGCCCGGTGGCGGCCCCGGCGGTCCGGGTGGCGGGCCGGGGTTCGGTGGGTTCGGCGAGACGCCCGGCGCGGGCCGGATGTTCAACGACTCCGTCGGCGGCCAGATCTCCTGGCTGCTGCCGCTCACGCTGGCGATCCTGGTCGGCGTGGTGATCTTCGCCGTGGCGCGGCGCACCACGGGAACCCCGGCGGAGCGCGCGTTGTGGGTGCTCTGGGGGAGTTGGCTCGTAGTCACCACGGTTGTGTTCAGCTTCGCACAAGGCATCTGGCACCCGTACTACACGACGATGCTCGCACCGCCCATAGCGGCCATCGTCGCCGTTGGCCTGCGGTGGTTGTGGCGTGTTTACCGCGACCCGGAAGGATTCGGCTGGACGCTGCTGCCGCTCGCCGTGGCCGGAACCGCGATCTGGGCCTCGGAATTGTCACTGCGCGCGAACTGGAACGGCTGGACGTCGTGGGCCGTTCTGGTGGTGGCCGCCGTCGCGGTCATCGGGTTGGTGGGCGGTCGGTTCGTGCCCGCGTTGAGCGGTCCTGGGCTCGCCGCGGGACTGCTGGCGTTGCTGCTGGTGCCGGTGGTGTGGAGTGTCGGAACGGCGGTGCAAGCGTCGGGGAACGGGGTGATGCCCGCCGCCGGACCGTCCGGTGACTTCGGTGGCTTCGGGATGCGCGGCGGTCCCGGTGGTCGCTTCCCCGGTGGAGGTGGCCCCGGCGGACAGTTCCCGCCGGGAGGCCAATTCCCCGGTGGTGGCCGGTTCCCGGGGGGCGGCATGCCCCCGGGTGGACCGGGCGGCGGTCAGGTTCCCCGCGGCCAGTTCGCGGGTGGTCGCTTCCCCGGTGCGGAGACCGGACTCACCGCCGAGCAGCGCAAGGTCCTCGACTACGCCAAGCGCAACTCCGGTGGTGCCGCGATCACACTGGCGGTCAACGGCCCGTCGATGATGGCCTCTAGTTTCATCTTCGGCAGCGACGAGGTCGTCATCGGTATGGGCGGCTTCATGGGCGCCGACAACGCCCCGTCGGTCGAGCAGTTGCGCACCTGGTCCGCCGACGGCACCCTGCGCTACGTCCTCGGTGGTGGCGGTGGTTTTCCGGGGGGCGGCCGAGGCGGACCCGGTGGTCCGGGTGGGTTCGGCGCCGCGACGGGCAGGCAGCAGTGGATCGACCAGAACTGCCGCGAGGTCCCAGCGACCGAGTACGGCGGCACGACCGCCCCGACCGAGTCCGGCGGCTTCTTCGGCGGCGCACAGGGTCTCTACGACTGCGCGCCCAGGTAGCCGGAGGGCGGGTCCCGGTCGACGCCGGGACCCGCTCAGCGGCAACTGGTGAGTCTGCGCTCCACCCGGTGCGCCGCCGCCAGCAGGTCGGGTTCACGCAGGTGGTGGGCGCGCGCGTTGGCCGAGTCCGGCCCCAGGCGGGACAGCATCTCGGTGAACCGGTCACGCAGCGAGACGCGCGTGCCCCGGTTGTCCACCGTCTGGTCCGCGTAGGTCAGCGCGTCCGAGACGGGGGAGTCCTCGTACGGGTAGGTCGCCATCTGGCGACCCAACCCGAGGAACGGCGCGGTGAAGCGGGCGCCGGAGTGGTGCGCGACGAGTGCCGCGATCCGGTCCGGCCAGCCCGCGCGGGTCAGGTACCGGGCGCCGTCGATCGGGTGGAAACCGGTCTCCACCAGGTCGGGCGCGTAGCCGATGTCGTGCAGCCACGCGGCGCTGACCAGGACGGACCGCTCCGCCCGCGACACCGTCACGGCCAGCTCGGCCGCTCGTCCCGCAACCGCCACGGTGTGCCGCCAGCGGTTCCCGAGGGAACCCAGCAGCGCCGCGGCCAGTTCCGCCGCCCGGGTGGGCCCGGCTTCGTCGTACACCGCACCAGCCTGACCGGCCCGGCCGACGCGGTGGCGCACCGGTCGTGAACGGCACCGTCCGACCGCGTGAACCCGGCCCCAACAACAGTTCTTTCCCAGTCCGCAGTGGACCTTCAGTCGAGCAGTCCCGAGATGATGTCGGCGAGCGCCTCGCGGTGCCGGTCCGCGCGGGCCACCGTGGCCCACTCGGCGGCCAGCGAGGTGATCCGGGGGAACCGCGCCGGGTCCAGCTCGGCGAACACCCGCCGCAGGTGCTTGGGCTCCCCGGCCGCGGCCTGGCGACGGGTGCGCTGGTAGCCGATGTGCAGGTCCCCGGCCGTGTAGTACCAGATGACGCGGTAGGCGTAGACGGCCCGCTCCGGGGACAGCCCGCACGCGATGGCCGCGTCGAGGATGTCCTCGACCAGCCACAGCGCGGACGGCGCCGCCAGGTCGTCGGTGGCCAGCACCTCCACCACCCACGGGAACCCGGCCAGCAGCTCGTACATCGTGGTGGCCGCGGCCAGCAACCGCGCGCGGGGCTCCGCGGGCAGCTCGGGACGGGGCAGGTCGCGGGCGTACTCCTCCAGCACCAGCATCAGCAGCTCGTCCTTGTCGCGGACGTGGTGGTAGAGCGCCATGGGCGTCGACGACAGCTCCTTGGCCAGGCGGCGCATCGAGAGCCCGTCGACGCCCTCGGCCGCCACGATCCGGGTCGCCGCCGCGGCGATGGCCTGGACCGACAGCCGCGCGGGTCGCCCGACCTTGCGCTTGCCCGCGTCCTCGCCAGCCATGGTCCCCCCTCGACCGGCCAACCCTAATCCCCTGTCGCGCGCCCCCGCCCGCGCGGACCCCCAGGACCGCGCGGGCGGGTCACGCGTCCACCGCCGTCCGAGACGCGCGCGGCAGCACGACCGCGCCGACCACCGCCGCCGCGAGCAGGCAGGCGCCCGCCAGGACCAGGCCGACGCCGTAGCCGTCGGTGGTGGCGGAGACCTCCTCCCGGCCGCCGGTCACCGCCACCTGCGCGGTCACCAGCGCGGCGAGCCCGATCGCGCCGCCGATCTGGCGGGCGCTGTTGAGCAGCGCCGACGCGGTGCCCGCCGCGTGCCGGGGCAGGCCACCGGTGGCGGCGGCGGTGAGCGGCACGAAGCACAGCCCGATGCCCAGCCCGGTGGGGACCGACGGCGCGAGCACGGCGGCGGCGACACCGCTGTCCGGGCCGATCGCCAGACCCAGCCACAGGAACCCGGCCGCGGCGAGCAGGCCACCGGCGATCAGCAGCGGCCGGACGCGCACCCGGCGCAGCAGGCGCGTCGAGGCGGCGATCCCGATCACCACGGCCAGGCACATCGGCAGGAACGCCAACCCGGCTCGCGCGCCCGGCAGGCCGAGGACCTGCTGCAGGTACAGCGACACGAAGTAGAACGCCGCGAACTGGCCCGCGCACAGCAGCAGCATGAACAGGTTCGCGCCCGACACCGAGCGGTGGGCCAGCAGTTCCAGGCGCACCAACGGCTCGGGAGCACGGCGTTCCCACCACGCGAAAGCGATGAGCAGCGCCACCGCGCCGGCCAGCGTCAGCAAGGTCGTAGTCGACGTCCACGGGTGGCCCTCGGTACGCGTCACACCCAGGATCAGCGCGCCGACACCGGCGGTGGCCAGCACTGCGCCGACCGCGTCCAACCGCCCTCGCACGCCCGCGAACGCGCCCGGGGGCACCGCGCGCACGGCCAGCGCGACCACGGCCACCGCGAACGGCACGTTGACCAGCATGACCCACCGCCAGCCCGCGTACTCGGCGAGCAGGCCGCCCGCGAGCACCCCGAGCGAGCCGCCCACCGCCGACACCGCCGCGTAGACCCCCAGCGCCCGCGCCCGCTCCGGGCCTTCCCGCTGCGTCAGCGTGAGCAGCGCCAGCGCGGCCGGTGCCATCAGCGCCGCGCCGAGTCCTTGCAGCGCGCGGGCGCCGATCAGCTGCCACGGGTCCCGCGCCAGCCCGCCGACCAGCGACGCGGCGGCGAACACGGCGGTGCCCAACACCAGCAGCCGCCGTTGCCCGAACACGTCCGCGGCACGGCCGCCGAGCAGCAGGAACCCGCCGAAGAACAGGGCGTAGGCGTTGACCACCCAGGGCAGTGCGGACGGGTCCACGCCCAGGCCCGCGCGGATGGCGGGCAGGGCCACGTTCACGATCGACATGTCCAGCGTCGCCATGAACTGCGCCAGGGCCACGGCGGCGAGCGCGCGCCCTCGATCCGGATTCCCCACGATGGCATCCCCCATGATGCTCGGCAGTTTGTATACGCGTATACAATCATGGTCGCGCGGTCGTCGTCCACCACGTCAGCCGTGCCATCTGACAGAAGCCGGCCAAACGTCAGCCCGATCGGGTGGTCGTTGCCAAGATCGCGGATCGCGGGCCGTGTTCTCCATACCCTGGAATCCCCGGCGGTTCAGGAGTGGACGGTGGAACAGGACCGAACGGTCTCGAAGTCCGTGTCGCGCAACGAGATGACCGGTGTCGTGTACGGCACGGCGATCCAGGCCGCCCATCTCACGCAAGTGGGTGGCGACCAGCACCTGTACTACGACGACGGCGTGCCCGCGCAGCGGCGCGCGGTACCGGGACGCGTCGAATCGGACTGCCCCTACCCGGGTCTGGCCGCATTCGGACCCGAACAGGCCGCGTGGTTCTTCGGGCGGGAGCGGGTGGTCGCGGACCTGGTGGCGCACCTGGACAGCAGGCAGACGGCCGGTGGCGTGCAGGTCGTGGTCGCGCCGTCGGGTGCCGGGAAGTCGTCGGTGCTGCGCGCCGGGCTGCTGCCCGCGTTCGCCCGCGGCGCGGTGCCCGGTGCCAGGCGGCCGTCCGTGGTGCTCACCCCGACCGCGGAACCCATGCGCGCGTTGGCCGCGCACATCGCCGCGTTGACCGGATCCGGCTCGCTGCCGGACAACCCGGCCGACTGGGTGTCCCTTGTGGACTCGGTCCGTCCGCTGATCGTGGTGGACCAGTTCGAGGAGCTGTTCACGCTGTGCCCGGACCTGGCGCAACGCCGGGCCTTCATCGAACTCCTGGTGCGGCTCGCCGCCGCGCCGAACCCGGCCGCGCTCGTCGTGTTCGGTGTCCGGTCGGACTTCTACTCGGCGTGCGTGGACCACCCCGAGCTGCGCGTCGCGTTGCAGGACAAGCCGCTGGTGATCGGGCCGATGGCGGAGGCCGAGCTGCGGCAGGCCATCGTGTTCCCGGCGCGCGCGGCCGGTCTGCGGGTCGAGGACGGGTTCGTCGAGGTGCTGTTGCGCGATCTCGGCGCCTCGGGTGGTGACTACGAGGCCGGTCGGCTGCCGCTGCTCGCGCACGCGCTGCGCGTTGGTTGGCAGCAACGCCACGGTCACCTCCTCACGGTCCGCGGGTACCAGGACACCGGCGGCATCCGGTACGCCTTGGCCACCTCCGCCGAGCGCGTCTACAGTGGACTCGATCCGGCCGGGCGGAACGCCGCCGCCTGGCTGTTCCCGCGCCTGGTGCGCGTCGGCGACGGCACGGAAGACATCCGGCGCAGGCTCTCCCGCGACGAACTGCTCTCGATGAGCATGGACCCGGCCCGCGTGGCCGCCGTCGCCGACGCCTTCACCCAAGCCCGGCTGCTGACCCGGCGCGCGGACACCGTCGAGATCACCCACGAGGCCCTGCTGCGGCACTGGCCCCGGCTGCGCGGCTGGCTCGACGCCGACCGCGCGGGTCGGTTGCTGCGCCAAGACCTCGAGGACGCCGCCGTCGCGTGGGTTCGCGGCGGGCGCGACGGCGCGTTGCTGTACCGGGGAAGCAGGCTGGAACAGGCGACCGGGACCCACCCCGGCGAGCTGAGCGCGACCGGGTGGGCGTTCCTCGACGCCGGGGTGCGGGCGCGGCGGCGCGCGAGCGGGCTGCGCACCGCGGTCATCGCGGTTCTGGGCGTGTTGGCGCTGGTGGCGTCCGGCGCGGCGGTGTGGGCCGCGCAGAGCAGGCAGGACGCCGTCGAACAGCGCGACCTCGCCGTCTACCGGCGCGTGGTGTCGGAGGCGGACCGGCTGCGGCCGGTCGACCCGTCGCTCTCGGCTCAGCTTTCCCTGGTGGCGCACCGGATGCGCCCGAGTCAGGACACGTACTCGCGGCTGGTGGTCGCGGGCAACGGGCCGTTGTCCACACCGCTGACCGGCCACACGGATGGCGTTTGGGGGCTGGCCTTCAGCCCCGACGGCCGCACCCTCGCCTCTTCGGGGGCGGACCAGACGGTCCGGCTCTGGGCCGTCGGTGATCCACGGCGCCCGGTCGCGCTCGGCGGCCCGCTGATCGGGCCGGAGGGGCAACTCGGGTCCGTGGCGTTCAGCCCCGACGGCCGGGTGCTCGCGGCCGGGAGCTCGGACGGCAAGGTCTGGTTGTGGGACGTGTCGAATCCGGCCCACCCGGCCCGCCTCGGCGCACCGCTGGCGGTGGCCACCAGGGGAGCGGTGCCGGTCGCGTTCAAACCGGACGCGCCCGTGCTGGCGACCGGCGGCGCGGACCACCGCGTGTTGCTGTGGGACGTCGCCGACCCGGCGCACCCCCGGCCCGCGGGTCCGCCGATCGCGGCGCACGACGGGCCGGTCGGCGCGCTGGCGTTCGGCCTCGGCGGACAGGCGCTGGTCACCGGCGGCGACGACGGCGCGATCCGGCTCTGGCGCGTCGCCGACCCGGCGGCACCCGCGCCGCTGGGCGGGGTGGTGATCGACAAGAACGTCCGGGTGACCTCGGTGGCGTTCAGCCCGGACGGGCGCCTGGTCGCCACGAACGGCGACACCAAGCTGCGCATGGTCGACGTCACCGACCCGACCGCGCCGCGACCGCTCGCGGAATCGCCGCCGCGCCACACCAACGCGGTCAACGGCGTCGCCTTCAGCCCGGACGGCGCGACGGTCGCCACCGCCAGCACCGACCAGTCCGCTCGGCTGTGGAACGTCGCGGACCCGGATCCACCTGTCGCGGTGGGGGAACCGTTGACCGGACACACCCGCGCGGTGCACACCGTCGCGTTCGGACCGGGCGGGCACACGCTCGCCACGGCGGGTGCGGACCGGGTCGTGCGGTTGTGGGACCTGCCGCCCAGTTCCCTGGACGCGGGTCTGGGCGTGGTCGCGTCGACAGCCGTCAGCCCGGCGACGGGGATGCTGGCCACGGGTGGCGTGGGCGGTGGGGTGCGGCAGTGGTCGATGACGGAACCCGCCCAGGTCCGGCAGGCGGGGCCACCGCTGAAGGGGCACACGGAGATCGTGTACGCGCTCGCCTACCGGCCGGACGGTCGGGTTCTGGCGTCCGGCAGTCAAGACCACTCGATCCGGCTGTGGGACGTCTCCGATCCCGTGCACCCCAGGCAGTTGGGGGAGCCGGTCGTGGGGAGCGAGACGGTTTACACCTTGGCGTTCAGCCCGGACGGGCGCACGTTGGCCTCGGGGGCGGGCGACGACAGCGTCGCGGTGTGGGATGTGGCAGATCCGTTGCACCCCAAGGTTCTCCGGTCGATCACGGAGCACAGCAGTCCGGTGTACACGGTCGCGTTCAGCCCCGACGGGCGCACGCTGGTGTCCAGCAGCTTCGACAAGTCCGTGCGGCTGTGGGACGTGTCCGACCCGGCGCGGCCGACGGCGCTGGGGGAGCCGTTGGTGTACGACTCGCCGGTGTACGCGGTCCGGTTCAGCCCGGACGGTCGGATCCTGGCGACCGGCGACTACTCGACCGTGCGGCTGTGGGACGTCACGGACCGCGCGCGTCCCGTGCGGCTGCCCGAACCGCAGGCGGGGCACACCGACACGATCTTCACCATGGCCTTCAGCCCGGACGGCCGCACGTTGGCCACGGGCGGTTTCGACCAGGCGGTGCGGTTGTGGGACGTCTCCGACCCGCGCGCGCCGGTGTTGTCGGAGGAGTCGCTCGGCGGCTACGGCGCGGGCGTGCTGTCGGTGTCGTTCAGCGCGGACGGGCGGACGCTGGCGACGGGGAGCATGGACCGGACCCTGCGGCTGTGGAACCTCGACGTGGTGGGCGATGCCCGTCGGGTCTGTGACACCACCCGCGGCACTCTGACCCCGGACAGCTGGCGCGCGCACGTCGGCGAGGACGTGCCGTACGCGCCGCCCTGTCCGTGACGGTACCGAACGGTACCGTTGTGGGTGCTATCCTCGTCCGATGCCGACCCATGCCCGCGAGCGCCTCCTGCGCGCGGCGCAGGAACTGTTCTACGCGGAGGGCATCCGAGCCGTCGGCGTCGAGCGGCTGTTGACGGTGTCGGGTGTCGGCCGGGCGTCGTTCTACCGGCACTTCGCCAGCAAGGACGACCTGGTCGTCCTCACGATCCGAACCTTCAGCGACACCTGGCTCGCCTGGCTGTCCGACGCCGTGGCAACCCGCGGCGGTCCCCGCTGACCGTGTTAGACGCCCTGGCGGAGCGCTTCGTGGCCGATGACTACCGGGGGTGTGCCGCCATTCACACGATGGTGGAGTCGGCGGATCCGGAGAGTCCGGCTCATCAGGTCGCGGCCAGGCACGAACTGGCCACGATCGCGTACCTCCGTGACCTGCTGGTGGCGGCTGGGTACAACGATGCTGATGGCCTTGCTGAGACCCTCAACCTGTTGGCGGATGGAGCGATCATTACCGCTATCCGGCTGCGGAATGCTCGTCCTGCTGAAATGGCCAAGGGCATCGCTGCCGACCTGTTGGCCCGGGACAAGGCGGGTGCTGCTTCCGCCGGGCAGTGAGTTGTCCACAGGCTCGCTGTTGATCTTCCGGTTCTGTCGGTCCTTGACCTCAAGGAGTCGATGCGCCAGGCATGAGATGATCTCGGGGATGAGTGATCAGAGATCATGCTGTGGCGTGTGGTGTTGAGTTCCGAGGAGCGGGAAACGATTTCGCGGGAGTTGAGAGCGAGGCGGTCTTTCAGGTTTATCGGGCGGGCGCTGGTGCGGCGTCATTCGGTGATCGCTCGGGAGGTAGCCCGTACTGGTGGGTGGCTGGCTTATCGAGCGGTGAAGTCGGGGAAACGCGCTGCGGCGATGCGTGCCCGACCGTAGTCGCGCAAGTTGGAACGCGCGGGCGGGTTGCGGGCCATGACGCACAAGGCTTTGCGATCCGGGTCGCGCGAAACGTGTGTCACCGTGACGGAAGCAGCCTCGACATGACCTGATCGTGGGCATGGTCAACATCGGCGAACGCCCGAAAGAGGACGAGGACCGGGCCGTGCCCGACTTCCGGGAAGGCGATCCAATCCTCGGGTCCGCGTGCAAGTCTCAGATCCCGACCCTGGTGGAACGCCAGACCCGGTTCGTGATGCCACCGGCGAACAAGATGACAACAACGAACTTCTGGTCAAACACCGTGTCGCAATGACCCCTTGAGGTCAAGGGCCCCTACGAGCCTGCGGTGGGGCAAGAGCGGTGGGGAGGGGCAAGCCCACCCCACCCGCAGGAGAATTTGGCAGGCTCGTCCCCCCACGCAAAGCAAGTCCACCCAATCAAGGCGAATGGTGCGGGCGCGTTGCGTTAGGCGGGGGGGCTGGACTCAAGCGGCGGTTGTGGGGTGGGTCCGGTGTTGCCGCGTTGCGTTGGGTGGGGCTGGGATCCTGCGGCGGTTGTGGGGTGGCCGGTGCTCGACCGTGTGGGAGCGGGATCCGTTGTGTGGGATTGGGGGAGTGACTCCCTCCCACTTCAACATATAGCGCACTGGGGGGCTTGTGGCAAGGGCTGGGTTGTGGTCCAGAATTGCCCGCCGTAGTGGTTGGGGCCTGTGGGTGTGGGGGTGTGCTTAGTGGATGGGCGGTTCATGTTCGACGTGGTCATTGTCGGGGCTGGTCCGACCGGCTTGATGTTGGCGGGCGAGTTGCGGTTGCACGGTGTGCGCGTGCTGGTGCTTGATCGGGACGTGGAGCCGACGCCGGTTGTTCGGGCGTTGGGGTTGCATGTGCGCAGCATCGAGTTGATGGATCAGCGTGGTTTGCTGGACCGGTTCCTTGCCCTCGGGACCAAGCATGCGGTGGGGGGATTCTTTGCGGGGCTTGGCAAGGGGTGGCCGGAGCGGCTCGACACCAGTCACTCCTATGTTCTTGGTATTCGGCAGACTGTTATTGATCGGTTGCTTGCCGAGCGTGCTGTTGAGATGGGTGCCGAGGTTCGTCGTGGTGTTGAACTCGTTGGGCTCACTCAGGATGGCGGGGTTGCGGCTGAGCTTGCCGATGGGACTTGCTTGCGGGCTCGGTACCTCGTTGGTTGCGATGGTGGTCGTAGCACGGTTCGCAAGCTCGTCGGTGTGGACTTTCCCGGTGAGCCCACCACCGTGGAGACGCTGTTGGGGGAGATGGCCATCGCGGAGTCGCCGGAGGTGGTGGCTGCTGTGGGGGCTGAGGTTCGCAAGACGCAATCTCGGTTTGGGACCATGCCGCTCGGCGAGGGGTACTACCGGGTCATCGTCCCGGCGGACGGGGTGGCGGAGGACCGTGCGATCCCGCCGACCCTCGACGACTTCAAACGGCAACTCCACGCTTACGCGGGAACGGACTTCGGTGTCCACTCCCCGCGCTGGCTGTCCCGGTTCGGTGACGCCACCCGTCAAGCCGAGCGCTACCGGGTGGGCAACGTCTTCCTGGCGGGCGATGCCGCGCACATCCACCCGCCCACCGGTGGGCAGGGGCTCAACCTCGGCATCCAGGACGCCGTGAACCTCGGGTGGAAGCTCGCCGCGGCGGTCGCGGGTTGGGCGCCGGACGATCTGCTCGACACCTACCAGGCCGAACGCCACCCGGTGGCCGCGGCCGTGCTCGACAACACGCGGGCGCAGATGCACCTGATGTCGACCGATCCCGGCCCCCAGGCCGTGCGGCGGCTGTTGGCGGAGTTGGTGGACATCGACGAGGTGAACCGCAGGCTCATCGAGAAGATCACCGCTCTCGACATCCGGTACGACCTCGGTGAGGGCCACGACCTGCTGGGCAAACGCCTGCGGGACGTGACGCTCAAGACCGGTCGTCTCTATGAGCGGATGCGCGGTGGTCGGGGTCTTCTGCTCGACCAGACGGGTGGGCTTCAGGTGGCGGGCTGGGAGGACAGGGTGGATCACGTGGCGGAGGTGACCGAGGAGTTGGACGTGCCCGCGCTGCTCCTGCGGCCGGATGGTCACGTCGCCTGGGTCGGTGGCGACCAACGGGAACTCCAGGTGCACCTGACCCGCTGGTTCGGCGCCGCCACGTGACCGACTCGAGCCGGTCGTCGTGGCAGGAGGGGGTCGACACCGCGGTGTGACCGGGCGGTGGCGGGTGTCCGAGATCGTCCGGCTCGGCTGGTGCGGTCGCGTGGTTCGGCGATCAGACCGCGACCGCGCAGGTGTCCGATGCCGAGCCGCCGTAGACGCTGACTATGCCGGTCTTCCCGTCGGCGTAGAAGCGGGTCATGATGCCCGCCGGGTGGGAGCCGAAGAGGAGGGGGCCGAGTACCGGGGCGACTTCCGCCTGGTGGGCCTCGTCTCCCTCCTCCGGGATCACCCACAGGGAGCAGGTTTGCGGGGTGACGTGTTCCTGGACGACGCTCGTCCCCACCTCCGCCGCGGCGGTCACCGCCGACTCCCACTCGCCGGGGGCGGTGTCGCGGCCGATCATGACCTGTTCACCACTCATCCCCAGCCCCGCCTTCAACACCAACCGCTCCTGAGTGTCCACTGTGAAGCGGAGCAGGTCTACCTCGCGGTCCTCCCAGGTTGTTCGGCGGTCGGTCAGGACTCGGGTCCACGGTAGGTACTTCGCGACCAAGGCGCGTTCGGCGGTGGTCATCCACGGCCGTCCTTCCGACAGCAGGCCCATGGTCACCTTGCTCGACAGGAAAGTCGACGTCTGCGTGCCCACCAGCAGGCACCCGTGGTCCAGCGCCTCCTGCACGGGTGCCATGTCGATCCCCAGGCCCTCCCAATCCGGGATGGTGAAGTTGCGCAACCCCACCCCGTACCGCGACTCCGGCGCGCAATCCCAGGCTCCGTGCAGATCCTCGGGCTCGAAGAACCGCGCGTGCAGGCCCAAGGCGCCGAAGTACTCGGACTCCAGGTCGAAGTACCGCGTCGACGACACCCCCTGGTCCCGCGCACTTCCGACGATCGCCACCCTCGGCGACACACCGAGTTCCACGCACAGGTCCCGGAACATCGCGGCCCGGGCGCCGAACGGGCTCAACCCGTCGATGCCGTAGAGGTCACGCCACACCGCCATCCGGCAGTGCGTCTCGATCGGACCGCCCAGGGCGCCGCTGACGTTGAACTCGAGGAACTTCGGGCCGTCCGGGCCGATCACCACGTCCGGGCGGGCCACGCGGTCGGCGTAGCGCTCCTCCAGGAGTTGGTCCGCCACGAACAGCCGGTGCTCGCTCTCCGGCATCCGGTACGCCTTCAGCCGACCCTCGGTCGTGTCCGCCGTCTCCAAGGCCGTGCGCCGCACCAGGTCCAGCAGTGCCGAAGCGGCGCGGAACAGCTCGGCGTGGGAGGCTCGGGGCAGGGCGATCGGGGCGGCGGGGAGGAACGGCTGGTACGGCCAGCCCGTGTCGCGGATCTCGTAGTGCAGCCGCTCGCGGATGACGGGGGCTGGTGCCGTCGGCGCGAAACTGTAAGCTCCGAACCAGGGGTGCGTGGTCATCGGTGAGCACTTCCTTTGCAAACCAACGTGAAGGGGCGGGCATGACGCTGCGGCAGGTGGGGGACGACGAGTTCGTCGAGGAGCACGGGGGCGACTACGAGGACTTCGAGCCCGGCATGGTGATCCGGCACTGGCCCGGTCGGACGCTCACCGAGACCGACAACACCTGGCTCACCCTGCTGACCATGAACCAGCACCCCCTGCACTTCGACCGCGCCTACGGCGAGGGCGCCGAGTACGGGCGGATCCTGGTCAACAGCGGCATCACGCTGTGCCTCGTCGGCGGCATGACCGTGCAGGCCCTCTCCGCGCGGGCCGTGGCCAACCTCGGGTGGGACCGGGTCCGGCTCAAGGACCCGGTCTACGTCGGCGACACCCTCTACGCCACCAGCCGGATCCTCGGCAAGCGGCTCTCGAACTCCCGGCCCGGCAACGGGATCATCACCGTCGAGACCACCGGCACCAAGTCCACCGGTGAGACCGTCATCGTGTTCGAGCGCTCGTTCATGGTCCGCTGCCGCACTCACCCGGACGCCTCGTAGAGCGCCGCCGCGGCAGCGGTGTCCTCAATGGCCATACCGACACCGCGGAACACCGTGGTGCCAACGGGTCGATCCGTCACGGTGCCCAGGTCGTGCAGGTCCGCCTCGGTGATCAGGCCGCGGGCCAGCGCGGCCCGCACCTCACCGGCGTCCTCGACCGCCGCGGCGCGCTCCTCGACCACGACGAAGGCCGCCGCGAGCAGCGCCGGGTCGACCTCGACGGCATCCTCGTGCGTGCCGCCGATGACGTTGACGTGCGCGCCGCGCGCCACCCAGTCGGCCGCCACCAACGGTTCCGAGCCCGAGGTCGACGTCGCGGTGCAGATGATCGGGGAGTCCACCACGGCGTCCCGCACCGAGGCGCACACCGACACCGGCAGGCCGTGGCTCTCCCGAACCCAGGACGCGAACTCCCCGGTCCGCGCCGGGGTCCGGGAGAACACCCGAACAGTCCTGATCGGACGTACGGCCGACACCGCGTTCACCAACGCCCTTGCCTGAACTCCAGCCCCGACAAGGGAGAGTTCGTCCGCACCCGGGTCCGCGCACACCCGCGTGGCCAGGGCGGCGACCGCGCCGGTCCGCACGGCGGTCAGTTCGGCGCCGTCCAGCAGCGCGGTGATCCGGCCCGTCACCAGGTCGGTCAGCACCACGACACCGTGGATCAGCGGCAGCCCGCGCGCGGGGTTGTCCGGTGTCAGCGTCGTGATCTTCACGCTGCCCACCCCGCGACGCTCCCACACGGCTGTCCCGGCCAGCAGCTGGCTGTCACCGTGTTCGACGACCGTCCGCGACGGCGAGCGAGTCGCCCCCGCCGCGAGGTCGGCGAACACCTCAGCCAGCGCGTCGACCACCCGCAGCATCCGCTTCGGACCGGACATCCGCGCGGCGGTGACGGTGGTGGTCACGCGACCTCCCGGCGGCCCAGCTCGGCGACCACGTCCACGATCAGGTCCTCCTGGCCCGCGATCGCCTGCCGCCTGCCCAGCTCGAAGAACACGTCGCGGGGGTCCACCCCGGCCCGGCCCGCCGCGTCCAGCACCTGGTGCTTGAAGCCGGAGAACACCCCGGCGAGCCCGCTGACGATGCTCAGCGACCCGGTGACCGGCGGCGCGGGCATCAGCTCGCGCTCGGCGAACTCGGCCGCGTCGAGCAGGCCGTAGAGGTCGATGCCGGTGTCGAAGCCGAGGCGTTCGAGCACCGGCACCAGCACCTCCAGCTGGGTGTTGCCCGCGCCGGCGCCGAAGCCGCGCGCGCAGCCATCGATGATCGTGGCCCCGGCCTGCGCGGCGGCGACCGAGTTGGCGACCGCCATGCCCAGGTTGTTGTGCCCGTGGAAGATGACCGGCACGTCGACGGCGGCGGCGATCGCACCGATGCGCGCGGACACGTCCGGTGGCAGGAAGTTGCCCGCCGAGTCCATCAGGCCGACGGCCCGCGCGCCGTAGCCGACGGCCGCGACGGCGTGCTCGGCCAATTGGTCGGGGGAAGCCATGTGGCTCATCATCAGCACGCAGTGCCCGTCCGCGCCCTGTTCCGCGAGGAAGCCCAGGTGCCGCTCGGCCAGCGAGGTCTCGGTGCAGTGCACCCCGATCCGCACCACGTCCGCGCCGTGCTCGAGCGCCCGGTGCAGGTCCGTGGACGTGCCCCAGCCGGGCAGCATGAACACGCCCATCCGGCTGTGCCGCAACGCCTCCCGGACGGTCGAGAGCATCACGTCGTCGCTCACGGCGGCCCGCCCGACCTGGAGGGACGACGCCCCCAGCCCGTTGCCGTGGCCGACCTCGACCACCGGCACACCGGCCGCGTCGGCGGCCTCGGCGTACCCGCGCAACGCGGCGACGTCGAGCTGGTGGCGCACCGCGTGCTGCCCGTCGCGCAACGTGGGGTCGTGGATGATGACTCGGTTCATCGGTGCACCCCCGGTTCCCTGGACCACGCGTGACAGGCCGTGTGTTGATGGGCGGATATCGGCTGGCGGCGCACTGCCGAGCGGTGGATGGCCATCCGGGTCATCGGTGCACCCCGGTTCTCGCGGAGCGCGCCAAGCGGCCCGCGTGCTGCTCGGCGGCCAGGATGGCGGCCGCGTTGATGATGTCGAGGTTGCCCGCGTAGTGCGGCAGCACATCGCTGTTGGCGGTGACCTCGACCGACACCACCACGCGGTCGCCGGTCACGGTGCAGCCCAGCACCTCGTAGCCCGGCGCGAAGGTGCGCACGGCCTTCGCCGCCGTGGACACCGCGGCCCGGACCTCCTCGACCTCGGCGCCCGGGACGATCGCGCGGACGGCCGTGCGGAACGTCGCGGGTGGGACCGCCGGGCTGATGTTGAGGATCGCCTTGGTGTCGCGCACCCCGGTGAACTCGCTGAGCGCCTGGCGGGTGGTGGCCACGTACTCGTCGAGGTTGATCCGGGTCGCGCGGCCCGCGATCGTGCTGGCCACGGTCGACACGGCCTCCAGGTACTCGACCCGGTACCGGCCCGCCAGCGCGTGCGCCACCGGCACCGCCGCCTGACCGCCGCAGCTGACCAGGCTGATGTCGGCGCACTCCGGCACCCCGGTGACCGTCGGCACCACCATCCGGCCCAGCTTGCTCGGCGTCAGGTCGACCAGCAGCGTGCCCAGCGGCTCCAGCAGCCGCCGGTGCTCGGCGTGCGCGGCGGCGCTGGTCGCGTCGAACACGACCGCGAACCGCTCCGCCGCCAGGATCGCGTCGACGCCGTCCGCGCTGGTCGGGCAGCCGAGCCGGGCCGCGTGCCGCAAGCCCGCGGACTCCGGGTTGCGCCCCGCCACCAGCGCGCAGTCCAACACGGGCGACCGGAGCGCCTTGTGCACCAGGTCCTGCCCGATCGCCCCGGTGCCGAGCACCGCCACCCGCACCGGCGCCACGAGGTCCGTGGCCGGGATCTCCACCGCCGTCACCGCGCACCCCCGCGCCGTCCGACCGCACCGTCCCCATCCGCCGGAGCGATCCGGTCGACCGTCGTCCACGTCGTTCTCACCGCGCACCCCCACGCTGCTCGACCACGCCATCTCCCCCCAGCAGTGCGGTCCGCGCACCTCCGAACCGCGCTGTCCACGCGTCTCCCCGCACCGCCGTCATCTCCGCCAGCCGGGCGAAGGGCGGGCCGACCATCGCGCCGTCCAGCACCGCCACCCCGCCGCCCGCCGCGTGGACCGCCTCCGTCACGCGCCGCGCCCTGGCCAGTTCCGCCGGGTCCGGGCGCAGGGCCGCGTTGATCGCGGGCAGCTCCGCCGGGTGCACGGTCGCCTTCCCGTGGAAGCCCAGCTCCCGGATCCGGGTCAGCTCGTCGGCCAGCACGTCCGGCGCGGACAGCCGGAAGTTGGCCGTGTCCACGCACGCCTTGCCGTGCCGCGCGCAGGCCAGGGCCATCGCCTGGCGGGCGGCGAGCATCCCGGCCCAGGTGATCTCCACGCCCAGCGTCGCGGCCAGGTCGGCCGAGCCGAGGACCAGGCCGTCGGCCGCCGCGGTGATCGCGTCGAGGTCGGCCAGCGCGGCGACGGTCTCGACGGTCACGTAGACCTCCGGCGCGGCCCCGGCGCCCGCCAGGGTGTCGCGCAGCAGGCGCACCTCGACCGCCGACTCGACCATCGTCATCACCACGAACCCGGGCCGCACCGCCGACTCGGCCAGCAGCACCAGGTCGTGGACCGCCTCGACCGTGCCCAGCGGGTTCACCCGGACGGCGACGTTCTCCGGTCTCGGCGCCTTCGCCAGGGCCGCGCGGCACACCTCCCGCGCCGCCGCCTTCTCCCGGGGCGGCACCGAGTCCTCCAGGTCGACCAGGTGCACGTCCGCGTCGTACGACCACGCCTTCACGACCCGGTCCAGCGACAGCGCCGGGGTGTACAGGACGCTGCGCGGGATGGCCCCGGTCACCGCAGCACCCCGCCCGGCACCTCGTCGGCCAGGGTGACCGCGTCGGCGCCGACCTCGACCAGCACCCGGCACAGCGACCGGATCTGGTCGACCGTCTGACCGGCTCGCATCATCACCCGCAGCCCGGCCGTGCCGCGCGGCACGATCGGGAAGAACACCGGCGAGACGTAGAACCCGGCCTCGAACACCCGCCTGCCCGCGTCGATGACGGCGTCGTCGCCCATCGGCACGACCCGGATCGGGAACTCCGCCCCCGACTGCGCGGTCCGCACCAGCGAGTCGAACAGCTCGATGTTGGCCGCCAGCCGGGTTTGCCGCGTGACCAGCTCCGGCGTCCGGTGGATCGCCGCGGACGCCAAGGACGCGCCGACGGCGGCGGTGTTCATCGGCTGCGAGTAGCTCAGCGCCCCGGCGAACCGCTCGATCACCCGCAGCACGGACTTGTCGAAGCCGTCCAGCACGATCGCCGCGCCGCTGGTGCCGAACGCCTTGTTGAGCGTGGCCACGGTGACCGTGCGCGCGTCCTGCAGCCTGCTGTTCTCCCGCACGTACCCCATGCCGCGCTCGCCGTAGGCCGACACGGAGTGCGAGTCGTCGAAGTAGACCAGCAGCCCGTACCGGTCCTGGAGGTCGTTGAGCTCCTTCACCGGCGCGTACCCGCCGAGGCTGTCGGCACCGTCGACGACGTAGCAGACCCGCTCGTAGCGCTTGCACATGTCTTCCAGGAAGCCGAGGTCGTGGTGGGCGCAGGTGACCACCTCGGTCTCGTCCGCGCACGCGGGCTTCGCGTTGGCCATCGACACGTGGCAGTACTTGTCGAACACCATCAGCGGCCGGGTCCCGTCACCGAGGTGCCCGGACGCGACCAGCGGCAGCAGTCCCGCGCTGGCCACCCCCGCCGAGATCGCGGACACCACGTCGGCGTCCCACAGCTCGCCCAGCGACGCCTCCAGCTCCAGCAGCGCCGGGATCTGCACGCGGCTGCGCGGGATGCAGTGGTCGAGCACGCCGAAGCGGCGCAGCGCGGCCACCGCGCCCTCGATCACCTCGGGGTGCGAGTCGAGGTCGAGGTAGGAGCAGCAGGTGAAGTTGACGAACTCGTGCCCGTCGGCGGTGCGCAGCAGGCCGTCGTCGAGCTCGGCGACGATCCCGGCGAGACCGTTGCGCTCGGACATGTCCCAGAACGCGTTGCCGATCCCGACGGCCTTGTCGTTGTCCCGGTACCGGTGCGGCGGGGTGATCGACTCGCGCCCGGTCACGACTGCGACTCCGCGGGCTGGTAGTTGTAGACGCCCTTGAGCTTGCGGTAGAGCGCGGTGTAGAGCGCGACACCGAGCACGTACGGGCGGCGCAGGATCTTCGTGTCGCGCAGCCAGAAGTTCATGTTGATGTTCATGTCGGCCAGCGACTCCGCCTGGTGCCACCAGCCCAGCGGCAGGTACAGCATCTGACCGGGCTCCAGGACCAGCTCGCGCCGCTCGGCCAACCGGCCCACCAGCTTGGGGAACCGCCGCGCGTCGACGTTGTCGAAGTCGAACGCCTGGGACTTGTCGCCGAAGCCCTTGCGCAGCGAGCGCGGGTAGTAGTCCCACGACCCCGGCGGCGCCAGCACGAACCGCTTGCGGCCCTCCAGCGCGATGTTGAAGTTCTCCAGCTCGTCGAAGTGGCTCTGGGTGAACACGCCCTTGTGGCTGATCCACAGGTTCGCCGCGTTGAGCGAGCGCCGGTAGTCGAACAGCTCCCCGGCGTCGAAGCCCAGGATCGCGTTGACGTCGGCCGGGTTGTTGCGGATGTTGGACACGATCCGGTTCCACGTGCCCGGGTCGGTCAGGTACCGCTCGTCGGCGAAGAACTCGCGCAGCTTGATGTCGCGCGTGGTCCAGCGCGCGGAGTTCTGCTTGTCGCTGGGCTCGGTGAACAGCGTCACCGACATGTCGCCCAGCCGCTCCGCGACACCCTCGCGGCCCAGCCCTTGGACGCTGTCGGGCAGCGTGATCACCACGGGCACGTCCGCCCGGATCAGCGCCTCCCGGCCGAACGCCAGGAACTCGTCGAAACCCAACCGGGGCACCGGGACCCCGCCCAGTTCCTCGGTGACCGGCTCAACCGACTCTGTTGTGCTCATGGTGTTTCCCTCACCTCTCCACGACCGAACCACTACCCGCGGGCACGTCCCGGGTGCCCGCGTGCAACGCGGACTGGCCCAACAGGCTCAACGCCAGCGCGACGACCCCGCCGCCGACCGCGGCCAGCGCCGCGTGCGACGAACCGCCGGACTCGGCGAGCCGCCCGCCCACCGCCGTGCCCGCGGCGATGCCGAGCGCGCCCGCGCTGCTCAGCCACGAGAACCCCTCCGACAGGGAACCCCTGGGTGCCAACGACTCCAACAACGTGCTACCCGCGATCAACGACGGCGACAGGGCCACCCCGGCCACCACCGCCAACCCCGCCATCGCCAGGGACGACCCGGCGAACGCCAGCGGCACCGTGCCCACCGCCACCGTCCCGGCGGTGATCGACAGCAGCCGGGCCTGCGACAGCCGCCAGTCCACCGCCCCGTACACCCCGCCCGCGACCAGGCTCCCCACCGCCGTGAGCGACAGGAACACCCCGGCCATCCCGGGCGACCCCTGCTCCTTCGCGAACGCGACCATGGTCACGTCCACCGCGCCGAGCAGGAAACCCAACCCCGCGTAGGCGACGATCAACACCTGCACGCCGCGCACCGCGATCGCCCGCCGCGGCCCGCTCGGGTCGACCGGCTTCACGCCGGGCTCGGACGGCTTGTGCAGCGCCAGCGCGATCGAGCCCGCGGTGGTCAGCACGACGCACGCCACCAGCCCCGCCGCCGGGTGCGCCGCGGTGGCCAGCGCCGTGGCCAGCAGCGGTCCCAGCAGGAAGATGGTCTCGTCCAACATGGACTCGAGCGCGTACGCGGTGCGCAGCCCGCCCTGGTCGACCAGCGCGGCCCACCTGGCCCGCATGAACGACGTCAGCGACACCGACGAGCAGCCGGTCACCACCGCCGCGACCACCAGCAGCCACAGCGGCGCCCGCAGCACCGCCGCCACCAGCAGCCAGACCAGGCCCAGGCCGTGGCCCGCGCACGCGAGCAGCAGCACGCGCCGCTGGCTGTGCCGGTCGGCCAGCCGCCCGAGCACCGGGCTCGCCAGCCCCTGCGCGACCAGCAGCGTCGCCGCGACCACCCCGGCCTGTCCGAGTGAACCGGTCGCCGCGGACACCAGCAGCAGGCAGGCCAGCGAGCGCATGGCGATGGGGAAGCGCCCGACGAAGCCCCACAGGCCCAGTGCCGCGGCCCCGGGCGAACGCAGCAACGTCGAATACGCCAGAAAGCCGGATTTGGCGCCCCCTGCGGACACAATGCTCCTGTTCTGTGAATACTGGTAATGCCCCGCCGAAAGGCCGAACCGCCGCGCTGCTCGCTAAACGCGGCGACGCCGGGTCACGCTAGGCGGGCTCCCACCTGCTGTCAATGCCCCAAACGCGCCGCGACCCGGGGCTGAAAGGCGCAACCGGGTACGCATTCCGGTATCGCGTTTCGCCGCACGGACAAACGCGAGAACGGGTCGGGTCCAGGGTGCGTTCCGCCCATATTCCACCTCCGGGAAAGCCGCGTCGATCAACCACGATACCCATTACCCCGCCGGGTCGCTTTGTGGTCATCGTGTGGCCAAGGTGGACCGTTAGGGTGGACGGTGTGATCCGGACCGCACTGGGCCGCCGTTCAGCCGGTGGTGTGGTGACCGAGGTGGACAGCCGCCCGCGCGGGCGCCCGAAGGGGCGGGATCAGGCCACGACGGTGGTGCGGCCGTCGCGCCAGACGACCAGGCCGGTGCGGTCGGGCCGGGTGCGCAGCCAGGTGGCGGCGTCGCGGCCGTGCGCGTAGGCGGCGGTGGCGTCGATGTCGGCCCAGGTGAGGGTGTCGGCGACGACGGTCACCGAGGCGACGTCGGCGGGCGGGCGGCCGGTGCGGCCGTCCACGATGTGCTCGCCGCGGTGCGCGGTGCCGGAGGTCGCGACCGCGCCGGAGCGGATCGGGATGACGGCGATGATCTTGCTGGGGGAGCGCGGGTCCTCGACGCCGACGCGCCACGGCGCGCCGTCCGGGTCGAGGGTCCGGCAGACCAGGTCGCCGCCTGCGGAGAGGCAGAAGCCGGTGTCGGGCAACGCGCGCAGGTGCTCGGCGGCGCGCTCGGCCGCCCAGCCCTTGACCACGCCGTTCGGGTCCAGCACGGACTCGCCGTCCGGGCCCGGGCGCCGGACGCGGAAGGCGCCGCCGGAGTCGTGCTCGGCCCACTCGGCCAGTCCGAGCACCTCGGTGACCTCGGGTGGGCAGTCCACCGGGCCGATCTCGCCGCGGCCGAGGCGGGAGATCACCGAGTCCACGCGGAACGTGCTGAACACGCGGTCCACCTCGCGCAACTCGGCCATCACCGCCGCCCACGCCGACCGCGCCGACGCGTCGTCGGTGTGCGCGCCGCGCAGGGCGAGGCTGATCGGCATGCCCATGACGTGCTCGACGTAGCGCTTCGAGTCCGGTGTGGATGGTGCCATCACAGCCCCGCCTCGTCGAGCGCGCCCTGGAGGGACTCGCGGTAGCCCTCGCTGGTCACCGTAGCGCCGCTGACCATGTCGATGTCGGCGCTCTGCGCGTCGAGCGCCTCCTCGGTGAGGATGGGCAGCGCGCGGGCGTTGATCTGCTGGTCCTTGCGGTTGGCATCGGGGGACTGGAGCACGGTGACCGCGGTGACCTTGTTGTCCGCCAGGGTGATCGCGACCTGCACCGCACCCCAGCGGGTCTGCGCCACCGGACCGGTGACCGTCCGGCCACCCGACGACGTGCCGACCGCGACCACCTCCGAACTCGCGGGCAGCGCGGCGGAGGTCGAGGTGTGGTAACCGAAGAGGAGCACGAGGACGGTGAGCGTGCTCAAACCCCACATGACGACGCGTTTCATGACCTCACCACTCGAAGTGCTCGACGTGCAGCCGCGCGGCCGGGAGCCCGGCGGCCTGGACCGTGCGGCACACCAGCGCCGCCCACGGCGCCGGACCGCACACGTACACGTCGTGGTCGGCGATATCGGGTACCAGCGCGCGCAGGACCGCCAGGTCGTCGAGCCGCGCGACGCCGTCGCCGAGCCAGGAGTCGTGGCCGCGGCGGTGGCCCGGGAGGGGCACCACCCGGAGCCCGCGTTGCCGGGCCAGGTCCTGGAACTCGGTCTCGAAGAGGGGGCGGTCGGTGAACCGGTGCAGCACAACGGCTTCGCCCGGCGCGTACGCCATTCCCCCGGCCAGCGCGCGCAGCGGCGCGATGCCGACACCCGCGCCGATCAACGCCACCTTCCGACTCGCACGGGCGCGTTCGGTGAGCCTGCCGAAGGGGCCTTCGAACAGGACCCGGGTGCCGGGTCGCAGCTGTGCGACGCGGATGCTGTTGTCGCCCAACGCTTGCACAGTGATGCGCAGGCCGCGGCCGTCGGGCGCGGCGGAGAGGGAGTACGGGTTGCCGCGTGTCCAGCCCTTCCGGTCGAGGAACCGCCAACCGAGGAACTGACCGGCCTGAGCCGGGAAAAGGCGCAGGTCCCGTCCGGTGAGGTGCACCGAGTACACGCCGTCGCCCTCCGGCACCACGGCGCTGACGCGCAGCCGGTGCCGCAGGTTCCGCGTGATCGGGACCCCTAGCCGCCAGACCAGCACCGCGCCGACGGAGGCGCCCCAGAGGGACCACCAGAACACCGTGGTCGCGGTGGAGGACAGGAAGTCCTGGCCGGTCCACAACTGGTGCGGCAGCGCCAAGCCGACGCCGAGGTAGGCGTAGAGGTGCAGCAGGTGCCACGACTCGTAGCGGATCTTCCGGCGCGCGGCCTTGACGCTGGTCACGGCCGTGAGCACCAGGCAGACCGTGCCCGCGAGCGCCAGCAGCATGCCCGGGTACTCGGTCACCAGCTGCCAGGACGTCGCGGGTGTCTCGACCAGGTCGCCCGCCGCGTAGCCCCAGGTGATCAGGACGACGTGGGCCAGCATGAGGTTGACCGAGGTGAACCCGACGACGCGGTGGTGGCGGACGAGGCGGTCCTGGCCGAAGGCGCGTTCGAGGACCGGGACCCTGGCCATCATCAGGACCTGCGCCAGCAGCAGCACGGACGCGACCAGGCCGGTGAGGCGACCGAGGGAGGTCAGGCCGGACTCCCACTCCGCCAGCGCCCCGAGGCCGCCGCCGGTGGTCCACCAGTACGTGACCAGCAGCAGCGCCGCCCACAGCGCCGAACCGGCGGCGATTCGCACGCCGCGGTCGACACCCGCGGGCGAGGTCGTCGGGACGGTCGCGGGCAGCGTCGGCGGTTCGGTGAGGGCGGTCACGGGCGGTCCTTCCGGTCGACTGCCCCTACCGTCGCCGACGGTTCTGGGAGCGCGTTGGGAGCGACCTGTGCGTCCGCTGTGCGTGGGAGCGGACCGGTGAATGGCGGGATTTCCGCGGTTTTGTACGCGAATGCGAACTGGACAAAAACGGGACGGGCGAGTCTTCCGCGTGGCCGGAAGGTTGCCCACACTTTCGGGTGAATATTGCGCCTAGGGGTGGGCGGAGCGCGGTCGTCTCCGGTATTGATCTTCAAAAAACTTCGTGACATCGCCTGGTCCACTGGCATTTCCCCATGCCGCCAGTGGACTACCGGCGCTCCACCCGATGGGGTGACAGTCAGGCGTTTCCCGGTCTGGGTAAAGTACGCGTGTCATTGCGAGTCGCTTCTCGGTACTCCCACCGTCCCCCCGTTCTCCGCGACCGTTCGGCTCCGCGAAGGAGCGATTCGTCGCAGACTCGGCGGTCGGTTGGAAAACCGCGTGGGGCTTCCTGCATGATTGCCGCGAGGGCGGGATGGACGTGAAAGTGCGGCTCCCCGGTAGGCGCCGGGGAGCCGCACGTCCAGACCGGCCCGCACCTCTGGACCGAGTGTGAAGCGAACAGGAGGCACGAACCAAGTGGTGACCTTACAAGTGTGCGCGGCCGACGAGCCAGGCAGACACGGTCATCTCCCCGGCCGGGGGGAACGCGATCACCCGGTCGGCAGCGGCGGCCGGACGCCGCTCGTGCTCATCGAGTTGGACGGGCGCGGGAGTCGGTCGCCGGAAACCCCGGCGCGGCCGGACAAGGCGGCCGCGCGGCGGCGCGCGGCGGCGCGCGGCGCGGTACGACTTCGCCGTCACCATGGTGTTCATGGTCGCGGTGCTCGGCGCGGTCCTGCTGCTGTTCCACGTGCTGGCCCCGGTCGCGGTGCCGACCGTGGGAGTGGTCGCGGGCGTGGCCTTCGTCGGGGAGTTCGTCCAGCAGTTCCGACGCAGGCGCGTCACTCCCTGAGGGAAAACCTTTCCGGGCAAGGGAACGCGCCCGGGAGGCGGGGGCGGAGGCTGATGATGCTGACACCAGCCTCCACCCCCTGTTCGGAGACGGCGGCCCGCCTGGTCCGGGAGCACCTCGCCCCGGCGGGCCGCCGTTGCCCTGCACGTGATCATGCACGTGCAGCACGGTCTTCCAGTAAACGACAGCTGTTCGCGATCGGTACCGATCGCCACACGATAGTGTGGATCTTGCCGCGTGCACCTTGCCCGCGGGCGTCTCAGTCGTCGGTCGCCACCCAGAGCACGCCGCGGCTGTGGGGCTCGGTCGTGGAGTAGGCCTGACCCGCCGCGGAACCGCGTTCGTTGGTGTACTCGGGCGATTCGTAGCCGGTTCCGGGCAACAGGGGCAGTTCGGCGATCCGCCCCGAGGGGGACCAGCGCACCGTGCGGGTCTCCGTGCGGTCCGGGTTCGTCGAGGTCCCCACGGCCGCACCGGATCCGTTGATGGCGTTCGCGGTCGCCCAGTCGTCGCCGGGGAGCGGCGCGAGTTCGGTCGGTTTGCCCGATCTGTTCCACCGAAACGCCTTCTGGTGGCGGTCCTCGAGACCTTGCCCGCTCCCGAGGGTCTCGCCGCGCGCGTTGACGCCCCAGACGTACGGCCACTCGAACCCCTCCGGCTCGAGGACGGTCACCGTGGTGGCGTCCTCGCGCAGGTTCCACCGAACCGCGGCGCTGCGACCGTTCGGGAGGCCGACGCTGCCGTAGGCGAACCGGCCGCGGAGGCCGCGCAATTCGGACCCGGTCGCCCACGACGGCACCGGCAGCGCGGTGGGCGTGCCGTCCGGGCCCCAGCGGACAGCGGCGGACGGGGCGCCGGTCGCGCGCTTGCGCGCGGAGAAGCCATAGGCCACGCCGTCGTCGGTCAACCCGGTGACCGAGCTGTGCTCGTCGCCGGGCAGCGGCTCGAGTACCTCGATGCCACCCGCCGGGTCCCACCGCACCGCGTGCCACGGGTGGGCCGGGAGCCGGTCGTTGGTCGCGAAGCCGCCCACCCACCCGCTGTCGGTCACCCTCATCGCGGCGGTCTCCGGGAACCCCGGTGCCCCGGGCAGTTCGGTCACCCGCCCGTCGAGATCCCACCGCGCGGGTCGCTGGACGAGCGTGGCCTCGCTGTAGACCATTCCCGCACAGGTACCTTCGTTGTTGATGCCGTACGCGTACCCGGCGTCGGCGTCCTCGGGCAGCGTCAACCGGGTCAACCCGCCATCGCGCCCCCACCGCACCGGTATCGTGTCCCACGGGTACTCGTCCGGTATGAGCACCCCGACCGCCATGTCGGAGTCGTTGAGCCCCGTGACCCGACTCACCGATCCCGGCGTCTCCAACGCCACAACCGTGAACCCGCGCGCCTCCGCGCCCGCGGCCACCGCCGGGATCGACACCGAGAGCAACAAACCGACAGCAGTGCACACCATTCCCTTGCGCAGCAACATATCTCCCTCCCCGGTACGCCCCGCGCAAGTGTGCCGCCCCGGCGTGCGCGCACATCAGGGCCATGCGGCTGTGACCTGTCCTCGGTTCCACCGGGACGGGACAGCGGTGTGCCCTCCGCTCACCGGTGGGTCGGCAGCCAGAGCTCCGCGCGGCTCCAGAAGCGGTCCCCGTCCGCGAGGTAGCCCTGCCCGGCTATCGCGCCCCGGTCGCTGATGTGGAAGGGGGTGTTCGTCGTCGTGCCGCGCAGCGTCGGCAACCGGGTGGGGGTGCCCCCCGGGTTCCAGCGCACGGGTTCGAAGTTCTCGTTGGTGTAGCGGTATGACTGGCCCACGGCGGTGCCCGAACCGTTGATGGCGTACACGTACGTGTCCAGGTGGCCGGGCAGCGGTGCCGGCGTTGTTCACATCCGCGACCGCGCTCCACACCCCTGGCGTCTCAAGGCCGACGACCCGGTACCCGCCCACCTCGGCCGCCGCGGGCACGGCGGTCAGCAGGCAGAAGACCCCGCAGAGCACGATCGTCCGATACGCACACGACCTCCCCGATCCCGACGCCCGCCCCCAGCCTGTTGCCCCGGCGGCGGGCCACGTCAGGGCCGTACGGCCGCGACACCGCTCACCAGGTGACCGGCATGGTGTAGAGCCCGTAGATCGTGGCGTCGTCCTTGTACGGCAGCTCGTCCGCCGGGGTGGCCAGGGCGAGGGTGGGGACGCGGCGGAAGAGGGTGGCGAAGACGGTCTCGAGTTCCAGGCGGGCGAGGTTCTGGCCGAGGCACTGGTGCGGGCCGTAGCCGAAGGCCACGTGGTGGCGGGCGTCGCGGTGGACGTCGAAGGTGTCCGGGTCGGGGAAGGCGGCGGGGTCGTGGTTGGCGGCGTGGCCGACGGCGAGGACGCCCTCGCCCTCGCGGATCGGGGTGCCGCCGATCGCCAGGTCCGCGGTGGCCACGCGGGACAGGGCGCTCTCCACGACGCTGAGGTAGCGCAGCAGCTCCTCGACCGCGCCCGGCACCAACCCCGGGTCCCGGCGCACGGCGGCCAGCTGGTCCGGGTGCTCCAGCAGGGTCATGGTGCCCAGGGAGATCATGTTCGCGGTGGTCTCGTGGCCCGCGATCAGCAGCAGGGTGGCCAGCGACACCAGCTCGGCGTGGTCCTCCGCGCCCGCCGCGCGCTGCCGCCGGACCTGCCTGCCCAGCAGGTCGTCGCCGGGGTCGGCGGCCTTGGCGGTGATCAGCCCGCTCAGGTACTCCTGCAGCTCCCGGATCGCCCGGTCGCGGTCGTCCGGTGCGGTCGACCGCCGCACGACCGCCGCGCTGCGCTCCTGGAAGAACACGTGGTCGGCGTAGGGGACGCCGAGCAGCTCGCAGATCACCAGCGACGGCACCGGCAGCGCCAGCGCCGCGACCAGGTCGGCGGGCCGGGGACCGGCCAGCAGCGCGTCGACGCACTCGTCAACGACTCGCTGGACCCGCGGCCTCAGCTCGCGCATGCGGCGCACGGTGAACTCACCCAGCACCGCCCGCCGCGCGGGGCCGTGCTCGGGCGGGTCGAGCGACAGCATCGGCACCCGGTCCCGGAAGGTCAGGTTCGGCTTGGCGCGCAGCAGGAACGGGAACCCGGGGGCGCGCCGGTCGGAGCTGAACCGGGTGTCGGCGAGCAGCGCCCGCACCTCCGCGTAGCGGGTCACCAGCCACGCGGGCTCGCCGTTGGGGAGCCGCACCCGGGCCACCGGCTCCCGCTCCCGAAGCCGCGCGTACTCCGCCGACGGGGTGTACGGGCAGGTCCGGGGCACCGGAACCGCCAGTAGGGTCTCGTCGGTCACGTCGGCCATCGCCCGCCCCTCCACCTCGACTGAACCACTCACGGTAATCGGGCGGTGGCTCCGCGTCTACATCGGCTGGTCAGGGGGCGGGTAGCCGGAACGCGGCGGTCGCCTCCGCGACGGTCGCCGTGGTCGCCAGCCCGCGCTCGACCGGCCCGACGGCGTCGATCGGGTCCTGGACCCGCAGCAACCGGGTGAACCCGAGCCCGGTGACGTTCTGCCAGGCGGTCGTGACCTCCGCCGCGCCCGGCCACGTGATCGACGCGGGCCTGCCCGCGAGCCCGGCCGCCGCGTCACCGGTCGACACCGCCTCGGCGACCTGGTGGGTCAGCCGCCGGGACAGCGGCCCGGCGGCGGCCAGCGACACCCGCACGTCGAAGGCGCGGTCGGCGTAGCGGTCGACGGCGTCGGCGAACAGCGGGACCGCGGCCGCGGCGAAGTCGTCCGGCGCCCGCCTGCGGCCGAACACGCTGCCCGTCGGCGAGGGGCCGGAGCGGGACAGCTGCCGCAACCGCTCCGTGTGCCCGGCCAGCAGCGACTTCAGGTCGTCGTCGACGCGGAACGGGCGCAAACCGGTGGAGACCAGGACCGGCACCGGCTGCGCCACCAGCTCTGTCCACAAGCGACGCCACGTCATCGGCGTCGAACCCCGCCACGGTGTCACGGCCGCGATCCGGGGCGCGTCCGTGTCGCCGCCCGCGCCCGGCCGGGCGCTGATCGTCTTGCCGATCTCGACGATTCCGTTGGGGTCCAGGGGAAAGGGCAGGAGAATGCGCTTCAGGTCCGACTCGGCGGTGATGACCGTTGCGGTCAGCCCGGGTGGGACGCGGTCGGCGATCCGGGACACCAACTCGGCGGCTCCCGGCGCGCGGACCAAGAGGTAGGTGTCCACGCGGTGCTCACGGGGGTCGGTGACGTGGCGCAGTTCCAGCCGCGCGCCAAGGCAGGTCTCCCAGAGCGAACCCAGCCAGTCCGCCTCGGTCAGCTGCTCGGTCGTTCGTTCGGTGAGGACGTCCGTGCCACCCGCGCGCGCGGCCAGTCCGGTCGTCGCCGCCGAAACGTCCGGAGTGGATACCCCGGCCCTGGTGAGCACCAGCCCGGCGATGCTGTCGTCGTCCTCGGTCGACACCACGGCGACGCCCATGAGACCCCCTCGCGACCCCGGGCTCCGCAACGCCCGGATCGCCCTTGAGGTCGCGACGCGGGTGGCCGCTGTTACCCGTGATCGAGAACTTGTCCGATCACGACCATCCCACCCGCCGGGCGGCTCGGTGAACGCCGAGGGAGCGAGCGGAAAGGATGACCGACCGGTCCGGTCGGCCCGCACCGACCCACAAATGGTCCTTTGTGGACATATTTGGCCCGTGGCGAACCCGCGGGTGTGGCCGCGGCGAGATCGGTAACCCTGTTCTTGTCGACCGGGGCCCGGTGGCGACCGTTCGATCGCCGAGTACTTGCGCGAGCGGCGCGCCGGAGCTACCGTGACTGAAAGGAGTGTCTTCACTACTCTGAGTGTCGAACGTGCCGTGTTCGGGGATCACGACGAAGAGAGGTGCGGGGATGGTCGACCGTTCGAACAGCAGCACCGAGAGCGACGTGGAGCGGCTGAGGCGGGGCGAGGCGGCGGCGCGGATGCGGCGCGCCGACCGCAACGCCCCCGACCGCTCGCGCCGCATGTCCGATGTGGAAGCCGTGCGCTGCGGGGTTTGGCCGCCGCTCAACTGGGTCCGGTGAGTCTGGGTCCGGTGAGTCTCGGTCCGGCGGGCGCCGCATAGCGAAAAGCGCGGTCTCGGCCAAGCCGAGACCGCGCTCGTTCGGGTCCGATGTGGACTCAGTCGTCGGCCAGCACCGCCTCGATCTGCCCCATGGCCCGCCGCAGGCCGTCCTCGATGCCCATCTCCGACAGCTTCTCCAGCTGCTCCACCGAGGCGAAGGTCGTCACCGACACCACCCGGGTGCCGCCGCCCGCGGGGGAGAGGGTGACCGAGGTCCGCGTGGCGCCCATCGCCTCGATCGGCTGGCCGGCGTCGTCGGCGAAGCCGTCCTCGAACTCCAGCCCGGTGGGCGGGGTCAGCGCGGTGATCTTCCACCAGCCGTGGTACTTCTCGCCCTCCGGGCCGCTCATGTAGTACGCCGACCGGCCGCCGACGGTGAAGTCGTGCCGCTCGAAGGTCGCGGGCCAGCCCGGCGGCCCCCACCACCGCTCCAGCCGCCGCGGGTCCGACCACACCCGCCACACGCGCTCCACCGGCGCGCCGAACTCCGCCTCGAACGTCAGCGTCAACGCCTCGATGTCCTTGTGCGAGTTGATGACCACCATCACGCGTCCTCCTTGTCCTCGTCCTCGGCCAGGATGTCCTCGATCGCCAGCGCGCGGTGCCGCCAGATCCGCTCGTACTCGTCGAGCAGTCGCGCGGCCCGCCGCAGCCCGTCGGGGTTGCCGGACACCAGCCGCTCCCTCCCGTGCCGCTGCTTGCCGACCAGACCGGCCCGCTCCAGCACCGCCACGTGCTTCTGCACCGCGGCGAAGCTCATGTCGTACTCCCGGGCCAACTCGGTCACCGACTGGGCCCGCCGCAACACCCGCGACAGCACGTCCCGCCGCGTCGCGTCGGCCAACCCGTGGAACAGCCGGTCGATCTCGTCCGCAGTCGCCTTATCTACAACCACATGGTTGTACGTTAGTGCCGTCCGGTGGTTCGCGCAAGTGGCCCACCGACCCTGCGGCGGCGCGCCTGATCGGGCCGTTCCACCGGGTGCGCGGGCGTTCGCGGTGGGCCGTAACGGGTGCGCGGACCGTGCGATGTACCGGGCGACTCGATCTTCGGCGGAGGGGTGGCGCGTGGCTTTGTCGCCAGGGGGGTTCCGCGACGGGTTCGCCGAGCTGGCGGACAACGTCGAGAAGCACATCCACGGCAAGCCCGACGCCGTGCGGCTGGCGCTGGTGTGCTTCTTCGCCGAGGGCCACCTGCTGATCGAGGGCGCGCCGGGGGTGGCGAAGACGTCGTTGGCCAAGGCCATCGCCGGGTCGGTGCACGGCGGTACCGCGCGCCGGGTGCAGTTCACGCCGGACCTGCTGCCCACCGACATCACCGGCGTCGACGTGTTCAACGAGCAGACCCGGCGGTTCGAGTTCCGCCCCGGTCCCGTCTTCAGCAACGTGCTGATCGGCGACGAGATCAACCGGGCACCACCGCGCACCCAGGCCGCGCTGCTGCAGGCCATGGCCGAGCGGGAGGTCACCGCCGGGCTCACCACCCACCCGATCGACCCGCCGTTCTTCTGCGTGGCCACCCAGAACCCGTACGAGCACCAGGGCACCTACCCGCTGCCGGAGTCGCAGCTCGACCGCTTCCTCATGCGCATCCGCATCGGGTACCCCGACCCGGTGGCGGAGAAGGTGATCGTGGCGCAGGGCATCGCCAACGGGCACGTGCTGCCCGTGAAACCGGTGCTGTCCCTCGACGAGGCGCGCCGTCTGCTCGCCATGCCCGCCACCGTGGAGGTGAACGAGCCGCTGCGCGACTACCTGGTGGGGATCGCCGCCGCGATCCGCGCGCACCCCAAGGCGCTCGGCGGCATCAGCCCGCGCGCCACCATCGCCTTGGCGCGCGCCGCGCAGGTGGTCGCCGCGGCCGCCGGACGGCCCTTCGCGGCACCGGGGGACGTGAAGGACGTGGCCGTGCCCGTCTTGGCGCACCGGCTGCCGCTGAGCCCGGCCGCCGCGCTCGCCGGTACCTCCGCCGAGGACGTGCTCGCCGAGGTGCTGGACGCCGTGCCCGTACCGAGGCGAACCGGGTGAGCGCCCGGCCGACCGGCGCGGGCTGGGCCACGGGCGGCACCGCGGGTGTCCTCGTGGCCCTCGGCGTGCGGTTCGACTACCCGGAGGCGGTCGCGCTCGGGTTCTGCGCCGCCGCCCTGCTGGCGTTTTCCTCGGTGTGGCAGGCGGTTGGGGCCCGGATACGGGCCACTCGCGTGGTCGAGCCGAACCGGGTCACGGCTGGCAGGTCGGTGGAATGCCTGCTGCGGGTGCACAACGCCGGTTCCCGCACGGTTCCCGCGCTTGAGGTCACCGAGGTGTTGGACGGGCGGGAACGCCGGTTCGCGCTGCCGCCGTCGCGCGGTCGGTCCACTACCCGGGTCCACGGCTATCACCTGCCCACCGACCGACGCGGCGTGTACCGGCTCCCGCCGCCGGTGCTGACGGTCCACGACCCCGCCCGGCTCATCCGACGCCGGTTCGCCACCGAGGGCGACACCGTCATCCACGTGCACCCCGATCACCACCCGCTCACCTCGCCGTGGCCCGGCGGCGAACGCCTCACCGTCGACGGCGTCGCCGCGCGGCCGCGTGGCACCGGGATGGCCTACTACGGCCTGCGCGAGTACGTCGTCGGCGATGACAGCAGGTACATCCACTGGCCCGCCACGGCCCGCATCGGCACGCTCATGGTGCGCCACCACGGCGTGCTGGACACACCGGGCCTGTTCGTGCTGCTCGACACCACAAATCTTGCCGTGGGGGAGGAGTTCGAGGACGCGGTCCGCGTTGCCGCGTCCCTCGCGGTCTCGGCGCTGCGCGCGGGTGCCCGGCTCACCCTCTGCACCACCGACCTCGGCCACGTTCCCGATCTCGGTGCCACGCCCGAGGCGCGGGTGACGGCGGTCCTCGACTTCCTGGCAGGCGTCGAACCGTCGGAAACCGTGCGACCGCCGAGGTTCCGTGCTCCGGGCGCGGAGACGGCGACCACCGTCGTTGTCACCACCGGGCCGAATGCCGCACTCAGTCCGGGGGCTTTGGTCGTGCGGGTAGATCCCGACACCACAGGCCCCGAGGTCGATGGCGTGCTGACGGTGGCGTCCAGCGCGGACTTCGCCGCCAAGTGGAACAACCGGTGACCGGCGCCCGCGGTGTCGCCGCCGACCTCGGGCTGGGGCTGCTCGCCTTGGTGCCGTCGGTGGTGCTGTACCGCGGGTTCTTCGAGTCGGCGGCGTACTGGCCCGTGGCCGCGGTGGCCGGAATCGTGGGAACGGGTTGTGCGGTGGCGGCGTTCGGGTGGCGGTGGTCTCCGCTCGTCAAGGTCTTGTCGGCGGTCGCGGGGTACGTCGTGGTGGTCCTGCCGGTCGTGCTGCTCGCTCGTGGCGGTGAGCCGTGGACGTGGGCCGGGGCCGCTCGTGAAGTGGCGACGGGGACCGCGCGTGGGTGGGTGACGGTGCTGTCGGTGGGATTGCCCGCCCCGGTCGATCACCGCGTGCTGGTTCCGTTGGCGTTGGTCACGTTCCTGGCCGCCTACGCGTCGGCCGGGCTCGCGATCGGGTCGCGTTCGCCTGTGGCGCCTGCCGGGCCGCCGGTTCTGGCGTACGGGATCGGGTTGGTTGTGGTCGCCACGGTGCCGGGGACGTCCCTGGGGCTCGCCGCCGCGCTCGCGGCTGTCGTGCTCGCGCAGGTCCTGTACCGGGCGCGGCCCGCGTCCGAGGTGTCGGTCCGCTGGGGCGCGGTCGCCTGCGCCGTTGTGGTGGTGGCGGTCGGTTCCGGGTTCGCGGTCCGCGCGACCTCGGTGTTCGGCACCGGTGCCCTCCGCGCCGACCCGCGACCGCTGGACCTGCGGGCCGCCGAGACGCCGCGCGTGCTCACGCCACTCGCCGATGTCCGGCCGCAGACCGATCTCGACCCGCCGCGGCCGGTGTGCGCGGTCACCTTGGCCGCTGACGCGCCCGGGCTGCCCGGTGTCGCCATCGCCGTGCTGGACCGGTTCGACGGCACGATCTGGACCACCGGTGGCGAGTTCCGGGCCGCCGGGCAGCGGCTGGCGGGTGCTCCTGGCGGCCCCGCGTCGCGTCGGGTGAACGCGCGGATCACCGTGGCGCGCCTGCGGTCCCCGTTCGTGCCGGTGCTCGGCCAACCGGTCCGGCTCGACTTCCCCGGTGCGCGCGCGGCTGTCGGTTTCGACGAGGCGTCCGGTTCGCTGTACTCTCCGGACATCGCGCGCGGCGGAGCGGTGTACGACGTCACCGCCGAACTGCTGTCCGCCGACCCGCCAAGCCGTGCGGTCCGCCCCAGCGAGAACCCCGACGACGAGGTCTACCGGAGGCTCCCGCCGGGACTTCCGCCCGTCGTCCGGCAACTCCTGCACGAGGTGACTGACCCGGAGCCGACGCCGACCGGCAAACTGGCCGCTCTCAACACCTTCCTGCGAGGGCTGCCCTACAACCGCGACGCCCGACCCGGGCACAGCTACGCCGACATCGCGCGCGTGATCGCCGCCCGCCAGACCGACGACGACGGGTACGCCGAACAGCACGCCGCCGCGTTCGCCGTCATGGCCCGCGCGCTCGGCTACCCGGCCCGAGTCGTCGTCGGCTACCGGATCCCCACCACCGCGGGTGTGCACCTCGTATCCACAAAGGACGCTACCGCGTGGGCGGAGGTGCGTTTCCCCGACGCCGGTTGGGTTCCCTACGACCCCACCGACCCGACACGCACCGAGCGCCGCACACCGCCGCGCGCGGTGTCGAACCCGACCCCCGCCGACGAGCCAGGGCCCCCGGACCTGGCCTCTGCGGCGAACCGCCCCGAGTCGCCACATCAGGACCAGCCGCCGGGTGCGCCGTGGTCGGTGGTCGTGGCGACGGGTGCGGGTTCGGCGGTGTTGGCGGCCGCGCTGGTGGTCCTCGGCGCGAAGTCGTGGCGCAGACACCGGCGCAGGCGCCGCGGCGACGACGCCGACCGGGTCATCGGCGCGTGGGCGGAGTGCCTCGACCTGCTGACGGAGTTGCGCGTCCCGGCCGCCCGCCACCGCACACCGGGGGAGGTCGCCTCGGACGCCGTGACCGCGCTCGGCCCCCGCGTGGCGCCCCTCGCCGACCTCGCCGAGGCTGCCACCGCCGCGGTCTTCGGTCCACGCCACCTCGGCCCCGACGACGTCCGGCTGGCCTGGGCGACTGAGCGGGGACTGCGCCGCGCGCTGTACCGGGGTGCCCGCCTGCCGCTGCGGCCGATCAACCGGCTGAACCCGCGTCCACTGCGCAAGCGCTGGCGGTACTGATGCGCGGGACGCCGACCAGTGCTCAACGGGCCGTCGCCTTGGCCTGCCTGACGGTCCTCGCGGCCGCGGCGGTGATCGCGGGCGCGGACCCGGCGCCGCCGGTCGTCCGACCGGACCTGTTCGCGGGCAAGGTGTGGCTGCCGTCCCGGGCGGTGGGCCAGGCGACGCTGGTCGACGGGGTGGCGGTCCAAGTGGTGGCCGGTGTGCCGGTCGCGGGCGTCAACGGCAGCTTCGACACCGACCAGGTCGGCGGCGACGGCTACGCCTTCGACGCGGCGACCGGGCAACTCGTGGGGATCGACGGCGCCACGCGCGAGAAGCGGGCGACCAGGTTGTCCGGCCGCGCCACGGATCTCCGCTACACCGCGACCGGCGTGTTCTCGCTCGACCGCGAGCGGGGCGTGCTGCGGGCACTGGACCGCCACACCCTCCAGCCGACCGGCGACGCCCTTGCCCTGCCCCGAACGGTATCCGCCGACACCACCGACGACCGGGCCCTCTGGGTAGCCGACGGCTCCGACGGTTCGATCACCGCGTACACGCTCGGCGCGACGGGCCCGACCGGTCGCCGGACGGAGCACGTGTTCCCGGGCGAGCGCTCACCCCGCCTGACGTCAGCTCAGGGCGCGCCGGTCTTGGTGGCGGCGGGAAGGGCGATGTTGCTGACGTCGACCGGTGCCGTGGCCCGGACGCTGTCGGTCGAGATAGGTGCGGGTGACGTGGTGCAGGGCGCGGTGGACGCCCCGGCCTTCGTGGTGGTACGCGGCGGGTCGCTGACGGTGTGCGATTTCGAGGCGCGCGCGTGCGGCCCGGAGATCGCGGTCGGCGCGCACGGGTCGGCGAAGCCGGTTCTGCTGGGCGGCAAGGTCTTCCTCACGGACGGAGACGGCAACCGCGTGCTGATCGCCGACACCGCGACGGCATCGGTCAACCGGACGGAACCGCTCTCCGACCACGTCCGCCGCTTCGACCTGGTGGAACACGACTGGATCGTGTACTTCAACGACCCGGAGACCCGATTCGCGGGGGTCATCTCCCCGGACGGAACGGTCCGGAGGCTGGAGAAATACCAGGACGACCCGCCCGCCACCGCTGTGACACCGGGACCGACCCCCACCAGCGCGGGACCGACCACGCGCACCGGACAACCCGGTACCAGCACGGGGAAACCGGCCCGCGCGCGGACGACGGGTGGCACGATGGCGGAGTCGATCAAGCCCTCCGGCCCGCGGCTGCCGGAGTTGCGGGTGGAGGAGATCGTGACGAACCCGGCGACCCCGGAGGTGCTGGTGCCGGTGGCGTTCAGCGCACGCGTGACGGGGGCGCCGACCGCGTGGCGGTGGACGGTGTCGAAACCCGACGGGACAACGGAGGCGACGAGCACGGGGGCCGAGTTCAGCCACTGGTTCAGGTTTGTGGGCAAGTACCGGGTCAGCCTGGCGGTGAGCGCGGGGAGCCGGAGGGACGAGCAGACGGTCACGCTGATGGTGATCAATCCGCCGCTGCCATTGCATTGTGGGGACGTGGTGCGGCAGAGCACGGTCCTGCGCGCGAATCTGACCTGCGAAGGCCCCGCGCTGACCATCGGCGCCCACGACGTGTTGATCGACTTGGACGGCCACACCGTCGTGGGAGACATCAAGGTCGACAACAACGACGGCTCGGTCTTGCGACGGGGCACAGTGCAAGGCCAGATCAAACTGGACGGGGCAGGCGCCCGGATCGAGGACTTGACACTGATCTCGCTCCAGGTTTCCGGTTCCGATACCCGGGTCACCCGGAGCCGCGCGGAGCACATCTCGATTGTGACCGGCGGAAGCGACTATCGGATCTCTGATTCCGTGATCACCGGCAGCTTCTCCGCAGGAAGTTCGAAACCTTCGGTCGGTGAGATGGTCGGTTGTGAGCTGATCGGTGCGCATGTCGGGTTGCCCGGACGGACTCACTCCGTCTTCCGTAGCAACGTCTTCCGCTCCGCTACCGTCCTGCTCAGCCAGTCAGGTGGTACGGAGATCACGAACAACATCTTCGACGCGAGCACGGTCGAGCTGAGAATCAGCAGCGGTGTCATTCTGGCCGGTAACTCCTTCGGTGGTGCGGATGTAGCGGTCACCATTGACGCGTCCCCAGCCCAAGGCATCTTGATCGAGCGGAACACCTTTGAAGGCAACAAGGTCGGCCTCCATTTGGGGAGTTCCGTCCCCCAAGGCTTGCGGGAAACCAGGGTTTCCGGGAACCACTTCGAAGGCAATGGTGCTGCCGGGGCGACTGTATCGCTGGGCAGTCCCGGACCGGAGTCGATGACCATCGAGGGCAACACCTTCGTCGGCAACGGTCACCGGTCCGATGGCCTGGTTGACCGCCACGGCCTTGCCATCGATGACGGGCTGCACATCGACACCGAGGTGGGCGGCGGGGTCGAGATCGCGAGCAACTCAACTCGCAACAACGCGGATCACGGGATTGAGGCGCCGCGCGGCGCGGTGGTCGATCTCGGGGGGAACACCTCGTCCGGTGACCCGGCGGGGTGTACCGGGGTGGTGTGCCGGTGAACCGAACAACCAGAGGAGGGTGAGCGTGGCGCTGGTCTACGTGCACGGGATCGGCAACCGGCTGGACGGGGGGTATGTCGAGGCACAGGAGCTTCGGGACGGGTTGTTCCGGGGGCACCTCGTGTCGACCGCCTTCCCCGAGCGGCCGGACACCCGGATCCTCTCGCCGTACTGGGGTGCGCACGGCGGGGCACTCCACTGGGGCCTGGCCAGCGCCGACCTGGACGGCATCGAACGCCTCGGCGGATCCGACGACCTCGCCGAGTCGATCGCCGCAGGCGGCGAAGGCTCCGCCGAGGCGCGGCTGCTCTCCATCGCGCGCACCTCCCTCCCCGACGCGGTCGACGCCCTCTACACCGTCGCCGAGGACACCGGCGGCACCGAGGACGCGATCGGGTTCGCCGCCGCGGTCCTCGACTACACCGCACTACGGGAGTCCCTGTACCCCGACTCCCCGGAAACCGAGCGCTACCCGTGGCTCGCCGAGGTCCACGACGACCTCGCCCTGGTCGACCGACTCGTCGCAGAGGTCGGGCCACCGGCCGACGACGAGGTCGAGACACTCGGCGGCCTCAGCACCGTCCGCGAGTGGCTCGCCTCCGGCGCCAACAGGCTCCGCCGCGCGGCGGTCACCGCGGTCACCGTGCCGCCCGTGCACCTGTTCCGCCGCCACCTCGGCCCGTCCATCGCGCGGACCTTCGGCGACGTCCTCGCCCACCTCGCCCACCGCGGCACCCCCGACCGGCCCGGGCCGATCGTCCAGGTGGTCGCCGACGCCGTCGAACGCGCCGCCGCCGACGGGGGACCGGTGATCGTCGTCGCGCACAGCATGGGTGGCAACATCGTCTACGACCTGCTCAGCCACTTCCGCCCCGACCTCACCGTCGACGTCCTGGTCACCGTCGGCTCCCAGGTCGGCCTGTTCGAGGAGCTGAAGCTCTTCGCGGCCAGCACCCCCGCGAGCCCCGTCGTGCCCGACAACATCCGCTCGTGGATCAACGTCGTGGACCGGGCCGACCCGCTCGCGTTCCGGGTCGCTCCGATCTTCGACCGCGCCACCGACTACCTCTACCCCTCCGGCGCGGTCTGGGCGCACGCCGCCTACCTGCGCCAGCCCCACTTCCACCGGCGCATCGCCCACCGCGTCGCGGAGGCACTGGCGTGACCTTCTTCGACCAACCGGGCGACGGCCCGCGCACGCACGCACTCGTCATCGGCGTCGGCCGCTACCCGCACTGCGAACCGGGCAGCGGGCACGCCCACCTGGAAGCCGCGCTGGCCCGCCGGTTCGGCGGCCTCACCGCGCCGCCCGCCTCGGCGGTCCGGGTCGCCGAGTGGCTGGTCACCGCCCAGCGCGCCGACCCCATCGCGCCGCTGGGCAGCGTCGAACTGCTGGCCTCCGACACCCCGGGCACCGACGCGCCGACCTTCGAGGCCGTCCGCGCGGCCTTCGACCGCTGGTACGCCAGGTGCGACTCCCACGAGGACAACGTCGCCCTGTTCTTCTTCAGCGGCCACGGCTGCGCGGGCACCCACCAGTTGGCCCTGCTCGAAGACCTCGGCGCGGTCTCGCACCGGTTCTTCGCCAACGCCATCGACATCGACCGGTTCGTCGACGCCATGGCCAAGTGCCGCGCCCGCACCCAGTGCTTCTTCGTCGACGCCTGCCGCACCACACCACCCGAGCTGCTCACCATGTCCGGTGTGGACACCAATGTGTTGTTGCAGCCGAGCGTGCACCGCCGGGCGCGGGAGATGTGCACCATCTTCGCCACCGAGCCGCAAACGGAAGCGCTGGGTGTGGCAGGCGGTACCACGATCTTCACCGAGGCCCTGCTGGCCGCCCTGGACGGCGCCGCCGCCGTGCGACGCGACGCCACCGGACCGTGGTGCGTCGAGACCGGGCGGATCGCGCCCGCCGTCAACAGCCTGCTGGCGTGGCAGGGCGAACGGCGCCAGCGCTGCTCCCCGCGCACCGAGGGCACCGGCAGCCAGATCCGCCAACTGCCCGCGGACCCCCGGGTGCCCTTCCAACTCGGCTGCGACCCCAGGGAAGCGCTGGGCGTGGCCGAGCTGTGCCTGCGCGACCCGCGCGGCGGACCGGAGCAGCGGCGCGGCCCGCGACCCGCGCTCTGGCAGGGCACCGGGACCGCGGGCATCCGCACCCTGTGCGCCGAGTTCCCCGGCGGCGAGTACGAGCCGACGGTGGAGTACTTCGCGCTCGCCCCACCGCACCTGCGCTTCGACCTGCCCGTGACGCGCCGGGAGGAGCACCATGGCCACCGCTGAGCTGCGCTACGCCGACGAGCACGCCCTCCCCGGCGCGGTCGTCGGCGCGGTCGAGGTGCTCGACGAGCACCTCGCGACCGTGGCCGCCACCGTGGTCCGCGCGGACCACGCGGTCCCGGTCGAGCTCCCGCCCGGCCGGTACGTGGCCCAGGGCTGGCTGCCGTCCGGGGAGCACGTGCGGGCGTCGTTCGTCATCTCCGCCCCGGGCGACACCGCCGCCGTGGCGCTGCGGCCTCAGCACACCGAGCCCGACACCGACCCGGTCGTCCCCAGCGACGGCTGGCTGCGCGGCTGGCGGTACACGGGCCGGGTCTGGCAGACCGGTGTGGACGTCGAGGTCGAGGGTGTCGTCGCGGCGACCGCGTCGGTCGTCCTGCGCGACAGCCGGAGCCCGAGCCACGCGCTCCAGGTCGGCGGCCAAGGTACGTCGCTGATCACGGTCGTGCCGCCGGGCACCACCGTGTGCGTGGAGGCCGCGCTCGACAGCGGGTGGCGGGTGCGGCTCCCGGCCGGACTGGACGCCACCCTGCTCGGCTACCTCGACCGCGGCGACCTCGCCGCGGCGCACACCGTGGCGGCCGAGGCACTGATCGAGCCGCTGTCGCCTCTGCGGGCCCTGGTCCTGGGCTACTACCTGGTGCGCGCCGAGGACGCGCGGGCCAGGTCGTGGGTCGACGACCTGCTGTGGGCCCAACCGGACTCGCCCGACGCCGCCGTGCTCAACGCCTGGCTGTGGCGCCGCGACCTCGCCGTCGAGCCAGCCGAGATCGCCGCCGAACTGCGGCGCGCCGTGTCCTGCGGACCGCCGGTGCTCGCCGGGGTCCTGCGCCTGCTCGTCGACAGCCTGCGCGCGACCGGGCAGGTGGACCGGGTCAAGCGGATGGCCGAATACCTCGGCGCCGCCGTGGCGGGTTCGCTGACCGCGTTCACCGGCCGCTCCCCGGGGTACCCGGAAGTCGCCCCCGAAGGCGCGGACCGGCTGGGCTTCCGCGCGCGGCCGCTGACGACCTACCCCGAAGGTCCCCCGTCCGGCCTGTTCGGCTCGGCGGCTCCGTTCGGGAACGGAGTCCCCTTCGGCAACGGCTTCCCCAATGGCGTCCCCTGGGCACCTGAAGGGGTCTTCGGTGGGGCCTTCGCAGGTGCGGAGGAGGCGGCGGACGAGGAGACGGACATCGACCTCTCCGCGTACCTGGATGACGACGGCTCCGCCGCGGCGCGGCTCCCCGTATGGCACGAGGTCGACGCCCACACGACCGAGATCGACGACGAGCTGTCGCGGCCGCGGGTGACCATCAGGTCCAACGGTCCGCATACCGCGCACCTGGACCTGTTCGCGCCCAACGGTTCCCCGCCACCGAACGTCGTCGTCGCCTTGAGGGTCGATGACGTGCAGCACTTCCTCGGCACCTTCGACGCCAACGGCCGGTGCACCCTGTCGTACCTGCCGAACGGCCGCTGGGCGCTGGCCCTCCTCGACCGCGCGGGGCCGGGTGCCCCGCTGCCCGTGGCGGACGCGCCCGCGGTCGTCCGGGCGGCCCAGGAAGACGAGCAACCGGAAGTCATGCGCGTGCTGCTCCCGAACACCACCGGGACGCTGGTGCTGAGCCAAGATCGCCTCGGCCGCCACACCGCCGAACTCATCACCCACGCCTTCCGAGAGCGGTACCTGGGGATCGCCTACCGGGCGGTCGACCGGTCCCCACGTTTCGCGCCGTTGGAGAACTCCGCGCGAGTGGGGGAGACGATCAGCTGGTCGGTCCCGCTGCCGGGCTTCGACCCCCGGTCGCCGTGGTACCTCGTCCCCCGTGGCGCGGTGTGACCGGGGCCGCGCTCGCGGAGTTGGACCGGCTGCTGGCCGGGCTCACCGCCGGGCGCTCGGACGCGCCGACCCCGGGTCGGCTGCGCGCCCGCATGGTGCGGGGGCTGTGGTGGCGGGTGTGCGCGGAGGCCGCCACCGCCGACCCGGCGCGGCTGCGCGCCTGGTACGCCGACGACGACCCGATCACCGGTCTCTTCGGCGAACACCCCACCGACCCGACCAGGTCCGCCGCCCGCGCCGTCGCGGCGGTCGCGCTCGCGGCGGCCGGTGAGCACGCCGCGCGGATGTCCGCCGCCGAGCACTGGGCGGGCACGGGCGTGCTGACCGGGACCGAGGCCATCCCGCCGACCGACCTGTTCCCGCGCACCGACCTGCCCGCGCCGGTCCGCGCCGTGCTCGGACCCCTGACCCGGCGCGCCGCGTCACCCGCGGAGGCGTACGCGGTCATCGCCGCCGTGCTGATGGCCACCGACCCGCCCCGGTCCGCACCGCGGCCGGTGGCGCTGCTGTTCGACGCGGTGGGCACAGACCCGGGGGCCACCGGCACCCTCGAACTCACCGTGCTCCCGGGTGGCCCGCCAGGGCTGTACCCGGACCCCCGGACGATGGCCTTCCTGCGGGTGGACGCCGACTTCGCGCCCTCCGCCGCGGCGGCCTGGCGGCGGTACGGCCGCCCGGGCGACTGCGTGCTGTGGTCGGTGGCCGTGCACGACACCGAGGACCTGCCGCGCATCCACGGCGGCTCCCTCGGCTTGGCGTTCGCCGTCGCGCTGGCCGACCTGCGCCGCTCCCGCGCGGCCCGGTTCGTGCTCGCGCACGACTCGTCCTGCGCGTTGACCGGCACCGTCACCGCCGACGGCGCGGTAGGCCCGGTCGGCGGCCTCGATGGCAAGTTCGCCGCCGCGAAGCGCCGGGGGTGGCGGGTCGTCGCGCCGTCGGACGACCGGGCGGGAGCCGAGTGCAAGGCGGCGGGCACACGCGTCCGGTGGGTCGACACCGTCGACCAGGCGTGCCGCGCGTCCCGCCGCGCCGTGCGCGGGGTGCTGGTGTCCTGCCTGGCCTTCCTGCTCGTGGCGACGGGCGCGGTCGTCGCCGTGTCCCGGATCTCGGCGGAACGCGCGGCGGCGTCCGAACACCTGCGGGACCGGGTGGTGCGGAACCTGCTCGCGGACGCGGACCGCCAGCGGCCGCTCGACCGCGAGGGCGCGTTGCGCGCGGGCTTGGCCGCCGTCGCGCTGCGCGACGACTCCTCGACGCGCGCGGACCTGACGGCCAGCCTGGTGACCGATCGGCCGGTCACCAGGTTCATCGAGGGGCGGGAAGCCGTGTCCGCCGCGGCATTCGGTCCACAGGGGACGATGGTGACCGGCGACGACCTCGGCGTGCGCTTGTGGGACGCGAGCCGGGTCACCGCCCCCGCGCTGCGGCGCGTGCTGTCCACCGGGACGAGGTCGACGGCCGTCGCGATCTCGTCCGACGGACTGCTGGCCGCGGCCCTGCTCGAAGACCAACCGGGCAGGCGGTACGCGCGGCTGTGGGACACCAACGGGGTCGACGACAACGGACGCGAGGTCGAGGTGCCGCCCGGCTGCGCGCCCGTGTCGTTGGCGGTCGCGCCCCGCGAACGCGTGCTGGTCGGTTGCGAGAACGGCACCGTCGCGCTGTCCGACGGCGCGGGAGCGCGTCCGCTGCCCAAGGGGCACAAGGGTTTGCGCTCGGTGGCGTTCGGCGCGGACGGCGCGGTCGCGGTCGTCGGCGCGGACGACGGCCTCGCGGTGTCGGACCTCGCCGACCCGCGCGCGCCCCGCGACATCACCGGTACCTACACCTTCGGCAACGACCCCAGGGCAGAACCGTGGGGAGTGCGCGCCGCGGCGGTCTCCGCGGACGGTCAGACCCTCCTCCTCGGCGGTCAGGCGGGCGAAGCCCAGGTCCTGCGGTCGCGCGGTACGCGGCGCGAGAAGGAGCCGAGTCGATTGACCGTGGTGGACGTGCCCGAGGTGGTCTCCGCCGTGGCGCTGAGCGCGGACGGGACGATCGCGATCACCATCGGCATGCGGACCGGGAAGCGCAAGGGCGTCGCCCGCGTCTGGCGCCGGTCGGACGACCCCACCCGGGGCTACGTGCCGGTGCTGGCGCTGGACCGGCACGACGACGCGGTGCTGTCGGTGGCGGTCAGCCCGGACGGCCGGATGGCGGTGACCGGCGGTGCCGACGGTGCCGCGGTCCTGTGGGACCTCTCCCTCGACGGCATCGTCGAGAGCAGCCAGACGACACCGCGCACGTCGGGGGAGGGCGGGCGGCGGGAACGGGAAACCTGCCACGCGGCGCAACCGCTCTGCGTGCTGGTGGGCGCCGACGGGCAGGCCGTGCTGTGGGACGTGACCAGCCCCGGCTCCCCGCGGCGCGCGGCGGGCCTCGCCCGCGGCGGCGCGATCGCCTGCTGCGTGGCGTTCGCCCCCGTCGAGCCCGTGGTCGCGGTCGCCATGGCGGACGGCAGGGCGGTCCGCTGGGACGTGCGCGACCCCGACGAACCCGTCCAGCTGCCCGACATCCCCACGGCAGCGGCGGAATCCACCGCTGTCGCGTTCCTCGGCCCCACCGTCCTCGCGATCGGGTCGAACGACGGCGCGGTCGCGCTGTGGGACCTCACCAACCCGGACCACCCGACCCGCCGGACGGTGATCCACTCGGCGGCGCACGCGGTCAGCGCCCTCGCCTACCACCCCCGGTCCGCTGTCCTCGCCGTCGGTCACGCGGACGGGGCGATCACCCTCTACGACGCGCGCGACGTCGCCGCCCCCGCGCGGCTCGGCGTGCTCCCCCAACGCGCTGGTGCCGTCCTCGACCTGGCCTTCCACCCCTGGGAACCGACCCTCGCCGCCGCCGACGCCAGCGGCAACGGACCCACCCTCTGGGACGTCACCGACCCCGCGAGCCCGGTCGAGTCCGGCAGGCTCGACGGGCACACCGACATCGTCGAGTCCCTCGCGCTGCACGCGGGCACCGAGCTGGCCGCGACGACCAGCCAGGACGGCACTGTGATCATCTGGAGCCTGCGCGACCCCCGGCGCCCGGTCCGCCTCACCCGCCTGGCTGGTCACACCGGCACCGTCCACACCGCCGCGTTCGTCACCGACGGCACCACGCTGCTCACCACCGGTGGCCCCACGACCCTCGCCTGGGACACCGGCGAGATCGCGGGCATGGCAACGGATCCGGTGTCGGCCGCCTGCGCCAAGGTGACCCGTCCGCTGAACCGCCAGGAATGGGAGTACCGCGTCGCCGCCGAATTTCCCTACCGGCAGAGCTGCTGATGGTCTTTCCGGGCGGGGGGAAGCAAATCACGTTGACCGCGGTCGGGGGCGTGAGTCAGGATATGGGTGTTCAAGCGACAGGGGAGAGGGTCATGAGCGCGGTGCGACGACGAGTGCAAGGCCGTTACTCGGCGCTTGCCGCCGTTGGCGCGCGCCGACAGCAGGCCCGCCGCTGTGGCTTCCTCCCGTGACGTGAGTCGCGTCCGGTGTGGAGCCGCCCGTCGGGAAACCGACCCGGGCGGTTTTTCCTTTGGGCTGCCGATTTTCTGATCGGCGTCTCATTTTGCCCTTGTAGCTCAGTGGATAGAGTGCCGCGCTACGAACGCGGAGGCCCAGGTTCGAGTCCTGGCAGGGGTACGTCCCATTCCCGGTTGGTGTAGTGGCAGCACGGCGGATTTTGGCTCCGCTCGCCCAGGTTCGAACCCTGGACCGGGAGCGCGCGAGGGGGCTCACCGCGGATGGCGGTGAGCCCCCTCGGCGGGTCAGGCGCCCAGCAGGGCGCGGATGCGGTCCGCGCCGACGGCCAGGAGCAGGGTGGGCAGGCGCGGGCCGGTGTCACTGCTGACCAGGAGCCGGTACAGCAGCACGAAGAACGCGCGCTGGGCAGTCTTCAGCTCCGCGGTCGGCGCGGCGTCGAAGGTGAGGCCGGCCTGGAGCTTCGGCACGCCGTAGACCAGGGTCGTCAGGCCCGCGAGGGACCAGTGCTCGTCCAGGCCGTCCAACAGGACGCGCAGCGACTCGCGCTGCGTGTTGTCCAGGCCGCCCAGCAGGTCCGCGTCCGGTTCGGTGCGGACGTGGGTGCGCTGCTCGGCGGGCATCCTGGTCTCCACCCAGGTCTGCGCGCGGTCCAGCCGGGGCCGCAACTCCTCCAGACCGGACAACGGGTTCTCCGGCTCCAGGTCCCGCGCGATGCGCAGGGTCTGGGTCGGGTCGCCGGTGGTGACGTCCACAATGGACGCCAAGGTGCGGTACGGCAGCGGGCGCGGGGTCTGCGGCAGCGGGCCGGCCGCGGTGCGCACCGAGCGGTCGTGCGCGGCCAGCTCACCGGCCTGCGCGGTGCCGTCGGCCACCTTGCGGCGCAACGTGTCCCACTCGTCGTAGAGGCGGTGGATCTCCTGGTCGAAGGCGATCTTGAAGGACTGGTTCGGCTTGCGCCGGGCGTAGAGCCAGCGCACCAGCGGGGCCTCCATGATGGCCAGCGCGTCCGCCGGGGTCGGCACGCCGCCCTTGGAGCTGCTCATCTTCGCCATGCCGCTGATCCCGACGAAGGCGTACATCGGGCCGATCGGCTGGGCCGCGCCGAACACCTCCGCCACGATCTGCCCGCCGACCACGAACGAAGACCCCGGCGACGAGTGGTCCACACCGGACGGCTCGAACACCACGCCCTCGTGCGCCCACCGCATCGGCCAGTCGACCTTCCACACCAGCTTGCCCCGCCGGTGCTCGCGCAGCACGACGGTCTCGCCGTGGCCGCACGCGCAGGTGTAGGCCAGCTCGGTGGAGTCGTCGTCGTACGCGGTGACCGTCGTGAGGTCGCGGTCGCACACCGAGCAGTACGGCTTGTACGGGAAGTAGCCGCTCGACCCCGCGCCGTCGTCCTCGCCCGCCGCGCCGGAACCCTCCACCGCCGACTTCTCCGCCTCGTCGGCGTCCTCGGCGGGCGCCTTGCCCCGGCCCTTGGTGCGGTACCGGTCGAGGATGGCGTCGATCTTCCCGCGCTCCCGCATCGCCAGCAGCGTCTGCTCGACGTACGCGCCCGAGGTGTACTGCTCGGTCTGGCTGATCGGCCGGTACTCGACCCCCAACTCGGCCAGCGCCGCCACCATCGGCGCCTTGTAGTGCTCGGCCCAGTTCGGGTACGCGCTCCCCGGCGGCGCGGGCACCGACGTCAGCGGCTTGCCGATGTGCTCGTTCCACGCCTCGTCGACCCCGGCGGGCACCTTGCGGAACCGGTCGTAGTCGTCCCAGGACAGCACGTGCACGCAGTCCAGCCCGCGGCGCCGGATCTCGTCGGCCACCAGGTGCGGGGTCAGCACCTCCCGCAGGTTCCCCAGGTGCACCGGCCCGGACGGGCTCAACCCGGACGCGCACACGATCGGCTTGCCGGGCGCCCGCCGTTCGGCCTCGGCGATGACCTCGTCTGCGAATCGTGAGACCCAGTCGGCCTCAGGGCGCTCTGCCACGGGAAAAGCCTCTCCAGATGCGTGCGGTGTGGGACCAATTGTCCCGCAGCAACCCTCGCCCGCCGCGACCGCCCCTTACAGTGCGGCCCATGACCGAACGACCGCCGTTCCTGGTGCGCCTCGACGCCGGGATGAGCGACCTGACGTGGTGGATCCACGCGGACTCCCCGGAGCAGATCGCGCAGACCCTCGCCGAGGTCGAGGTGCTCACCGACGCGCCCGCGGGCGATGTGCCGGAGGCCATCGCCTTGGCCGACGTGGGCGCCGTCCCCGCCCTGGCCCGGCTGCGGGAACAGCGGGACCGGCAGCGGGCCCGCCCCGAGTTCGGCGCGCTCCTCGGCCGCGAGCGGGTCTACCTGAGCCAGCGCGACGAGGAGTGCGGAGACGACGGCACCTACCTCGTGGAGGTCGACAGCGGCGGTTGGCGCCTGCGGCAGGTGGGACGGCGCCCCGACGGCGCGTCCTACCGGACCGGGCCCGACGACTGGGCCTTCAACTTCCGCCAGGACCTCTACGACCCCGACCTGGTCGAGGACGAGATCAGCGCCGAGGAGTTCGAGGAGGCGTGGGCGGGGGCGTCGCCCGGTCCGGGGCCTGACCCGTTCGGGTGAGCCCCGGTGCCGCCGGGGATGACCGGCGGGGGAGCAGCGGCACCGTCGCGAACATCAGCGCGCCCGCCGCGAACAACCCCTGCCGCACGCCGACCAGGCTCGCCAGCAGCCCCCAGCACACCGTCAGCGCCGCGATCGCCAGGCCGCTGGAGATGGACCACGCGGACAGGACCCGGGCGACCCGGTCGGTGTCGGTCTGCTCCAGCCGGACGGTGACGCACAGCGGGTTGAACACCGAGATGCACGTGATCAGCCCGAACTGCAGCCCGAGCACCAGCAGCAACCCGGCCGTCCCCGGCGGGGTGAACGCCAGCCCGACCGGCCAGCAGACCCGCAGCACCCCGGCCGTCCGCAGCACCCGGTGCGCCCCGAACCGCGCGACCAGCGGTTTCACCAGGCGCGCGCCCAAGAGGCCGCCGAGGCAGGGGAGGCCGAGCGCGAGGCCGTAGTGCACGGGCGTGAAGCCCAGTTCACGCAGGAACAGGGTGGCGAACAGCGGCGCCGTGGCCATGATCAGGCCGTTCACCAGGGTCATGTTGAGGAACAGCGGCCGCAGGTACGGGTGCCGCAGGATGTGCCGCCACCCGACCCCGATCTCGGCGAGGGTGAGGCGACCGGCGCGCGGCGTCGGCGTGGGCTCGGCACGGCCCATGGCCCGGACGCACAGCGCGGACAGCAGGTAGCTGACCGCGTCGGCGACCGTGGTGGCGACCGGCCCGAACAGCCCGATCGCCGCCCCGCCGACCGGCGGCCCGAGCGCCGTCGTCGTCCAGGTCGTCGCCTCGAACCGGCGGTTGGCGGTCAGCAGGCGCTCCGGCCGCACGACCGCCTTGAGGCAGGCGCCGCTCGCCGCGCCGAAGACGATGTTCGCCGCGCCCACCGCCACCGCGACCACCACGAGCTGAGTGAAGGTCAACCACCCCAGCGCGTACGCCGCGGGCACCGACGCCACCGCCGCGAACCGCGCCAGGTCCATGGCCACCATCACCGGCCGCTTCCGCCGGAACTCCACCCACGGCCCCAGCGGCACGGCGACCAGCGCCCCGACCGCCCGGCCCGCGGCCGCCAGCAGCGCCAGCTCGACGGTCCCGCTGCCCAGCACCAGGATCGCGATGAGCCCCATCGAGTCCAACGCCACCGTCGACCCCACCGCGCTGACCGTGAACGCCGCCCACAGCCACCCGAACTCCCGCCCCATCCGCCCCCCAGCGCTCGTGTGCACCGGGTGATCCTGCCGCCCCGCCCGCGCCGGGGTTTTGCCGGGTCCGCGCGCGGAATCGAAGATCTTCGGTAAATAGGATTGACGCCCGTTGGTGGGTGGGCAATGATGAGCACATCAAACCGAACGAGGAGTGAGTCATGGCGAGCAAGTGGCGGGGAGAAGCGGGGCGGTTTATCGCCGTCGCGAACTCCCGCACGTGCCCGATGGCCTGGTCCTCGATCCGGCATGCGGTCGTGATCAAGGCCATGACCTGCGCGGACTCTCCGCCCTGACGCCGATGAGCGTCTAGGAGACGGATGAGCCGCCCCTCGGAGAGCCGAGTCGGGCGGTTTTTGTTTTCCCGGTCAACACAAATCGGCGAGCTTGGGAAGCGGAACGGACTCCAAACCCGTGTCCCGGGGGTTCGACTCCCTCCGCCGGTGCTCGGCGCTGCCCTTTTTCGGAAAGGTGCGGCGTGTTCATTGAAATCTGCATAGCGGAGCACAGACTATTTCCCATGCGCTCGTCTCGGTCGTCGTTCGGGCGGTCGACGCGAGCAGGGGCGTGGCGCGGGGTGACCCGTGTCCGCCACAGGTCGCTAGCTCAATGGTCAGAGCAGTCGCCTCTTAAGCGACGGGTTCGGGGTTTCAGTCCCCGGCGACCTACTGGCCCCGGTGCGCCGGGGCCGTGCGATGTCCCCCCACGGGGTGTGGGGGACTGCTTCGGAGGCGGCCCGTTGCGCAGGCGAGGGTTACTCCATCACTTAAATGGGCAGGTCGCGGGTTCGAATCCCGCCCGAGCCGCCACCTGGCTCGGTAGCTCAGTGGCCAGAGCGGCTAAACCTTCACCGACTCCATCTCGGGCCTCCTCCGAAGCGCGCGCACCGTCGCCAGACGGCAACTTCCTCGACAGAGCGCACCGACTACCCCCGCTCCCGTTGCGAAGCCCACGGTTACTTCGCTTGGAAATCGATCACAGCCGTGCGCACCCAACGACCTCGGGAGCACCGAGTGACCCCGCTGCGAAGCCGAACGGTTACTTCCTGAACAGAAGCCCAACCGTACGGCGCCAACCACCTCGGGAGTCACGACCGGCCACAGCAGGCCACCGGGTTCCCCCGACACGAAGAGAACAGCCATGCCCAAGTTCAACCTCCGACGCGCGCGACCGGCGCCGACCTCCCCGGTCACCGGTGAGGCGGTCGCGTCCGGTCGCACCTTCGAGGGTGGCCCGGGCTACGTGCGCGACACCCGTTCCGAGCTGTTCCTGCTCGCCGTCACCAACATGGTCGGTGAGCACACCTACTACGAGTCCGCGGACCGCCGCGACACCCGCTACGCCAACCTGGTCCGGGCGGCGGCACTGTCCGATCCGGACTGGACCGCGCAGTTCCTGCGCTGGCTGCGCACCGAGGCGAACATGCGCACCGCGTCCCTGGTCGGCGCGGCGGAGTTCGTCAAGGCGCGGCTGGACGCGGGCGTGCGCGGTGGCCCGGTCACCAACCGCTCCGTGATCGACTCCGTGCTGCGCCGCGCGGACGAGCCGGGTGAGCTGCTGGCGTACTGGACCGCGCTGTACGGCCGGGCGCTGCCCATGCCGGTCAAGCGCGGTGTGGCGGACGCGGTCCTGCGGCTGGGCACCGAGTTCAACTACGTGAAGTGGGACTCCGAGGGCCGCGGCTACCGCTTCGCGGACGTGCTGAACCTGACCCACCCGGGTGACCGGAGGGGCAGCGCGCAGCGCATCCGCGGCCAGTGGCAGCACGACCTGTTCGGCCACATCGTCAAGCGGCGCTACGAGCCGGGCCTGGCACCGCCGGAGACCCTGCCGCTGCTGACCCGCCGCAAGGCGCTGTTGGCGCTGCCGGTCGACGAGCGCCGACAGGTGCTGGAGAACCCGGACCTGCTCGCCGAGGCGGGCATGACCTGGGAGGCACTGGCGGGCTGGCTGCAGGGCCCGATGGACGCGGCGGCGTGGGAGGCCGTCATCGGGTCCATGGGTCTGATGGCGCTGGTGCGCAACCTGCGCAACTTCGACGAGGCAGGCGTGTCCGACGAGGTCGCGGCGCGGGTGGCCGAGCGGATCTCCGACCCCGAGCAGGTCGCGCGGTCCAGGATGCTGCCGATGCGGTACCTGTCCGCGTACCGGGCGGCGCCGTCGGCGCGGTGGGCGTGGCCGCTGGAGCGGGCGTTGACCCACTCGCTGGCGAACGTGCCGACCCTGCCGGGTCGGACCCTGGTGCTGGTCGACACGTCCGGTTCCATGCACGTGCCGTTCAGCAAGGACGGCACCCTCGCCAGGTGGGACGCGGCGGCGGTGTTCGGCATCGCGCTGGCGAGCCGGTGCGCGTCGGCCGACGTGGTGTCCTTCTCCGACGACTGGCAGGGCCGCCCGCCGAGCCGCGTGTTCCCGCCCCGCAAGGGCGAGTCCCTGCTGCGCGCGGTCGACCGCTGGCGGAGCGACGGCTACTTCATCGGCGGCGGCACGGAGACCGCGGACGCGGTGCGCGCGAACTACCGCGCCCACGACCGGGTCGTCATCCTGACCGACGAGCAGGCAAGCGCGGGCGACGTCGACAAGGCGCTGCCCCGCGACACCCCGCTCTACACCTGGAACCTGGCGGGCTACCAGTACGGCCACACCCCCAGCGGCGGCACCAACCGCCACACCTTCGGCGGCCTGACCGACCAAGCCTTCACGATGGTCCCGCTGCTGGAGGCAGGCCACAACGCGAGCTGGCCGTTCTGACGCGGTGGTCATCCCGGCAACGGGATGACCACCCGGCGGACGGCCGAGGGGGACGCGCCGGTGCGCAGGCGATCCTTGCAAGATCGCCGTGGAGGGTTCAACACCCTCGTTCTCCACGTTTCCCGCTGACCGAACCCGTGGCCGCCGTCAGTTCGGCGCCGACACCGGCAGAACCCGTTTGGCTATGGACGTCAACTTCGCTTCCACCAGGAACACGTCGACCCGGTTGAACACCGGTATGGCGATTTCTCGCGGTCCCCGCGGGTTCATCGGCGTGAACTCCTTGATTCGAACGACGACGCTCCCCGCGGGCTTCTTCTGCTGCTTACGTGTCACCCACGCACTGGTTCCGGTCCCAGGATTCGCGACCAACCTTCCCCTTGCCCTTGACGCGTGCGTCAAGGCTTACCGTCCGGGCTGGAGAGGGTCGAGGTCGGGAAGGGGAAGCCATGAGCGTCGCCGTGCACCGTGAGGTGCGGTTGGTCGGTAGGCCGCAGGGGGTGCCCGGGCCCGAGCACTTCGCGGTGGTCGAGGTGCCGGTGCCGTCGCCCGGCGTGGGGGAGTTGTTGGTGCGGAATCGGTTGATGGGGGTTGCCGCGGCGATGCGGACGCTGATGGGGCCGGACGTCGGGTTGCCGATGCCGGGCTACTCGCCGGGGTCCGTGTTGTGGGGGCCCGCGTTGGGGGAGGTCGTTGAGGGGGACGGGTTCGAGCCCGGCACCCTCGTCGCCCACAACCTCGGGTGGCGTGAGTACGCGGTCGTGCCGCGAGATCAAGCCCGGGTGGTTGAGCCCGGGTTGCCGGAGGCCGCGCACCTGTCGCAGGTGTCGACGGCGTGGTTCAGCGTCGAGCGCGCGGCGCGGGTCCGGGAAGGCGACACCGTTTTCGTGACGGGTGCGGCGGGTGGCGTCGGCACGCTGGCCGGGCAGTTCGCCCGGGTACGCGGCGCGGGGCGGGTCATCGGGAGCACCGGGTCCGCGCACAAGGCGCGGTACCTGGTCAACGAGCTGGGGTTCGACGGCGTGGTACTCCGTGGCGCCGAACCGATCGAGACCCAATTGCGCGCACAGGCGCCCGAAGGCGTCGACGCGGTGATCGACAACGTGGGTGGTGAGCACCTGGTCGCGGCACTCGCGGTCGCTCGGCGCGGCGCGCGGATCGCGCTCGTCGGATCGCTGTCCACCCAGGTGGGCGGCGGGTTCAGCGCCCCGGTGCGGATCGACGCCGCCAGCCTGATCCTCCGGAGCATCACCCTCACCGGCTTCTCCGGCGCCGACCACCTCGACGCCCGCGCCGAGGCCATCACCGCGTTCGCCGCCGCCCTGCGGGCGGGCACGGTCGTGTTCCCGCATACCCGGTTGTCCGGCCTCGACCAGGCACCGCGCGCACTGTGGGAACTGCTTGAAGGCCGCCACACCGGTGCGGTAGTCGTGGAGGTGTGAATCGAGGGATGCGCATCGGGGACGCGGCCGCCGCCGCGGGCCTGACACCGCGCGCGCTGCGCTACTACGAGCAACGCGGCCTGGTGGCGGCCCGCCGGACCCCGTCCGGTCAACGCGAGTACGACGAGGCCGACCTGCGCCGCCTGGGCGCGATCCGCGAACTCCTGGCCGCGGGCCTGACGATCGCCGACGTCGAGGCCCTGGTCCGACTCATCGACGACGGCCCCCGGGAGTGCGGGGCCGCCGTCGCCGTCACCGCGGGCCGCCTGGCCGACCTCGACGACCGCATCGCCCGGCTGACGGCCACCCGCACCCGGCTCGCCGACACCCTCGGTCACCGGTTCGCCGCCCTGATGGGCCACCTCGCCGATCCGGTGACCTGACCGCGCGTGGCCCGGTGGCCACTGGGAGCTCATATCTCCCGGGCGCCTGGTTCGACCCCAGGACGCGCGACTCTCCGCTATGCCCCGACCCGGGCCGTCTCCTCCTGGGACTCGGGTGTCTCCGCCTTCCACAAGGGATACCGCACGCCCACGGCCCGGTTGAACACCGCGCCGAGCACCAGCAGCACCACCACACCCAGCAGGATCAGCCCGAGTTGCTTCGGCGTGTGCAGCACCCCCAGCGCCACGATCAGCGTCGTGGCCCCGGCAGGCGGGTGGGGTAGACGCGACAACGCCATGCCCGCGCAGGTCAGCGTGAGCGCCATCGTGGCCGCGCCCGCCCGCGCCCAGTCCATGTGGGACAGTGCGGCCTCGGTGTGCCAGAGGCCGAACGCGGTCAGACCGGCCGCCCCTGCCGCCACACCGATGAGGTGGCCCGCCAACGTATTGCGCGGGCTCGCCGCCGGGTGGGTGGGGGTGGCGAACAACAGGTACGCGGTAGGCCCCAGCGACGGGAACAAGAGGGGTTCGCTGGTACCCACCGCCAACCCGGCGATCGCCAGGGTGACCAACAGCGCGCCGAACCCGCAGCGGGCGATCACGCGTCGTCCCAGCCGCGGCGGGGCGCTCGGGCGGCCAAGCGCCGGTCGTCGCGCGACCGGTAGACCACGTACGGGCGCGCCAGGTAGCGGACGGGCGCGCTGAAGGCGTGGACCAGGCGGCTGAACGGCCACAGCATGAACAGCGCCATGGCGAACAGGGCGTGCAGGCGATACGGGAGCGGGACACCGTCCATCAAGGACGGGTCCGGTTGCAGGAAGAGGATTCCCCGGAACCACGGGGAAATCGTCGCTCGGTAGTCGTAGCCACCGCCCAGGCCGTTGGTGAGGACCGTGGCGGACATGCCCAGCAGCAACGTGCCGCCGAGGGCGAGGTAGGTCACCCGGTCGTCCGACGTGGTGGCGCGGCGGACGGCCGGGGTGCGCAGGCGGCGGTAGAGCAGGACGCCGAGTCCGGCGATGGTCGCCGCGCCCGTGACCGTGCCCGCGGTCAGGGAGAGCAGGTGGTACAGCTCATCCGGCACCCCCAACCACCGGGTCACCGACGCCGGGACCAGCAGGCCCGCCACGTGCCCGCCGATCACGAACAGCAGTCCGAAGTGGAACAGCGGACTCCCGATCCGCAGCAGCCGGGACTCGTGCAGCTGCGAACTCCGGGTCGTCCAGCCGAACCGGTCGTGGCGGAAGCGCCAGGTGAGGCCGAGGGCGAACACCGCGATCGTCAGGTAGGGCAGTACCGCCCACAGCAACACGCCGGTCATCGGTGTGACTCCGCGAAGGTCGGGTAGCCGAGCAGGACGGGTTCCAGGCCGACCCGCTCCACCGGCGCGGCTCGGGGGACGGGGGTGGCGTCGTCGCGTTCCGGCACGTCGCGCAGCACGTCGGCGACCACGGCCGCGTACGGCGTGCCCAGTGCCACGAGGTTGCGGTGCAGCATCGCCACCGACGGCCGGAACCTGGTCAGCAACCGCTGCGAACCGGTCAACGCGGCGAACTCCAACAGAACCGGGAGGTAGTCCGGCAGCTCGTCCGGCGCGAGCGCGTAACCCCGCTGCCGATACTCCGCCTTGATCGCGGCCAGCGAACCGCCGCGGTTGCGGGTGTCGCCGTCCGAGTACCACGTCAGGTGCAGGCACCGGTTCGCCTTGGTGTCGAACACCTCCACGTAGTGCCGTGCCGCCGCTACGGGCGAAATACCGTCCACATAGTCCAGAACGGCCTCGACCCCGGGCGCCGACACCTCCGCCAGACATCGCCGCAGCAGCGGCACCTGCGGTATGAGGTCATCGGGGTAGTGCAGGCAACACGACGCCAACCGGTGCCGCAGCCGAGTCTTCCGGTCCACGGGTCACCCCTTCCCCGGCAGCGTCGGGAACAGCCCCGAGGGCCGCTCGTCGTCCCGCCAGGTGAACAGCTCCGTGCGGCCGTCCAGCATGCCCGGGCCGCCGTAGGTGTCGAGGCTGCACGTCGTCGCGATCCCCTCCAGGTCGTGCGCGCGACCGATCCCGGAGGTCGGGATCACGTACCGGTCGGCGTACTTCGCGACCGCCAGCAACCGGTACATCGACTCGATGGACTCCGCTGTCATCCCCACCCGCGACGGCCCCCGGGGGTCGTGGGGCTCGCCGAGGTTGATCGACCGCATGTGCGACCTCATCGCCGCCAACCGCCGCAACGCCAGCCGAACGGGTTCCTGGTCGCCCGCCGTGAACAGCCCGGCCAGGTAGTCCAGGGGGATGCGCAGCGTGTCGATGGCCCCGAACAGGTTCCCGGCGTCCTCGCCGTCGAAACCGGTGCCGGACAAGGCGTCCACGACCGGCGACAGCGGTGGCACGTACCAGACCATCGGCATGGTCCGGTACTCCGGGTGCAGCGGCAGCGCCACCCGGTGCCGCATGATCAGCTCGTACACCGGTGACCGCCGCGCCGCGGTGATCCAGTCGTGCGGGATCCCCGCCCGCTCCGCCGCCGCGGCGACCTCGGGGTCGTGCGGGTCGAGGAACACGCCGAGTTGCGCCTCGTAAAGCCCCTGTTCGTCCGGTGTGCTCGCCGCCGCCGTCACCCGGTCCGCGTCGTAGAGCATGACCCCGATGTACCGCAGCCGCCCGACGCACGTCTCCGCGCACACCGTCGGCTCCCCGACCTCGAGGCGCGGGTAGCAGAACGTGCACTTCTCCGCTTTGCCCGTCTTGTGGTTGAAGTACACCTTCTTGTACGGGCACCCCGAAACGCACATCCGCCAACCACGGCACTGGTCCTGGTCGACCAGCACGATCCCGTCCTCGGACCGCTTGTACATCGCGCCCGACGGGCACGACGCCACGCAGGACGGGTTCAGGCAGTGCTCGCAGATGCGCGGTAGGTAGAACATGAACGACTGCTCGTACGAGAACTTGACCTCACGCCCCAGTTTCCGCACCACCGGGTCGCCCGCCGCGTGCTCCGGACCGCCGCCGAGGCTGTCCTCCCAGTTGGGCCCGTACCGGACCTCCGTCGGCGCGCCCGTCACCGCCGACACCGGCCGCGCGGTCGGCACGTCGTCGCCCAGCGGCGCCTCGGTCAGGTTCCGGTAGTCATACGTCCACGGCTGGTAGTAATCGTCCAATTCGGGCAGATCGGGGTTGGCGAAGATGTTCAGGAGCTTCTTGAGCCGACCACCGGCCGCCGGTTTCAACCGGCCGCGCTTGAGCGCCCAGCCGCCCTTCCACTCGTCCTGGTCCTCGTACCGGCGCGGATAACCCTGCCCCGGCTTGGTCTCGACGTTGTTGAACCAGGCGTACTCCACACCGCCCCGGTTGGTCCACGTCTGCTTGCACGTGACCGAGCACGTGTGGCAGCCGATGCACTTGTCCAGGTTCATGACCATCGCCAGCTGCGCCATGACGCGCATCAGTAGTCCACCTCCTGCGAGCGGCGGCGCAGCACCGTGACCTCGTCGCGCTGGTTGCCGGTGGGGCCGTAGTAGTTGAGCGCGAAGCTGAGCTGCCCGTAGCCGCCGATCAGGTGCGTCGGCTTGATCTGCAAGCGGGTCAGGGAGTTGTGGATGCCACCGCGCTTGCCGGTGGTCTCGCTGCGCGGCACGTTCACCGTGCGTTCCTGCGCGTGGTAGAGGTACACGGTGCCGGTGGGCATCTTGTGCGACACGATCGCGCGGGCCACGACCACGCCGTTGCGGTTGACGGCCTCGATCCAGTCGTTGTCCGACACGCCGATCGCCGCCGCGTCGGCCGGGCTGATCCAGAACGCCGGGCCGCCACGGGACAGCGTCTGCATGATCGGGTTGTCCTGGTACTCGGAGTGGATGGACCACTTCGAGTGCGGCGTCAGGTACCGCACGGTGACCTCCGGGCCGTTGGGGCCGATCCGGGGTTCGCCGAAGAGCCGGTGCAGGTCCAGCGGCGGCCGGTAGACGGGGAGCTGCTCGCCGATCTCGGCGACCCAGTCGTGGTCGAGGTAGAAGTGCTGGCGCCCGGTGAGGGTGTGCCACGGTTTGAGGCGTTCGACGTTGATGGTGAACGGCGCGTACCGGCGACCGCCGGACTCGTCGCCGGACCACTCCGGGCTGGTGACCACCGGCGCGGGCCGCGAACGCGTGTCGGCGAACGTGACCCGGTGCGCGCGGTGGTGCTCGACCAGCGGCCGCAGCGGCTTGCCGACCCGCTCCTCCAGCCACCGGAATCCCTCGTCCGCGATCCGGCCGTTCGTGGTGCCGGACAGCGCCAGCACGGCGTCGGCGGCCTTGCGGTCGGTGTCCAGCAGCGGGCGGCCCGCCGCCGGGCCGGTGCGGGCGACGCCGTTGGACTCACCCAGCCAGGCCACTTCCGGGGCCACCTCCGCCGTCCACCCCTTGGTCGTGACGCCGAGCTTGTCGACGAGCGGACCGAGGGTGGACAGCTTCGCGGCGATGGCGGTGTGGTCGCGCTCGACGACGGTCAACACCGGGAACGTCCGCCCGGGAACGGGTTCGCAGTCGCCGTCCCGCCAATCCCGCACCACACCGCCGGGTTGCGCGATTTCGCCCGGGGTGTCGTGTTGCAGCGCGGTCGCCACGACGTCGCGCCGCGTGCCCAGGTGCGTCTCCGCCAGCTCGCTGAGCTTGCGCGCGATGGCGTGGAAGGCGTCGAAGTCGGTGCGGGCCTGCCAGGGCGGGTCCACGGCCGCGTTGAACGAGTGCACGAAGGGGTGCATGTCCGTGCTGGACAGGTCGTGCTTCTCGTACCAGGTCGCGGCGGGCAGCGTCACGTCGGCGAACAGTGTCGTGCTGGTCATCCGGAAGTCCAGCGCCAGCAGGAGATCCAGCTTCCCCTCCGGTGCCGCGTCCCGCCAGCGCACGTGCCGCGGCCGCTGCTCGGGCGGTGTCTCCTCGGCGCGCGGGTTCCCGTCGGCGCCGAGCAGGTGGCGCAGGAAGTACTCGTTGCCCTTGGCCGACGAACCCAGGAGGTTCGCCCGCCACACGGTCAGCACGCGCGGCCAGTTCGCCTCCGCGTCCGGGTCCTCGCAGGCGAACCCCAGCTCGCCGGAGCGGACCTGGTCGAGGACGTGCGCGACCGGGTCGCGGCCCGCCCGTTCCGCCTCGTCGGCCAGGTCGAGCGGGTTGCGGTCGAAGGTCGGGTACGACGGCATCCAGCCCAGCCGCGCCGAGTCGGCCAGGCAGTCGGCGACGCTGTCGCCCGCCAGCGCGCCCGCCGAACCCGGCCAGGTCAGGGCGTCGGTGGTGAGGCGGTCGTAGCGCCACTGGTCGGTGTGGGTGTACCAGTAGCCGGTGCCGATCATCTGCCGCGGCGGCCGCTGCCAGTCGAGGCCGCCCGCGAGGGTGGCCCAGCCGGTGAGCGGGCGGACCTTCTCCTGGCCGACGTAGTGCGCCCAACCGCCGCCGTTGCGGCCCTGGCAGCCGGTGAGCAGCAGCAGGGTCAGGAAGGCCCGGTAGACCAGGTCGGAGTGGAACCAGTGGTTCGTGCCCGCGCCCATGATGATCATGCAGCGGCCCTTCGAGCGGACCGCGGTGTCGGCGAACTCGCGGGCGATCCGGGTGATCCGGCCCGCGTCCACGCCGGTGAGCCGCTGCGCCCAGGCCGGGGTGCCGGGGGAGTCCGGGTCGTCGAAGCCGGTGGCCCAGGTGCCCGGCAGCCCGGGGCGGGACACGCCGCGCTGGGCCAGGAGCAGGTCGAACACCGTGGTCACCGCGCGTCCGGCGATCCGCCGCACGGGGACGCCCCTGGTCACCGCGTCGCCCCGGCCCTCGGGGTTGTCGAAGCGGGGGAGCAGGACCTCGGCGGTCTCGGACTGTCCGGTGTAGAGGGTCAGGCGGGGCGCGCGGCCCTCCAGGTCGAGGTTCCAGCGGCCGGGTTCGGCGGTCCAGCGGAAGCCGAGGGTGCCGTTGGGGGCGAAGGGCTCGTCGGTGGTCTTGTCCAGCAGGACCGGCTTCCACGGCCCGTCGGGGGACGTGTCGCCGAGGTCGGCGGCGGTGAGGAACTTGCCGGGGACCAGGGTGCCGTCGCGCTCGTCGAGGGAGACCAGGAAGGGCAGGTCGGTGAAGCGGGTGACGTAGTCGGTGAAGAACGGGACCTGGTCGTCGACGAAGCACTCCCGCAGCACGACGTGCGCCATCGCGATGGCGACGGCGGCGTCGGTGCCCGGGTGCGGTGCCAGCCACTCGTCGGCGAACTTGGTCGCGTCCGAGTAGTCCGGTGAGCACACCACGACCTTCTGGCCCCGGTAGCGCGCCTCGGCCATGAAGTGCGCGTCCGGGGTGCGGGTCACCGGGACGTTGGAACCCCACAGCACCAGGTACGCCGCGTCCCACCAGTCGGCGGACTCCGGCACGTCGGTCTGGTCGCCGAACACCTGCGGCGAGGCGGGCGGGAGGTCGGCGTACCAGTCGTAGAACGAGAGCATGGGCGCGCCGATCAGCGCCATGAACCGGGAACCGACCGCGTGCGACACCATCGACATGGCGGGGATCGGGGAGAACCCGGCGATCCGGTCGGGACCGTGGCGGCGCAGCGTGTGCACGTGCGCGGCGGCGACCATCTCCACCGCCTCGTCCCACGTGACCCGCACCAACCCGCCCCGGCCCCGGGCCCGGTGGTACGCGCGGCGCTTCATCGGATCATCCACAATAGACGCCCACGCGCCGACCGCGTCGTCGTGCGCCCGGCGGGCCTCGCGGTACATCTCCACCAGTACACCCCGCGCGTACGGGTAGCGCACGCGCAGCGGCGAATAGGAGTACCAGGAGAACGAAGCGCCGCGCGGGCAACCGCGTGGCTCGTACTCGGGGCGGTCCGGTCCGGTGGAGGGGTAGTCGACGTCCTGGGTCTCCCAGGTGATGATGCCGTCCTTCACGTAGACCTTCCACCGGCAGGACCCGGTGCAGTTGACCCCGTGCGTGGACGGCACGACCTTGTCGTGGCTCCAGCGGTCGCGGTAGAACGCGTCGCCTTCGCGACCGCCGCGGTGGTAGGCGGTGCGCAGGTCGGTCGAGACCTCGGCGGAGGTCAGGAACCGGCCCGCGGCGAGCGGCAGATCGCTCGCTCGATCCCCCGCGGACCCGATGTCCGCAATGCCCGGAAAAGCCGCGCACATACGTGTTCCTCCCCGACTAACGAGATCCGATGGCGCGAGTTGAACCTATTGAACTCTTCGAGAATACGCCAATCCAAGGGCGATGTGATCCACGACACGTCATTGCCATTCACTTTACTTGTCCATTTTGGACTGTTGGCTGCGAGCTTGGGATCAAGGATTGTGCCTGATCTCCAAAAGTTCACTCGATTCGGGGAAGTGGTGATTGTCCACCGTTCCCCTATGGTGAGAGAACCGACGAGAAAAGGATGGCCCGCCCATGAGCGCCGACGCGCGTTTGTTGGTACAGGCGGCGGTCTGGGGCGGTGGCGACAACCGCGTCGCGGTGCTGCTCGTCGAGGGGCGCGGCGGATCGGCTCCCGCGCTCACCGCCGCACTGCTCAACAGTGGCCTGGTCCTGGTCACGGAACTGGACCGGGTGGCGCTGCCCAGGGCTCGCGGGTGGCGGGTGCGGGTGGCCCGCGACCGCCGGGTCAGCGTCACGTGGCCGTTTCGCGGTCCATTGCTGCGCGCCGCCGACCTGGAGCTGCCCGGCGTTTGGCGCTGGGCCGCGCGGGAACGCGGTGCGGTGGTCCTGTTGGCCGGTTCGCGTTTAGGGCTCGCCGAATCGGACGCCGGGCGCAGACGGGAGTTGTTGCGCGTCGCGGCGGAGAGCGGAACCATCGCGGGCGCGGCCGTGCCATTTGTCGAATTTGATCACGGAAAAGAGGTGGCGTGATCGCGTTAACGGTGAATAGGACCTGAACGGGGATCGCGGGCGCCGCTGAGCGGTGTCCACAACCGCTCGTTGTGTGCGACGCGTGTCTTTTGTTTGACGCCGCCGCCCACCCGGGGCTGCAATGGGTGCACGACCCGTTCCGCGGCCACCCCGGGAGGTGCCGGTTGTCCTCGTTCGTCCACCTCCACGTGCACACCGAGTACTCGATGCTCGACGGTGCCGCGCGGGTCGGCCCGCTCGTCGAGGAGGTCACCAGGCTCGGCATGTCCTCCGTCGGCCTGACCGACCACGGCAACCTCTACGGCGCCGACGAGTTCTACCGGCGCACCACCGCCGCGGGCGTCACGCCGGTCATCGGGATCGAGGCGTACGTCGCGCCGTCGAGCAGGCACCACCGCAAGCCGGTCTTCTGGGGCGGTCGCGGCTCGGCGGGCGACGTGTCCGGCGGCGGCGCGTACACGCACCTGACGATGTTCGCCGAGAACGCCACCGGACTGCGCAACCTGTTCCGGCTGTCGTCACTGGCCAGCATGGAGGGCTTCTACCGCAAGCCGCGCGTCGACCGCGAGCTGCTCGCCGCGCACGCCGAGGGGATCATCGCCACCACGGGCTGCCCGTCGGGGGAGGTCCAGACCAGGCTGCGGCTCGGGCAGCGGGCGGAGGCGCTGCGGGCGGCGGCCGATTACCGGGACATCTTCGGCGCGGGCAACCTCTACCTCGAGCTGATGGACCACGGCCTGACGATCGAGCGCGCGGTCCGTGCCGACCTGCTGTCACTCGGCCGTGACCTCGGCCTGCCGCCGGTGGCCACCAACGACTCGCACTACGTGTCCCGCGAGCACGCCGACGCGCACGCCGCGCTGTTGTGCGTGCAGTCCGGCAAGACCCTCGACGACCCCACCCGCTTCCGCTTCGACGGCGACGGCTACCACCTCAAGCCCGCCGCCGAGATGCGCGCGTACTGGGACCCTGAGGTGCCCGGGGCCTGCGACAACACGCTGCGGATCGCCGAGCGGGTGCGGCCGTACGACGACGTGTGGCGGCACCGCGACCGGATGCCGGTGTACCGGGCACCCGAGGGGCACGACGTGGACTCGTGGTTGCGCGCCGAGGTCGAGCGCGGCCTGCGGTGGCGGCTGCCGGGCGGCGTGCCGCCCGAGTACACCGCTCGGGCGGCGTACGAGGTGGACGTCATCACCGGCAAGGGCTTCGCCGCGTACTTCCTCATCACCGCCGACCTGATGAACCACGCCCGCGAGGTCGGCATCCGGGTCGGCCCCGGCCGCGGCTCGGCCGCCGGGTCGCTGGTGGCCTACGCCCTGGGCGTCACCAACCTCGACCCGATCGCGCACGGCCTGCTGTTCGAGCGGTTCCTCAACCCCGAGCGCACCTCGATGCCCGACATCGACATGGACTTCGACGACCGCCGTCGCGGCGAGATGGTCCGCTACGCCACCGAGCGCTACGGCGCCGACCGGGTCGCCCAGGTCATCACCTTCGGCCGGATCAAGACCAAGGCGGCGATCAAGGACGCCGCGCGCGTGCGCCTCGGGCAGCCCGGGTACGCGGTGGCCGACCGGATCACCAAGGCGCTGCCGCCGCCGGTCGCCGCGCGGGACATCCCGCTGCGGGGGATCACCGACCCGACCCACGAGCGGTACCCGGAGGCGGCGGAGGTGCGGGCGCTGATCGGGGCGGACAGCGCGGTCGCGGGGATCGTGGAGACCGCGCGCGGCCTGGAGGGCCTGGTCCGCAACGCCGGGGTGCACGCCTGCGCGGTGATCATGTCCGCCGAACCGCTGCTCGACGTGATCCCGCTGTGGCGGCGCGACGACGGCGCCGTGATCACCGGGTGGGACTACCCGTCGTGCGAGTCCATCGGCCTGCTGAAGATGGATTTCCTCGGCCTCCGCAACCTGACCGTGATCGGCGACGCCATCGCGAACGTCGAGGCCAACCGGGGCGAGACCATCGACCTCGACACCCTGCGCACCGACGACCCCCGAACCTACGAATTGCTCGCCCGCGGCGATTCCCTCGGCGTGTTCCAATTGGACGGCGGCCCCATGCGCGACCTGCTGCGGCGACTGCGGCCGACGGGTTTCGAGGACATCACCGCCGTCAACGCGCTCTACCGGCCGGGCCCGATGGCCATGAACACCCACAACAACTACGCGGACCGGAAGAACGGCAGGCAGGCCGTCGAACCGATCCACCCCGAGCTGGCCGACCCCTTGGCCGACATCCTCGCCGAGACCCACGGACTGGTCGTGTACCAGGAACAGATCATGCAGATCGCCCAACGCGTCGCGGGTTTCTCCATGGGCCGCGCCGACGTCCTGCGCCGGGCGATGGGCAAGAAGAAGAAAGAGGTGCTGGAAGAGGAGTTCACCGGCTTCCGCGACGGCATGCGCGCGGCGGGTTTCTCCGAAGGCGCGACCCGGTCACTCTGGGACACGATCCTCCCGTTCGCGGGCTACGCCTTCAACAAGTCCCACGCGGCGGGCTACGCGCTGGTCGGTTACTGGACGGCGTACCTGAAGGCGAACTACCAGCCGGAGTACATGGCCGCGCTGCTGACCTCGGTGTCGGGCAACAAGGACAAGTCGGCGGTCTACCTGGCCGAGTGCCGCGCCCTCGGTATCCGGGTGCTCCCGCCGGACGTCAACGAATCCGCACCCCACTTCGCCGCCGTCGGCCCCGACATCCGGTTCGGCCTGGGCGCGATCCGCAACGTCGGCCTCCCCGCCGTGGAGTCGATCATCGCGACCCGCCGCTCCCAAGGCCCCGCCACCTCGTTCGCCGACTTCCTGACCAAGTCAGAACTGTTGTGCTGCAACAAGAGACTGGTCGAGTCATTGCTGAAATCCGGCGCCTTCGACTCTTTCGGTCACACCCGGCGTGGGTTGTCGATGGTCCACGAGGAGGCGGTCGACGCGATCGTCGCCTTGAAGCGACGGGAGGCCGAGGGGCAGTTCGACCTGTTCGTGGCGGAGTCGCCGTTGGCCCACCTGCGGATCGACCCGGAGGAGTGGCCTCGTGATCGGCTGCTCGCCCAGGAACGGGAGATGCTGGGCCTATACGTGTCCGGGCACCCCCTGGACGGTGCCGAGTCCGTCCTCCGCCGAGCGGCACCTCGATCATTGGGCACGGTGCTCGCCGACCCGCCCAGATCCGGAGACCTGGTCATCGCGGGCCTGCTGTCCTCCGTGGAGCGAAAGGTGACCAGAAAGGGCGAACCCTGGGCGGTTGCCGTCCTGGAGGACTTGGACGGTAGCGCGGAGGTGTTGTTCTTCCCCCGCTGCTACGCGGCCGTCGCCGCCGACCTGGTGGAGGACACTGCGGTCGCCATCAAAGCTCGCCCGAACCGCCGCGAGGACAAGATCTCCTTCTTCGCCGCCGACCTGGCCCCCTTGGCACTCGAACCGCCACTAATCCTCGAACTGGCTACAATGGACACCCGGAGCGTCCTCCAACTCCGCTCAACCCTCCGAGCCCACCAGGGCCACACCCCGGTCCACGTCCACCTCACCACGGGAACGCGCCCCATCCCACTGGCCTTGGACGACTTCCCAGTGGCGGTGACCCCGGCACTCTTGGTCGAACTCCGCTCCGTAGAGGGCATCCGCATCCACCACCGGCGCTGACCGAACGGCTATTCGGAGACCACCGCACCCCGCAGCCCGCATCGCAGGACTTCCCAACCGTTCCAGGGGACCGTGCGCCCTCGACGGTCGTAATGCGCCCCACAGTTCTCCAGCCAGGCGGCGAGCGCGTCCAGGTAGTCGGGGAGGGTGAGGGTGTCCCAGTTCGCAGGCGACCCATCGGACCACTCCGCGCGCAACGCCCGGATCGCGGCAACCCGCCGGCCCCTGTGTCGGATGGCGGAGGCTGAGGGGCAGCCGAGAACGCCGCAGTCGTCATCGGGTCGGCGATCCCGTGCTCGAAGGCGTAGTGGAAGCGCACGTAGTGCATGCGCTCGAACACGTCGTAGGAGTCCCGACCCAACCGCACCGGCTGGTCACACCGACCACAGATCAGACCACCACTGTCCTCAGCCACCAGCACACCATCGCAGCCCACCCCGCAGACCCCGAGCCGTTTTCACACACGCGCCCCCGCTCGGGCCGGGTTGTCCACAGCCTTGATCATCTTCGCTCGGAATTGTCGGACCCCCTCGCTAGAATGGATATTGGGGCCGGAGGCACGCGTTGATCATCTTGCCGCCCTTCCTGCCCAGGCACACCACCCACCCCGGGAACCTGCGCCCGAATCCCAGGCACACCCAACGCACTTCCCTCCGAGCCACCCCCCCCGCGACCGCCGCAGAAGCCCAACCCACCACTCAACGCAACGTGCTCCCGCCACCCAGTCCAGCAATTTCGTTCCTCCTCGCACCCACCCCTCAACCGCCGCTTGAGCCCAGCCCCCCACAGAACGCGACGCGCCCCCACCATTCGCCTTGATTGGGTGGACTTGCTTTGCGTGGGGGGACGAGCCTGCCAAGCTTTCCGGCGGGTGGGGTGGGCTTGCCCATCCCCACCGCTCTTCCTCACCGCAGGCTCGTAGGGGCCCCGCGCAAAGCAAGTTCGCCCAATCGAGGCCTCCCAGCTTTTCCGCGAACAGCCGGACCGATCAACCCGGCCACGACCCCGACCGGCACCCCGCAGACCACAAGATGATCAACGCACGCCTCCGGCCCCCACTATCCATCCTAGCCAGGGCGAGCGACAGAACCGGAAGATCAACAGCGAGCCTGTGGACAACTCGAGGGCAACCAGCGGCATCCCGATCGGCCGCCCCGCTCGCCCCCGCGAACCCGACGAGGGCGGTGTCGGCGAGGAGGCGGTGGGCGGCGACGATCCAGCGATGATCAAGTCCAGGCCTCCGGCCCCCGGTATCCATTCTAGTGATGGGGACCGACAGTTCCGAGCGAAGACGATCAAGCCTGTGGACAAGTGTTGGTGGGGCGGGGAGGCCGGCCACGCGGTAGCAGGCAGTCGGACGACGAGAGGCTTGACCAACGCGCGGGATCCAGCGAGGTGCAAGGCGAGATCCGGTCGGCGAGCTGGAGAGGTGCCAGGAGCCTTCTAAGCTCTTGGTCGCAGGCTCGAGTCCCGTCTGGGAGTGGGATCGGAGCGTGGGTCCGGGCCGGTACGCAGCGGCAACGGCCATGCCGAACGATCCACGCTGGATGCCCGAGTTGTCCACAGGCTTGATCGTCTTCTCCGAGGAGTGTCGGTAGGCCCCGGTAGAATGGACATCGGGGGCCGGAGGCGCACCTTGATCATCGCCGCCAACCCGATCCCCACTGCTCAACGGCGCAGGAACTCGCGATCAGCGGTGGGCAGCCACACCTCCGCCGGGTTGTACGGCCGGAACCGCGTCCGCACGTGCGTGATCAGCCGAGGCAGCGCGGTGTGCGGGTTGCGCCGGTGCCACAGCAGCGACCACGGATACGCCGGTCTCGGCGGCGCCACCGCCAGCCGGACCACGCCGGGATGGGTCGGGACCTGGCAGCGCTCGCCGATGAAGCCGATGCGGTCGGTGGTCGTGCCGATCTCGCGGACGAAGTGCTCGTACCCGAAGTCCGGGCCGGTCGTGTCGATCCGCATGCCGAAGGCCGCGCCCGCCGCGTCCCAGAAGTCGGCCCATTCGCTGTTGGGGGCGTTGCCGGGCATCCACGCGGTGGCGCCCGCCAGCTCCGTCATGGTGACCCGCTTGCGCCCGGCCAGCGGGTGCCGCGCGCCGACCAGCACCACGGCGGGTTCGAGGAACGCCGGGATGCTCGCCAACCCGTCGTCGGCCAAGGGGCTGGTGACCCGGGCGAAGGCGGCGTCGACGGTGCCCGCCTTGAGGGTGGCGCGGGCCGCGCGCAGGCCGTTGGAGGTCACCACGTCGACGGACAGGCCGGTCGTGGTGGCGTAGAAGTCGCGGATCAGCTCGGCGCCCATGAGCCGGGTGTCGAGCACGTCGACGCGCAGGGGGCGGCCGTTGCGCAGCGAGCGGGTGGCGCGGTCGGCGGTCGCCAGCAGGGCGCGGGCGTGCGGCAGGAACACCTCGCCGTCCGGGGTGAGGTGGGTTCCGGAGCGGTGGCGCGCCAACAGGACCGCGCCCAGGTCGCTCTCCAGCTTGGCGACCCGCTTGGAGACCGCCTGCTGGGTGATGCCCATGTCCACCGCCGCGTCCCCGAAGTGCCGGTTGTCCGCCACCGCGACGAAGGCCCGCACCGCGCCGAGATCCAGCTCTGCCACCCGCGCAGCCTACCGCGCCGACCCGCTATTCCACTGTGGACTGTGTCAACCAGGCGCGCAGCGCGACGGCGAGGTCGCCGACGGTGTCCGCGCGGGCCGTCCCGTGCGCGGTGAAGTACGCGATCACCGCCGCCGCGGCGGGGGAGTCGCGGTCGCAGCGCGGGCAGAGCCCGACGGTCCGCGAGCCGGTGACCCGGTGCCCGTCCGCGCGGGCGAACGAGTGCGGGACGCGGGCCGCGCACACCAGCTCGCCCGCGCACCGGTGGCACGTCAGGTCCGAAACCAAATCCACTTCGCATTCACCGTTCATAGTGCCGCGCAGTCGACCGCGGGCCCGGCGCCGCCGTCCAACAAGCGACACGCGCCGCGCACAACCCACCGTTGTCCCTCACCCGGGTGGGTGGGTCACGATCGTGGGGTCGACGCGCGTCCCGGCGTCCGCGCAGAATCGGAGTCTGTCCGCACGCGACACCGAGGAAACGGAGAACAACCAACATGCGCGGCATCCCGGCACTCCTCGCAGGCGCCACCGCACTGGCCGCGAGCGTGGTGTCCCCCCAACCCGCCGCGGCCGCTGTCGGCGACTTCAGCTACTACACGACCGCGGGTCAGGTCACCCTGATCGACCCCCCGGACGGCTCCTGCGACCCGCTCCAGGACCTGTGGCTCGGCCAGATCATCGAGAACAACACCAACTCGACGGCCCTGCTCTACTCCGTCCCCAGCTGCGCGGGCAGCCCCCAGGTCATCCCACCCAACGGCTGGCTCCGCACCTACCGCCCCGTCCGCGCCGTCCTCTTCGTCCCATCCTGACCCCGCGGGTCGCCGCTCACGCTTCCCTGTCGGATCCGCCGGAGATCGACGCCTTCCCCCTAGTGGACGGCCACCTTGCGCTGATCGCCCACGAATAACGCTGAGATGGCCCCCGCGCGCAGCCCGCGGGACATGATGGGGCGTGGCGTTTACGCGGTGGCGCGGAGCGAGCGGGCGCGGGTGGATTTCACCCTGGACGTGGCCGAGGTGCAGTCGTTGCGGCGGGAGGTCGTGACGCGGACGGCGGTGGCCAGCGGGCTCGTCGTGGTGGAGGTCGTGGGGCTGGTGCTGGGGGCGGCGCTGGTCGAGCGGGCGCCCGGGGTGCTGGTCGGGTTGGCGGTGGTGTCGAGTTGTTTGTGGCTGCTCTGGCTCGACCACGCGATTCACGCGCAGAAGGTGATGGCCTACCTTGAGGCCGAGCTGGCGCCCCGACTGAGCCAAGTCGCCGGGCGGCCGGTGCTGGGGTGGGAGAGCTACCGGTACCAGCTCGACGGCTCCGGCTCCGCCCGAACCCCCCGCTCACCCGACGGCCGGGGCATCGAGCACACCTTGCGGCCCGAGTGGCACAGCCAAGTGCTGTTCGGCCTCGCGCCGCTCGCGCTCGGGGCCACCTACGCGGTCACGAGCCACAACGGCTCGATGTGGCTGGCGGGCCTCGGTGCGTAGGCAGTGGTGTGGATACTCGCGCTCGTGCGATTCCGCGACTACCTCAACAACGCCCGCGCGGTCCGGAGAGCCATCGTCGCCGCGGCGGTGTGCGGGCCGGTAGCCAAGGATGTGTCCAATAAGGACTGATGTGGCGGTCGAGCAGCAACGACCGCACGCCGAGCCGACGCCGGGCCTGGTTGTCGGACAGGGAATCGACGATGACGGCGGCGCCCAACCACCGGGCGCCCGCCGCGGTGACCAGGCTGTGCGCGCCCGCCGCCTGGCCGCCCGTCGCGATCCAGTCGTCCACCAGCAGCACGCGGTCCGCCGGTCCCACGAGTCGCCGGGGGAAGCCGAGGTGTAGTTGGCGGTCGCGGTAATCCGGTGGCGTCGTGCACCGGTACCAGGCGTCGCTGTCGCTGAGTTGCCTCGGGTCTTTGCGCACCTCGACGAATCCGATACCCAGCGCCGCCGCCACGAGGGGGCCGATGATGAACCCCCGGGACTGCAACCCGAGCACCACGGTCGGCTCGGTGTCGGCGAACAGGCCCGCCAGCGCCGGGCCGAGGTCGCGCAGCAGGTCGGGGTCGCGCCACCAGCCGGTGAGGTCGGCGAAGACGGAGTCGTCGGTCCGGTCACCGCGCCAGGCGAACCGGTCGCGCAGGCGCGTTCGAAGCTCAGGTGACACCGGGCCAGGGTGCTGCGGCGGGCCTGGTAGGTCAACCGAGTTCGCGGTGGGTACAGCGAGAGGGCGTCCCCGGGCATTGACGGCGCCGGTCGCCGGACCCTAGCGTCGTCACCCTCGGTGAGGAGGGGCGCGGTGGTGGCTGGCTGGTGGGACCTCGACGGGGCCGAACGCGCCCGGCGGGTGGGCGAGGCGGCGGCGCAGGCCCGTGGCTCGGCGCACGGCGACTGGATCGAGGTGGCCAAGGACCTCGCGCCGGGGGAGGGGGTCCTCGCGGGAATCCCCTTCTCGGTCAAGGACAACATCGACGTCCGGGGATTCCCGACCACGGCCGGGAGCAGGCTGATCGACGATTCCCCCGCGGCCGTCGACGCCGCCGTGGTCAGCGCTTTGCGGGACGCGGGCGCGGTTGTGCTGGGCAAGACCAACCTGCACGAGCTGGCGTTCGGCATCACCAGCAACAACGCGGCGTTCGGGCCGGTGCGCAACCCCGCCGACCCGACGCGGTCGGCGGGCGGGTCCAGCGGCGGCAGCGCGGTGGGCGTGGCGCTGGGCGTCGTGCCGTTCGCGCTGGGGACCGACACCGGCGGATCGGTGACGATTCCCGCCGCCTACTGCGGTGTCGTCGGGTTCCGCCCGACGACCGGTCGGTACCCCGGTGACGGTGTGGTGAACCTGTCGACCAGCCGCGACACCATCGGCATCCACGCCCACGCCGTCCTCGACGTCCGCGTCCTCGACGAGATCATCACCGGCGACCGCGGCGCTCCGGCGTCCCTGGAGGGGCTGCGCATCGGCCTGCCCCGGCACCGGTTCCTCGACCTGGAACCGGAAATCGCCGACCGCGCCGCGACCGCGGTGGCCGCTCTGGAACGCGCTGGTGCCGTGCTGGTCGACGTCGAGCTCGACGACGACGTCTCCGGCGACGACCTCGTCTTCCACGAAACGCCGCGCCTGCTCGCCCGCCGCACCGGGATCGCCCCCGCGAAGTGGCCCAAACACATCGCGTCCCCCGACGTCCGCGCCATCATCGCGCGCATCCTCGACTCGCCGATCACCGCGGACGCCTACGAAGCCGCCCGCGCCGCCCGCTGGCGCCTCCGCCGCGACTACTCCGACCTCTTCGACCAGGTGGACCTGCTCGCCTACCCCACCTCCCCGGTGCTCCCGCCCCTTCTCGGCCAAGACGACACCATCACCCTGAACGGCCGCGAACTCCCCGTTTTCCCCACTGTCACCCGCAATGTCAGCCCCGGAACCGTCGCGGGTCTGCCCATGATCTCCCTGCCCGTCTCCGCGACCGCAGGCATCTGCCTCGAATCCCGACCGTTCACCGATGCCCGCCTCCTCGGTGTCGCCGAGGTGGTGCAGTCGCTGCTTTCCTAGGCGCGCAAACCGATCCGGCTCAGCACAGCTCGAAGCGACTCCACCGGGCTGTCCACTCCGGCCTGTGTGCGCCACGCGACGAAACCGTCGGGGCGGACAAGGACGGCGCCGGACGGGGTCACGCCGTAGGTGGCGGACCAGTCCGGGATCGGCGGTTGGTGGATCTGGAGCCGCAGGGACTCGGCTGCTTCCCACCAGGGTGCTGCGTCGGGGCCGACGACGAGGGTGAACCCCGGGCCGTAGTGGTCCAGAGTGGACTCTCCGTGGCCGAGGTTCACGTGCGGGGCGCGGGTTCCGGGGGTCGCGGTGAGGTGGTGCGGGTCCAGGAATGGTGTGTCCGTCGCGGATCGTTCCTCGATGACAGCGGCCGAGTGGTAGCGGTAGCCGAACATGACGGCGTTGTCGTCGTGGATCCGGGGCTCGGTGTCGCCGTCGAACCACCGGCGCAGGCGGGCCAGCGCCTGGTCCATGGTGTGCAGGGCGACCGGGCGGCGTTCCTGCTCGTAGGTGTCCAGCAGGGCCGGGTCGGCCTCGCCGCGCAGGACCGCGGCGAGCTTCCACGCGAGGTTGTGCGCGTCGTGGATGCCGGTGTTGCCGCCGAAGCCGCCGGTCGGGGGCATGACGTGGGCGGCGTCGCCGACCAGGAACACGCGCCCTTCGCGGAAGCGGTCGGCGACCAGGGCAGCCGACTGCCAGGGCAGGGCGTCGACGAGGTCGACCTGCGCGTCAGCGCGGCCCAGTGCGGCTTTGATCAACTCGACGCATCGGTGCTCCGGTAACCCTTGGCTGTCGCACGGCACGGTCATCATCCACAGTCCGTTGGCGCGCGGGATCAACGTTGCGCCGGTGTCCGTGATGATGCACGCCGTGACCTGCCTGCCGCGCAGTTGCGGCGCCACGTCCGTCTTGAACAGCACGCTCATCCGGTGCTCCAGCACGCCTGGGCCGCTACGCCCGATGCGCAACGTGTCCCGGATCCGGCTTCGCGTGCCGTCGGCGGCGACGAGGTAGCGGGCGTGCACGGTGTGGCGCGCACCGTTGCTCCGGTCCTCGACGACCGCGCGCACCCCGTCGGCGTCCTGCTGCCACTGGATGAGTTCGGTGCCGAAGCGCGTCTCGGCACCGGCCCGGACGGCGTGGTCGCGCAGGACCGGTTCGAGCTGGTCCTGGTCGCAGGTCGTGTGGGTGCTCGGGCTGAACGCGGAGATGTCCGCGTCCCACGGCGTCGGCAGCCAGTTCACCTCGTCCGCGGCGAAGTTCGCCGCGCGGCCGACACCGCCGAGGCGCTGGTGCTCGGTCGCGGCCCCGGCGATGGCGGACTCGGCACCCGCGCTCCGGTACAGCTCCATCGACCGCGCGGAGACGCCGCGGAAGCGGAAGTGCCGGGACGTGTCCGGGTGCCGTTCGACCACCAGGCAGGCGACGCCGTGGTGGCTGAGGAACACGGCGGTGGACAGGCCGTTGAGGCTGCCGCCCACCACCAGGACGTCGGTCGTGAGTTCCACCGTTCCCCCTTAGTTCATTGCTATGAATCATTCACTGCCATGAACTATACACGGTGGCCTATCGTTGTGCGCATGACCGCTTTCCTGCTCGCCCAGCTCGGCGCCCACGCGGCCGACCGCTTCGCCGAGCGCATCGCGCCGCTGGACCTGGCGCCGCGGCACGTGGGCCTGTTGCGCTGGATCGCGGCCCACCCGGGTGCGAGCCAGCGGGAGATCGCCGCGGCCTTCGGCGTGCAGCCGAGCCGCGTCGTCGTGCTGGTCGACGAGTTGGAGCGGCGGGATCTCGTGCAGCGGCACCAGGACCCGGGGGATCGGCGGAGTCGGAGCGTGCGGCTCACGGAGCGGGGGGAGCGGATGCTGGCCGAGGTGGGGCGGGTGTTCCTCGCGCACCAAGCGGACCTGCTCGCGGCGCTGACCGAGGAGGAGAGCGCGGTGCTGGGGGAGTTGCTGGGGAAGGTGGCGGCGGCGCGGGGGCTGACCGACGGGGTGCACCCGGGGCACGCGGCGGCCGACTCCGGGGCGTGAGTAGATCTTGGTGACGCCTCCGGCCCCCGGAATCCATGCTACTGGGAGGGGCCGACAGTCCGGAACGAAGACGATCAAGCCTGTGGACAACTCGGGTCCGAGCCGAGCCGAGCTGGGTCGAGCCGGGTCGAGTTGAGTTGAGCCGAGTTGAGCCGAGTTGAGTTGAGCGGCGCAGGGGCGGTCTGGCCGGGCCGGGCCGAGTTGAGCTGGGCGGGGCAGGGCAGGGCAGGGCCGAGTCAAGTTGAGCTGGGCTGGGCAGGGCAGGGCAGAGTCGGGCCGGGCCGAGCAGGGGCAGGGTCGAGCGGGCACGGCCGCGCAGGGGCGGTCTGGCAGGGCGGGGTCATGAGGAGTTGGGCGGGGTCGGGCGGAGTCGGGCGGGGCATGCGGTGTGGGCGGGTCGGGCGGGTCGGGTGGCGCTGGTCAGGCGTCGTCGGCGCGTAGGGAGCGGATCATGCTCCGCAGGATTCGGGACGCGGCCGATCGCTCGGCGTCGGTCATGTCCGCCAGCATCCTGACCTCGACGGAGCGGACCGCGACGGTGGCCTTCTCCAGGCTTCGGCGTCCGCGCGGTGTGAGTCGCGTCGGAAGGACCTTGCCGACCGGGGCCGCCGCGGGTCTGGTCACGTAGCCGTCTCGTTCCAGGGCTTGGAGCAGGACGTTCATCGTCTGCCTGGTCACGAACGCGCCCCGCGCGAGGTCGGAGTTGGACAAGCCCGGTCGTTGTGCCAGCAGTTCGAGGCAGGAGTAGTGCGTCACGTTCATCCCGAGCGGCCTCAGCACCTCCTCCATCGCCACGCGCAGGGCGCTCGACGCCTCCTTCAGCAGGTAGCCCAGGGACGTGTCCAGGTCGATGCCCGCGCCGTCTTGACTCATGTCAGCATTCTGACATAGCTTGGTCTGTGTCAGAAGACTGACATGAAAGAGAGGATGCCCGCGATGCCCGTCACCGGACCCGACTTCATCTCCCTGCAAGCCCGCGACCTCGACGCCTCACGCGCGTTCTACGAGCGGTACCTCGGCCTCGTCCGCTCGCCGGTCGGACCGCCGCACGCCGTCGTCTTCGACACGAAGCCGATCGCGTTCGCGCTCCGCGACGTCGTCCCCGGTACCGACCTCGACTCCGCCGCCCACCCCGGGGTCGGCGCCGCGATCTGGTTGCGCGCCACGGACGTCCAGGCCATCCATGACGCTCTCGCCGCCGACGGCCACGCCATCGTCGCCGAGCCGATCGACGGCCCCTTCGGCCGGACGTTCACCTTCGCCGACCCCGACGGCTACCGGATCACCCTCCACGACCGCGCCTGACCGGCGGTCGCTCAGTCCCAGGTGAGGGGGAAGCGGGCCGGCCCCCGGGTGGAGACGCCGCGCTTCCAGTCGATGGGGGCGTCGGCGGCGCGGAGGCCGGGTAGGCGTCGGAGGAGGGTGCCCAGGGCCACCTGCAGTTCCATCCGGGCCAAGGGGGCGCCCAGGCAGTGGTGGGGGCCGTGGCCGAAGCCGACGTGACCGGTGCCCGCCCGGGTGAGGTCCAGGTGGTCGGCGTCCGGGTAGACCGACTCGTCGCGGTTGGCGGAGGTCAGGGCGGGGAGGACGGCCTCGCCCGCGCGGACCAGGACGCCGCCCAGTTCGACGTCTTCCGTGGCGTAGCGGGGGATCCCGCCGCCGACGCCGAGGGGGACGAACCGCATGAGCTCCTCGACGGCCTGGGGGAGCAGAGCGGGGTCGGCGCGCAGTTTCGCCAGCTCCTCGGGGTGGTCCAAGAGGACGTAGACGAAGTTGGGGATCTGCGACGCGGTTGTCTCGTGGCCCGCGATCAGCAGGCCCATGGCCAGCGAGACGAGTTCGTCCTCGGACAACCGGTCCTCTTCGTCCCGTGCGACGACCAGGGCGCCGATGAGGTCGTCGGTCGGGGTTTCGCGGCGTTGGGCGATCAGGCCCGCCATGTACGCCATCATCCGGTCGGTGTGGTCGCGGACCTCGTCCGGCGTGTACTTCGTCGTCGACAGGAAGGCGTCGGACCAGACGCGGAAATCGACGCGGTCCTCGAAGGGGACGCCGAGGAGTTCGCAGATCACCGTGATCGGCAGGGGGAGCGCGAACAGGTCCACCAGGTCGGCGGGCGGACCGGTGGCGATCATCTCGTCGACCAGCCGGTCGGCGATCTCCTGCGCGCGCGGGCGCAACTGCTCGACGCGGCGGACGGTGAACGCCTTCATGACCAGCCTGCGGAGGCGGGTGTGGTCGGGCGGGTCGAGGCTCAGGATGCTGCCGGGCGGGTTGAGGTGCGGGCGCAGCCGGGGCTCGTCGCGGCCCGCGCTCGCGGCGCGGCTGAAGCGCGGGTCGCCGAGGACCGTCTTGACGTCCTCGTAGCGCGTGGCCATCCAGGCGGGTTCGCCGTAGGGGAGGCGGACGCGGATCAGCGGGTGCTCGGCGCGCAGCCGGTCGAACAGCGGCTCGGGGTCCAGCCGCTCGGGTTCGCTGAACGGGTAGGTCACGGGGTTGGTCATCGTCATGGTGACTCCTCGCCACGTGGAGACTTGTCCGTTTGGTTACGTTCAGTACTCAGACGGTTGTCTTAGGCCACCATAGCGCGGTTACCCCCACCGGCGTCTTGCGGCGGTTTCGGCCCACGCTCGCCCCGGGAGGGCCAAGATGACCGACATGAGCACCGAGACAATGGCGTCGACACGGGGTTCGGTGAGCGCCATGGACGGACGTCCCTCGCCGCGCCGCGGCCAAGCCGAGGCGACCCGCGCGCTGCTGCTGCGCACCGCCGAGCGCCTGTACGCCGAGCGTGGCCTGGCCCAGGTCTCCAACCGCCAGATCGTCGAGGCGGCCGGGCAGGCCAACAACTCCGCCCTCACCTACCACGTGGGCACGCGGACCGACCTCATCCACGCCATCACCCACGCGCACGGCCAGCCGATCGCGCACCGCACCAGCGAGATGGTGCGCGCCGCCCGCGGCAGCGCCGACCCGCGCGTGCACGTGGCGAGCCTGGTGCTGCCGTACACCGAGCACCTGGCCACCCTCGGCACGCCGAGCCACTACGCGCGGTTCACGGCCCAGGTCACCGCCGACCCGGCGTTCGCGGGCGGCATCCTGGCCGACCCGCTGCTGGCCCCCCACTTCCAGGAGGGGTTGACCGCCGTCTGGTCGCACGTGCCGGACCTGCCCCCGGCCGAGGCCGCTCTCCGCAGCCAAACCGCCCGACTGGCGATCATCCACACGTGCGCGGAACAGGAGCGAACCGCCGCCGAAACCGGCACCCCCGCCGACTGGCTCCTCATCGGTCACGCCCTCACGGACGCCGTGACCGGCCTTCTCCTCGCCCCCCGGCACACCCCGGGAACCTGACCCGATCGCACCCGCGCGATCCGCGCCGCGGTGGTGGACGCGGCAGCGGCGTGCGCTGGGTTTCAGCGGGTGTGGCTAGGCCTCTTCGGTGCGGGTCCAGGTGACGACGAGTTCCTTGCGCTGCCCGAACCGCTCCAGGTGGGAGCCCAGGACGTGCTCGACGCGGGCGATGCCCTCGGGGTCGGTGCCGGTGGCGGTGAGGGTCAGGACGCCGTCGCCGATGATGACCTGGCCGGTGGTGTCGGCGATGGTGGTGGTCGAGGTGGGGCCGTCGGTGCTGAACTCGATCTTGCGGCTCAGGTGGGCGACCAGCTGCTTGGCGTAGCGCTCCGGGCTGTCGGTGGCGACGTCGGCGCGTGAGGTGTAGGTCGGCAAGGGGATGTCCTCCAGGCATGGCGGATGGGCTTGTTCGTTCAGCTTCACCAGGTTTAGGTGAAACCTCAACCAACCCGGCCTGTGGCTTGGGTCATACGGATCGTGCACCGACCGCGCGGAAGCCGCACGCGGTCACGGTGTGCCGATCGCGGTAAGAGGGTCGGTCCTGGCTGCCCGGCGCGCGGGCCAGAGCGCGGCTACTACGGCGAGCACGACCATCCCGGCCAAGGACAGCGCGATGACGCCGTAGGGGACGGTGAGATCCCACAAGCGTTGACCGAACATCGCGTGCTGCAGAACGGCCCCCACGACCAGACCGACCACAACCCCCAGCAAGGCGCCGAAGAGCGAGATGACAACGCTTTCCGCGCGGACGGTGTCCCGGACCAGCGATCGCCGGGCGCCGACAGCGCGCAGGACCCCGATCTCCCGCGCGCGCTCCATGACCGACAGCGCCAACGTGTTCACCACGCCGAACACGGCGATCACGACGGCCAGGCCGAACATCGCGTACATCAGCGCGAACGCGGCCCGCTGGGCGGCGATGCCCTGGGCAGCCAAGCCCTCCCGGTCGGTCACGGTCACGTCCGGGCGCCCGGCGAACGCCGCCGTGACACCAGCCCGCGCCGCCGCCGGGTCGGGGCCGGTGGCGTAGATGGAGGTCTGCCGGTCGCGGATGGACCGGGGGGCCAGCGCGACGTCGTAGTAGATGCTCGCCTGCAACTCCGTCGCGTCGTAGATGCCCACTACGGGACGGGAAACCGGATGCTCCGAGACGAGCGTCACGACGTCCCCGAGGCCGAGTCCCAGCATGTCCGCCTGGTTCCGCGAAATGACCAGGCCCGCCCGTAGATCCGCCACCCCGGCGGTGATCCTCGGCGTGAGCACCGTGCCCAGCGCGTCCGGTTCGATCGCCGACGCCTTCCGCTCCGTCTCCCCACCCGCGTACCGGACGCCGACGACCACCTCCCGGCTCGCCGCGACCGCGGACACCCCCGGGGCCGACGCCACCGCGGCGAGATCGCGGGGCGTCAGCACCGCGCCGGGAGCGGGCTGCGCGACCGTCGTCGACGGCGGCACGGTGGCCAGGGTCGTCGACGCGATCAGGTCCGTGAACGTCGCGCCGACCGTGCCGAACGCGACGACCAGCCCCAGGCCGACGGTGATCGCCGACGCCGTGCTCGCGGTCCGGCGCGGGTCGCGGGCGGCGGCGCGCACCCCCAACCGCCACGCCGGACGACCCCGCGCGGGCAAGCGCCGGAACAACGCCGATGCCATCACCGGAGCCAGCAACAGCACCCCCGTCGCCCCCACGAGCGCCGCTCCGATCCCCACGAGCCGAGGCAGCGTCTCCGCGCTCGGGTCCGCCGTCGCCACCACCGCCACCACCGCGGTAGCCACCAGCGCGAGCCCCACCACCGTCCGCCCGAGCACGACGCGCGTCGGCTCCACGGCGTCCGTGCGCAGCGCCGCCACCGGAGGCACCTTCGCCGCCCGACGCGCTGCCCCGTGCGCCGCCGCCACCGTCACCAGCAGAGCGAGCCCGTATCCCAGGGCGATCGCGGTGAACGACACCGAGTAGGTCATGTCGTCACCCGGGCGCATGGCCGCCAGCACCAGTGGACCGAGACCCACCCCGAGCCCGCAGCCGACCGTGCCACCGGCGAGACCGAGCACCACCGCCTCGCCCACCACCGCCATCCGCACCTGGCGGCGCTTCGCCCCGACTGCGCGCAGCAGGGCGAACTGGCGGGTCCGCTGCGTGATCAGGATCGTGAACGCGTTGGCGATGACGAACAGGCCGACCAGCAACGCGACCACCGCGAACGGCAGCAGCGTCGCCCGCAGGTCCGCCGCGTCCTCTCGGGCCTGCGCCCGCCCGGCTTCCGCCACGTCGGCGCCCGCGCGGACCGCGGCACCCGGCGCCGCCTGCCGCACCCGCTCCAGGTCCAACCCGGGCCCGGTCAGTTCCACGCGGTTGACTTCGCCCAGCAGCACACCTGGACCGTCGAACGCGACCGCGGGTTCGGGGTCCTCGTCGCGCGGCCCGAGCGGCGTGTAGTCGAACACGCCGGACACCTCGAAGACCCGACGGCGTCCCTCCGACAGCAGCACCTCGACCTTCGCGCCGACCGCCACCCCGAGGGACCGGTCGACCGCCACCTGCTCGGGCCCCACCGGGCGCCGACCGGCTGGCAGGTGGAACCGCGGCGAGTCCGACCACGTCGTGCCTGCCTGGTCCAGCGCGGTCTTCGTCGATATCAGCTTCCCGTCGCGCCCCAGCGGCCCCGCGCGCCCGACCACCACCTCGTCTACCCGCACCACCCCCGGCAGCGCCCGCAACGCGTCGGTGGCCACCGGCCCACGCACGACGGCACCCACGTCGTCGCGCGTCGTGGCACCCGCCAGCGTGGTCGCCACCGAGTCCGACACCACCCAACTCGCCACCGCGGCCGCGACCCCTAGCGCGATGGACAGCAACGTCACGACCAGCCTGCCGCGGTGGGACAGCAGGTCCCGCACCATCGCCTTGCGCATCAGCGCCGCTCCAAGGCGCGCATGCGGTCGATGACGTCGTCGGGGGAGGGCGCGCGCAGTTCGTCCACGACGCGACCGTCGGCGAGCAGCACCACCCGGTCGGCGTACCCCGCCGCCACCGGGTCGTGGGTGACCATGACCAGCGTCTGCCCCAGCGCGTCGACGCTGCCGCGCAGGAACCGCAGCAACTCGCCCGAGGTCGCCGAGTCGAGCGCCCCGGTCGGCTCGTCGGCGAACACCACGTCCGGGCGGGTGACCAGGGCGCGGGCACAGGCCACCCGCTGCTGCTGCCCACCGGAGAGCTGGCTCGGCCGGTGCCGGACGCGGTCCGCCAAGCGCAGCGTCCGGATCACCCGGTCCAGCGTCTCCTGATCGGGCGAGCGGCCCGCCAGGTCGAGGGGGAGGGTGATGTTCTCCAGCGCGTTGAGCGTGGGCAGCAGGTTGAACGACTGGAAGACGAAGCCGACCCGGTCGCGGCGCAGATCGGTGAGTCGGTCGTCGGGCAGACCGGTCAACTCGGTGTCACCCAGCCAGACCCGGCCCGCGCTCGGGCGGTCGAGCCCGGCGGCGCAGTGCACCAGGGTCGACTTGCCGGAGCCCGAGGGGCCCATGATCGCGGTGAACCGGCCGCGTTCGAACGCGACGTCCACGTCGTCGAGCGCGACGACCTCGGCGTCACCGCCGCCGTAGCGCTTGGTCAGGCCCGCCACCCGGACGGCGGCCGTGTGTCCATCCATGATCACCAGCGTGGTCGGCGGTCGGGGCGGGCGCGTCGGCCGGACGTCGACGGTCGCGGTATCGAAAGTGACGGCCCGGGCCCTACCGGGGACGGATGTCGGCCGGTCCGCCGATCACTAGCCTGGGCGCCGTGTCCAGGTCGAGGGGGATCGAGCCGGTCGTGCTCGGGGCGGTCGCCGTGCTCGGCTGCTTCCTGCCCCGCGACGCGCCCAGCCGCCACATGTGGGAGTGGGCCGGGATCGGCACTGTGCCGCCGCTGGTGTCCTCCGCTGTCCTGGCGGCGTTGTGCCTGGTGGCGTTCGTGGTGCGGCCGCGGTGGCCGTTGTACGTGGTGGCGGCGGTGGCGTGGTCGCTGCGCTCGCTGTGGCCGCCGTTGGTGGTGGCGTCCTATTCGGCCGCGGTGGGCGCACGGCGACCGGGACACGTGTTCGCGCTGACCGTGGCTGGGACGGCGCTGGCGGTGCTGCCGGAATACGTCGGCGTCGGGGTATCGGACCTGCCACCGTCGATGCTGGTCACGTCGTTCGGCAGTGCCGCCCTGTTCGTGTGGTTGCCCGCCGCGGTAGGGTTGTGGGTGTCGGCGCGGCGGCAGGCGGTGGCGGCCGCGCTGGAGGCCGTGCGCCGTCAGGCCACCGAGTTCGCGGAGAAGGTGCGGCGGGTCAGGGGCGCCGAGCGGGCTCGGATCGCGCGTGACCTGCACGATGTGGTCGCGCACCGGGTGTCGCTGATGGTCCTGCACGCGGGCGCGCTGGAGGTGAACGCCCGGGACCCGGAGACCGCCGACGCCGCCGGGCTGATCCGCTCCACCGGCCGGGAGGCGTTGTCGCAGCTGCGGGACGTGCTCGGGCTGCTCAACGCGGACGACGAACCGGGGGAGCGCCGACCGGCCGCGACCCTGTCCGATGTGGACGAACTGGTGGCGCGGTCGCGGGCGGCGGGGGTCCCGGTGACCCGGCGGGACGAGGGAGAGCCGCGGGACCTGCCGTTGGTGGTGGAACACGCGGGTTACCGGGTCGTCCAGGAGGCGCTGACGAACGTGCACAAGCACGCGGGTTCGGCGGAGACCGAGGTCGTGCTGCGGTACTCCGCGGCGGCGTTGGAGATCGAGGTGGGCAACCGCGCGGGCGAACCCGCGGACCCGCTGCCCGGCAGCGGACTCGGGTTGGTCGGCCTGCGCGAGCGGGTCGAACTCCTCGGGGGCGAGTTCACCGCGGGGCCGCGACCGGACGGGTTCGTGGTGTCCGCCCGGATCCCGGTGCGCGCCCGGTGATCCGACTGCTGCTCGTGGACGACGAGGAACTGGTGCGGGCGGGGCTGCGCATGATCCTCACCTCGGCCGACGACATCACCGTCGTGGCTGAGGCCGCCGACGGCCGCGCGGCGCTGGACGCCGTCGCCGCGCACCACCCCGACGTCGTGCTCATGGACATCCGGATGCCCGGCGTGGACGGGCTCACCGCGCTCACCGAGCTGCGTCGCGCGGGGAACTCGGTGAAGGTCGTCGTGCTGACCACCTTCGACCTCGACGACCACGTCCACCACGCCTTGTGCGCCGGGGCGTCCGGGTTCCTGCTCAAGGACGTGCCTCCCCGCGACCTGATCACCGCCGTGCGCACGGTGGCGGCGGGCTCGGCGATGCTCGCCCCGACGGTGACCAAGCGGCTCATCGCGGCGTTCGCCGAGCGGCACCCGGCCCGCGCGCGCGAGGCCCGGCACCGGCTCGCCGTGCTGACCGACCGCGAGCGGGCCGTGGTCCGACTGGTCGCCCGGGGCCTGCCCAACGCCGAGATCGGCCGCGACCTGGCGATGAGCGAGGCGACCGTCAAGGCCCACGTCAGCCGCGCCCTGGCCAAACTCGGCATGACCAACCGGGTCCAGGCCGCGATCCTCGCCCACGACGCGGGCCTGGACGCCTAGTGCCGCATCTCGGAAGGTTGACCCGTTGATCGGTGTGGTGGTCCGGGCTGGTCCTCTCGTGTCGAGCGGGTGGTGGTCGTGGGTGTTCGTCCGGGGTGTTGGTCGGGTCGTCGTCCACACTGCGCGACCATCCGCCCGCCGACGGCCGGGCGATCCGTGTCGACGAGTTCGGGCCGCTCACCCTCGCGCCCCGCAAGGGGCACGGCATGGCGACCGAGTGGACCACTGCGGCGATTGCGCGCCACCTACAACCGACGGCACGGCGTCACGCACCTGCTCGCCGCACTCGACCTGACCACGGGGCTACCTCACCCTCAACGGCTCCGATCACCACAGCCACCCCGAGCAGAACGCCGCGATCGCGGCCTACATACGCCGACGCAACGCCCGAGCCAGACCCAAGACCGGCCTCGCCACCGACTCACCCATCCGCACCGGGACCCACTACCCGATCAAGGTCGCGTGACGCGGCACTAGCGGTCACCGCCCAGCCGCGGTTTCGCCTCGAGCCGACGAATCTTCGCCACTGCACCCGGATTGGTGCGCCGCTCCTGCCGTTGCTCCGTCGGTTCCGTGCGTCGATGCGGCATCGTGGCGATCGACGTGGGTCCGAGGGGCAGGCCGCGTGAACCGTGAGCCCACAACGTGAAACCCGAGCCGGGAAAGCGGTTGCGGGAGCGGCGGGTGACGGTTACCCGGGCTAGGTCGGGACGCAGACGCCGGTTCGCCAGGCCCAGGCGGCGACCTCGACGCGGTTGCGGGTGCCCAGTTTGCGTTGGGCGTTGGACAGGTGGGTCTTCACCGTCGCCTGGGTGACGTGCAGGCGCGTGGCGATCTCCTCGTTCTGGTGGCCCTTGGCGACGAGCCGGACGACGTCCAGTTCGCGTTCGGTCAGCGGTTCGGTGGGGTCCGGCTCCGGGGTGGTCTCCGTGGTGCGGCTCGGGGCGAGGTGAGCGAGCAGGCGCACGGTGACGGCGGGGGAGACCAGCGTCGTCCCGGCCGCGGCGGCGCGGACGGCCTCGACCAGCAGCGCGGGGGACATGTCCTTGAGCAGGAAGCCGCAGGCGCCGTTGCGGAGCGCGCGGTAGACGTACTCGTCGAGGTCGAAGGTGGTGGCGATGAGGACGTTGAGCGGGGCCCGCACCCCGGCGCCCGCCAGCAGCCGGGTGGCCTCGAGACCGTCGAGGTGGGGCATGCGGATGTCGAGCAGGCACACGTCCGGGCGCAGCCTGCGGGCCTCGTCCACGGCGGCGCGGCCGTCGGCGACCTCGGCGACGACGGTCATGTCGGGCTGCGCGGCGAGGATCATCCGAAAGGCGGAGCGGACCATGTCCTGGTCGTCGGCGATGAGGATGCGGATGGTCACGGCGCGCTCACCATGGCCGGGAGGACCGCCCGCACCCGCCAGCCGTCGGTGGTCGCCCCGGCGGTAAGGCTGCCGCCCACCGCGGTCACCCGTTCGGTGAGGCCGACAAGGCCGTGCCCGTCCTGGGGCCGCGGCTCGTCGGGCTGGCCGCCGTCGTTGGTGACGCTGAGTTCGAAGCGGCTCTCCGGTCCGGGGCGGGCCACGATCTCGACGCGGGTCGCGGTGGGGGCGTGGCGCAGGACGTTGGTCAACGACTCCAGCACGACGTGCTGGGCGGCGTTGACCGTCGGGTGCGGGAGCATCAGATCGGCCACCCCCGGGTCGAGCGCGGTGGTCGGGGTCGGCCCGGCGAAGCCCGCGACGGCGGCGGCGACGACCTCGGTCAAGGTGGTCACGGGGTGCTCCGGGGCCTTGCCACGCATGACCGTGACCATGGTGCGCATGGAGGCCAGGGCGCGGGAGCCCGCCTGCTCGATACCGGCGAGCATGGCGTCCAGGTCTTCCGGGTCGGGTGGCACGCCCGCCGCGGTGACGTAGCGGACGGCCTTGGTCTGGGCGACGATCGCGGTGACGTGGTGGGCGACGAAGTCGTGCAGGTCGCGCGCGTAAGCCAGGCGCTGGGCCTGGCGGGCGAGCTCGTAGGCGTCCGCGCGGCGCCGGTCGTGCAGCCGCAGGTACAGGCCGAGCAGGCCGATGAACCAGATGCCGACGCAGAGAATGCCGATCAGGACGCCCTTGTGGTGGGTCTCCGCGGGGTCCAGCCGCAGGGGCAGGGTGGCGATCACCGTGGCCAACCCGAACGCGAACCCCGCCGCGCGCAGCGGCGCGCACTGCACGATGACGCGCGCCAGCAGCCAGTACAGCGCGGCCGCCTCGATCGTGCCGAACGTGTTGTCCGGCCGCGCGGAGACGAACAGGCAGACGGTGGTGAACGTCCCCGACGCGCCCACCACCGTCAGTACCTGACCCGTGCGCGCGGTTGCCGACATCAGGGCCAGTGCGGGTAGCACCCCGCACACCACGAGCCCCACCCCGATGGGGACCGTGGGCGCGGACAGCCCTTCGATGATCAGCGCGAATCCCGCCGCGGCCAAGACGACCGCGATCGTGATCCGGATCCACACCTCTCGCACACGGCCAACGCTACGGCGACCAGTGGTGCCCCCACCTCCTTCTTTCGGCTGACCCTTGGCGAGTGACCGCGGCGTCCTCAGCGGGCCCGGCGCCGGGCCGCCGCGCCGGGATCGGGGGAGAACAGCAGGTGGCGGGGCGGTCGGCGGTGTCCGGTGTGGACTGCCTCGCCTCATTCGATCGGTCGAGTGGACGGTTGTCCCGGCCGGGTGGATCGAGTCCCGGGTGCGCGTCTCGGCCATTCGGTTGAGTCGGGCCTCCGAAGATCAGCGGTGTGGAGGAGGTGGCGGGACGGCGGGCCGGTGGATGCTCGCCAGGCACAACCGAAACGACACGGGGGAGCGGATGAGTGACGTGGTGGCCGAGGTGCACGACCTCGGGAAGGTGCACGGCGGCGGATCGGCGCGCGTCGTGGCCCTGGACGGGGTGACGGCCGCGTTCCGGAAGGGGGAGTTCACGGCGGTCATGGGGCCGTCGGGGTCGGGGAAGTCGACCCTGCTGCACTGCCTGGCCGGGTTGGACACCCCGACCTCGGGTGCCGTGCGGGTCGGCGGGACGGACCTGTCCACCCTCGACGACGACCGGCTCACCCGGCTGCGGCGGGAGCGGATCGGGTTCGTGTTCCAGTCGTTCAACCTGGTGCCGACACTCACCGCCTGGGAGAACATCACCCTGCCGCTGACCATGGGCGGGGTGCGACCGGACCGGGACTGGGTCGAGGGGATCGTGGCCGCGGTCGGGCTGTCGGACCGGCTGCACCACCGGCCCGCGGAGCTGTCCGGCGGGCAGCAGCAGCGCGTGGCCTGCGCCCGGGCCATGGCGACACGGCCGGACATCATCGTGGCCGACGAACCCACGGGCAATCTCGACACCCGCTCCGGCGCCGCGGTCCTGGGCCTGCTGGCCGGCTGCGCGCGCCAGTGGAACCAGGCGGTCCTCATGGTCACCCACGACCCTATGGCCGCCGCCCACACCGACCGCATCCTGTTCCTCACCGACGGCAGGCTCGCCGACGAGATGCCCGCGCCGACCGCGGACCGCGTGCTCGACCGCATGCGCGACCTCGACCCGGAGGCGGCTCATGGCTGAGCTGTGCCGTCCACCGGGTTCGCGTTGTCAGGCGGGGGAGTGATGATGAGGTACGCGGTAAGGGCCGTGGTGGCGGCCAAGGCGCGGTATGTGTTGCCCGCCATCGGGATCGTGCTCGGGGTGGCGTTCGTCGTGTCCGCCCTGGTGTACGGGGAGGCCGTTCGCGCGATGGCCGAACGGGACGCGGCGCTGGCGGACGTGTCCGTCGAGGTCGGTCCCGATCGGACCGAAACTCCACTCGACTCGGCGTTGGTGCGCAGGTTGGCGCAGGTGCCCGGGGTCGCTGGTGTGCGGCCGATCGCGCGGGGTTGGGCGTTCCTGGTCGACCGCGAGGGCGGTACCGACCGGGCGGCGGCGACCAACTACCTGCCGTCCCGACACACCCTCGACGCCGGGCAGGCTCCCCAGGGCGCCAACGAGGTCGTGCTCGATGACAAGGCCGGGTACTCCGTTGGTGACCGCGTGCGGATCGTGGTCAACGGGGTTGTCCGCGATGTTCGGGTCTCGGGGACCACCGCCGCGTCGCGGTCGCTCATCGTCCTCGACACCGCGACCGCGCGGAAGGACTTCGCGGCGGCGCCGGACGCCTACACCGAGGTCGACCTCGTGGCCGCTGCGGGGACCTCGGAAAGCGCGCTCCTGGCCGCGGTCAAGGAGGTGTTGCCGGATGAGTTCGGTGCCGTGTCCGGGACGGAACTCGCCGCGTCCGCGCAGGCCGACGCGGAGAAGATCACCGAGATCCTCCTCGGGTTCGCCGCCATCGCGCTGTTCGTGGCGTGCTTCCTCATCGCCAACACGTTCACCATGCTCTCCACCGCGCGCGCACGGGAGAACGCCCTTCTCCGGGCGATCGGCGCGTCCCGGCGCGCGGTCTTGCGGCGGGTGCTGGCCGAGGCCGCGGTGCTCGGGGTCATCGCCACGGTTCCCGGCTATGTCGTCGGCATCGGGGGAGCCGCGCTCCTGGGGAATCTCTTCTCCGACGGACCGCCGCTGCAAGCCCTGGCTCTGACGCCGATTCTCGTGGCCCTGTGCGTGGGGCTCGGTGTCACGGTCGTGGCCGCCTACCTGCCCGCGCGTCGCGCCGCCGCCATCCCGCCGATCGCCGCACTCCGCACCGGGCTGCCGGTCGACCAGCGGAGTCTCAACCGCAGGTCCGTTGTGGGCGCCATCAGCACGGCCGCCGGTCTTGCCGCGATCTGTGCCACGCCCCAGACCTGGGAGCTGATCTACCTTGGCGCGCCGCTGCTCATGCTCGGCCTCATCGCGCTCACCCCGTGGCTCGGTCTGCGCCTCACCGCGCTCATCCGGCGTCCGCTGACCCGGCTCGCCGGGCCACGGGCGACGCTGGCGGTGGAGAACGCCCGCCGGGTCCCACGACGGACCGCGGCCACGGCCAACGCGCTGATGGTCGGCTTGGCCATCTGCGCCGCCGCCACCGTCCCGCTGGCCTCGCTCGCCGCCGAGGCGGAGCGGGCCGCCGACACCGGGGACACCGCCGACCTCAGGATCACCCCGGTCGACTTCGCTGCCCTGGCACCCGACACGGCTGCCCGGGTCGCGGCGGTGCCCGGGGTCCGGCTGGTGTCGCCGGTCGGGAACGCCCACCTGGACCTCGGGGGTGGGCGGGCGCTCGACGCCGCGGTGGTCGACCCGGTGAGCCTGCCCCAGTTCGTTCCCGTCACCGTGCGCGCCGGGGTGTTAGGCAGTCTCGACCACGCCATCGCCGTCACCACCGAGACCGCGACGCGACGCCAGTGGGCTGTTGGTACACGGGTTTCCACGTACACCGTGGCCGCGATCGTGGACCTGCCCGCCGGGTTCGGGCACGACGCGTTGGTCGCGAGTGATCCCGACGGACAGCCGCCCGCCTCGATCCTCGTCCGCGCCGATCCGGGCCAGGCCGACGCCGTCCGCGACCGGATCCGGGCCGCGCTGGACAACCCGACGGTACGGGTGCACACCCGCACCGAGTACCGCGAGGCCGCGGCCGAGCCGTACCGGCGGTTCCTCGGGATCCTCTACGCGCTGCTCGGCGCCGCCGTGCTCATCGGCGCGCTGGCGGTGGCCACCACCATGACAATGTCCACAGTGGAGCGAACCAGGGAGGTCGGGTTGCTCCGCGCCATCGGTATGACCCGCGCCCACGTTCGCGCGGCGTTCCGGTGGGAGTCCGTCGTGGTCGCGCTCCTCGCCGCCGTTGTGGGGTTGCCCGCCGGGGTGCTGATCGGCTCCTCCGCCGTCTGGGGACAGGACAGCGTCGCGCTGGCGATCCCTTGGCCGACGCTCGGGTTGTTCGTAGTGCTCACCGCCATCATCGGCGTGGTCGCAGCAGCGTGGCCAGCCTGGCGAGCGAGCCGGTTACCCGTGCTGGACGCCCTGCGCTCGGACACCGAGTGAACGAGCGGGCGCGCGCCGGGCGCCTTACCGCGGTCCCGACCATGGTCGCGGTGGACGGGGGCGACGATGGCGGGCCGGTTCTGTGGCGGGTCGTTCGGTAGCGGGTCGGGTGTGTTCCGGCGCAAGCCGATCGACCGGATCGAGGGCGAGCCCGGTGGCGGGCTGACCAGGTCGCTGGGGCTGTAGCAACTCACCGCGATCAGGGTGAGCGGCATCATCGGCGTGGGGGTGTTCTCGCTGGCCGGCACGGTCGCCGACAAGACCGCCGGGCCCGCGGTGGTGCTGTCGTTCCTGATCGCGGGGATCGCCAGCGCCGCCGCCGCATTCTCCTACGCCGAGTTCGCGGGCCTGATCCCCCGGGCACGGGCAGGGTCGGCCTACACCTACGGCTACGCGGTGCTCAGCGAGATCGTCGGCTGGTTCATCGGGTGGGACCTGCTGTTGGAGTACACCGTGATCGTGCCGGTCGTGGCCATCGGCATCAGCGGATACTTCTCCAACACGCAAACGCGGGATCCATCCCCACTCGGAGTATGACGCTCCGTGGGCCCGCACCGTACTGGCACTCCTACTCCTACGATGCTGTCTCGGCAGCCGCACCTCCGAGGTCCTGCACGCCACGGGAGGCGACACCACCCGCACCTACACCTAGCCCGCCGCCGGGCAACCGCGACGGAACAGCCTGACCCAGGTCAGCACCACGAAGACCGGCCAGCCCACCGCAACCGACTCCTTCACCTCACCCACCTGGGTGCCCGGGAGTACGACTCGACCACCGGCCGGTTCGTCTCGGTGGACCCGGTGCTCGACACGTCGAACCCGCAGCAGATGCAGGGCTACACCTACGCCAACAACAACCCGGTCACCTACGCCGACCCGTCCTCTCTTCGTCGATTGCGGTTGCCCATCCGACAAGTACGGCGCCGACAACATCCTCTACGAGGCCAATGGCAACATACCGCTCACCGCCCAGGACGCGGCCAGGTTGCTCGCGGTCAAACAGCAGAACCGATGGCAGAAGGCTGCGAAAATATCAGGTAAGGTGGCAAGCGGAAGTCGCCAAACTGCTCCAGGAGTGCACGAAACTCAGCTCGAAGTGCCCCGCCTCCGCCAGAAAAGCTAAGTCCAACGCCGCTGCTTCGAGACCCCGATCCCGCCCACCACCATGAAGGACGTCGTCGCTTCGTGGGCAGGCATCCCCAGGGTGATCCTCGACTGGACCACCCCGATCTTCGACGTCGCCGACTGTGTCGACGATCCCGGGGCCATCAGTTGTGCGGCGGCTGGAGCGGCCTTCCTCCCAGGTGTGGGCAAGCTGCTGGGCGAGGGCGGCAAGAAGGTACTCGAAGCCAGCGAAGTGGTCGCCGAGGACACGATCAAGGCCGATAATGTTCCTGCGGTCAAGCTGCACTCCGATCGAGTAAAGGGAGCGGAGTCGGCGACCATCGACTCTCGTAAACTCACTGAGTATGCGCTCAACCCCGATCACCCGGTCGGTGGGAATAAGGCCAGAGTGTTCGAGAGTGCCCTTGGCTTCAACCTCTCGAACGCCGACGACCTCATGAACCAGTTGAAGCGCGGAGTGCTCGAGAACCCCGCAGTCGCAGGTAAGGCGGATCAATACGGCTCTCGGTGCACCGTAGAGATTCCTGTGGTCGGTCCGAAGGGCAACGGTAGGGTGGTCACTGGATGGATGGTGCCCGCCAACGGAGGTCCGACGACCTCGAATACCTTGTTTGTGAAGTGATCATCATGTTCAGACAGCTTGATGTGGTTCGCATCAAGACGTCCTCGCCAGAGCATGGCCTCGACGCGGGCGCCCGTGGTGTGGTCGTGCAAATCTACGAAGCTCCGGGTCTCGGATACGAGATCGAAGTCGCCGATGAGGACGGACGTACCCGCTACCAGGGGGCCTTCGCGCCTGAGGACCTTGAGCCTTGGTGACATCTCGATGAAGCCGAGCGCCTGGTAGTCCGTGCCACGCCGGTTCGTCAGAGCCGCCCGCCTGTCAGAAGTTCATCGACGGTGGGCGGCTCCGGCGCGATCGGCGCCTTCGGCCCGGATGTGGGTGAGTTGCTGAGGTGGAAGGTCTTGAAGGCGCGGGCAAGGCCGCAGGGCGGTTGATGAGGCCGCGGGCAAGGTCGACGAGGGTGCCGAGGGCGAGTCCATGGCGGCGCGTGGTGGGCGGCCTCGACCGTCGATGACATCGACCGACCTGGTGGCGAGCTGATCGGCCAGGCCGGGAGCATGGCGTCGATCCGTGAGGTCAAGGGCGGCATGGCCGAAGCCGAGGCGATGTTCCAGCAGTTGGCCCGAAACGGTACCGGGGTGGCCCAGAACGACGATTTCATTTGAGTCAAACTGGACGATGGTGGAATCGTTCAACTCCGCTGGGTCATGTCACGGAGTCCGAACTCCGCGGCTACCATTGATGTGAATATCGCGGGCCTGCCCATCGAGAAGGTGAAGTTCAACCCATGATCGAGTCGGAGTTGATAGCGGTGATGTCCGTGGTCGTGGACATCAGTCGAGAACTCGAGGACGATCACGTCGAGCTGTGGAAGCTGCCCAAGAACCTCCGCGCGGTGTTGCCTTCGGCCGATGACGATCAGATCCAGGGGATCACCCGCGCCATGCTGATCGCCTTACTGGACAGCAATGTGGTACTGGGCGATCTCAGTGGCAAAACCGGACTGTTCGAGCCATGGCCCGAGCCCGTGGCGTCGATTGACATCGCGATGGCGATGTGGCGTGACCTAGGACGTGATCCGAACATAGGCGATGTGGCCTGGCTGTCGCGACTGCCCAGAGCTGATTGAGAACATCTTGAACGCACGGCGCGACCACAACCTGACTCGGCTTGAACTCGGCCGCTTTCCTGCCTGTAGAGCTGAACGTCACCGAACCGAGAGGGCGTGGGAATGAACACACCCATGGAGGCGACCCGGTCCGCGGTCGCGCAAGTATGGCAGGGCGTGCTGGACGGCACCATCAGCCGCGACGAAGCCCACCGGTGGGCCGCGCCGTGGGTGGAGGGCGATTCAGGCGTGGAGGATCCGATGACCAACTCGGGCTTGCAGCACTTGCACGGGTTCGACCTGGTGTGGGTCGACGACGCCCGTACAACCGTCCGGCACGGTGGTGGCGGGCTACCCGCGCATACGCGGACGGATGTCCAGCAGGCGTTCGCGGCCTGGCGCACGGCTTGCGACAGCTATGACGCCGACCCGGCGGGGTACCTCCGCCGGGTGAAGGCGGCGGCGTTGGCTGCCCTGTCGGAAGAGTCGCGCTGACCGCGGCCGCCCGGGACGGATCCAGTCTCTCGACTCGCCGGTCACGCGAACCGGCTGCGAGATGAAGCGAAGGCTGCCGGTTCTGCGAGGCTGCCACCACGTGGGAGATAGTCGATGACTGTCAAGGGCGTGTAGAGCGGGGCGACGGGATCATGTCGCGCCAGACTGTCAACAACCCATGTCAGTTTCAGACTCGGAGTGTGGCACTCCGTGTTGGGATGGTCATCACCGAATTGTTGGACCTGCTCGGTGTGCACCGTGGATGCTCGGGGCGCCCGGTACCGAGGGCGCCGATGAGGGCGCCGGGCAGCTACGTGGTGAACCTGTTCGCCGCGCTGCTGTGCCTGCTGATCGCGTTCGTGCTCAACCAGGGCATGAAGAACGCCGCGCGGTTCGAGACGGTTCTGGTCTACCTCAAGGTCGCGGTGGTGCTGTTGGTGATCGTGGTCGGTGTCTTCCACATCGACGCGGGCAACTACGACCCGTTCTTCCCGTTCGGGGTGTCCGGCGTGTTCACCGATGCCGCCACGGTGTTCTTCGCGGCGTTCGGCTACGACGCGATGAGCACGGCTGCGGATCACCTTGTTGCTGGGTGGCGCGGCGGCGGTGATCGTCGGGTTCCTGCCGATCGGGGAGGCGGCCGAGCTGACCGACATCGGCATCCTGCTGGCGTTCGTCGTGGTGTGCGTGGCGGTGGTCGTGTTGCGGTACAAGCGGCCCGACCTGCCGCGCACCTCCCGGACCCCGGGGATGCCGGTGGTGCCGATCGTGGGTGTGGTGTTCTCGCGGTGGCTGATCACGTTCCTCCAGGTCGAGACCTGGCTGCGGTTCGTCGTCTGGTTCGCGATCGGGCTGGTGGTGTACTTCGTCGCCTACGGCAGGCGGCACTCCGCGCCGGCCCGATCGGCTGCCGAGGACGAACAGGGCACCGCCGAGCAGTTGTAGCGCGACCATGCCGACGATCGTCGTGCGGTCGCCGAGCGCCGCGTACGCGACGCCGCCCGCGACGAGGCCGAGCATGCCGCCGACCAGGATGATCGCGGAGATCAGGGACAGGGTGTGCGTGCGGAGGCCGGGTGGGACGCGGGTGAGTTGCACGGCTCCCGCCGGGCCGTTGGTGAGGCCGTTGAACACGCCCGCCACGCCGAGGCACGCGATGAGCAGGGTGGGTGTCAGGTCGATGAGGAGTACGCCGAAGAGGAGGGCCTGCGCCAGTTTGCCCGTGGTCGTCAGCGGGATCAGCGGGTAGCGGCGGACGGCGCGGGTGGCGGCCAGGCTGCCGACCAGCGCGCCGCCGCCGAAGGCGCTCAGCGCCGCGCCCACCACGGTGACGTCGCCGCCGAAGCGGGTCGCGGCGAGGACGGGGATGCCGACGAACAGGGTCTGCCAGGCCATTTCGGTGAGCACGGTGGCCGCGGTCCAGCAGAGCAGCAGCCGATCCGCGCGCAGGCAGCGCCAGCCGTCGGCGGGTTTGGTGGGTGCCGTCGGGCGCGGCACCGGGGCGGGGACGCGGCGCCAGAGGATCGCGGCGGTGGTCAGGTGGGCCGCGGCGGCCAGGTAGAGCACGGACGGGGTGCCGAACAGGGTGATCAGCGCCGCCGCCAGCGGGGGACCGGCCAGCAGCGCGGTGCGGACGGCGCCCTGGAGCAGGGAGGTGGCGCGGCCCAGGGCGATCTCGTCGGTGCCGATCAGGTCGGCGACGATCGTCTGCTGCGCGGCCAGGTAGGGCGCCGTGCCGACGCCGATCGCGAAGACGAGGGCCAGCAGGACGGGGAAGGCGAGCAGGTCCAGCGAGTGCAGGGTGGCGATCGCGGTGACGAGCCCGGCGCGGCTCAGGTCGGCGCCGATCATCCAGCGGCGCGGGCCGACCCGGGCCGCCCACCCGCCGCTGACCACGCCGAGCAGGGCGATCGGCAGGACCTGGGCAGCCAGCACCCAGCTCATCCGCGCGGGGGAGCCGGTCGAGGTCAGCACCAGCCACGGCAGCGCCACCAGCGCCAGCTCGGCGCCGGTGGTGGCCACGACCTCGGCGGTGAGCAGGGGGCGCAATCCGGGGGTCGACACCGAGCCAAAATAACACGAGCGCTCGTTTTAGATAGCTGATCGCTCGGATAGGCTGTTCGCATGCCCCGCACGACCCCCGAGTACGCCGAGGCCCGGCGCGTCCAGGTCCTCGACGGCGCCCGCCGCTGCTTCGCCCGCCACGGGTACGAGGGCACCACCGTGCGCGTGCTGGAGTCCGAGATCGGCCTGTCGAGCGGGGCGATCTTCAACTACTTCCCGAGCAAGCTGGACCTGTTCGTGGCCTTGGCGGAGCAGGACACCGCCCGGATCGCCCGGCTGTGGTTGTCGGGCGGCCTGCGCGCGGTGGTGGAGACCTTCGCCGAAGTCGGCCAGGAACTCTCCGGCAGCTACCTCGAACTCGGCCGCCGCGTCTGGTCGGACCCCGAGTTCCGGGAGAAGTGGGAGACGCGGGGCGCGGAGCTGGCGGCCGCCATCGATGAGGGCATCGCCGCCGGGGTCCGCGAAGGCCGGTTCCGCACCGACATCCCCGCCGCCGCCCTCGCCGACTTCGCCACCATCGTTCTCGACGGCTTCATGCTCCGCATCCGCATCGGCGGGCTCCCCGCCCACCGCGAACAGCTCTACGTGCTGTTCGAAGACGCGCTCGCCGCCCTGCGCGCACCCGTGAGCTGACCGTCGCGGCGGTTGGTGGTGGACGGGCGGAGCGGCTTCGGCGTGAGTCCACACAGGACTAATCCGTGCGTTGTCACACCTGGGATCTCAGCACGTCGACCTCGCAGCCCGGCGCGGCCGGGTCGAAGCCGTGCTCGAGCAGCCAGCGGACGCCGAGCTGGCAGCGCGCGGACCGCCACCCGCTGATCACGTCCAGGTCGACGTCGGTGCCGTAGCCCTCGATGACGTCATCGAGGTGTTCCCGGTGCCCCGAGGTCAAGGAGGCCAGGTCGAACAGCGGATCGCCTTGGCGCGCCTCGGACCAGTCGAGCACGCCGGTGACCTCGTCGCCGTCGACGAACACGTGGGCGAGCTGGAGGTCGCCGTGGGTGAACACCGGCGTCCACGGGCGCAGCGCGGCGTCGGCGATTCGGCGGTTGCGCGCGACCAGGTCGGCGGGGAGCACGTCGTTCGCGACGAGCCACGCGCACCCCTCGTCGAGGTGGGCCGCGATCTCGTCGAGGCTCGGGCCGCGACGCCTTCAGGAACACGTCGCCGACGCGCAGGGTCGCGCGCTCGCGCTGGGCCACGACGACCTCGACCTCCGCCACGCCCGCGAGTATCGCGGGCCTGATCACCCGCTGTCGCGCGGGTTATCGCCGCCGCGGTGGTCGGAGGAACACCGTTCGCCGTCGGGGCTTGCCGCATTCCGTCTCCCGCACCCGATCTACCAGGCGGTTTCAGCCATACCCACGGTACGCCGGGGTCTGGCGCGTTCTCTCCATGCCGACCGCGTGCCGACGCGGGAACTGGGGGGAACGAAACCGATGCTGCGAATACACTTCGACTCCGACGACCTGGCCAGGGTGCGGGTCGCGGACGCGCCGGATCTGCTGTGGGAAACGCTGCTGAGCCTGCACGTGCTGCAGGGCACGATGGGCGAGGTGGTGTTCGGGGCCTGGCGCTCGCGGGTGCGGGGCAGGCTGGACCAGTCGGTGCGGATGCTGATGGCGTTGACCCCGCCGCGCGGGTACTCGCCGGACTTCCTCACCCCGTGCACGGGCGCGACCGAGTTGGCCGCGGCCGTCGACGCGCTGCTGACCACGCCGAAGTCGGCGCTCTGCACCGACCTGACGCTGCTGGCCTGCGAGCAGCGGCTGCCCCCGTGGGCGTCGTCGCTGGCCCGCGGCGACGTGGACACGCTCAAGGAACTGGGCGCCGCGCTGCGCCGGTACCACACCGTCGCGCTGGAACCGCACTGGTCCGCGATCTCCAGCCAGGTGCGGGCCGACCGGCTGCGCCGCGGCGAGGACGTGCTGCGCGGCGGCGTCGAACGCCTGCTGGCGACCCTGCACCCGTCGGTGCGGTGGCGCTCGCCGGTGCTGGAGGTGGCCTACCCGGTGGAGCAGGAACTGCACCTCGGCGGGCGCGGGTTGCTGCTCGTGCCGTCGATGTTCTGCTGGCAGGCGCCGATCACCCTGCTCGACCCGGCGCGCCAACCCGTGCTGGTGTACCCGGTCGAGCGCAACCCGAGCTGGTCGACCGGCGTCGGCGGCGCGCGGTCGACGACGGCGCTGCTGGGCCGCACCCGCGCGGCCGTGCTGGAGGCCATCTGCGGCAGACCCGAGCTGACCACGACCGAACTGGCCAAGGAGGTCGGCATCTCGCTGGCGGGCGCGAGCCAGCACGCGACGGTGCTGCGCAACTCGGGCCTGATCACCACGGACCGGGCGGGCGGTACCGCCCGGCACCGACCGACGCCGTTCGGGATGACTTTGCTGACCGTCGGTGCCACGTGACCCGAAAGGGTCGTTGTTCGTTCCCCTGAAGGGGCGGCGGTCTCTCGGGTCGTGACTGCCTACCCTGGAAGCACAGGCGATCGGGCGGGGGCGCGCGCGTGGTGGACGGGGATGGATCGAGCGGGGACGGGACCGATCAGGCGGGCCGGGCTGGACCGACTGACCGGGCCGGGGACGGCGCTGGAGTGCGCAACGAGCTGAGCGGCACGGTGGTGGGGCAGGCGATCCTGGCGGGCAGCCTCACCACCGTCGGCGGCGACCAGCACCTGCACTTCACCGACGGCGTGCACGAGCTGCGCCGCGTCCTCCCCGGCGCCATCACCCGCGACTGCCCCTACCCGGGGCTGGCGCCGTTCGGGCCGGAGCAGGCCGAGTGGTTCTTCGGCCGCGACCGGCTGGTCGCCGACCTGGTGCGCCGCCTCGACCGGCGGTGCGCCGACGGTGGCCCGCAGGTCGTGGTCGCGCCGTCCGGCGCGGGGAAGTCCTCGCTGCTGCGCGCCGGGCTGGTGGCGCGGCTGGCTCGGGGCGCGCTGGCGGGCTCGGACCACTGGCGGACGCTGGTCTGCACCCCCACCGCCACCCCGCTGGCCACGCTCACCGCCGCGCTGGCCCAGATGACCGGTGCCACCGTCACCGACCCGTCCGAGTGCGTTGCCGCGCTGCGCGAGGTGGTGCCCGACGGCGACCGGGTCGTGGTGGTCGTCGACCAGTTCGAGGAGCTGTTCACCCTCTGCGCCGACGAGGACGAGCGCCGCGCGTACACCGACCTGCTCGCCGAACTGTCCCAGCCGCCGATCGGCCTGGTGGTGCTGGGGATCCGGGCCGACTTCTACGCCGACTGCGCCGACCACCCGGCGTTGCGCGCGGCGCTGCAGGACGCGCCGCTGGTCGTCGGTCCCATGTCCGTGGACGAACTGCGCGCCGCCATCCTCTTCCCGGCCCGGTCGGTGGGGATGATCGTCGACGAGGGCGTCGTCGAGGTGCTGCTGCGCGACCTCGGCGCGACCGACGACCGCTACGAGGCCGGTCGGCTGCCGCTGCTGGGCCACGCCCTGCGGGCCAGCTGGCAGCACCGGTACGGCACCCGCCTGACCGTGCGGTCCTACGAGATCACCGGCGGCATCCAGCACGCCATCGCCCGGACCGCCGACGAGGTCTACGAGAGCCTCACCGAGGCGGAACAGCGGTTGACGCGGTCGCTGTTGCTGCGACTCGTGCGCATCGGCGACCGCGAGGAGACCCGTCGACGGGTCCCGCACACGGAACTGGCCGCCCTCGCGGACCCGGCCGCGGTGGCCCAGGTCGTCGACGCGTTCACCCAGGCCCGGCTGCTGACCCACCACCAGGAGACCCTGGAGATCACCCACGAGGCGCTGCTGCGGCACTGGCCCTGCCTGCGCCGGTGGATCGACGGTGACCGCGCGGCCCGGCTCACCCGCCAAGGCGTCGAGGAGGCGGCGACGGCGTGGGTCGAGCACGACCGCGACTCGGCCATGCTGCACCGCGGCAGCCTGCTGGACAACGCCGTCACCTGGGCCGCGACGGCCGAGCCGGACGAGCTGAGCCCCCTGGCACGGGATTTCCTCCTCGCGTCCAGGCGCTCCCGGCGGCGCACCACCCGCGTCCGGACCACCGTCATGGCGCTGCTGGCGGTGCTGGCGGTCGTCGCGTCCATCGGCGCGGTCACCGCCTACGACAAGGCGGCCGAGGCCGAGGAGCAGCGGGACCTGCTGCGGTACGGGCAGGTCGTGACCGCGGTGGGCGACGCCGAGAAGGTCGACACGGCACTGGCCGCGCGGCTCGACCTGGTGGCCCACCGGATGAAACCCGGACCGGACACCGAGACCCGGCTGATCAACGCGGCGGGCTACTTCCCCCTGTCGGCGCCGCTGGCGCCGGAGGTGAAGTTCACCGGCGCGGTCGCCGTGCACCCCGGTACCGGGCTGATGGCCGCCGCCACCGACGACGACAGCGTGCGCCTCTGGGACCTTTCCGACCCCCACAAACCGCGTCCGGTCGGCTCCCCCCTGCGCGGCCTGGAGTTCGGCCGCACCACGCTCGCGTTCCGCCCGGACGGCAAGGTCCTGGCCATCGGTGGCAAGTACGGCACCAGCTACGCGATCCGGTTCTACGACGTCTCGGACCCGACCCGCCCGCGCGCGCTGGGCGCCCCGGGACCCGCCGCCCCGCAGGAGTTCGGGCGGGTCACCCCGGCCACCGTGGAGCGGATCACCACCATGCGGTTCAGCCCGGACGGGCGGATGCTGGTCACCGCGGCCGTGCACCCCCAGGGCACCGAGCGCGCCGCGCTGGTGCGGTTGTGGGACGTCAGCAACCCGGAACTGCCCGTGCTGCTGGTCGACCCGGTCGCGGAGGAGTCGGGGGACGTGAACGCGGTCGCGTTCGGCTCCGGCGGGCGGCTGCTCGCGGCGGCCGTGCAGGGTCAGATCCGGTTGTGGGACCTGGCGGACCCGCGGAACCCGACGCCGCTGGGGACACCGCTGGGCGGCGCGGAGACGGTCTACGCGTTGGCGTTCGGCCCGAACGACCGCTACCTGGTCAGCGGCGGGGACAGCCAGGTGGTGCGGTTGTGGGACCTCACCGACCCGGCGCGCGGCAAGCCGTTGGGGCAGCCGCTGCCCGGGCACTTCCGCGGCGTGGTGTCGATGGCCATCAGCCCGGACGGGCGCGCGCTCGTGACGGGTGGCGCGGACGCGGTGGTGCGCCTCTGGAGCGTGGCCGTGCCGTCGGCCGTCACGCCGCTGGCGTACGCGCCGGGGCACGCGAACACGTGGGTCGACTCGGTGGCGTTCGCCCGCGACTCCCGGACCGTGGTGAGCGGGGGCGTCGACGGGGTGCGGGTGTGGGACATGCCGTCACCGTGGGTCACCGGGGCCACCAACGGGGTCTCGAACTCGATGAGCGCCATGGCGTTCAGCCCCGACGGGCGGTGGCTGGCGACGGGGACCGTGGGGCCGGTCGTCCGGTTGTGGGACGTGGCCGACCGCGGCCGTCCGGCCGTGGAACTCAAGGGGCACACCGAGGAGGTCTGCGGGATCGCCTTCGGCGGCACCCTGCTGGCCACCTCCGGCGGCGACGAGTCGGTGCGGCTGTGGGACGTGTCCGAGCCGACCCGGCCGAAGGCGCTCGGGCCGCTGCTGGGCCACGGCTCCCGGGTGTGCGCGCTGGCGTTCAGCCCGAACGGCCGGGTCCTGGCGTCGGGGCGTGAGCACATCCAGCTGTGGGACGTCGCCGACCCGGCCCACGCGGTCGCGCTCGGGTCGCCGATCGACGTGCAGCGCAACTACGTCAACGCGGTGGCCTTCAGCCCGGACGGCCGCCTGCTCGTCGCGGGCGCCAAGGACTCGACGATCCGGGTGTGGGACGTCGCCGACCCGGCGCGCCCGGCAGCGCTCGGGGGACCGGTGGTGGGACACACGGACGAGGTCACCGACGTCGCGTTCAGCCCGGACGGCCGCACCCTGGCGTCGAGCGGCAAGGACCGCTCGATCCGCTTCTGGGACTTCACCGATCCCGCGCACCCCCGTCCGCGGGGAGCCCCGCAGACCAACCACACCGGACAGGTCAACTCCATCGCCTTCAGCCCGGACGGCCGCTTCCTGGCCTCGGGGAGCACCGACATGACCGTCCGCCTGTGGAACGCGGACGACCCGTCGCCCTACGGCCTACCACTCGGGGGCAACGTGCTCAGCGTCGCCGCGGTCGCGCTCAGCCCGGACGGCCGGTGGCTCGCGTCCGGCGCGGACCAGACGGTGCGGTTGTGGGACAGGGACGTGGGTCACGCGTTCGACCGGATCTGCCCCAATACCAAGGGGGTGCTGACCCAGGAGTCGTGGAACCGTTCCGTCGGGCCGGGGGTGGACTTCCTGGACCCGTGCTAGCCGGAGAGCAGGTTGACGGCGAACACGGCACCGCAGGCGATCACCACACCGATCAGCGCGACGATCGTCGAGTCCGGTGTGGACCGCGCGGCGAAGCTCATCGCGGCGAAGATCCCCGCGCGCGCGATCGCGGGCGCGCCGACCCGTTCCCCTCTGCCGAGGCAGCCGCAGACGACGGAACCCTTGGTGTTCAACAGGACTGTGAGGTATCCGGCGAACACGACGTAGAGCAGCCCGACGGCGGTCAGCGCCCCGGGGATCGGGGCGCCGAACACCGCCGCGGCACCGGCGACGCCGAGTACCACCTGCGCGACCTCGATCAACGCCGCCGCGGCAGCCCCCCGCGCCCAACGGGGCGCGACGTCGTGTGCCGCCAACGCCGACCGGAGCGGGGGTCCCCACAACACCCGCCGCGCGACGGCCAGTACCAGCAGGAGGCAGCCCGCCAGCGCGAACCCCGCCACGATGATCACTGCGGGCATCCGACCGAGGTGCTGCCCCGCTTCGGCGTACCCGCGCCAGTTCCCCGCATTGGCCGAAGATAGCAAGGCTCCGTCCCGGTCGACCTCGGTGCTCGCCAGGGCGGCCGACTCGCCCGTGGATGCGCGGAAACCGCGCCGTGGAAACGACTTCACTCGATCAGACCAGTCTCGGTCGGTTGACACGCGATCACGCTCCTGGTTCAGTCTGGGTACTCGTGAATCACTGTGAATCACCGGGTTCTACGCGTTAGGGGGCGGCACATCTCAGCGCTCGAACGCGGGTCAGCGCGCCATCTGGTAGCGGAGGAGTTGAAACGCCTGCGGTCGCGGTCCGGGCTCTCCGGTCGTGAACTCGGCAAGCGGATCGGCATCAGCCAGTCGAAGGTGTCCCGGATCGAGTCGGCGGTGAGCCTGCCCACGGTGCCGGAGGTCGAGGCTTGGGGCACGGCGGTGGGGGTGACTCCCGAGGGAGTGCGCGGGCTGGTCGAGTTGGTCGACCGCGCTTTCCGGGAGGGTCGGTCGTGGCACACCGCGCTCGCGGGCCGAGCGCACCTGCAGGATGAGATCCGGCAGCGCGAAGTCGCCGCGACGCGGGTGGCGACGTACCAGCCGTCCGTCGTGCCGGGTCTGCTGCAGACGGCGGACTACGCGCGCCGGGTGTTCTCGTTGCCGTCGGCCCACTACGACGACGAAGCGCTGGCCGCGGCGATCGCGGCGCGGATGGACAGGCAGTTGGCGATCTACCGAGGCGGCAAGCGGTTTGATTTCCTCATCACGGAAGCAGCACTGCGCTGGCGCCCGGGCAGGCAGGAAGACCTGCGCGCCCAATGGCATCGTCTCGCCTCCATCAGCACGCTGGACAACGTGTCACTCGGTGTCATCCCGCATGACCAGGAGGCGGTGACAACCTATTCACACTCATTTGTCATCTATGACGACGAAGAAGGTGGTTTCGTGACGGTGGAAATGGTGCACGGCCCGCTGGTCCTGGAGGACGACGCCGACGTCGTGGCCTACCGCGAACGCTGGTCGTTGCTGTGCCGCATGGCCTTGTTCGGTGACCGGGCGCGGGACTACCTGGCGACTCGCGTCGGCCAGGCAGTCCCGGCGCCGTCCGCGGACTAGCTCAGGCCGAACTCGCCCGCCAGCACCCCGTACAAGAACGCCACCCACTCCATCCTGGTGAACCACAGAACCGGTCCCGCCGGGTTCTTGGAATCGCGCACCACGACCCCGTTGTCCGCCATGGCGACCTCGACGCATTCGCCGAAGCTTTCGCTGAACGTGCTCTTGCGCCACTCGTATGCGTTGTTGTCCATGGCTTCTCCTTCGTTTCGGCGACCTGTTATCGCCGTTGGTGACAACCATGGATTGGGGGACTGGGTGGGTTGATGGGTGCGGAACGCCGTCAGGTGGGCATGGTGGTGGGTGTCCAGGTGGGGACGGATCCGGAACCGAAAGGAGGACCGCTGGAAATGACTCATGGTTCGACCGGCGCCAAGGAGTCGGAACCGATTTTCCGGCTCTGGGACGAGGTAGGGATCTTCCGCGACGGCGTTCGGGTCGGCCCCGAGCGGCAGTTGGAGCGCCGGCTGTTGGCGGCTTTGCTCCTCGAGGGTCGGATCCCGAGAGGTGGGGTCGTCGATCGCGTATGGGACGATTCGCCCCCGGCCAGCTCCGCGGGCGAGTTGTCGAAGTTCAACTCGAACCTGCGCACGCATCTCGGAAAAGCCTGCCGCGGAGCGAAGTTGGACACTTCGGGCGGCATGTGCCACCTGCTGGTTCCGGACGACAGCGTCGACCAGCGCCGCTTCACCCGGTTGGTCAGGAGCGCCCGATCATTCGGCTCGGCCTCCCCTGAAGGAGTACGCGGCGCTTGGCCGCTGCTGGTGGAGGCGTTGGACCTCACCGCAGGCGCACCGCTGGGCGGTCTCACCGGCTTGCGTGTCGAGACCCAGCGGCAAGCCATGAGGCAGGAACGGTTCGCCGCCGAACTGCGCTTCGCGCGGACCGCGATCGAGCTGGGCAAGTCCGAGGAGCACCTCGCCCTCGTACGGCGCCTGGCGCGCGAGTCGCCGGAGAAGCCCGAGGTCACCTGCCTCGCGATGCGTGCGCTGTACCTGACCGGTCGGCAAGACGAAGCGAACATCGTCTACCACGCCCACCGGGAAATCCGAGACGAAGTGACCGCGTCTCCGCCGAGCCGGGAGGTCCTCGATATGCAGCAGAAGATCTTGACTGATCACCCGAGCCTGCGCCCGATCGCCGACGAGGCGCCTGGCTCCACGTCCGCGAACCGTGAACTCGTCTTGGCCTTCATGCCGGAGGCAGGCGATCCGGAGGCGCTGCGCGAACCGGTCGCCGAGGCGTTCGCCGGGCGGCGGATCGATGTGGACGTCGCAGACGGGGCGCTGCTGTGCGTGGTGCCGTCCGAAACGGAAGCGCTGGACGCCGTGGGCGTGGGTCTCGACCGGCTCTCCGGCCGGTTGGCGCACCGGGTGCGCGTGGGTGCCGCGTTCACCGACCGCCGCCGCGCCATCGCCCTGGCCGAATCGGAAACGGCGTTGCGCGTGCTGTGGAACGCGGCGTCGAAGTCGCTCGTCGTCACCGTTGCCGAGGAGCTCTACCGCATGGTCAACCGCTACGACACCGGCGCTTACCGACCAGCCGAAGACGGGACCGGTGGCTGGATCCGCGTTCCGGGCTACTCGATCCCGCCGGGGCCTGACCAGCGTGTGCCGCCACGCCCGGACCAGGCGCGAGGACCCATGACCATCGCACCCACGATCATCCTCAGCGGCAACTCCCGAATCGACAACCAGAGCATCGGGGACGTCGTCAACAACAACCACTACGGCAACGTCATCAACCTGCCCGGGGGAGGCCCCCGATGAGTTCCGACGGCGCCACCGAGGGTGGGGCACCCGCAGCCGACCAGCAGGCGGCGAGCGCTGCCGCTCCAGAGGGAGACGGTGGCGGCGCGGGCAGGGAAGGCGAGCAGGCGTCGGCGGCCAGGGATGAGCCGGAGAGACAGCAGTTCAGCGAGGCGTACGAGCGCGGGCGGAAGCTGACCGCCGACGGACCCATGGCGTTCATCCGCGACTCGGTCGTGGAGGACATGCACATCGGCGACCGCAACACCTACTACACCTTCGCCTCCGGTGGCCGCGCTTTCCGTACCGGTTCGGTGCGCAAAGAGGTCCTGGACTGGGTACGCGCTCGCTACACACCGGTTCGCGGGTATTCGCGCATGCTGGCCACGTTGCGCGAGCGCAACGTCCTGGTGTTGTACGGGCGCCCGGACACCGGCCGCGCCACCACGGCGCTGCGCCTGCTGGACGAGGTGGTCTCGGGGAAAGTCTCCCGCTTCGACAGCGGCAAGGGCCTGTCCGCCTTGACGGAGCAGAGCTTCACAGCGGGTGATGGGTACATCACCGAGATCCCCCGCGCTGCTGTGGCCGATTTGACCGAACTCGAACTCGACCGCGTTCACGACATCGCCATCGAACAGACGGCTTACCTGGTGGTGATCTGCGGCGATAGTGACCTGGATCAGGCCATGACGGCTCCTGCCGACTTGGAGGTGTCCGCGTTCGATCCCTCGGTGCCGCGCGATGCACCGGACGACACCGACGACGTCTCCGAGGTACTGGGTGGCTACGCGATCGTGTGCCCACCGCCGGAGACGACTTCCCTGCTGCGGAGCCACTTGATCGCGGAGTTGGCCGAGGGCCCGGATGTCGTCGACCCGCTGCTGGACCGGGTGTTCGTCGAGCGGAGACTGCGCGATGCCATAGGTCCGGCGCCGCTGCCCTGGGAGACCGCGCGGATGGCCAAGCTGGTCGCCCAGTGGCACCGGGGCGAGATCGACCTGCCGGAGGTGGAGACCAAGGCCGCGCAGCTGCTGCAGGAGCAGGTGGCGGAGTGGTTCTCCTGCCTGTCCGACTCCTCGTCACCGCGCAGCGCGGAGTTGCTGCGGATGACCGCCTTCCGGATCGCGCTCGCGGTGTTCGACTCCTCTCCGTACGAACTGGTGATGGACGCGGGCAACCGGCTCGCGAAGCTGCTGTTGGAACGGACGGGTGAGACCGGCAAGAAGGAGAAGGGAGCGCTGGTCGTCGACAACCACGCCATCACGCTGCCCGCCTCCCGTGGGCGCATGTACGAGGGCGGCCTGACCTACGGGGTCGCGGTCATCCGGGAGGGCTTCGCGCGGTTCACCGACGACCGGTTCCCGATCACGTTGCTCGCCAGGCTCTGGCGGCACCACCACAACATGCATGATGTCGTACTCCTTTGGCTCAAGGACCTCGGAACCGACGGCCGCCCCATGGTGTGGGTACGGGCAGCGCAGGCGACCGGGCTGTTCTGCTCGTTGTCGTTCGTCAAGGTCTTCGAGAAGACGATCTTGCCTTGCGCGTTGGCCGAAGGTCGGGGACACGAGCGGGAACGGCAGTTCGCGGCGGTCGCGCTCGATCACGCCGCCCGGTCCCCCCGGATAGCCGACGTCGTCTACGAGCGGTTGCGTTCCTGGCGCCGCCAGGGTCCCGAGCCACTCCGGTACACCGCCGCCATGGCGCTCCGCTATGACTTGGGGAAGCAGGACATCTCCCGTGCGCTCGAGGAGCTGCGGGTGTTGGGGACGCCGTCCGAACTGCGCCCGGTGCTGGAGGATTGGCAGGACTCCGCGCTCGTCGAGGTCGCGGCGGGAAGCCTCGCGAACCTGCTCGCGTTCGGCGCGGTCAAGCCGGTGCTGGCCAAGCTGGCCGAGTGGAGCGGTGGCGACCGGCAGAGCCTGCGCGAGTTGGCGCTGCGGGCGGTGCTCGAACTGGTGCGACTCCGGGGATTCGACCTCACCTACCTGGACCGCTCGGCAGGCCGCACCGATCACACCATCGGCAACCGGCGCGCGCAGTGGCCGCTGTTGCTGGTCCTGAGTGCGCGGGACGGCGCGCTCACCGGCCTGATCGTCGAACTGCTCATCTGGGCGTTGCGGGGACGCCGCGGTGACGTGGTGGCGACGAGCCTGCTGCGCACCTGGTTGCGCGCGGTTGAGCACGACGCGGCGTGCCTGGTGCCGATCGTCGACTTCCTGCCGCACCTCGTGCGGGACCACAGCGACACCCGGCGGCTGCTGCACGTGATCAGCAGGCTGCGCCACGACTGGTGCGACCCGCTCGACGACGTCACCGCCACCGCCCTCGAACAAGCCATCACCGCTACCCGAACGGAGCAGGAAGCCTCATGACACGCCGCTTGGTCGACACCGACCGCGATGACGACGCCCCGGTGCGCGAACCACGTCCGCGGGAGTCCGGACCGGGGACGGACCGCCCTCGCGGCAAGGCGCGATCCCCGCGGCCCAGCGCGGCCGACGGGGTTCGCTTACCGGGCAACGACTTCACGCCCGTGGTCCGGGAGCAGCCGTTGAGCCAACGGGACCTTCTGGCCGTGCGGCTACCGATCGATGCGCGCTTGGCGCGGGTGTTCGTGACGCGCGCGGGTGAGAACCTGCTGTTCCCGCCGGAACGCCAACCCACGAAGGGGGAGCTGCTGTGGCGGCGCGCGCGCCGGGTGTACGAGGTCGACACCGGGACCCACATGACCCACATCGAAGCCGAACTCCCCAGCCGGGGTGATCGGTTCGCCTTCCGCGCGGTCATCGATCTGCGTTGCCAGGTGGTGGATCCGGTGCTCCTCGTCACGAGCGGGGTGCGTCGCCTGCGCGAGATGGTGGCGCCCGCGCTGCTCGCCCGGCTGCGGGCCGTGACCCGGGGGTTCGACATCGCCGAGGCACACCGCGCCGAGGACGCCGCCACGCAGGAGTTGGGCAGCGGCCCGTTGGGAGGCGAGTACGGGGTGCGGGTGGAGGTGTTCATCCGCTTCGCGCCGGACGCCTCCTCGCTGGAGCACGCCGCCGTCCAGCGCCGGGTGGAGCAGTTCCGCGAGATCATCGCGGCGGGTGACTTCCAGCAGTTCGCGCTCCAGCTCGCCATGCGGCCTGAAGACATCGGCGCGGTCGTCGAGAAGCTCGCCGACGAACGGGACAGCAGCCGGGCGGCGTTGTTCGACTTCGTCACCAAGATGCTCGAGTCCGACGCCTTGGAACGGTGGCAGGTGGAGGAGCAGTTGCAGTCCGTGCTGAAGTGGCTAGCCGAGTCGAGCCACAAGGTGCTCACGGGGACCGACGAGGCCAGGTCCGTGTCCTTCGGCACCGCGTCCTTCGGTGACAAGCGAACCGGTGTGCGGTGAGCGATGGTCCCGCGCTGCTCACCACCTTCCTGCTGACCACCGGCACCTGCGTCGTCGTCAAACCCGCCCTGCTCGGGGCGTTGCGCCTGACGAACCGGTTCGTGTGCGGCGGGTTGCTGATCGCCTGCGCCTTGTTGACGTTCCCCGAATACGCGCTCAGCTCGACGATCAACCAACCCGACCGTCATCCTCCGCGCATCGCCTATGCCTACAGTGACGCTGTCGCGTGGATCGTCGCGGTGCTCGACCGATTGACCGCGGCACTCCTGCGCGGCGTCGAAAACCTGGTTCGCGCCATCCCCGCTCCGGGGTTGGCGCTCGCGGCGGAGGTCGTTTCCGTGGTGGTGTTCCTGATCTGACACCGGACACAGTGGAGGGCAAGGCGAGTCGCGGGCCCGCCCTGTTCACTTGCCCGCACAACTAGACTTCGCTGACGCGCGGTTCATCCCGGTTTTCCGGTTTCCGGTCGCCCGTCGGGTTCCCCATTCACCAGTCGGTGGTGTTCACCTCGGGTGAATGGTGGATGAATGTTCTTGTTCCGCAACGGGTTCGTCGCCCCGGGTGCGGTTTTCCCGCTGGCGGACGGGGTGTGTCCGACTGCGTGCTCGGCGTGAACGATCACAGGTCGGCGGGTGGGAACGAACTGTCGTTGTTCCGCGTGGAAACCCCGCGCAACGGTAGTGGGCGAGCCGGTCCGCAGTTCCCGGCCCGTGACCGGCGGGTTTGTCCCGTTTCCTTCCCTGCAAGGAGAACACTCGTGGATCGGACATCCATCAGGCGCTGCCTGCCCGGCGTGGTGGCGGTGGCCGCCGCGTTGGGCGCGGTGGTCGTCATGCCGTCCGCGGACGCGGCCACCGGTGACCCGGCGGCCCTTCCGCACGGCCTGATCAAGACCGTGGACCACTACCAGGTCAAGGAGGTCACGCCGGTGCGGGCGCCGCTCGACGCGGCCCCCTTGGCGGCGAAGAAGCTCAACTTCACCGAACAGGTGCAGCAGCAGGACCAGTGGTGCTGGGCCGCGACCGGCTCCAGCATCGAGCGGACCCTCGGCGCCACCGTCTCGCAGGCCGCGTTCTGCGCGGCGGGCAAGGGCGGCTCCGGTGGCTACTGCCGCAACGAGGGCGCTGAGATCCCGGAGATCGTGCGGGCGTTCCAGGGCACCGGCTTCAACGCCCAGGACGCGGGCGGCGCGATCAGCTTCGCCTCCGTGCAGAAGCAGATCGACTCCGGCATCCCGCACCTCACCGGCATCTACTGGACCTCCGGCGGCGGCCACGCCAACGTGATCTACGGGTACGACGCGACCAACAAGTCGATCATGGTCGGCGACCCGTGGCCCTCGTACCAGCGGTACCAGACCTGGGCGTACACCCAGTACCGGTCCAACGCCCGGTTCCGCTGGAACGACACCGTCGTCAACATCGCGAAGCGATAAGGGGCGACGGTGCACACCTGCCGGAAGCTGGTCACCCTGACGATCGTCACGTTGATCGCGGTGTTCTGCTGCGGTGCGGCCTCCGCGCGCGAAGGGGTGGCGCGCCCGTCCTCGGCGGAGTACGCGGCCGCGCTGAACGCCGCGCGGGACCCGTCGGCGATCGGCTTCGCGAAGACCAACTTCCGGCAGGTCACCGGCGCCGACCCGGCGTCGGTGACCGTCGCCGACCACGGGGTCGCCGCCTACGTCCTCAACCCGGACTTCGTCCGCGGCGACGCCGACGCCCCGGCGGGCGTGCTGCAGTACATCGCGGTGACCGCCACGGCCGACAACGGCACGCGCGCCACGCTGCGCGCGACCCCGGACGCCCCGGGAACCTGGGTCGTCGGCAGCGTGTTCTCGGGGGATGACGAGGACGTGATGAGCAAGCGGCTGTCACCGGACTCGGTGCTGCTCAACGAACCCCAGATCAACGGGTGGTACGAGCTGCGGCCGACTGGGGTGGTGCTGTTGCAGGCGAGCCTGCCGCAGAACCCGGTCGGCGCCCTGATTCCGCTTGCCGAGTACCAGAAGCAGGTCAACCACCGGTACGGGGACAAGTTGCCGGGCTCGGACTACGAGAAGCGGAAGGGCATCGGCTTCGACCGGACCCCACCGGCCGAGGGCTGGTCCACCGCCGCGGTGGTACTGACCACAATCGGCGCCGCCGTCGTCCTGGCCGCCACCTTCTTCTTCTGGCGCCGCCGCTACCTCGCCCGCCACCGGGCCAGCGCCACTCCCACCGAGTAGCTCGACTGGTCGGTGGAGCCGCCTCCGTGACCTCTTCGATGGTTGCCTTGAGGTGCCCGCCGACTGCTGTCCTGGCCGCTACGGACGTCATGCGACCGTGCCGCTGCTGAGAATGACGGCTGAGTTGGCCGACCCCGCCGCGAGTGAGCTGCCGAGTTCGCCTGCGTTCTCAACGGGCACGGCTCACGGTCTACCGCGAAGGCGCTGCGGTTTGCCACATAGGCGTCAGTCGAGCTTCTGGCCGTAGACGTGGTCGACCGCCAAGGTCAGCAGGACTCGGCGGTCGGCGACCATGACCTCGCGGTACTCCGCCCAGTCCGGGTGCTCGCCCGCGGCCGCTCGGTAGTAGTCGACCAGGGCTTCCACCTCCGGACCGTGTGGGTCGGTGCCCGGGCCCGTCACCGTCACCGTGCCCTCCGCGGTGGCCCAGGACAGGCCGTTCGCGCTGGTGACCTCCAGGGCCGCGCGTGGGTCTCGGCGGAGGTTGGCCGTCTTGGCGCGTTTGTCCGTGGCCGAGATGTAGATGATCCCCGCCGCCCGGTCGTAGTACGGCTGGATCGGGGACAGTTGGGGGCGGCCGTCCGCCTTGATGGTGGCCAGGACGCCGATGCGGCTCGACGCGAGCAGGGCGTGCGGGTCGAACGTCATGCCCCCATCCTCGACCCTCACGCCGTGTCAAGGTCAAGGGTCGCCTGTGGATGGACCACCGCGCACTGTCGGACCACCCCGCTAGCCTTCTGCTCGTTCACCGAGACAAAGGGGCAGGAGGGGACCGTGGGCTGGCTCGACGCCGCGGCCGGGTACCAGGTGCGCGTGGGGGAGAACGGGCGCGTGCAGTGCCGCAACGCCAAGGGCAAGGTGCTCGGCGCCGTGCCCGCGGCGCTCAAGGAGGACCCGGAGGTGGTCCGGCTGCGCCAGCTGGTGGAGTGGCTCGACCGGCACCGCGCGGAGTGCCTCTCCACAGTGGACGACTGGCTGGTCCGCTCCTTACCGGTGCCCACGACCCTGCTCGCCGAGGTCTGGCCCGACACCGCCTGGTCCGACGCGCTGCGCGACCTCGTCGTCACCGCCGGTGCCGAGACCGGTTTCCTGCGCGACGCCGACCCCGAGCGCGGCGTCGGCCTGGTCAACCTCGACGGCGACACGGTCTGGCGCCACCCGGAGACCGTCTCCATCCCGCACCCCGTGCTCCTCGACGACCTCGACGACCTGTGCGAGTTCGCCGCCGAGCTGGGCGTCGAGCAGCGCGCCCAGCAGCTGTTCCGGCAGACCTCCGCGCGCCCCGCCGAGCCCCCCGCGGGCGACCACGTGAGCGACTACGCCGACGGCCGCTTCGAGCAGCTCAACCACGCCATGGCCCGCTGCCGCGCGCTCGGCTACCCGGTGCGCGGCGGCGACGCCGTCTACTCCGCGTACGAGGGCGGCGAGGTCGTGCAGGCCCGGTTCTGGATCGGCGCCGACTACCCCGAGGGCGAGACCTGGACCGGCGACCTGCGCTGGGTCCGCGCCGACGGCACCACCATCCCGCCCGCCGAGGTCGGGCCGGTCGCCTGGTCGGAGGGCATGCGCATGGCCGCTTCCGTGTACGCGGGCCGCGTCGTCGAGGAGGTGGCCGCGTGAGCAACCACAGTGTGAGCGCCGACAACGCCCTGCTCGCCGCCGGTGCCGTGCTGCCCGAGACGGACCTGCCCGGCGACGACCGCGACACCCTCGTCGCCCGCCGCTACGCGCACCCCGGCCTCGACGACCGCGTCGTGGTCCGGCTGGTGCCCGCCGTGCTCGGCGCGGCCGAGGACCTCACCTGCGAGTACCTGGGCTTCGACGCCCCCACCCGCACCGAACCGGTCGGCACCGCCAAGCGCGCGGCGCTGGGCTTCCCGGCCTGGGCGCTGATCCACGACCCGACCAACGCCCACCACGCGCTCGCCCTGGTCAAGGAGATCGAGCGGTTGGCCCGGGTCGCGAAGTCCCGGGCGGGCGCGGCCCGCGAGGGCTTCACCGAGCTGGCCGACATGCTCGGCCGCGCCGCACCGCACTTCCTGCCCACCTTCTTCGAGGAGGCGGGCCGGATCTTCCTGCGCCACGGCAACACCACGTACGCCACCAGCATGTTCGGCAAGGCCCGCGAGGCCGAGGAGGTGCACGGCCTGGCCGTGGACCCGGACCGGGTGCGCGCGGTCTTCCTGGAGTTCGCCTTCGCGGGCGCCCTCTCGGCCAAGGCGCTCACCGCGTACGCCAAGGACCTGGCCCGCCGGTACCCGGCCGAGGAGGCGTACGAGCAGTTCCACACCCTCTGCGTCGAACGCGTCCGCGGCGGGCTCCCGCCGCACGCGGGCATGCCGGAAGACCTGCGCAGGCTGGCCAAGGCCGCCGGTCGGGACGCGCGCGCCGAGGACGAGCGCACCCTGCGCGGCGTGCTCGACGCGTCGGCCATCGGCCGGGCTGCGGGCACGTTCTGGAAGTCCTACCGCGCCGTGCTCATCGCCATGGCCACCGCGGACGCGGAGCTGCGCGCCCGGCTGCTGGAGTTCGTCCCGGTCCAGACCGGCGCGCTCGACCTGTGGCTCGACATCCTCGGCTCCAGCGGCGCCACCGCCGCGCTGACCGGCCCGGTCGACCCGGCGGTCAGGACCACGCCCGCCGCGTGGCTCTCGGCCGTGATCACCACCCGCAACAGCGGCTGGGGCCGGGTCCCGCGCTCGTCCGGGCTGCTCGACCTGGTCACCGCCATGGTCGACCGGCTGACCGCCGACGCCGCCCCGGTGTCCGGCCCGGGCCGCTGGCGGGACCGCGAGATCGACCTGACGGACCTGCTCTACCACCACGGCATCCCGATCGCCGACCCCGAGCACGACTACCGCAACCCCGATGTCGACGACTGGCTCGCCGACCCCGGTCCCGGCCGCCGCGACCTCGTCGCGCTGGCCGCGCACGAGCCCGCCGTGCTCGGCGAGGGCGTGGTCCGCCACCTGTTCAGCCAGTCCGGTGACGACAACCTGGCCCGCCCCGAGACGGTGCGCGAGGTCCTCGCCGTGCCCGGGCTGCGCACCGCGCTCAACGCCTGGCTCACCACCCACGCGGGCGCGTTCGCCGCGGCGGGCGGCGGCGCGAGCCTGGTCGACCTCGGCCGCAACCTGCGCGAGCTGGCCGTGGTCCGGCTGCCCGAGGTGTTCGTCGACCAACCCGGTGCCGCCGTCGACGTGGCAGGCGTCGACGTCGCCGCCGCGCTGCGCCGCACCCTGCGCGCCGGGTTGTTCGACGAGCTGGGCTGGCCCGCGCTGGAGGAGGCGGTGTCCCGCTTCCCCGCCAAGGCGCGCGAGGACCTCGCCGTGCGCGGTGAGGGCTGGCCCGCGCTGGTGCTGGGCGTCAAGGACCACTTCGTCGTGGTCGGCCCGGAGGGCGTGCTGGCCGAGCACCACGCCCAGGTGCCCGCGAAGCTGCGCCACCACTGGCACAACGACCTCGGTGTGGCCTGGTACGACGGCACGCTGCTGGTCAGCTGGTTCGGCGAGGACGAGCGGTACGGCTACTGGAGCGGCGACCCGCGCCGCCACCACGAACTCGGCGGCGGCAACCCGTGGCAGGTGCGCGAGTTCCACCCGTCGATCCCGATGCCCGACGGCGGCCGGTTCACCGGCAGCCGGGTCGTGCACCCCGGTGACACCGCCGTTCCCGTGCCGCGCACCGCGCACGGCGACGGCCAGTCGGTGTGGTCGGGCGAGTACCGCAGCACGTCGTCCGGCGGGTCCTGGGTCTGGCACGAGATCGACCCGGCCACCGGCGAGAAGGGCCGCGCGGGCGTCCCCGCGTTCCTCGACGACTTCGCCGCCGACGGCGCCACCCTGGACCTGCGCAACTGCGACCTGCGCCCCACCACCCCCGGCACCGAGGCCAGCCCGCTGGGCGCGGCGGGTGGGCTGCACGGCTGGCGGGTCCGCCAGGAGGCGGACGGCACCTGGACCGGTGAGGGCATCGACGGCCGCCGGGCGACGGCCGCCCAGGTCGTGGTCGGGATGGTGGACGTGCCCGGCGCCCGGCTCACCATCGCCGAGCACTACTCCGGCCCGCACCTGCTCGACGCCGACGGCGTGTCCGTAGCCGAGCTGAGCGCGTCCGGCAGCCACGACGACTTCGCCGCGGGCACCCCGCTGATGCTGTCGTCCGCGTGGTGGCACGCGCTGCGGCCGCGTGACGAGGCCGGGTCGGCCGCCCTGCGCGCGGTCAGCCTGGAGTCGGCCCGGGAGATGGTCGAGGCCGCGACGGCCGAGATGCCCGCGCCGGACGGCAGGCTGGACTGGCGCGACCTGGACCGCGACACCGACGTCAACCAGGTCACCTACGACCGGTTGCAGCGCGGCGACTACACCGCGCTCGACAAGGCGGTGCTGGCCGCGCTACCCGGCCTCACCCACCCGGCGCTGCTGGCAGGCGTGGTCGGCGTCGTGCGCCGCGCGGCCTGGCTCGGGCTCGCCGTGCGGGAGTTCGCCGAGTTGGGCGCCGCCGCCGAGCACGTGACAACCCCGGCCGCGGCCAGCGGCACGGCGGTCACCGAGGGCGAGGTCAAACTCGCGCTCGACTGGGTGCGCGCGGGGCGCAACGACGACGGCTCCCAGGCCCGGTCCACGCTGCCCGCGCTCCTCGCCGCGCTGCGGTCGGCGGGCGAGCGCACGGCGGGCGGGGCCGACCTGCCCGCCGAGGACCTGCCCGAGTGCGACAGCGCCGAGCGCTGGGTCGACCTGGTGCCGCACCTCGGCGCGGTCGCCGCGCGCGCCGCGTCACCGCTCACCCCGGACACCGAGCGCGCCGCGCTGGCCGAGGTGCTGCGGTGGACCGCGGACAGCGGCCTGCTCGACGGCGCGGGCCACTGGCGCGTGGTCGTCGTCCAGTCGCCGAAGGAACGCCCGGCCCGCCGCTTCCAGCTCGTCCCGGTGGCCGACGGCTTCTTCACCTCGCTCGCGGGGAGCTGGTGGGGCCCTGGCCGAACCGGCACGGGCTTGCAATACACCCGGACAGCGGGGGTCTTCGCCGCGACCGGCGACTGGACGCTCAACCACCACTACGACCTGTCCGACCGGATCGACGGCGCCTGGGTCACCCGGTTCCTCGACCTGCTGGCCGAGCGGGGCCCGGCCCAGTGGCGGCCCGAGGCCGTGGCCGACCTGGTCGCGCGCACCGGCATGAGCACCGCCGACGCCGCGTACCTGCTCGCGGGCACTCCGGGGCTCTCGCGGTGGGGCGCGTCGTTCATCAGCACCGCGGACCGCGCCGTGCTGGGTCTGTCGCAGACCGGTGCCAAGGCGGCCAAGGAGCGCATGCGCCAGCTGAACGACCCGCTGCGCCGGGCGCTGACCGCCGCGGCGGCACCCGTCGACCCGGAGGCGCTGTGGACCACGGGGCCGGACACGACCGCGGTGGCCGCGGTGTGGACCGAGCGGTTCGGCGCCGTGACCCCGGTCGAGGACAGCGTGCTCCTCGACGCCGCGAAGCTGGTCCCGGTGCGGGGTTCGGCGGCGTACGTCACCGCCGTGCTCAGCCCGACCGCCTGCGAGTGGTTGACCACCGACGCCGAGTACCGGCTGGAGGACCGCAGGCTCGTCGCCAAGCACAAGGGCGGCTTCGACGAGTCGGACCTGTACGCGGTGGCCGTCGTCCTGCTGTGGCTCGCCCAGCGGCTGCCCGCCGGGTCGCCGCACCGGGCCGCGCTCGGCGAGGCGCTGGCGCTGGCCAGGCAACGGGTCGCGCACCCGGACTTCGCGATCGACGTCGGCGGCTGGCTCGACCCGGAGGAGGTCCAGGCGCTGGGCCTGGAGCCGCGCACCGAGGTGGGCAACGCCAAGTACCGCGACTGGCTCGGCACCTACTTCGACGGCCACCACCAGCGGTTCTACCTCTGGCCCGCGCGCATCGGCCCGCACGACGGCGACCTGCTGTCCGCGGTCATGGAGGTGACCCACTCGCACACCATCGAGGAGACCCTGGCGCTGCTGGCCTCCGACGGGCTGACGGCGGCCTGCGCGGTGGAACCGCTCGCCGAGGCCGACATCTACCACCAGGACCCGACGCGGTCGGTGCCGCACCTGGTCGAGGAGGTCGCCGCGCGGCACGGGCTCGACCCGGACGCCGCCGCGCTGTACCTGCAACTGCTGGCGCTGCCCGACCCGACGGACGCCAACGTCGCCCGCTGGACCGGGTGGAAGCCCGCGCGGCTGCGCAAGGCCCGCGCCGCCCTGGCCGAGTCCGACCTGGTGATCAGCGCCAAGCGGGCCCGGGCAGGACGGTCGCTGTTCCTGCCCGGCGGCTGGCTCGCGCTGTCCGCCCCGCACCTGCCCCTGGAGACGTGGAAGACCACCATGTTCGGCTTCGAGGCGCACCCGATGATCATGGTCGTCGCCCGGGAACCCGTCGCCGAGCTGTTCACGCGCGCCTGGCGGCGGGTCCTCGACGGCGACGCGCCCGCGTACGAGAAGCTGGAGACGGGGCGGAAGCGATGACGGTCAAGCAGGCACCGGGTCGGCAGGTCGACCCGGCGGAGGACGCGTACCGCGACGAGTTGGCGTTCCTGGCCGCGTACGACGACGGGCCCCGGCCGCCGGGGTGGCGGCTCACGCCGCGCGCGGTGGTCACGTTCGTCGTGGGCAGCGACGCGCTGGCCCTGCCGTCCCCGGTGGACGGTCTGCCCGCGCGGCTGGCGATCAGCCCGAAGTTCGTCGGCGAGCGGGCGCTGGTCGAGCGGGCCGTGATCACCCTGGCGGGGGAGCGCGGGCTGCTGCTGGTCGGCGAGCCCGGTACGGCGAAGTCGATGCTGTCGGAGCTGCTGGCGGCGGCGGTGTCGGGCAGCAGCCAGCTCGTCGTGCAGGGCACCGCGGGCACCACCGAGGACCAGCTCCGCTACGGCTGGAACTACGCGCTGCTGCTCGCCGAAGGCCCGAGCCCGCGGGCGCTGGTGTCCTCGCCCGTGCTCACCGCGATGCGCACCGGCGGGGTCGTGCGCGTCGAGGAGGTCACGCGCTGCCTGCCGGAGGTGCAGGACGCGCTGGTGTCGATCCTGTCCGACCGGCGGATCGCGGTACCGGAGCTGTCCGGCACCGACGACGCCACCGTGCACGCGGCCCCGGGCTTCACCGTGATCGCCACGGCCAACCTGCGCGACCGCGGCGTGTCGGAGATGTCGGCGGCCTTGAAGCGCCGCTTCAACTTCGAGGCCGTCGGCCCCATCGGCGACCTGGCCGCCGAGACGGCGCTGGTCCGCAGGCAGGCCACGGCGGCGCTGGAGCGGGCCGCGGCCCCGTTCGCCATCGACGACGTGGTGCTGGAGGTCCTGGTCACCGCGTTCCGCGACCTGCGCGGCGGGGTGTCGGTGGAGGGCTGGGCGGTCGAGCGGCCGACGACGGTGATGAGCACCGCCGAAGCCGTCTCCGTCGCGACCTCCCTCGGCCTGGCCAACGCGTACTTCACCGCCGACCGCGACCCCCTGTCCCTGCTGCCGGGCCACCTCCTCGGCGTCGTCCGCAAAGACGACCCCACCGACGCGGCCCGCCTGTTGGCCTACTGGGACAGCACGGTCCGCCGCCGCGCCGAAGCGGGCACCCACACCTGGCGCCGCCTCTGGGACCTCCGCGATGTCCTCGAAGCCTGACCCCGCACCGGCTGCCGGGTTGTCCGAAGTGGACAATTCGGCAGCCGCGGCGGCACACCGCTCGTCTGGCGGTGCGACCGGCCAGGGCGCGAGGTGGCGCGCGGGCGACGACACGGGCCTGTTCCGACCGCTCGGGCAGGCGCCGGTCACCAAGCAGGTGTGCCGGATCGCCCTCGCGGATGGGCGCACCGAGCAACGGTTCCCCGAGTGGGGAACCCCGCCGACCTCCGATCTCACCGGCGAGGCCACCGTCTTCTGCCAACAACCCGCACAGGTGCCGACCGGGCCCACGCTCACCCAACCCGTCACCGGGTGGGCGCGTCGCGGACCGAGTGGCGGCCGAGCGGAGTCGGCTGAGCCGGTCTCGTCGAGGCTTGATGGGCTTTCCGGCGGGCGGGGTGACCGAGGCATGAGGTTCGGCGCGGGCAGGGCGGCCGGGCTGGAGCGGTCGGCCGCGCGTGCGGTGCGGGTCGGTCGGCGTGGACGTGCGGGGTGCGGGGTGGTCTCCGGTCGAGGGCCAGTGCTCGGCGCGGCTCCGGGCCGGTCGAGTTGGGACATGGCAGGCCGTCTGACCGGTGGGTCGGTGGGGTTGGGGGCTGGGGCGTGAAGGCCGAGACGGACATCTCGACGGTGGACCGGGTGGTGGCGCACCGGGAACCGTTCCTGATTGGGGTTCGGCATCATTCGCCTGCGGTGGCTCAGGTGGTGCCTGCCTTGTTGGGGGCGGTGGAGCCCGAGGTGTTGTTGGTCGAGTTGCCCGAGGAGTTGGGGGAGTGGTTGCCGCACCTGGCCGATCCCGGGTTGGCGGCGCCGGTGGCGTTGTCGGGGGTGGCGCGGGACGGGAGTGGGCTCGCGTTCTACCCGTTCGCCGATTTCTCGCCGGAGTTGGCGGCGATTCGGTGGGCCTTCGCGGCCGGGGTGGAGGTGCGGACGTGTGATCTCCCCTTGGCGTTGCACGGCGCCGACCGGGGAGAGCCGGAGTCGACAGCCACGCCGTTGGCGGATGCCTTGCGCGGCAAGATGACCGGGCGCGACGAGGAAGACCTCTGGGATCGGCTGGTGGAGGCCGCCGCGCCGGGGCAGACACCGGAGGCGATTCGGCGGGCGGCGCTCTACGTCGGGTGGGCGCTGCGCGCGGATGGTCGGGTCAGTGCGTTCGACGAGCGGCGTGAGGCGTGGATGCGGCGGGTCATCGCCGAGCACGCCGGGCGCCGCACGGCCGCGGTCATCGGCTCCTACCACGCCGCCGCGCTGCTCCAGCCCGCCGCGGAAGTGGAGGCGGTGGCGAACGGCTCGGACATCGTGACTTCCCTTGTCCCGTATGCCTTTTCGATGCTGGACGCGCGTTCCGGCTACCCGGCGGGCATTCGCGACCCCGAGTGGCAGCAGGCCGTGTTGCAGGCGGACGGGGATCCCGCGGCCGTGGAGGCCGCGGCTGCCGCGGTCATCGTGCGGATCTGTGCCAAGGTCCGCGAGTTCGGCCACCCGGCAGGCCCGGGGGAGGCACGGGAAGCGTTGCGGTTGGCCGTCGACCTCGCGCGGCTGCGGGGGCTGCCCGCGCCCGGACGCGGTGAGGTGGTCGAGGCCGTGCAGACCGTCCTCACCCACGCCGAACCCCTCGGCCGCGGCCGGGTCGTCGCCAAGGCGGCCGGGGAAGTGCTGGTCGGCAAGCGAACCGGCGGACTCGCGCCGGGGACGCCCCGGTCGGGGTTGGCGCCGTCGGTGGAGGAACTGCTCCACCGGGTGCGGTTGCCGGGCCCGGGCAGCCGCGACCCGGCCGATCTGCGCCTCGACCCGCTGCGCTCCGACCTCGACGCGGAACGCGAGGTGACGCTGCAGCGGTTCGTGCTGCTCAACATCCCCTACGCCGAACCGACCGCCACCACCGGCGTCGGCGGCGGCGACGCCATCACCACCCGCTGGACCGCCGCGTGGACACCGGCCACCGCCGCCACCCTGCCGGTCGCGGGCCTCTGGGGCCCCACCCTGCCGCTGGCCGCCGCCGGGCGACTGCGGGCGCGGCGGGCCGAGCGCGACGGGCACACCGCGCGCGACGTCATCGCCGACCTCGCCGCCGCGGCCCGCTGCGGCTTCCCCGACCTGGTCGCCGAGGTACTGGCCGACGCCGCGACCGTGCTGCCGACGTCGGCGAGCCTGCCCGACCTGCTGGCCGCCCTCGACCTGCTCGATCGCCTGCGCGCGGGCCACCTGCCCGGAGTTGGCGCCACCCTCGTCGACGACGACCTGACCGTCCGGCTGGAAACCGCCGCCGTCGCGCAGGTCGAGGCGCTCGCCGGGTCCGAGAGCCGCGACGACGCCCGGTCGCTGGTCGAACTCGGCCAGCGGCACGACACCCACGGCACCGGACTGCGCCTCGCGGCGGCCCTGCGCGACCTCGCGGAACGGGGCGCGCCGCTCATCGCCGGTGCCGCCGGTGCCACCCGCGTGCTCCTCGGCCTGCTGCCCCCGGCCGAGTTCGGCGCGCGCGCCGCGTCCCTGCTGGACACCGCCACTACGACGCCCGGTCGCCAGGCCCTGCGCGGTTACCTCACCGGTGCGCTGGCCGCGGCCGGTCCGCTGCTGGAGACCCCGGAGGCCATCACCCCGCTGGTCGACCGCGTGATCGCGGTGACCGACCGCGACTTCCTCGACCGCCTCCCCGCGCTGCGCGGCGCGTTCGGCACCGTCGGCCCCATCCCGCGCAGGCGAATCGCCGACGTCGTCGAACACCACACCGGCACCCGCGTCGACCCGACCGTGACCCACGACCCGCGGGTGCTCGCGCTGTGGCTGGAGGCCGAGCGCGACGCCCTGGCCACGCTCGCGGCCCACGGACTCCAGGCGCCCGCGCTCACCGACACCCTTGCCGTGCCCGGATCGCCGACGCCTCCACAGTCCACATCGGACATCGCGCCCGCCGTGCGGTGGCGGCTGGTGCTGGGCTCGCGCGACGACCAGCTCGACGGCCGGTCCCGGCGCTACGCCGCCGCGCTGGACGAGCTGTACGGCGCGGGAACCGGGGAAGGTGCCGCCAGTGCAGGGATCGGGGGCGGTCGCGGGCTGTCCTTTCCGGACACTCGTGACTGGTCGGAAGAACTCGCCGCGCTGTTCGACGACCGCGTCCGCGAGGAGGTGTTGGCCGCCGCGGTCGACGATGGCCGGATCGACGCGGCGCTGCACCTCGACCCGGAGGCGGTGCGGCCGTCGGTCGACCTGCTGCGGGCCGTGCTGTCGCTGGCGGGTGGCCTGTCTGAGTCGGCGCTGGCCAAGCTGCGGCCGCTCGTCGAGCGGATCGTGCGCGAGCTGACCGCGGAACTCGCCGTCCGCCTGCGCCCGGCGCTGACCGGCATCACCACACCGTTGCCCAGCAGGCGCCCGGGCGGCGGCCTCGACCTGCGCCGCACCCTGCGCGCGAACCTCGCCACCGCCCGCAGGCAACCGGACGGTCGGGTGATCGTGCTGCCGGACCGACCCGTCTTCCGCACCCGCGCCCGCCGCTCCAGCGACTGGCGCGTCGTCCTGGTGGTCGACGTCTCCGGGTCGATGGAGTCCTCGACGGTCTGGTCCGCGCTGACCGCCGCCATCTTCGCCGGCGTCCCCGCGCTGACCACGCACTTCCTCGCGTTCTCCACCGAGGTCATCGACCTCACCGACCACGTCGCCGACCCGCTGTCGCTGCTGCTGGAGGTCCGCGTCGGCGGCGGCACCGACATCGCGGGCGCCCTGCGCCACGCCCGCACCCTGGTCACCGTCCCCGAACGGACCCTGGTCGCGGTGGTCAGCGACTTCGAGGAAGGTGGCCCGGTCGCCCCCCTGCTCGCCGAAACCCGCGAACTAGTGGCGGCGGGCATCACCACCCTCGGCTGCGCCAGCCTCGACGACACCGGCACCGCCCGCTACAACGCGGCCACCGCCCAGGCCCTGGCCGCCGCGGGCATGCCGGTGGCCGCCCTGAGCCCCCTCGAACTGGCCCGCTGGGTGGGGGAGAAGGTGCGCGGATGAGTTCGGGGACGGAGGACCGGCGCTTGTCTGGTGGTGCGGGCATCGTGGTGGTCGAGGCGGAGGAACCGCGTGCCACTCATGCTTTCCGACGGGGTGGGCTGGATTTCGGTGCTGGTGGCCGTGGTCCGGCCGTCCGCGCCTGCTCGTTGGAAGGTGCGCGGATGAACTTGGCGTCCAGGGGGATGGCGGACCGGCTCCTGCCTGGCGGTGCGGGCGCCGTGGTGGTTGAGGCGGCGGTACCGCCTGTGACCTGTGCTCTCCGGCGGGGCAGGCGCGCGGTGGGCCGGACTCTGGTGGCCGCGGTCCGGCCCGCGCTCGGCGAAGGGGAATGAGGATGAGCCAGGTCCCGCAGGTCACACCGAACGTGCCGCCTGCCGTCCTCGACGAATTGCCGCCCCGGTTGCGCAAGCGGGTCGACGCGGCGCTCGATCGGGTCAAGGAGTGGGTGATCACCCGGGACGGTGATACGGCCCAGGCGGTTCTCGACGCGGACACCACCGTCACCTGGGTGTTGCGTGGTGGAACGCTCACCGGCGCCGACGACCTGACCTGCAGTTGTCTCCTGGCGCCCAAGTGTCTGCACCGCGCCTTGGCTGTCGCCACCGCGCCCGTCGCGCTCGGTGGACCGGAGCCGGAAGCCGAGGTCGGCGCCGAACCGGAGGCTGTCGACGAGAGCGCGCGGGCCGACGAGGTCGCGGCGGCGGGTGCGCTCTGGGCGGCGTGTGCGGAGGTGTTGCGCGTCGGCGCCACCGGGAGCGGGGCCGTGGTGCGTGGCGAGGTGCTGCGGGCCGTGCACTCCGCGCGGGTCGTGGGGCTGCACCGGGCGGCGGCCGCGGGGGTGCGGGTGGCCACCGGGCTCGCCGACGCGCGGGCCGGGTCCGGGGAGTTCGACCGGGCGGTCCTGGCCGAAGACCTGGCGGAGGCCATGGTGGTCTGCCACGACCTCCGCACCGGCACCGGTGACCTCACCACCCTGCGCGGCACCGCCCGACGCGAGTACCGGCCGGTCGGGTCGCTGCGGCTGTACGGGTTGTGCACGGAAGCGGTCGTCACCTCCTCCGGGTACGCGGGCGTCGTCACCTACCTCGCCGACGACAACGGCACCCTCTGGACGGTCCTGTCCCTGATGCCCGGCGGCCCCGAACGGGTCGCCATCGCCGCCGAGGGCCCGGTCGCGATCGGCGAGTCGGGCTTGACCCACCGCGCGCTCGGGAAGTCCGGGCTCCTGCTCTCCGGCGCCACCGCCTCCCCGGACCGCAGACTGGGCGCGGGCAAGAAGGTCCGCGCGGTCTCCGCGAAGGGCGCCGCCTGGACCGACCCACCGCTGGACGCGCTCTGGGCGACGCCGTTGGCCGAGCAGGTGGAAAGGGCCTTCGCCGCCGACCCCGCCTCCGGGGCCGACCTCCTCTTCCTGACCGGCACGGTCCTCGACGCCACCCCCGCCGCGCTCCGGCTCCAATTGCCCACCACCGTGGTCAACCTGGTTGGCGACACCACCTGGGCCCGGGACAACCTGCGGCTGCTGGCCGACCGCCCCGGACTCGAACTGCGGGTCATCGCCCGCCTCGTCCCCGACCGACCCGAGACGGCCACCGCCCTCGCCGTCCTCGGCGACCTCGCCACCCCCGGCCCGATCGACCTCACCCTCGACCGCCTCCAGCGATCCCACCTACCCGCCGCGCCTGCCGAATCGGTGCCGACCCTGCCCACGACACCGGTTGGGACGGATACGCGGGCCGAGTCCGCCCTGCCGACCGAACCGGCTGTGCCTGCCGTGCCGGCGGAGTCGGTGGAGCTTGCCGCGCAGGTCGAGCTTGCCCAGTCGGCTGAGCCTGCCGCGCCCGCCGAGCTTGCCGCCTTGGTGGAGCCTGCTGCGCCAGCTGCGCCCGCCGAGCTGGCAGAGCCGGTGGAGCTTGCCGCGCTCGCTGAGCTTGCCGCCCTGGTGGACCATGCTGCGCCGGTCGAGCTTGCCGTGCCGGTGGAGCTTGCTGCGCCGGCTGAGTCTGGCGGGCTGGCTGAGCCTGCCACGCCGGTCGAGCCTGCTGGGTCGGGTGAACCTGCCGAGCGGGTGGAGCTTGCCGAGTCGACTGAGCTTGCCGCGCCGTTGGAGCTTGCCGGGTCGGCGGAACTAGCTGCGCTGGCGGAGCCTGCTGGGTCGGTTGAGCCTGCCGGGTCGGGCGAACCCGCCGAGCGGGTGGGGCTTGTCGCGCTGCCTGCGCCTGCCGAGCCGGCGGATCTTGTCGGGTCGGTCAAGCCTGCTGCGCCGGCTGACTCTGGCGGGTTGGCTGAGCGTGCCATGCCGGTCGAGCTTGTTGAGTCGGTTAGGCCTGCCATGCCGGTCGAGCCTGCCATGCCGGTCGAGCCTGCCGGGTCGGGTGAGCCTGCCGGGCCGGTCGGGACCTTCGCGGTCGTCGAGGACGCGGTGCCTGCCGCCGCGCCCGTGTTGCGGGCCGCGTCGACGCCTGCCGGTTTGCTGGCCGCCGTGGTGTGCCGTGTCGTGGTGGGTGGGCGGGCGGTGGTCGCGTTGCCTTCGGCCGGGCGCGATATCGCCGCCCTCAGCCGGATCGGGCTCACCGGTACCGCCGCGCTCCTCGACGCCCTCGTCGGCTCCGCGCGGGATCGCGGGCGGGACCACTTCGGGCGCGTCATCACCGACACCGACGACGCGTTCCCCCTCGCCTGGCTCGCGGCGGCCCTGCACGCCAAGGGGTTCGCGTCGGCGGTGGTGCGCCGTGGGTGGCTCGACGAGCCGGACGGGGGCTAGTCCGGGCTCGCGGTGCGTTGGTGGCCGTCCCAGGTGAAGCGGGCGGTGGTCACCGCGTCGTCGCCGTCGGTGGCGGTGATGAGTTGGTGGATGGCGATGCCGTCCAACTCGCGGTACTGGCACCACTCGTGGTCCGAGGTGAGGACGAGGTCCAGGTCCAGGGCGGCCAAGAGGCCGAAGACCTGGCCGCGGTTCACCGTGTCCACGCCGACGAACACCTCGTCCAACAAGATCACCCGGGGCGCTTCGGGGACCGCCTGGTAGTGGGCGGCGACGGCGGCGAACAGCGGCAGGTGCAGCGCGATCGCCTTCTCCCCACCGGAGAGGGCGCCGTGCAGGCGCTTGGTCAGCACCTGCCAGCCCGCGCCGTTGGCCCGGTCGAGCTTGACCACGAACTGGTGCCAGCGGGTGTAGTCGAACACCTCCGCCAGCTGCTGCTCCCAGCTCGCCGCGCTGTCGTTGCGCCGGGCCAGCTCCACCTGCTCCCGGAAGAACCTGTGCAGTGCCTCCCGGTCCTCGTCGGACAGTGAAACCGGGTTCTTCAGCAGCAGGTCCCGCGCGGCGCGGGTGCCCGGTGGCTGGTCGGTGGCCACGTCCCAGACCAGTCGCACGGCCACGTTCGACGCGGTGCGCACGAGTTCGAGCCGCGCGTTCATCGCGTCCACCAAGTCGTTCGCCTGCCGGATCCGGTCGGCCAGGTGCCGTCGGGTGTCGCCGGTCAGGGTGCGGTCGAACAGGTCGCGCTCGTGCTCGGTGATGTTCTCCCGCGCGCTCACCGCCTCCCGCTCCAGCAGCGCCGACAGCTCCGCCGCGCCGATCCGGGCGCCGTCGACGACCGCGGTGAACACCGCCACCTCGTCCCCGGTCTCCACCTCCAGGTCCGCGCGGTCGCCCAGCCGGGCGCGGCAGGCGTGCAGGGTCTCGGTCAGCTGGTGCAGCGAACTCGCCACGTTGCGCGGCTCGTGCGGCACCGTCGGCCAGTGCGCGGCCAACCCCCGCGCGGCGTCCACGGCGGGGCGGACGGCGGCGGTCGTGCCCAGCGCCTCCCGGAACTCCACCGGCGCGCCCGCGTCCTCGGGGAACGTCCCCGCGCACAGCTCCCGGAACCGCTGGGCCCGCGCGGTGCGGGCCGCGCCCGCCTCGTCCCGCGCACGCGAGTCGTCGGCCCTGCGCTGCCGCAGTTCCCCGAGTTCGCCCGCCAGCGCCTGGATCCGGGTCGTGGCGGCGCGTTCCTCGACGCGCCACCCGTCCCGGTCCGCCCGCAGTCGGGCCAACCGGTCCAGCAATTCCCGGTACGGCGCGTCGACCGACTCCCGCGCCGCCTCGTGCGTGGCCGAGAGCCGTTGGTGCGCCTGTTCGGCCTCGACCGCGACGCCCTCCCGCTCCGCCGCGTCGGCCGCCGAGCGCTCCGCGACCTCCGCGCGTTCGGCGGCCGTGGTCTCACGCACCCGTGCGGCGTCGTGGTTGTCCACCCACACCTCGGCGAGGTCGCGGAACCGCTCCACCAGCTCCGCGACGCGACCCAGCGCGTCCCCTTCGGTCGGCAGGCCGTGTTCGGCGGCCAGCGCGGCGAGGTGCCGCAACGCCTCCGCCACCTCGCCCTCGGCGTCCCGCGTCGCCACGACCGCCCGCGCCACCGCGTCGTCGCGCGCCCGGGTCAGGGATTCGGCCTGGCGCAGTCGCCGCGCGCACTCGTCGACCGCGTCGTGCGCCGGGCGCGCCTCGCGCTCGGCGTCCAGCACCGCCGTTCTGGTGTCCAATTCGGACAGACGAGACGCGGTGGCGACGAGTTCGGCGTCCACCTCCGCGAGTTCGGCGGTCAACTCCGCGATTCGCCGCTGCCTGGCCAGCTCCCTGGCGTGCGCGCCGATGTGCTCGGCCCGCGGCTTGTGCCAGCTGCCCGTCAACGGCCCCAGTCGCCAGGCGCCGCCGGACGAAATCGCCGCGATGTGCACCGCGTCGAGCGCGATGACCTCCAGCAACCGCCGCACCGCCTCGGCGGGCACCGCGCCGTCGGACTCCGGGACCAGCACGTCCGCCAGCGAGCGCCCGGGCGCGGGCGGCAGCGACGACGGTTCGGCGAACGTGTCGTGCCCCTCGACCTCGCCGTCCGCGCCGACCCAGGCGTCGAGCAGACCGGCTGCCTGCAACGCCGCCTCGATCGGGCCGTGCGTCGCCGGATCGGTGTCGTCGGCGAAGCGCACCAGCCGCCACAGCGGCGCGCCCACGCGCCCCGCCCGGTCGGCGGTCCGGGTCGACGGGGGCGCGGGCGGTAGGTCCCGTTCCCGCGCCAGCCGCTCGACCTCCGCCGCCAGTTCGTCCTTTGTGGACAAGAGGGTGTCGCGTTCGGACTCCGCCACCGCGGCGGCCCGCGTGATCTCCCGGGACACCGCGGCCGCGGCCTCGATGACCAGCCGCAGCACCGCCGACTCCGACTCGACCGCGTCGGCCAGCTGCTCCGGGTCGGCGAACCGCAGCTCCCGGCAGTCCCGCGCCCACCCCACCAACCGCTCCGCCAACACCGCGGCCTGTTCGCCGTGCTCGTCGCGGCGCTCCCGCTCGACCCGCGACGCACCGGTCAGGGCCGTGCGGGCCTCGTCGAGCTGCCGCTCGTGCATCAGCCGCCGGTCCACCGCGCGGCCGTGCCCGGCCAGCGCCGCTCGCACGGCGTCGATCCGCGCGAACCGGTTCTTCACCGCCGCCCGCAGCAGCGGCTTCGGCTTTCGGTCCAGCGCGTCGGCCAGCTCCGCGTGCGTACCGGACATCGACGCGCGCGCCGCCGCCTGCCGCGCCTCGACCAGCAACCGGTCCGCCTCGGCCCGCTGCGCGCCCGCCCCTTGACGTGCCCGCTCCGCCGCGTCCGCGTCGAGTTCGGCCGACCGCCGCGCCCGCTCGGCGACCTGGCGCTCGCGCGCCGCCTGCCGCGCCGCCCCGTCGACCCGGTCGCGGAGCTGGTCGAGTTCGCGGCCCCGCTTGTACTCCTGGCTGTCCCGGATCCCGTCGATCGCGCCGTCGGCGGTCAGGACCCGTTCCGACAGCAGCTCCACCTCGGACTCCGCCGCGGCCCGCGCTGCCTCGATCCGCGCGTACGCCTCCTCCGACGCGCTCGCCTGCCTGCTCAGCCGGTCCACCTCGGCGGTGGCCGCGACCAAGTCGGCGGCGGCGGCGCGCAGCACCCGCCGGGCGTAGGTCCGTTGCCGGGCAGCGAGTTCGCCTGCCGCAGTGACCTGCTCGTCGAGCCGCACCAGCTGCTCGCGCTGGCGGTCGAGCCGTTCGAAGCCCTCGGCCAGCTCCGAGATCTCGGACTCGCCCAGGGGTGGTAGGGCGGCGGAGAGCAGCTTGGAGAGCATGCCCGGGTCCAGGTGTTGCGACAGCTTGGGCATGCGCAGCTGCAGCAGGGCGGTGATCAGCGAGTCGTACCGCTGCGCGCTGATCCCGCCGAACAGCGCCGCCCGCACCGCCGCCCGGTAGTCGCCCGCGTTGCCGTGCAGGGTGCCGCGCTCGCCCAGTGCCCCGGTCAGCGCCTGCCGGGTCAGCGGCTGGCCGGACGACGTGGTCAGGTCCAGGTCGGTCCCGACGCGGCGGTCGGTGGTGAAGTAGTCGGCGTGCACCTGGGTGGTGTGCTTGCTCGCCTGCAACCGGGCGCCGCAGGTGAACCACGCGCCGTCGCGGCCGAACTCCAGCCACACGTAGCCCACGCGCGTGGTGCCCCGGGCGCCCTCGCCCATCAGGTTCCAGTGCATGGTGCGCTCGCTGGTGCCGAACGTGGACAGCCGGTTGGCCCGCAGGTTCGCGTCGAACAGGAACGGCAGCAGCAGCTCCAGCGCCTTCGACTTGCCCGTGCCGTTCGGGCCGCGCAGCAGCAGCCTGCCCCGGTGGAACTCGAACACCTCGTCGTAGTAGCGCCAGACGTTGAGGATGCCCGCGCGCACCGGGTGCCAGCGCGTCTCGTCGGACTCGTCCGGCCAGGCGACGGCCGTGGGCAGTTCGGTCACGGTCACGTCCGGTCCTCGCTGGTCCTGGTGCCGGAGAGGGCGTAGCGGTACCCGGCGGGCCGCGCGGTCACCACGCCGCCGTGGTGGGTGACGAGGTCGAAGGACACCAGCACGGCCAGCGCCTCCCGCACCAGCGCGGCCGGGCCGTCCTCGCCCTGGTACGCCTTGGCCCAGTTCGGATGCGCGCGCAGGACCTCCGCCGCCGTGGTCGCCAATCGTTCCTCCGTTGTCGTGCCCGCGGTGTCGGCGGCCGTGATCGCGTCGAGCAGCAGCAGCGCCGCCACCTTCGCCGTGCCGGAGTCGTCGGGGAAGCGGGTGTCGGTGGCGATGCCGTCCGGGTCCACGAACATGATCCCGTCCGCGCGCTCCTCCAGCGCGAACCCGCCCTGCTCGGCGGCCTCCCGCAGCAGCCTGCGGCCGGTCGGCGAGGCCAGGTAGGCGCGCTGCTCATCGGTCAGGTCGGCGAGGTGGACCACCGGGTCGTCGACCAGCCGCCGGAACACCGAGTGCCGGTGCCACAGGTTGCGCCGCGCGTCGGTGGTGGTCTCGGACTCGGTGCCGTAGCGGCGTTCCCGGGAGATCTCCGCCAGCAGCTCGGGGAACCGGGACGCGATCCGGTTCGCCGCCGCGCGCCCCGGGTCGGCGGACTCCCCGGTCGCCACGCGCGACGGGCCGACCGGCGCGGCCAGCAGCCGCATCAGCAGCGCCGCGTCCACCCGGTAGAGCACCTTCGCCTCGGTCGAGTCCACGAACGCCTCGGTCGCCCCGTCCAGCACCTCCACCGCGCCCAGCCGCTCCAGCAGCGTCAGCGCGTCGGCGAAGGCGCGCCGCTCCGCGCGGGCCGCGGTGTCGAACCGGGGCAGGTCCGGCTCGGCGGCGGTGGCGTGCACGACCCGGTCGGCGAGCAGGCCGATCGTGGTCAGCGGCACCGCCAGCAGCTCCGCGGCGATCACGCAGAACAGGCTGTAGCGGCGCCGGTCGAACGCCGCGCGCCCCGACCGGTCGCGGCGCGCGGGCCGCGTCGGGTCGGCCCGGGTGCCGACCTTCGCCAGCCGCGCGTACCCCAGCCGCGGCTCGACCAGCAGCGACCAGCCGCAGTAGCGCTCGAACCACTCGGCGACCATCCGGTGCCTGCGCCGCACCACGTCGAAGCCCTCCGGGTCGGCCCGCTCGGTGACCAGCGGCGTGGCCAGCAGCAGCCGGATCGCGCGGGCGATCTCCTCGCGTTCCCTGGCCGCGGCCAGGTTGCCCAGCGTGCTCACCGCGCCCGCCGCCGCTGCCGACGACCGCCACCGGCCTCCACGGCGGTGATCTCGACGTTGTAGTCCGGACCGGAGAACACCCCGTGCGGGGTGCGCAGCCGCGCGGTCGCGTCCGTGGCGGGTGGCCGCAGGACGATCTCGACGCGGCCGTCGGCGGTCACCGCGCGCCGGGCACCGGAGCTGTCCGGCGCGGTCGACAGCGCGCGGCCGAGCAGGTCGAGGAAGCGGGTGAACACGTCGTACGGCAGCTCGCCGATCCGCGACAGCCACACCGGGCCACCGGTGTCGAGCATGTCCCACGCCGCCTGCACCTCCAGCTCCTGCCGCAGCGCCTCCCGGGCCCGCTCGGCGCGGATCTCGGCGACGTCGCGGACCCGGCCGGTGCGGGTGAACCGCTCGGCCCGCCCCGACGAGCGCAGCAGCGCCGACACCGGGACCGGGTCGCTGCCGCGCCAAGCGGCGGTGCTCGCGTGCAGGTCCGGGTCGGGGTGGAGCAGGTGCGCGTGCCGGGCCGAGGACAGGCCGAACGCCGTCGACCACAGCCGGTGCAGGTCGTCCTCGGTGGGGGCGTGCGCGAACCAGCGGGCCAGCTCGCGGAAGTCGGCGGCGGCGCTGCTGGCGCGGCGCCGCGACTCGGTGATCCGGTCCAGCACCTGCAGCAGCGTCACGATCGCCCGCCGCGCCTGCCGGTGCAGCCGGTTCACCCTCGGGTCCGGGCCGTGGAACCAGTTCCGCAGGCCGTCCCAGCGGGCCCTGCGGTGCGCCAGCCACGGCGGGCCGGGGTCGCCGTCGCTGACCGGCGGCAGCTCGGCGCCGTGCAGCGCGCGGTGGTGCAGCAACCCGAGACCGAGGTCCTCGACCAGGTCGATGCCGGAGCGGATGGCGTGCGCGCGCTGGTCGAGGTTGATCAGGAACTCCTCCAGGTAGGCCACCGTGGCGGCCTTGACCTCCCGGAACGTGGCCAGCTCGGCGCCTTCCGCGCGCAGCAGCCGGTGCAGCTCGGCGGTGAACCGGGTGGTGTTCGACCGCAGCGCGTCGAGGTGGCCCTCCAGCTCGGTGAGCGCGGTGAACACCTTGCGGTCGGTGCCGGGGGAGCCGGTCAGCAGGCGGTGCAGCTCGCCGAGGCGGTCGGCGATGGCGTCGAGCACGGCGGTCTGCAGGGCGCCCGTCGCGGTGAGCACCTCCATCGCGCGCACCGCGCCCGCGAAGGCGGCCTCACCGCGCTTGGTCAGCGAGTACTGCAGGTTGCGGCGCTCGTACTCGCGGGCCGTGCGGTAGTTCTCGGTGTGGTTCTGCACCACGTCCACGAGCTGCCACGCGCGCAGCTGGTCCAGCGCGGCGGCCAGCGCGTCCTCCGTCGGCTCGCCCAACCAGCCGACGGACCGCAGCCCACCGAGCACGTCGTCGAGGCCGAGCGCGGTCTCCATCCGCTCGGTGGCGTCGGCGAACACGGTGAGCACCGCGGTGTGGAACTCCGCCGACTCGCCCGTGGTGAACCGGAACATCTCGGGCGGGACCCGCACCCGCTCGGACGCCCCACGTGCGGGGTGGTGCTCCACGCGACCTCCGTTCGGACCTGACCGCGCTGTTCATCTCCGCGCGGGCCCCGGGTGTTTCGTCAACCGGCGTCGATCTCGTCAAGTAGGACGGTCGCCACCCGTTCCTCCGGCACCGCGACACCGCGCGCGGTGAGCGCGGCGGCGAGACCGGGGTCCCAGGGCGCGTCGGTGACCCGTCCGACCGGGGGGCCGGTGGGGCCGACGGCGGCGAGGTAGTCGGCGGTGGTCATCCGCCAGGGGACCGCGCCGGTCCGGGCCATGACGTGCGCGGCGATGCGGAGGCCCTCGCCGTCGAAGTCGCCGTGGTAGCGCAGGGTGTGGCCGGCGTCGGCGAGGAGGCGCAGCAGTCGGATCGCGGCGCCGTTGGGCCAGCCGGAGACGCAGACGATCGGCGGGCAGTCGCGGCCGAAGCGGGTCAGGGCCAGGGCGAGGACGGTGGGGTTCTCCACTGTGCAGACGGTTCGTGGTGGGCCGTTGAGGTCCGCGGCGGCGCGGAGGTGGCCGAGGGTGAGGCAGGCGGCTTGACCGGCGTCGGCGCAGGCGCGCAGGAGGGTGGCGGTCAGGTGCTCGTCGGTGGGGCGGAGTCCGGCGGCGAGGACGGTGGAGGACAGTTCGTCGTCGGCGACGCCTGCCTTGGCCCAGAGGTCGCGGCGCGCTTGGGCGTCGTTCGGTGGGTCGACGGTGTGGATGGCGGCGAGGGCGCGGAGGACGAGGGTCGAGTGCGCGGTGCCGTCGTCGAGGGCGTGGGGGTCGTGCAGGAGTTCGTCGGCGAGGGCGGGGAGCGGGGTGCCTGGGGCGGGGAGGTGGTCCAGCACGCGCAGGACGGCGTCGAGGCGTGTGCGGGTTTGTGCGATGGAGCCGTTGACCAGCCCGGCTTGGCGGACGGCGCGCGTCCAGTCGTGGAGGGCGGGTTGGGCGGTCACGACGGGGTGCGCGGCCAGCCAGGCCCAGAGGTCGGCGACGTCGTCGCGGCGTTGGGCGCGGTTGGCGAGCGGGCCGAGGAGGTCGGTGACGAACTCGCTGGTGGTGCGGCCGGTGGCGGCGCGGATGGCGGTGTCGAGGTCGTTGAGCGGGACCGACGGGGTGGGGCCGGGGAGGCGGTCGGCGCCGAGGAGGTCGGCCAGGGCGGATTGCTGAGCGGGACTCAGCGGACCCAGCCGGATCCGCGCCACGGCACGTCCGGAGGACAGGCGGTGGTGGACGGATTCCCAGACGGGGACGAGGTCCCGGGGGAGTTCGCTGTTCACCATCGCCGATCTCGCGCCGTGGGGGACTGGGGAACCCAACCTAGCAAGGGGGAGAGAAGACTGGGAACAGCGTGCTGACCGTGCCCGGCCGGGGTCGCCTGTCCGTGCCCGGTTGCCGGGCGGTTCTGTTCGCTCGGCGTGGCGAGGGTGTGGTGGCGGAGAAAGGAAAACCGGGCGCGGACATGGTGGCCGCGCCCGGTTTCCGGTCGGATCTGTTCGCTCAGTGCGTTTGTCAGCCGGTGAAGCCGACGGTGATGCGGGTGAAGTCCCAGTTGGGACGGTCCCGGTTGACGGCCCAGAAGGACAGGCGGCCGATGTGGTTGGCGTTGGACCAGTCACGGATCTGGGTCCAGATCGCGGTGGTGGTGTTCTCGTTCGAGTCGCTCATGTTGTTCATGCCGGAGATGCCGACCTTGGCGTAGGCCTCGGCGTCGGTGAGGCCGAAGACCGACTTCACCTTGTCCTTCAGGCCGTTGGTCGACTTCACCGTGTTGCCGTACATGTCGGCGCCGCCGCCGAAGTTGAACGGCATGATGGTGAAGTTGTCGATGTCGGCGTTGAGCACCTTCGACTGCTCGATCAGCCGGTTGCCCCACGAGTTCGGGCCGGTGTTGAGCGTCGGGAAGGTCAGGATCGTGCGCAGACCCGGGTTGTTCTGCTTGACGATCTTCAGCGCGGTCAGGATCCGGTCCTGCACCGCGGCGCTCTCGAACTCGTCGGTGTTCTCGATGTCGACGTCGATCGCCTTGAGGCCGTAGGCGGTGATGACCTTCTGGTACGCCCCCGCCAGCGCCTCCGCCGTCGAGCAGTTCGGGCCGAGCTTGTTGCCGCTCCAGCCGCCGATCGACGGGACGACGTCACCGCCCGCCGCGCGGATGGCCTTGATCGCGGACTCGTCGGTGCCGCCGAGCAGCGGTCGCTGGCTGTCCCACGCGGGGTTGCAGCCGTTCTGCGCCAGGATGAACGCCATGGTGAACCACTTGACGCCCGTGGCGCGGATGACGTCCGCGGGCGCGGGCGGGTTGCCCCAGCCCAGGTAGAGGTACGGCGCGGCCTGGATGAACCGGCCGGGGCCGGGGCCACCGCCACCCTCGGTGGTGGTCGCCGTGACCGGCGCGGACGCGGGGGACAGGTTGCCCGCCTTGTCCTTGGCGCGCACGGTGAAGCGGTACTGCGTGCTCGCGGACAGGCCGGTGACGGTCGCGCTGGTGCCGGTCACCGAGGTGGTGGCGCCGCCCTCGCGGATCACGTCGTAGCCGGTCACGCCGACGTTGTCGGTCGAGGCGTCCCAGGACAGCGACACGCTGTTCGCGGTGGCGCCGGTGGAGCGCACGTTCCCCGGGGTGGTGGGAGCCTGGGTGTCGCCGCCGGGACCGCCGCCGGGGCCGTCGAGGCTGAGGTCGTCGGCGTAGTAGGTGCCCTGGCCGTACCAGCCCTGCACGTACACCTCGGCGGAGTTCTGGCTCGCCGCGGTGGTGAAGCTGATGGACACCCGGGTGTAGTTGCCCGCCGACGACGTCCAGGTGGACGTGCCGCCGTTGACGCCGAGGTACACGAAGTTGCCGCGCAACCACCCGGAGAAGGTGTACGCGGTGCTGGGCTGGACCGCGACGGTCTGCGCGCAGCGGGCGATGTTGCTGCCGGACGCGGCACCGGCCAGCGCGTTCGAGCCGCCGTGCACCGGGGTGGACACGATGGACCCGGAGCCGGCCGCGCAGTTCCAGCCGGAGAGGGTGCCGGTCTCGAAGTCGGGGTTGGTGAGCAGGTTGGCCGCCTCGGCCGTGCCCGCCGCCATCACCACCCCCGCGGTGGCCAGCGCGGCGGCGCTCAGACTGGCGAGCAAGCGATGTCGGGTACGCACATGGACTCCCGGTGCGGATCAGGGGGACGGCAGGGTGCGGCCCGGACCGGTCGCCCGCCGGGGACACAGCGCGGAATTGGTCCAGACCATAAGCGGATTGAAGTGCACCCCCGCCGGGGTGTCAATAGCCCACCAGACGTTGTCCGCACTGGGAACATGGCAACAAACAGCACCGTCGAGACACTTGACGAACGGGTCGACGCGGCGGTCTACCGGAGCGCGTCGGCCAATTCCGTTGGTGTTCCGGTGAATCGCGGCGCGGGCGCGCCGAGCGCGGCGGCGAGGTCGGTCAACGCCTGTTGTTCATCGGTGGGAACGTGGTAGCCGATGATGCGGAAGTCGAGGGAAACGCCCGAATCCCGCGCCTTGTCCGCGACGGCGCGGTGCACGGCGGATTGGTCGGTCCGGCAGCGGTCGACGCCGCGGGTGGTGACGAGCACGATCCGGTTCCGCTCGCTGCCCGGCAGCGGGAACCAGCTGTCGAAGTCGTCGATGGCGGCCAGCAGCCCGCTCTCCAGCGTCGCGGCGCCGCCCGGGGCCAGGTTCCGCAACTGCTCGGCGAGGAACTCGGGGCTGTCGCCGTTGACCATGAGCGAGGTGTTCGCGCCGTCGCACGGGCCGCTGAAGCCGCGCAGGGAGAGGTACTCCTCCTCGCCAGCGTTCCGCGCCGCCGCGCTGACGGCGTCGGCCACCCCGACGAAGTCGGCGCTGATGTTGCTCACCGAGGTGTCGACGACGAACGCCGTCCGGCTGTCCGGGCGCTGCAGCCACGGTTGGGCGGCCGCGCTGATGATGAGTACCGCGAGCAGCGGCGCCCAGCGTCGGAGTTTCACCCCAGATCTCCCCATGGCGCCGAGGATAGCGGTGTCACCCTCGGCGACGGCGTTTTCCGGGCTTGGCGGCGGCGGTCTTTCCGCGACTCGTGGGTTTCGGTTGCGGCTTCGTTCTCGGTGTTGTCGTCTGCGGTTTCGCCGGGGTGCGGCCGCGGGTGCTGTTGGGGGTGCGGCCGCGGACGATGCCGATGAAGTCGTCGATGGGGTCGGTGGTGCCGTCCTCCAGCCAGGACAGGGCGACGGTCGACTGGGGGGCGTCGGTGAGCGGGCGGTAGGTGAGGTCGCGGCGGTGGTGCAGGCGGGCCAGGGACTGGGGGACGACGAGCAGGCCGACGCCGGCGGCGACGAGCTCGATGGCGTCACCGGTCGTATCCGGACGGTGCAGCGCCGCTTGGCCCGGGGGACGCTCCCAGCCGAGGGTGTCGTCGTGGGGGTGCAGGAGGACCTCGTCGACCAGGTCCGAGGTGGACAGTTCGTCGGCGTCGGCGAACAGGTGGCCCTTGGGCACGACCACGACCGTGACCTCGGTGTACAGCGGGATGGCGTGCAGCCCGTCGCGGTCGGTCGGCAGTCGCAACAGGACGGCGTCGACCCGCCCGTCGCGCACCAGCCCGGCCGCGTCGGCCGCCGCCACCTGCGTCAGGTCCAGCGGGGCGGCGGGGAAGCGCTCGGTCCAGCCGGTCACCCACTTGGCTGGCGTCACACCCGGGACGTACCCGAGTCGGAAGGGGGCGGGCGCGTCCGGGCTGGTCACGGACCCAGGTTACTGGGCGTGAGCGGATGGCCGCCCGGTACCCTCGCCCGCATGACCTCGCCGCGCAAGAGCAGCCAGACGATGAAGCCCGCCACCGCGGCCAAGAAACTCGGCGTGTACCTGGAGGCCACCCCGGCGGAGTTCCGCGACGGCGTGGTCTCCCGGGACGAGCTGAACGCCCTGCAGACCGACCCGCCCACCTGGCTCCGCGACCTCCGCCGCGACGGCCCCCACCCGCGGCAGGTGGTGGCCGCGAAACTGCGCGTGTCGATCGGTGGGCTGACGCGGGCCGGGGTGACGGAGGCGTTGACGACGGAGCAGATCGAGGCGATCAAGACGGAGAACCCGGATTGGTTGCAGCGGGAGCGGGCGTTGCAGGTGGAGGTCCGCAAGGAGGAGACCCGCTTGCGCGGGGCCCGCAAGCCGGACTGAGGTCGGGCTCGCCGGCTGCGTGGTCAAGCGGCTCGAGTGGTCGCTGGGGACCGGTCTGAGCGGGGCGGGCTGTGGCTTGTTGATGAGCCCGTGGTCGCGGTGGTGAAAGTCCGGTTTGGTCGGCGTCTCGCAACTTCGCCCCCACCGAGCGTGGCGTCTGGTCGGCCACGAGTCGGTTACTACGGCCCCGATCTGTGCGACGCCCATCTCGCTCTGGGGCGATGCCATCTCGATTGGTCGGTAGATCGCGCCATCGCGGACAAATTGCTCAATTGTTGAACAATGCGATCGGCGGGGTTGTCCACATGGCGCCGACCTGTCCACAGCTTCTTCGGTCACCGCCGAAAGACCTTGCTCCCCCACTAAGGGATGTCACGTAACTGATCTTATGGTTGGCGGCTCGGGTAATTCTTGGCCAGCCGGTGAGGGTGAGGTTGTGGAGGTGGGCGATGTCTGAGGCGGTGTCGCGCAGGGTGTGGGCTGCGCGGCGGTAGTCGCGCAGGATGGTCCAGTTCTTCATGCGGGCCAGGGCGTGTTCGGCGCGGGCCCGGATCGAGCGGTGGACGGTGTTGAGGTCTTCCTGCCAGTCGGCGAGTTCGCCGCTGTCGCGGGGTTTGCGGTAGGGCCCGATCACTTCGGGGTTGCCCTGGTAGCCGCCGTCGGCCATGACGGGGCGGCCGTCGAGCACGTCGGCGATGCCGGAGTCGCGATAGACGGTGCAGTCGTTGCGGTTGCCCGGCTTCGGCTCGCCGGTGGCGATCACCAGGCGGGTGTCGGCGTCGATGGCGACCTGCGGGTTGGTCGAGTAGCGGTGGTTCTTCGACCTCGCGGCGAGGCGGTGGTCGCGGGTGGGCACCCGGGTGCCGTCCACGATCGCGACCTGGCCGACCCCCGAGGTGGGTTGGGGGCCGTGTGTGGTCTGAGCGGGGTTGGCGGGAACAGTGTGCGGGGTTGGCGCGAGTCGGGCTCCGGTGGCGTTCTGGCTGGTAGGACATGTGGTCGACGAGCGAACTGGGCTTGTTGGGGGGGCGCGCCGCGCGACTTGGGACCGAGCCGTCCGCCGTGAGTTCTGGAGCCTCCGGTGGACGGCTGTCGGTCTTCGGTCGTGTTCGGTTGTCCCTCGCCCGGGACGATGTCCCGGGCGAGGGAGTGGGGGCGAGTGGGGTCAGCCGGCGCGTTGGGGGGTGTCGGCGGTCAGCAGGTAGGCGATGGTGCCGCTGATCAGGAGGCCGTGGTCGTGGTGGTCCACGGTCATCTCGCCGCCTCTGGTCTGGACCCGGATGGGGAACGGGAGTTGCCAGACGGTGTTCGCCACGTAGGCGGCGCCGCCCACGCCGGTGCCGCAGGCGAGGGTTTCGTCCTCCGTGCCCGGTTCGTATGTGCGAATGGCGATGTGGTCGGCGTGGCGTTGGACGAAGTCCACGTGCAGGCCTTGGTGGCCCAGGTGGGCGGCCAGTTTCTCGTCGAAGCGCAGGGTGGCGCCCTCGCGTTTGACGTCTACGGCGGCCAGGTCGGGGACCTCCACCACCAGGTGGGGTAGGGCGCTGAAGACGAACCAGCGGTCGGCGTCCACCTGCTGGAACTCGCGGCCTTCGCCGAGGGCTACGCGGACCTCGCCGCCCGCGGCGGAGACCCATTTCGGGCCGTCGTCGGTGGCGACGAAGTCCTGGTCCGCGGGTAGGTAGCCGCGGTCCACGCAGTACCTGGTCAGGCAGCGCAGGGCGTTGCCGCACATCACCGAGTGCAGGCCGTCGCCCTCGAAGTAGGTCATCTTCACGCCCGCGTCTACAAACGACAGGAAGGCGATGCCGTCCACGCGGATGGCGGTGAAGGTCTGGCAGATCTCCTTGGCCAAAACACTGTCCACATCGGACCGTTCAAGTCCGCTGCGGTCGGTGTCCACGACCAGGATGACGTTGCCGTTGCCGTGCATGAGCGCGAACACGAGCCCGTCCAGCCCCACACCGCGCACCGCTCGGCGGCGCAGGCGGTCGTGGTCCGAGGCGAGCACCCGCGGGTCGACGTCCATCGTTTGCCCTTTCCCTGGGAGTGGCGGCTAGAGCGGTCGGGCCGGGATGCCGCGCCAGCCGCTGGTGTCGGGCAGCACCTCGCCCTTCATCACCAGCGAGTCGGCGTCGAGGAACGACCCGGCGGACACCTCGGCGTCGTAGAGCACCACCGCGTGGCTGCCGACCGTCGAACCCGCCGACGCCTTGGAGTACGACATCTTCATGACCCGGTCCTCGAACAGGTGGGTCTGCAGGTCCGCCTCTTCGCCGACCGCCGCGTCGTCGCCGACGCGCACCAGGTCGAACTCGGTGAACGACACCGTGTTCAGCCACACCCGGCGCCCGACCCGCACGCCGAAGAGGCGGACCAGCGGCACGATCCACGGCGAGCCGACGAAGTTGCCGATCAGCCGCGGCACCGCCACCGCCTCGTACAGGCCGGTGATCAGTTCCGTGCCGCGCACCCAGGTGCCCCAGTACGGCTCCGTGCGCGGCCGGTACACCCGCATGACCAGCCACTTCAGCACGACCACGACCACCGTCTCGGCCAACCCGACGCCCAGGGTGATCGCCGGGAGCATGGTCACCAGGACGAACGGGGAGAAGTGGCCGAGCAGGTAGACCATCGCGTAGATGCCCGCGAACGTGCCCGCGGTGGTCAGCATCGTCGGCAGGAACACCCGGAACAGCTCCAGGAACAGCCGCACCGCGACCATGGTCGGCGTCGGCCGGTAGGTGAACTTCTCCGGGAAGTCCTGGCTGGTCTGCCTGCGCGGCAGGAAGAACGACGGTGAACCGAGCCAGGTCGTCTCCGGGTCCATCGGCCGGTCGGCGGGCGGCACCGACATCACGCCGAGCAGGCTGTTCGAGCCCATCCGCGTGCCGCCCGGCACCAGCGCCACGTTGCCGATGAAGCTGCGGTCGGACATCTCCGCCATCCGCAGCGCCACGAGACCGCGGTGGTGCACCGGCGGCGACACCAGGATGCCCGCGGCGAGGAAGCACTGGTCGCCCATGGTCGTCATGTCGACGTTGATGTGCGTCGGGATGGCGATCTCGCACCACTTGCCGACCCGCAGGCCGAGCCCGCGCAGCAGCGGGATCGCGTAGAGCGTGCAGAAGATCGTCCGGACCTGGGCGACGACCATGTCCAGCAGCCGGTGCGCGAACCACAGGCGCAGGCCGAAGAAACCCTTGTCCGAGTAGATCCCCGGCCGCGCCCGGAACAGCACGAGCCGCTTCAGCGCGGTCAGCACCAGGCACGTCGTGAACACGAACACCGGGCCCGCCGCGACGGCACAGCCCACGATCCACCCGACCGTGCCCTGGTTGATCCCGTAGAAGATCACCGCGCCGCTGGGCACGAGCAGCGCCAGCGGGAGGACGATCAGGAACAGCAGACCCACGAGGTAGCCGAACAGCACGGTGACCGGCCAGCGGCGGGTGTCGGCGCGGTCGGCCATCTCCCGCAGCTGCTGCGGCATGGCGGGCAGCTTGCGCAGCGGCGAACCGATCCAGTGCTCACCCCCGGGGACCCGAGCCCCCGCGTGCACCAGCGACTGGTGACCCACCGTGGCGTTCGCGCCGATCTCGGCACCGGCCATGACCGCGGAGTTCGCGCCGACGTGCGCGCCGTCGCCGATGCGCACCCGCGCCAACCGCAGCCAGCCGTGCTCCACCGCGTACGTCTCCACCCGGGCCCGGTCGCCGATGCTGACGCCGTCGCCGATCTCGACGAACCGCGCCAGCCGGATCAGCGGGGTGGAGAGCTGGCAGTCGCGGCCGACCTTCGCGCCCATGAGCCGCAGGTACAGCGGCAGCAGGGGAGTGCCGGACAGCAGCGCCAGGGGCGCCAGCGCGGCGACCCTGGCGTGGAACCAGAACCGCAGGTACGTCCGGCCCCACAACGGGTACCAGCCCTCGCGGACCCGCAACATGACCAACCTGCTGGCGATGATCGGCAACCCGAAGCTGGTGAACAGGAACCACGCCACCCAGACCGGGATCAGGACCCCCAGGCTCGCGCTCTCCGCGCCGAGGACCGCGCCCGACGAGGCGCCCTTCGCCCGCACCGTGACGACGTACGCCAGGGCCAACACCGGGGAGGCCAACAGCGCCAGCCAGGTGTAGAGCAGGACCATCTGCGCCACACCGCACGCCCACACTCGCAACCCGGAGTGCTTGCGCGGCTCGGGCTTCGCGGTGTCCACGGCCGTGTCCTCGGTGGGCGCGGCGGTGGACTCGACGTGCTGGGCGAGCGCGCGGACCGTGGGGTTGGCGTAGAGGTCGCCCATCGCCAGGCCGCGCAACCCGGGCAGCGCGCGCAGCCGGGAGACCACGCGCGCGGCGGTCAGCGAGTGACCGCCGAGGTCGCAGAAGAAGTCCGCCTCGGCCGAAACCTGCTCGACCTCGAGGATCTCCGACCACACACCGGCCAGATCTGTCTCAAGTGGACCCTCTGGTGGGACGTGTGGTCCCGTGTTCGCGCCCAGTGGCGGTGACGTGGGGGCGGGCAGCGCGGCGCGGTTGACCTTGTCGGCGGCCAGCAGCGGGAAGCTGTCCAGTACCTCGAGGTAGCTGGGCACCATGTAGGGCGCCAAGCGCCTGCGGAGGGTGGCGTGCAGGCGGTCCCGCAACTCGGCCTCGTCGGCGTCCGCGACGGACAACGTGAGGTAGGCGACCAGGTTCGGCACCCCGTCACGGTCCAAAGTGGTCACGACCGCGTTCTCGACGGCCTCGTCCTCGCGGATCACCTGCTCGATCTCGCCCAGCTCGACCCGGTAGCCGCGGATCTTGACCTGGGTGTCCATCCGGCCGAAGAACTCGTACTCGCCCGCCGGGGTGCGGCGGCCCAGGTCGCCCGTGCGGTAGACGCGCGGCACCTCGGCGCGGTCGCGCTCGACGGGGTTGGTGACGAACCGCTCGGCGGTCAACTCCGGGCGGTTGAGGTAGCCGATGCCGACGCCGGGACCGCCGATGCAGATCTCGCCGGTCTCGCCCTCGGCGACCTCACGCAGTTGGTCGTCGAGGATGTAGAACCGGTACGTGGGGAACGGTGTGCCCAGGGTGACCGGCTGGTCGGCGACCAGTTCGGCGCAGCTGGAGGACACCGTGGTCTCGGTGGGGCCGTAGCAGTTGAGGATCCGCCGGTCCGGCCCCGACCACTTGCGCACCAGGTCCGGCGGCATCGCCTCGCCGCTGACCAGCAGGCAGCGCACCGTCGGCGGCACGTTCTCCACCGTGGTCAACAACGTCGGCACGCTGCACAGCACGGTCACGCGGTGCTCGGTGAGGAAGTCGGTGAGGCCCTGCCCGAAGCGGCGGGCGTCGTTGGGGCCCGCGACGAGCGCGGCGCCGCCGACCCAGGCGGGCCACATCTCCTCGAGGTGGAAGTCGAAGCTGATCGACATCCCCTGGTAGACGCGGTCGTCGCCGGTCACGCCGTAGATCGGGGTGGCCACGTCGAGGAAGTTGACGATGCTGGCGTGCGAGATGGCCACGCCCTTGGGTTTCCCGGTCGACCCCGAGGTGTAGATGATGTAGCACGGGGTGTCCGGGTCGATCTCCAGGTCGAGCCGGTCGCCGGAGCGCGCGGCGATCTCGGCCGCGGACTCGTCGAGCGCGAGGACCGGGCAGGCGAGGTCGGCGGTGCGGTCTGCGGCGCCGGACCAGGTGACCAGGTGGGTCAGGCTCGCGTCCTCGGCCATGAACCGCACGCGGTCGGCCGGGAAGGACGTGTCGATGGGCACGTAGGCCGCGCCCGCCTTCATCACGCCGAGCAGCGCGACGTAGGTGTCCGTGCTGCGCCGCAAAAGGATCCCGACGTTGTCGCCCGGGCGGACACCGCGCTCGCGCAGCAGCGCGGCCAGGCGGTTCGCGGCCCGGTCGAGCTCGCGGTAGGTCAGCCGCTCGCCGTCGCACTCGACGGCGGTCGCGTCCGGGGTGCGGTCACAGGTCAGTTCGAAGCACTCGGGGAGCACCCGCGCCCGCGTGCTCCCCCGCTTGTCGAATACCGCAGTCCGACCATTTGCGCTCGCCATATTCCGTCCTTTGACCAAACACGTCGGGCCGGTGCCCGTGCCACATCGTCACGACGCTCGAAATAACTGGCGGAGTCGCCACTGGAGGGTCTACGCGTCGTGGGAACGACACCAAATTAGTTCGGGTACCTATGGGTTGCTACCGCCGTACGCGCGCCTGGCTTGAGCTGAAGGCAGGACATAATCGCCGAACATAATATGTGCCGATGTAGGCGGCCGATCGCGGCCGGGATGCGAAGTTTCCTCCGATCGTAGGGCGTTTATCTGTGAACATTCCTTCTGTAGATGTGAACGCACCGACAATCGGCCGGGTTCAAGTGGGTGACGTGGAATGGAAAACTGTTTATGAAAGAATGTCGCTATCGGGCCTTTCGGCGATCGGCACGGGCACCCGGCGGCCGGTAGGATGACATCGCATGACGCATTCGCCCACTGTCGCGTGGGGTCACTGCGGCGTTCGAGTGACCCGGCGTTGCGACATCCGAGTGGCGGTCGACCGGTGAGCGAGGATTTCACCGTCAACGTCGTCGTCTTCCGGCTCCGCGCCCCCGCCGGTGCGGTGTTCGCCAGCACCCCCACCCGCGACGACGCCGCGATCCGCCGCGCGTGGCGCAGCGCCACCCGCCACCGCCGGGTGGACCCCACCGAGGTCGTCGCCGTGCACAGCGAGTGGGAGCCCTCGTCGGCCGACAAGGACTACCTCGCCACCACGTTCCCCGCCGCCCACTGCACCCACCGCTTCCCCCGCCCCACCGCCGAGGGCTGGGACCAGGCCTTCGCCCGCGCCCGGCACGCGGTCGCGGAGGTGGTCCGCCTGCGCGCCGCCGACCGCGGCGCCGAGCTGCTGCCGCTGCTGTGGAGCAGGTCCGCCCCCGCGTCCGCGGCCCTGTCGCGGCTGCCGCACGCCCCGCTGGTCCCCGGCCGGGTAGCGGTGTCCCTCGCCTGGCTCGACTGGGCGGGGGCCCCGGCCGCGCCCGACCACGTCACCACCGACGACTACGACGAGATGGGCGCACCGCCGTTCGCCGAACTGCTCGCCACCGCGGGCCGCAACCTGACCCAGGGCCTGCGCGTCGACACCCAGCACTCAGACCATGGCGACCTGCTCACCCTCACCCGCCAACCGCGCCTGGCCGCGTCGGCGGTGGCGGTCGAGGGCTTCCACGCCCGCATGGCGCGCCGCCTCGCCGACGACCGGCTCGTGGTCGGCCTGCCCACCCCGGACTACCTCCTCATCGCGGGCGCCCGCTCCGACTGGCTGGACCTCATCCGTGAAGAGGTCCTCACCACCACCCCCCGTGCGGCGGATCCCCTACTCCCCACGGTCCTGCTCGTCGAACCCACCGGCATACGCGTGGTAGCCGAGCGGATCGGCTGAGTAGACCCGCGCTGTCGTCCCTGCCCGCGAGGCGGTGTCGAAGCCGTCGGACACGGGTGGTCGGGAGTCAATCGGTGACTAAGAGTCCCCGAGCGTTCACCCCGGGGCTAAGGTTGGTGTAACGCGGCGGCCGAATGGGCCTATTACCTGCGGTGTAAGCACCAAACGAGGGGGCGGGTACCGAGTGACGACGGCCGAGTGGACTGTGCGCGTTCCCACCGAGGGGAGTGTCGAGCTCCCACCCGATTCACGGACGATGGAGGCCATCGGTCGCAACCACTCGTTCGAGACGGCGCTCGCCGATCTGGTCGACAACTCGATCGACGCCGACGCCACGAACGTCCTGATCCGGTTCGTACGCGACCGGGGCCGCCTGTGCTCGCTCTATGTCGTGGACAACGGGCGCGGGATCGCCCCGGATCGGATCGACGACGCGATGACCGTGGGCGGTCGCCGTGCCTACGGTGACGCCGACCTCGGGTGGTTCGGGTTGGGTCTCAAGGCGGCTTCCTTCAGCCAGGCCCGCGAGCTCACCGTGCTTTCGCGGGCGCCTGGCGCGCCCGCGGTCGGGCGGCGTTGGCGCCTGGACGAGGCCCGGACCGGTTTCCTCTGCGACGTCGTCCCGGAGCTCTTCGCCGATCGGGAACTCGCTCAGGACCGCGGCTTGCCCGCTACCGGCGGAGGCACCATCGTTCGCTGGGACCAGGTCGGTGGGTTTCCCGCCACCACCGATGAGCGCCTCGTCGAGCGGTTCGTCACGCAGAAGGTCACCACCGCGTGCAACCACCTCGGGCTGGTCTTCCACCGCCTCATCGAGCGCGGACGCGTCACCATCGCCTTCGACGTCCACGAGGCGGGTTCCGCGGCTTCCACCTCTCCGGTCACCGTGGAGCCGATCAACCCGTTCCACTACCACCGCACCGGTGCCACTGGCTTTCCCAAGGATCTCAACGCGACCGTCGACGGCCGCTCGCTGAGCTTCCGCTGCCACATCTGGCCACCGCGCTCGACCGCTCGTCAGTTCAAGCTCAACGGCCGCCCCGCCGACCACCAGGGGATGTACTTCTACCGCCGGGACCGACTCCTGCAGCCCGGGGGGTGGGAGGGCGTCCACGCGCCCCACCCGAAGCTCCAACTCGCCAGGGTCGAGGTCGAGATCGACAGCGACGTTGAGGCATTCTTGCGGATGAACCCGGAGAAGTCGCGGGTCCAGGTCCGCCCGGAGTTCGGCCAGGCCTGTGAGTCGGCCCGTGCCGACGACGGGAGCACCTTCGCCGACTACTTCTACCAGGCCGAGCAGGTCTACCAAGCGGGAAACAAGCGCCGGACGAGCCGCAAGCCGATGATCCCCCCGGGTCGTGGGTTCACCCCCGGGCTCAGGGACACACTCGAGTCGGAGATCGAGGCGCTCAAGGCCGACCCGGTGGACATCCGCTGGCGGGATTTCGACGACGACCAGTTCTTCGACATCGACAGAGATGAACAGACGATCTGGTTGAACAAGCGGTATAGAAAGATGCTGCTTGGTGACCGCCACGGCGGTCTCAACGACCTGCCGCTCATCAAGACGCTGATCTACCTGTTGATGGAGGATGTTTTCCAGGGCGAGTACCTCGGCTCTCGCGACAAGGACAACATCGAGCTCTGGAAGTCGGTACTGACCACGGCCGTGCGGGCGGAACGACGGTGACCGCCACGCCGCGTCCTGAGCGGCACCTCGTACCTGGACATCTCGATCGAGTTCTAGCCGAGGGCGTGCCGTATCTTCGGCCCATCGCGGGCGATCCGCCTGCCTGGCTGTTCGTAACCCCTTCATCAGGCCATATGGGTCTACGGGTGCATGTGCCGGAGATCGAGTCCGCGCCTCCCACTCGCCTGCGGCACGTTGTCAGCCGTGTGACCCACCACGGCGAAGGGCGAGCCTTTGAGGTCGTGGTCACCGTCCCCGCGCTGTTCCAGGCCGCGTATCCGTTGCTGTGCTCGATCGCTGACCGGGTCCAGCTCGATGGGATACGACCCGCCGACGCCTTGGCGCTCACACTGCGCGAGTTCGCGGCCCTGCTCAGACGCGAAGACGCCTTCCCGAGGGAACGTGAGATCGGACTGTTCGGGGAACTGCTCAGCCTCGCCGGGCTTGTCTGCACAGAGGGCGTGGCGGCCGCACTAGCCGCTTGGCGGGGGCCGGGGCGCGAAGAGCACGACTTCGGACTACCGGGGCATGACCTGGAGGTGAAGACCACCAGTGGTGAGCGGCGCACACACTGGGTCGAATCGTTGACCCAGCTTGTGCCTACGCGGGACCGGCCACTATGGCTCGTCTCACACCAGCTCACCCAGGCGGGGGTCGGGACAGGTGCGCGGTTGCCCGAGCTCATCGGGCGGGTGCGTGGCCTCGTCGGGGCCGGTGCCAGCCGCGACGACCTGGAGTCCGGTCTGGTTGCTTGGGGGTGGGACGACGACTTGACCGATCGATGCGAGACCGGGTGGACCCGTCGCACCTCGTCGGCGGTGTACTCGGTCGATGAGTGCTTTCCCCGGCTGACGCCGGATTCGTTGGCGAGCGCGGGTGTCGCGCTCGATCGACTGGCCGAGGTTCGCTACCGAGTCGACCTCACCGGACTCGCCCCAATCGGCCGTCCGGCGCGGTCGCTGGCGGCCGCTGCGGATTTCGAGGAGGGATGATGACGATGTCCGACTCCATGGCGAAGTCCTATCTGGCAGCCCTGGACGCCATGAACCGCTCCGGTCCACGTGATTTGCGACGCAACGCGTTGGTGCAGGCGGAGGAGTTCGGTAGCGACATTGAGGTCTCCGACGCGGCGCTCCGCGCCTACCTGGCCGCCTCGTCGGCCTCGGACGACGAGCTGCGCAACGAGTTGCACATCAAGCTGGCCAAGTGGGACAACGCCCGCCCCGAGGACGCGGACTGGACCGCGGGCACGGGCGCCAACACTCCTGAGCGCCGCGCGGTGGTCCTGGCCAAGCTCGGTGTCGAACTGGAGACCGCCCAGTTGTTCGGCTCGTTGTTCCCGGTGCATGGCGGCGACGGCACCGTGGTGATCGCCAAGGAGTGGAATCCCTGGTACAGCGAGGAATTGATCCGCGCGCGTGACTTCTATTGGAGTCACTACGCCAACCACCTGCGTACTCGGCGGGGGTGGGACGAGCGCGCGATCACCAGCCTGCACAACGCGACCCGTCACGTGGTCGAACGACTCAGCGAGCCCACCCGGTCCGAGCCCTACCAGGCCAAGGGATTGGTCGTCGGGTATGTCCAGAGTGGCAAGACAGCCAACTTCACCGGGGTCATCGCCAAGGCCATCGACGCGGGCTATCGGCTGATCATCGTGTTGACCGGTACGACCAACATGCTGCGTGAGCAGACCCAGCGCCGGGTTGACATGGAGCTGGTCGGTCGGGAGAACATCCTGCGCGGCGTGGATATCGACAGCCCCGAGGCGCTGGCCGCCGTGGACTACCAAGAGGACGAGGACTGGCGGGACGGCAAGTTCGTCGAGCATGGCTGCAGGCCCGCCGACGTCGGCAAGCCCGACATCCACCGGATGACCACTCGCCGGTTCGACTACCAAAGCCTGCGACAGGGCATCTCGGCCCTGGACTTCGATCGACCGCACCGGAGCAAGCCGCTCAACCACCCCGATAACCTGCTGGCCACCGACGCCCGCCTGATGATTGTCAAGAAGAACGGGCCGGTGCTGACCAAACTGGTCAAGGACCTCAAGAGGATCACCGCCCGACTGCACCAGATCCCAGCGCTGATCATTGACGACGAGTCCGACCAGGCCTCGGTGAACACGACCAATCCCAAACGCTGGCAGGCGGGGAAGAAGAGCCGGACCACGATCAACCGATTGATCTCCGAACTGCTCGGCATGCTCCCGCGCGGGCAGTACGTCGGCTACACCGCGACCCCGTTCGCCAACGTCTTCATCGATCCGAGCGACGCGCAGGACATCTTCCCTAAGGACTTCCTCATCTCGTTGGAACGTCCGCCCGGCTACATGGGCGCGGAGGACTTCCACGACCTCGATTCAGACGTCCCACTCGTGGACCGGACGTTCGAGAACTCGAAGGAGCGGGCTCATCTCCGGCTCGTCGACGACCCGGACTCCGACGGCGACCTGCGCCGGGCAATCGACATCTTCGTACTTGCCGGTGCTGTGAAGCTCTACCGCCAGGACCGTGGCTACCCCCGGTTCAAGCACCACACCATGTTGGTCCATGAAGCCATGCACACCGACATCCACAGGACGACGGCCGAGCAGATCCGGCGGATCTGGGACGAGGCGGGGTATTACTCCTCGGCCAGTCATGCAAGATTGCGCGCCGCGTTCGAGAACGACCTGTCACTCGTCTCGTCGGCCTTGGTCGGCGAACTGCCCACTCCGGCGGCGTTCGAGGACCTGATCCCCTACCTGGGAGAGGCCACGCGTCGGATCAGTCCGGCGGGCAACCCGGTGCTTGTGGTCAACAGCGACCAGGATATCGAGCAGGATGAGGTGAACTTTGACCACTACTCGGTCTGGCGGATCCTGGTCGGCGGCAACAAGCTCGCCCGGGGATTCACCGTCGAGGGCTTGACCGTGTCCTACTACGTCCGTGCGGTGAAGAACGCCGACGCGCTTATGCAGATGGGTCGGTGGTTCGGTTTTCGCGAGGGCTACCGCGACCTGGTTCGACTGTTCCTCACTCCCGATCTCAGGGACGCCTTCGAGTCGGTGTGCCTGGACGAGCGGAGTTTCCGTGAGGAACTCGAACTCTATGCCGCGGCCGACGAGGATGGTCGCCCGAGGCTCACCCCGGCTGAGGTTCCGCCGCTGGTGAGCAGTCACGGGATCCGTCCAACGACCGCAGCGAAAATGTACAACGCGGTACTGGTCGAACGCCGTGGCGGCAACATCAGTGGCAACATCGAACGCAGTTCCGGCTACCCTCCGATGAGCGAGAAAGCGGTGTTGGAGCGCAACGTTGACGCTTGCGTACCGCTCATCGCTGCTGCCTCGGAGCTGGAGACCTTGTCGGATAAGGGAAAGCCGTCTTTCGACGCGTTGATCGGTACGGTGAGTCACGACCGGATGGTTTCTGTGCTGGGCGAGCTGACCTGGGCCACGCCATCCACGTTCGCGCCTGATCTGGAGTGGATTAGAAAACTGGGCCCCGATGTGATCACGGACTGGCGCGTGATCCTTCCGCAGCAGAAGAGGGGCAGGCGGGCCAGCCTGCGGGCACAACGACCTGTGAGCTTGCACGGACGCGCGGTGGACAGCAATGACAAGGTACGTGGCAACTCGACCAGCGCGCACCGTGAGGTGATCCACAATCTCGAAGTCGGTGCCACGACGGGCAAACTGATCCTCTATCCGGTGGTGGACCGGAAGCGGGAGATGGTCGCGGGAATCGTGGAGAACGACCCGCCCGGTGTCGTGATGGCGGTTGTCTTGATGATGCCCCGCACCGTGTCGCGTTTGGCGAAGACGAAGACTTCGGGCGTGCTGCAGTGGCGGACTGTGGATTCGAGCAAGCCGCCGTACGCCCTGGTCGATGGCTGACGCCGCGGTCCGGACAGGTGCCTGGTCACCCTGTGTCGTTGATGGGACCACGGTCGGCGGTGCGCTAGGCTCCCGCCGACGCCTGAAAGTATGGAGACGAGACGATGACCGACCGTACCTCGGTGGAACTGTTCGCCGGGGGTGGCGGGCTGGCGATGGCGGTGCACAAGGCGGGCTTCCGCCCGCTGTTGCTCAACGAGTTCGCTCGACACGCGTGCGACACGCTCTTGGCGAACAACATCGAGCTGCGTGGTGAGGAAGAGCGGATACCGGAGCGTGGTGACAAGTGGCCACTCGTTCCCGGAGACGTGCAGGACTTGAAGATGGGGTACCTGCAAGGCAGGGTCGACGTCCTCGCGGGTGGGCCACCCTGTCAGCCGTTCAGCCTCGGAGGGGTCGCCAAGGGTGACGAGGACAAGCGGAACATGTTCCCGGAAATGTTCCGAGCGGTTCGTGAAATCCAACCCAAGGTCGTGATCTGCGAGAACGTCAGGGGGCTGCTCCGCGCGTCGTTCAAGCCCTACTTCGACTACATCGTCCGTGAACTGGGGTTGCCGTTCCTGGAACGTGATCCGGAGTCGAGCTGGGAGTCTCATGACAAGGCGCTCCGCGAGACCGAGATCGCGTCGGTTGACCCGACCAAGCGGTACGACGTGGTCATGACCCCGGTCAACGCGGCGGACTACGGCGTCCCGCAGATCCGCAACCGAGTGATCATCGTGGCGTTCCGGGCGGATCTGGGCGTCGACCTCGACACGTTCAAGGCACTGATCCGACCGACGCACTCCGAGGCAGCCCTGCACGGGTCGATCCGTGACGGCCGGTACTGGAAGCGCCATCCCGGGGTACCCGATCACGTCCGCGCTCGTGTTGAAGCAGCTCTCCCGGATGTACTCCCCGGAGTGAACCCGGATGACGGGTTGTTGCCATGGCGCACGTTGCGTGACGCCTTGAAGGGTGGGAAGGGCGAGAAGAGCTTGCCTGATATCCCCGAACATCGCCTCGATCGGCAAGAGTTCGACGAGGAGAAATACACCTACCACGTCGGCTGGCCTGATGCGCGGATCTACCCCGGCCACACGCCCAATGTGCTGGACCGCCCAGCGAAGACGGTCAAGGCGGGCGTACACGGTGTTCCTGGTGGGGAATCCGTGATGCTCACCGACGAACTGGTCAAGGATCCGACCAGCAGCCCGGACGGCTACCGCTACCGGCACCGGTACATGACCGTGCGGGAGACCGCGAGGGTGATGACGTTCCCCGACCGCTGGAAGCTCAGCGGACCGCGCGGTGAGAAGATGCGCCAGCTGGGCAACGCGGTGCCCGTCGCGCTCGGGAAGGTGTTCGCCGACGCGGTGGCCAAGTGCCTGGACGGGGTCGCTGCGGAATCGTGAGCGTCGGTGACCGGGCATGGAAGCCCAAGCCAGGTCGTACCGCAGCCGAGACGATCGCCGAACAGGACCGGGCCGCGGGCGGCAGGCACCTCCGGATGGTCGATCTCGGCGCGGATCGCTACGCGCGAGCGTCGGTCGACCTGCGGGTGAACCGGTCCGACTCGGAGGTGACCGCTCGCTTGCGCTGGTCGAACCGGGGCAAGGTGCACACCCATGATCTCGGAGTGGTGCCCCATCCCACCCGCGCTCGCAACCTGGTCGAAGCCTGGACGATGGCTCGTAGAGCTGGACTCGTCACGCCCGAACGGTTGCCCGAAGGGTCGTGGGCGTCATCCGCGGGTGTGCGTGCCTCAATGCGGGGAAACCGCGGCCGTGACACCGCTCCGGAGTTGGCTTTGCGTACCCTCTTGCACGCCCGCGGACTGCGGTACCGGGTATCCGCCCGTCCTTTGCCCGGGTCTAGGCGCACTGCCGACGTCGTCTTTCCCAGAGCTCGCGTAGCGGTCTTCATCGATGGTTGTTATTGGCACGGTTGTCCAGAACACCACCGGCCGTCGACGGTGAACTCGGCTTTCTGGCGAGACAAGATCGAGGGCAATCGCAGGCGTGACGCGGAGACGACCACCCTGCTGGAAACCGCGGGGTGGTCCGTCATCCGGGCTTGGGAACACGACGACCCGAAGGTGACCGCGGACCTGGTTGAGGTCGCGGTGCGTGCTCGGGCGACCAATGGCTAGGGAGGCATGGTGGCGAAGGAGAGGTTGCCCGCAGCGGTGCGCGAGGCCGTCTGCCGTGAACTGTACCGGCAGGTGGTCGAGTTAGACTGGGAGTCTTTGAAGGACTCGCAGCGGACCGCACAGTACTCCCGCTGGGTGGATGACGCGGCGATCGGTGGTGAGTTGGCCGACTACCTCACCGCCGAGGGGATGCGCGTGTGGTTGAAGGACGGCCCGATGAAGGAGTACATGCGCGCGCTCGAAGGGGTTGGGCAGTACGCGCAATACGCGACGAAGCGGTTCGTCGACATCGGTGAGACCATCCGTGAGGCGTTGGGCCCACGGTGGCGCACCGTGCCCGGGACTCTGGCCGAGAAACCAATGCACGTTGACATCACTGACGGTGACGCCGAGCGGTATGTGTGTTGGGGGCAGCCGCACACGTTCCGTGACCTGCTCTGGGCGGCGGTCGGCAAAGCGATCGACGCCCGGGTGCCGCCCTTGATCCTTGTCGTACTGCGCGGTGGCAAGACCTTGACTTCCGGTGAAGAGGTCTTCCAGGACAAGGTCGCCCAACACTGTGGGCTTGATCTGATTAGGGTCACGCGCCACTTGGTAGACCGGGTCTGAGAGTCGCGAGCATCCGTTTGAGAGCCACGCGAACGACATCGTTCCTGGACCGGTGAGATGATCCCGCCATCACCGGATGAAGGGGAGTGGCTGATGTACGACGAGCGAATCGGGGAGTTCCTCGAGCGGTTGGCCGATCGGGTGCCCGCGCCCGGGGGTGGGGCTGCCGCGGCGTTGCAGGTGGGGTTGGGGGCGGCTTTGGTGGGGATGGTGGGGCGGTACTCGTTGGGGGAGAAGTACGCCGCGCACCGGGATGTGGTGGAGCGGGTGGTGGGGGAGTCCGATCGGCTGCGCGTGGCGGCGTTGCGGTTGGCGGAGGAGGACGCGGTCGCGTTCGGGGCGGTGGCGGCGGCGTACGGGTTGCCGAGGGACGGTGCGGAGGCGAAGGCGGCGCGGTCGGCGGCCATCGCGGAGGCGTTGGTGGGGGCTGGACGGCCTCCTGTGGCTGTGGTGGGGGTGGCGCGGGAGGTTGTGGGGCTCGCGGAGGAGCTGCTGCCCATCGGGAATCGCAACGTGATCACGGATGTGGCGGCGGCGGTGGAGGCCGCTCGGGGCGCTGCCGCGTGCGGGCGGGTGAACGTGGAGATCAATCTCGGGGGGATCAAGGACGAGGCCGCCCGGGCGGAGTTGGTGGCGGGGTGCGCCGATGTGGACGAGATCCTCGCCCGCTGCGACCGGGTGACCGCGGCGGTGCGCGAGCTGATCGCGTGGTGAGTGGAATCATCGGCTGAGCCTGCGGTGGAGTTCCGCGGCGTTGCGGACTATGTGGCGGCAGGGCGCCGCGACTTTGTGTTGTGGGCTGTGTGTTGTGGGCGTTCGCGGGTGGAAAGGGTGTTCTGGTGAGTGCGCTGGTGTTGTCCGGAAAGGAACTGGCTTCGGCGATTCGGGCCGATGTCGCCGAGCGGGCGAGTGCGTTGGCCGCGGCCGGGGTACCGCCGCGGCTGGTTGTTGTCGTGGCGACCGCGGACGAGGCCAGTGCCTGGTATGTGCGGTCCATCGCCAAGGCGGCGGGGAAGGTCGGGATTGTGTGCGATGTCGTCGACCTGGGGCCGGACGCGACCGCTGAGGTGATTCGGGGGCGGTTGGGGGAGTTGTCGGCAGATCCGGCCGTGCACGGGGTGATTCTTCAGACGCCGTTGCCTGAAGGGTGTTCGGTGGAGGAGTTGGCGGGGGATATCGCGTTCGAGAAGGACGTGGATGGGGCGAATCCGTTGTCGCTGGGGCGGTTGGCGGCCGGACTGCCCGCGTTCGCGCCCGCCACGGCCGAGGCCGTGGTGCGGTTGCTGGAGCACCACGAGGTCGAGCTCGCCGGGCGGCACGTGGCGGTGGTGGGACGGTCGACCGTGGTCGGGAAGCCCGCCGCGCACCTGCTGCTGGACCGGAACGCGACCGTCACCGTCTGCCACTCGCGCACGCGGGACCTGGCCGCCGTCACCTCGACCGCCGACGTCGTGGTGGCCGCGGTGGGCCGGGCCGGGCTGATCACGGCCGCGCACGTGGCCGCGGGCGCGGTCGTCGTGGATGTCGGCACCAACCCGACGGCCGACGGCGGCCTGGTCGGCGACGTCGACGTCGCCTCGGTCGACCACAAGGCGGGCGCGGTCACACCCGTACCGGGCGGGGTCGGTCCGGTGACCACCGCCCTGCTGCTCCAGCACACCGTCCAGGCGGCGTCACACTAGGTCGGACCTGATGTCCCGCAGGAGTTCCCGGCGGCACTCGTCCAGGTAGAAGTGTCCGCCCGGGAACACCCGCAGCCGGAAGTCCGCCGAGGTCTGCACCCGCCACTCGCGGATCTCGTCCACGGGGGTGTAGGAATCCTCGCGGCCCGCGAAAGCCGTGATGGGGAACGACATCGGCGGTGTCGGGCAGTGCCGGTACCGCTCCACCATGGCCAGGTCCGCGCGCAGCGGCCGCAGCAGCGGGCCCAGCAGCCGCCGGTCCTCGGGCACCGCGTCCGCGATGGAGTCGAAGGCGCGGCGGGCGGCGGCGAGCAGTTCCTCATCGGACAGACCGCGTGCCCGGAGCCGGTGCGGGGACGGCAGGTGCGGGGCCGGTCCGGCCGAGACGAACAACCGCCGCGGTGGCCGACCGCGCGCGGCGAGGCGGCGGGCGACCTCGAAGCCGACGAGCGCGCCCATGCTGTGGCCGAAGATCGCGAAAGGCCGGTCGGCCAACGGGAACAGCGCCTCCGCCGCCTCGTCGGCCAGCTCGGCCACCTCGGTGGCGGCGGGTTCGCCGAAGCGCGATTCCCGCCCCGGCAACCGGACCGCCAGCGGGTCCAGCCCCTCCTCCTGCCACCGGTGGTACATCACGCTTCCCTTGCCCGCGCCGGGAAAGCACAGCAGCAGTATCCCCCTGGCGGGCGCCCGGCCCACCCACGGCGTCCCCGGGACGCACACCCGCCAGTCCAGGTCGCCCAGGGTGTCCGCCCTATGCACGGCGAACCCCGGCCGCGGGCGGGAAACCCGAGCACTGACAACCGCGTGCACGCGGCACGAAACCCATGGCGGCGAACACCTTCGACCCCCAGACAATCCCCGTGATCCCCCGGCGACAGGTGCTCGAACCCCCTCGCACCCGTGCCCCGCTTTCCGAAGTTACCACAGCCCGCAAGGCTCGCCGGGGCGTTCGCGCGCCGCCACCGGTATGGCGGCGATTATTCGGAGAGCGCCGAACGGCGCGGGCGAATCGACCGGACCTCGACCGGTACGCCGCCTTTCGGCCACATCGTGGCCACGCCGACGGGCTGGATCGGTGGCCCCGACAGCGCCAGGTCGGTGCCGCGGGCCAGCTCGGCGATCAGCGCGCGCAGCTCCAGCTCGGCGAAGGTGAACCCGATGCAGTGCCGGTAGCCGCCCCCGAAGGGCACCCAGCTGTACGGCTCCGGCTCGCGGTACCCCGGCGCGGACTTGTCCCAGCGCAGCGGGTCGAAGGCCAGGGGGGCGTCCCACAGCGACGGCAGGCGGTGCGTGACGTACTGGGAGTAGAGGACCTTAGTCCCGGCGCGCACCACGTGCCCGCCGAACTCGAAGTCCGCCACCGCCGTGCGGCCGGTCAGCACGCCCGGGGTGTAGAGCCGCAGGATCTCCTGGATGGTCCAGCCGACGTACTCCATCGACTCCAGGTGCGCGTGCGTCAGCTCCTCGTCGCCCGCCACCTCGGCGACCTCCGCGCGCACCCGCGCGTACACGTCCGGCCTGCTCAGCAGCGCGTACACCGCCCAGCCCGCCGCGGCGCTGCTGGAGTCGTAGCCGGAGGCGATCAGGCTGATCACCTGGTCGCGGATCTCCAGGTCGCTGAGCCGGTCGCCCGCGTGCGTGCACGACCCCAGCAGCGCGTCGAGCACGTCCGCCCGCTCGCCCGGCTCGGCCCGCCGCTGCTCGACCTCGGCGCGCACCAGGTCGTCCACCCGCCGCCGGGCCGCCACCGCCCGCCGGTACGCGGTGCCCGGCAGGTCGCGGTCGAACCGCAGGAACGGCGACCGGTTGATGTACTTGAGCGCGGTCTCCAGCTCGCGTCCGATGTGGTCGGTGTGCTCCTGGAGCCGGTCGCCGAACAGCGACCGGATCGCGATGCGCCGGATGCACGACCGGATCGCGGTGAACGCGTCGACGGTCTGCCCCGGCGGCCACGCGGCGAACATGCGGTGGATCTCCTCCACCATGATCGGCACGTACCGCTGCAACCGGCGGTAGGCGAACGCGGGCTGCACGAGCGAGCGCCGCCTGCGATGGTCCGTCCCGTCGCTCACCACCATCGCGCAGCTCCCGACGACCGGAATGAGCAGGCTGAGCACGTCCCGGGACAGGAACCGCGGGTTCTTCGGCGAGTCGTCGAGCAGCAGCTTGTTCGCCTCGGCGCCGAACATCATCACGTAGTGGTTGGACCCGAAACCGAAGTCGCACACCGGTCCGTACTCCTGGTGCAGCCGCAGCAGCGCGTCGTACGGGTCGCCCAGCAGCCCCTTGAAGTACTTGAGGTGGCCCAGTGGTGTCGGGCCGGGCAGGCCGCGCATCACCGGCTCCCGCGGTGCGGCAGCCGCGGCAGGCCCAGGTCGTCGTAGAGCGCGCGGACCAGGGCGTAGCGGCGGGCGAAGGTCTTGACGTCGTTGAGCCGCCCGTTCCAGTACACCGCCACTACGAGGTCGAACAGCGGGTCCACGAGCAGCGTCGAGGTGTTGCCGCCCGCGTGTCCGTAGGTGCGGAAGGAGCAACGGCGACCGAAGACGGACGGCAGCGTCATAATGCCAAGCCCATAAGGGAAATCCGTGTCGCAAATGGACTTCCGGGGCGTTCCGGGCCAGTGCGTCGACGTCAGCGCCTCCACGGTCGCCGACCCCGCCACCGCCGTGTCCCCGTGCTTTCCGCCCGCCAGCAGGACATCCCCGACCACGCGCAGGTCGCTCATCGTGCCCCACACGCCCGCGCCCGGCAGCGGCAACGCGCTGACCAGGTTCATCGTCTGGAGCCCGGCCTCTTGGTCCGCCGCCGCGCGCACGGTGACCCGCTGCTCCGCGGGCAGCGACCAGTCCGCGCCGAGCGTCGCCGTCTTCAGCCCCAGTCGGTCGAACATCGAACGGTAGCTGTCGCCCGAAGCGCTACCACCGACGGCCGCGAGCAGCCTGTCGAGCACGAACCAGTTGGTGATGGCGTTGTAGCTCATCGACGTGCCCGGCAACGTCCGCGTCTCGGCGCTGCGGATCACCGACCACAGCAGGTCTTCGACGTCCTCCCACGAGTTGATCTGCGCACCCGAGGGGTCGACGCTGGTCAGCGGCTCCGGCAGGCCGGTGGTGTGGGTGAGGAGGTCCCGCACCCGCACGGCTTCCTTGCCCCCGCCGACGAACTCCGGCAGCACCTCGTGGACCCGCGTGTCCAGTCCGATCGCCCCGGACTCCCACGCCGCCGCCAGCGCCAGCGCGCCGATCGGCTTGGACGAGCAGGTCCACGGCACCCGGGTGTCGGTGGTCAGCTCCCCACCCGCGCCGTTGTCGCCGACGGCGAGGTCGACGACCTGCCCCGCGTGGCTCACCGACAGCTGCACGCCCGTCTGCACGCCGCGGCCGATCTCCTCCTCGAACAGCCGCCGGACGGTGTCCAGGTCGAGTCCCGCGCGCACGGTCATGGCCGCGTCCCCACTCCGGTGGAAGAGCTTCTCGTAGGCGCCGCGCAAGGAGACCGTGTCCCAGCCGTCCGTCAGGTCGGCCTCGGCCCGCGCCGACGGGTGCTCGGCCATCTCGTCGAGCCAGGCCAGCACGGCGTACTCGCCCGCGGGCAGCGCGCCGAGCGCCGTGTCCGCAGGCGCGCCGCCGGCGACCGGCGCGGCGAACTCCTCGTAGGACGGCGCCGCGCTCACGACGGCGACACCATCGACCGCACGGCCGACTCCAGCGCGCCGAAGGTCGCGAACGTCTCCCGCACCAGCAGCTCCTCCGGGAACTGGGTGCCGAACGTCTCCTCGATGTCCACCACCACCTCGATCGCGGTCATCGAGTCGAGGCCGAGGTCGGCCAGGGTGACCGCGGTCCAGTCACCGTCCGGCGGCAGCCTGCGCAGGTGCCGGGTGAGCACGTCGGCGAGCGCGTCGGACGTGGTGCTGGGCAAGGGTGAACCGGTCATGGTGCTACCTCCCGCGGCGCCCCGCGTCCCCGGCGAGCACGCGGAACCCGATGTAGGGCACGGCGGACAGCTCGTCGGCGGTGAACGCGGTGGTGTTCTCGAAACTCTCGGGGTTGCGCACGGTGTAGGCGCCACCCTTGATCACGCGCGACCCGACCGCGGTCGCGTCCCGGTCGGCGCACCACTCGAAGACGTTGCCGGTCAGGTCGCGCACGCCGTACGCGTTCGGTGGCGTGGCGCCGACGGGACGCGGCCCGGTCGCCGACGGCGGGGCGTAGACCTGCCGGTCGAACACGTCGCCGAGCGCCCAGCGCGACCCGAGCGACCCGCCCGCCGCGTACCGCCACTCGGCGGCCGTCGGCAGCCCGCACGGCCTGCCGACCTGCGGGGAAAGCCAAGCGCAGTAGGCGAGGGCACCGTGCCAGGTGACACCGGTGGCCGGGAGCGCGCCCAGGTCCTCGTCGAGCACGACCCCACCTCCCACCGCGCGCAGGCCGGTTCCGGGTTCGGCCGGGAACCCGTGCAGCCGCGGATCGGGTGCGTCGCGCAAACCCGAATCCACGAGATAAAGCCAGTACTGGAATACCGTCGTCGGCACCACGGCGAGACCGAAACCGGGGGAGTCCGCCCCTTCGGGCAGCGTTCCGGGTGGGATCTCCGCGAATTCGGGTAGTTCGCGCCGGGTGTCGGGTATCGCGCTCACCGGGGCATCGCCACCCGGAAGCCGTAGACCTCGCACTTGGTGTCCTCGAAGGCCGCGAGCCTGCTCGACGGTCCCAGCTCGGCGGCCGGGTCGATGAACGAACCACCGCGCACCACGCGGAAAGCGCCGCGCTGCGCGCCGCGCGGGTTGCGCTGCGGCGCGGACCGGTACGGGCCGTACCGGTCGTGGCACCACTCGCGCAGGTTGCCCAGCATCTCGTGCAAGCCGGCGCCATCGGCGGGCAGGCTGCCCACCGGCACCGGGCCCGGGCTGCCCGGCGGGAAAGCACCCGTGCCGAGCTCACCCGCGCGCAGCGCCCGGCAGGCCGGGCTCGCGTCCGCGCTGTTGCAGGCGGCGGGATCGGGGGCGCCCGCGCGGCAGGCGGCCTCCCACTCGGCCTCGGTGGGCAGGCGGTAGCCGTCGAGGTCGAGGTCGGCCGTGCGGGCGGTGACGTCGTAGACCGCTTCGCGGCCCTCGGTGCGCGACAACCAGTTGCAGTACGCGGCGGCGGCCCAGAAGCTGATCTGGATCATCGGGAAGTCGGCGCACCCGGGCCGCAACGCGAAGCCGTCCGCGCGGTGCACGACGAAGGCCGGATCGATGCAGTCGACCATCGTGTGGTCCACGTCCTGCGGGGCCTCCCGCAGGAAGGCGTGGAAATCCCCGGCGCTGACGCAGCGGTCGGCCAACGCGAACGCGTCCAGGGTGACCTCGTGCGCGGGACCGGCCGAGGGATCGGATGACCCCACCGTGAGCGTGCGCTCGCCGAAGGGCACCAATGCGAACTTCCGGTGTTCGGCCACTCGATTCCACCCCGCGCGCGTTCGTCCACCCCCGAGAATGCTTCTGACCACCTTGCCCGACCGTCGGCCCTTGAGGCAAGGTTCTCGTTGTCCGCTTGATGAGGAGCGTCCTGCCGTGACCGACTGGGATTCGCTGAGCTTCATCGTCCCGCCGCACACCCGGGGTTTCGGCGTCGGTGGCCCGCTGCCGGTCAAGTCCTATCTGGACAGACTGGTGGACTACGCGCGCGCGGCCGAGGACATCGGTGTGACCGGCGCGTTCGTCTACGACTTCCCGGTCGCCATGGACCCGTGGCTGGCCACAGTCGACGTCCTGGCCTGTTCGACCGCGCTGGAACCGATCGTCGCGGTGCGACCGCACCAGGAGGCGCCGGAGTCGGTGGCGCGGCGGGTGGCGGACCTGGCGTACCGGTTCGGTCGGCCGACGCACGTGAACGTGGTCGCGGGGGCGACCCGGTCGTCCCGGGCGTCGGGGGACCAAGGGGACGAGAAGGCGGCCAAAGTGGCGGCCCGCGCGCGGCTGGCGGAGTTCGCGGGTCTGCTGCGGGCGGACCTCGACCGACGTGAAGGGGATTCGCGGGCGCTGGTGGTGACGCCGTCGTCGTCGACACCGGGCGTCGTCCCGGCGGACGCCGTGCTGATGATGGCGCGTCCGCGCGAGACGCTGGCGGCGGACATCGCGCGGGTGCGGTCGGAGCAGGGGGTCGAGCGGGTCTTCCTGTTGGTCGGCCTGGTCGTACGGCCCACGGACGAGGCGGCGTGGACGGTGGCGGCCGAGTCGTACCGGCCGGACCGGCGGCAGGTGGTGGCGGGGCAGCTGTTCGTGTCCCAGGTCGTCTCGAGCGAACACACCGCCAGCTACGCGCTGGTGGAGCGGGGCGAGGTCCACGACGAACGGCTGTGGTACGGCGCGCCCGCGCGCGGGATCGACGCGCCGAAGCTGGTCGGCGCACCCGAACCGGTGCGCCGGTGGCTGCGGTCGTGCGCGGACCTGGGGGTCACGGACGTGATCGTCGACCTGGCCCCGGACCCCGCCGAGTACGCCCACTTCGGCGACGTGCTGTGACCGGCCCGCACCGAAGCCGATCTTGAACGTGGTGCGCTCGCGGGGTTTTCCCCCAGGTGCGGGACTTGTCCACAGGCACGGCTCGACCGCTTCCAGCCGCCCGCTGCGCCGAATAGAATCGGAAATAGGGGTTCCCCTATGGCGGGGGACCCCTCGCTGGCGTTGCGGCGGGGGAGCGACGACGGGGAAGCGGCTGGCGGCTCGCTTAAAGCGGGCGGGTGCGGACGGCCAGGGTGTGGCGCGTGAAGTCGAGGGCCTTGTCGAGGGTGGGAAGGTCCGGGCCGGTGAAGAGGACGAAGATCCGGCGCTGCATGGAGGAGACGGCTGGGGGGACTGTGTCGCCGATGTCGACCAGGACGCCCGCGCGGTCGACGGTCGGGTGTGCGCGGACCTCGTCCAAACCCTCGATGGCGGTGACAACCCCGGGGTCGGTCAAGGGGAAGTAGCCCGCCGCCGGGGTCGGGGTGCGGGGCTGGGCCTCGAGTACCGGCATGCCCAGGGAAAGGCGGACGACCAGCTCGAACCAGTCGCGGTCGTGGCTCAGGCAGATCAGGTCCATCAGGAAGTCGCCCGGCGTGCGCACGGCGACCTCCATCAGGGTTGGGCCGTCCGCCGCGACTCGGTATTCCAGGTGGACTATCCCCGTCCGCATCCCCAGACCCGTGAGCACCCGCGCGGCCAAGTCCTCGACGGCCGCCGATTCGGCGGGGTCGAGCAGCACGCCCGTGCGGTGGCCCGTCTCGATGAACCGCGGCGGGCCCGTGGTCTCCTTGGCGGTCACGTTGGCGCACAGCACTTCCCCGTCGCGCACCAGCGCTTCCCAGCTGTACTCCGGTCCCTCGACCATCGACTCGACCAGCAGCGGCGACTCGCCCGCCCGCCGGGCCGCGGCGTCGGCGAACGCGTCCGCGTCGGCCACCGACTCCACGCCGTCGCTGCCGGTTCGGGAGACCGCCTTGACCACGACCGGGTACCGGGACGCCGCCCAGTCGGCCGCGTCCGCCAACCGGCCGGTGATCAGGTGCTCGGGTTGCCGCACCCCGGCGACGGCGAACCGGCCGCGCTGCAACGCCTTGTCGCGGGAGATCGCCGACGCGCGCAGGGACGGCCCGGGCAGGCCCAGTTCGTCCGCCACCAAGGCGGCGGCCAGCACGTGCTGCTCGGCGAACGCCAGCACCCCGTCGGGCCGCCTGCGGGCCGCGGCGTCGAAGGCCGCCGCGGCCCAGGCCTCGTCCGTGTCGCCCGCGGCGATCGTCAGGTGCTCGACCTCACCCGTCAGCGCCGCCGCCCGGTCCGCCGTCTCGATCGCGTGCACCGCCACGCCCAGCCGCCGCGCGGCCGCCAGGTACGGCCTCCCCATCACGCCCACGCCCACCAGCAGCAGTTCCGGCACCGGGTTCTCCTCCGAGGTCCTTGGGACGGGCGCGCTCCAGCACCACCACGAGCGCGCCCGCGCCCGCCAGCACGGCGGCCAGCGCGCCCCAGCCCGCGGCGCCCGCGGGCAGCACGGCCGTGGTGATCACCCACGGACCGGCGATCATCGCGCCGGTCTGGCCCAGGTTGTAGATCGACAGGAAGTAGCCGCGACGGTCCTCCGGGGACAGCGCGTAGGACAGCCCCCACGCCCCGACGGCCTGGTAGACCTCGCCGACCGTGAGGGCCGCCGTCGCGGCGAGCACCAGTCCGGCGGTCACCCAGGCGGACGTGGAACCCGTGGCGGCGACCAGGAGGCAGCACGCGGCCAACGCGGCTCCCGCGCGCGCCTGCCGCACCGCCGCCGGACGCGCGCCGTCGACACCCCGGCTGAACCGCATCTGCAGGCCCACGGCCAAAACCGTGTTCAGCACCACGATAGCGCCGATGAGCGCCCCCGGGGCCTTCGTGTAGTCCGCCACCCAAAGGGGCAACGCGACAGTCAGGAGAACCGCGTGCAGGTAAAGCAAACCGTTGAGGCAGGCCAAGAACAGGTACCGGGCGTTCGGCCGCACCTTGACCTCGAGGGCCGACTCGGTCCTGGTCGGGACCGGCACGTGCGTGCGCACGCGCAGCAGCAGGACACCGGAGACGAGGAACGACGCGGCGTCGAGGAACACGAGCGTTGTGTACACACCCGCGCCGCCCGCCGCGATGGCCCACGCCGCCGCGGCGGCGCCCGCGGTGAACCCGACGTTGCGCACCAGCATCAGCGCCGACATCGACCGCACCCGCGACTCGGCCTCCACCAACGACCCCACGAACGACTGCACCACCGGCGGCGCCGCCCACTCGCCCGTGCCGCCGAGGATCGCGACGATCAGGAACAGGGTGAGGTTGTCCGCGAACGGGTACGCCGCGAAGCACGCGCCGCGCCACCACTGCAACCCCACCAGCGCGCGGTGCGCGCCGATCCGGTCGGCGAGCCGCCCGACCAGCACCGAGCAGGCGAACCCGGCGATCCCGGCCAGGGACAGGCCGAGGCCGACCTGGTCGGCGGTGAGCCCGAGCGAGCGGGTGAAGAACAGCGCGGACCCGGTGAGGAACAGGCCGGTGCCCAGCGAGTCGACGAACGAGACGCCGAGCAGCATCCGCATCGGGCGCCCCGGCGGCAGCCACGACGTCGCCGCGCGCGCCAAGCGCCCCCCGCTCCGTGCCATGCGGCTGATCCTCCCCGTGTCCGGCCGAACATACCGCTGCGCGTTGCTGAGCGTTCGCCCCCTGGTCAACCCGGCTGTGTGCACCAATGGGCACTTCCTGGACACAGGGGTTGACGTGCGACGTCACCGAGCACGAGCCTGCTCACGGTGTGTGTGGTCGGGGTCACTATTTCACGGACAAGCCCGGGAGTGCGACGAGCATGAGTGACTACATCTACGCGATCGAGTTCAACCTGGGAGCGCGGGGCGACGCCGCCGAGGAGATCCTGGCGGACGCGGCCCGCACGTGGCCGAAGGTCTGGGGCGAGATCCCCGGTGTGACGAGCACGGTGCTGTTGTCGAGCGCGCTGGCGCTCGGCGGTGAGTTCGACTACCAGCTGCGGGTCGGCCTCGAGTCGCTGGCGACCCTGGCCCGCGTCGACGAGGCGATCAAGTCCGGCGCGAACGGGTGGCGCAAGGCGAGCGCGTCGTGGTTCCGGCACCGCACGGCGGCCCGCGCGCACGTGAGCCAGTACGTGGACGGGGACCGGGGCTACAGCCAGGCGGGTGAGGGGCGCGCGGGCGCCATCCACATCGCCTTCCAGGCCGCGGACAGCGGGAAGGCGCTCGACACGGCGTCGCTGGAGTCGGTCTCGGGCGTGGTGTCGACGCAGGGGCTGCGGCCGGTCCTCGGCGGGGCGGGCGCGGAGCAGCGCTGGGTCCGCCTGGAGAGCCTGGAGAGCCTCGACCGGGTGAGCGAACTGCTCGGCGCGGGCACCGCCGCGGTGTTCGGTGAACTCCGCGAGGTCGACGGCGCGTTGTTCGCGGGCGCGTGACCTCGGACCGCTACGACGTCGTCGAGCGCGTTGACGTGCTCGACGACGTCTCCGGCCTGGCCGACCGGCGGGTGGCCGTGATCGGCTGCGGCGCCTTGGGATCGGCGGTGGCCGCACACCTGGTCCGCGTCGGCGTGGGCGCGGTGCGGGTGGTCGACCGGGATGTGGTCGAGGTGCGCAACCTGGCGCACCAGGTGCTGTACACGCAGCGGGACGCCGATGAGGCCCGGCTGAAGGCGGAAGCCGCGGCGGAACACCTCCGCGCGGTGAACCCCGGGTGCTCGGTGGAGGCGGTGGTCGCCGACTGCGCCTCCGGCAACGCCCGGCGGTTGGTGGCCGACTGCGACCTGATCGTCGACGGCGTCGACAACATGGAGACCAAGCTCCTGCTCAACGACGTGGCGGTGGCCACGGGGACGCCGCTGCTGTACGCGGGGTGCGCGGGGACCGAGGGGTCGGTGATGGCGGTCGTACCGGGCCGGACCCACTGCCTGCGGTGCGTGTGGCCGGATCCGCCCGCGTCGGCCGACCGCCGCACCTGCCAGACCCGGGGTGTGCTGCCGGGGACGGTCGCGGCCATCGCGGCGTTGCAGGCCACCGAGTCCCTGAAGGTTCTTCTGGACCTGGACGCCCTCTGCGGCTTGGTGCGCCTGGACATCTGGCAGGCCGTGACCCGACGTGTTCCCCTGCCTGCCTACCGCCCGGACGAGTGTCCCGCTTGTGGGGCTCGCGACTTTGTCTACCTACGCGGCGAAACCGCCACGACGGCCCGAGCCCTGTGCGGCGACGACACGGTACTGCTGGTGACACCGCAACCGGCCGACCTGAACAGGATCCAGGAGCGCCATCGCGACAACGCCACGCTCCAGGCAGGCCCGGAGTCGATCCGCCTCACCCTCGACGGCTGCCGGATCCTGGTCTTCGCCAGCGGCCGCACCCTCATCCACGGCTCCGGCGGCGTCAACCGAGCCCGAGCACTGCACGCCCGTCACCTGCAGGGGTGAGTTGCGCCAAGGGGTCGAAGGGCGAGAAGGAGGCGTGTCGTTGGGGAGCCTGGCGTAGAGGACGTCGCAGCGTCGGCGGGCCAGGCAGATCAGTGCGGCGTTCTGCTCGGCAACCTGCTTGCGTTGCTGGAGAACGATTTTCGGGCTGTCCGCGAGCCGCGGCAGGACGGTGTCCGCAGCGGCGGTGCCCGGGACGGTGACGGTCTGCTTGCCCAGCGCGGTCAGGATCGTCTCCACCAGCCGCTCGCCCATGCGGGGCGCGTGCTTGGTGGCGATCCCGGCCGGACCGCCGCAACGCGAGAGGATCTCCAGGACGGCCGGCTGATCCGCGGGCCGATGGCGTGTTCGAGGGTGGGGTGGATGCCGGTGAGCAGACCCCGGATCCGGTTGGTGATGCGGGTGGCTTCGCCTGCCAGGTCGTCGCCGAACCCGACCAGCACCTCCAGTTCGGCCAGGGTTTCGTCGCCGACATCGACCGGGCGCAGGGGGTGGGGCAGGGAGCGGGCGGCGTCGGCGGTGACGAACGCGTCCCGGGCGTCGGTCTTGGCGCGGCCGGGGTGGAGGTCGGCGATGCGACGCATCGCCAGTCCGGGCAGACAGGCGACCTGATGCCCGGCCGCGCGGGTGACCGCGACCGGCAGCACCCCGATCGTGGCGGGCTGATCGACGACGACCAGCAGCGGTCCGTGCTCGGCGAGCTTGCCGAATGGGTTCGACTGGGGGCGTTGGTCACGCCGGGCCTGGTGACCACAACTCCCTGGTCGGGAGCCACGAAAAGGTAACGGGGGCTTCTTCCGTGCCGGGCTGTTCCTCATCAGCGCCGGGTCGTCCCGTTCTGCCTGGCGGCCGAGCCGTCGACTCGGCGGATCGCGCGCCAGTGCCTGACCCGGCCGGTGACCATGATCGCCCGCGGGCTCGTGGTCGCGGGTCTTCCTGGTCTCCGGAGCGCAAGGAGGACGGCAACCGCGGCGTTGTCGAACGGTCTCCCGTCACCCGGACAGGTGGTCTCGGACCATCTCCGCCACCGACGGACGGTCGATCTTGCCCTGGTTCCCCGTCGACGGCAGCCCTGCCCGCCCCAGCAGGTGCCGGGGGACCATGTGGCTCGGCAGCTCCTTCCGCAGGAAGGCCCGCAGCTCCACCTCGTCCACCCCCGCCGCGCTGCCGTAGGCCAGGGCGATGTCCGCGCCGATCTCCACGTTCGGCACCCCGACCGCCACGCACGCGTCCACCCCCGGGAACCGGCACGCGACCTCCTCCACCTCCGTCGGGCTGACCCGGAAGCCGGAGGTCTTGATCATGGCGTCGCGGCGGCCGACGAAGTACAGGTAGCCGTCGGCGTCCCGGGTGACGATGTCGCCGCTGAAGACGGCGGTTTCGCCGGGGTGGGTGGGGAGTTCGCGGAAGCGCTTGGCGGTCTCGGCGGGGGCGTTCCAGTAGCCCTTGGCGACGCAGCCGCCGCGGTGGACGAGTTCGCCGCGTTCGCCGGGGGCGACTTCGCGCAGGTCGTCGTCCAGGACCAGGAGTTCCACGTCCGGGATGGCGCGGCCGATGGAGCCGGGGCGCAGCGCCAGCTGCTCCGGTTCCAGGAAGGTCGAGCGGAAGGCCTCGGTCAGGCCGTACATGAGGAAGGTCCGCGCGTGGGGGAACGTGGCGCCGACCAGCTTGAGCATCCGGTCCGACACGGGGCCGCCCGAGGTGCAGACGGTGCGGACGGACGAGAGGTCCTCCTCCGGTTGGGACCGCAGCAGCCTCGGGTCGAACATCCGGGTGATGATGACCGGCATGACCGGCAGCACCGTGATCCGCTGCCGGGCCGCGAACTGGAAGAAGCTCATCGGGAACACCAGTTCGTGCAGGCACAGCCGCGCGCCGGTCAGCAGCGACTGCCACAGCTGGTTGAGCCCGTAGTCGAAGTTCAGCGACAGCACCGAACCGATCCGGTCGTCCCGCCCCACCCCCAGGTACCGCGTGGTGATGTGCGCGCCGTGCCACAGGTTCCGGTGCGTGACCATGATCCCCTTGGGCCGCCCGGTCGACCCCGACGAGTAGATGATCGCCGCCAGGTCCTCGCTGATCGCCCGCTGCGGCACCGCATCCCCGGTTCGACCCGACATGGGCAGCACGTCGACCGAACCGGTGGCCGGGGCCGTGCCGTAGAGCAGCGGCACGGCAGGCGCCGCGCCGCGCACCTCGTCCGCGCGCGCCTCGTCGGTGATCACCAGGCGGGCGCCGGAGTCGGTGGTGATGTGGGCGATGTTGTCGTGCTTGAGGCCCGGCAGGATCGGCACGATCACCGCGTCCGCCAGCAGCACGCCCAGGATCGCGACCGCCTGCTCGGTCGACTTGGCCATGCAGACGCCGACCCGGTCGCCGCGCCCCACCCCGCGCTCGCGCAGCGCCCCGGCGGCGGCCATGGCGGCGGAGCGCAGGTCGGCGAAGCTCAGCTCCGTGGTCTCGTCCGTGATCGCGATGTCCGGACCGAACCGCGCGGCGGCCTCGTGGACGAGGGCGTGCACCGTGAACAGTTGAGGCGAGGTCACCCGCCGCAGCCTAACCGCGAACGCGGCGCCGCGGTATGGGCGACAAGGGTCAGCAGAACAGGTCCCACTCGGCGGCGGGCATCGCGCGCTCGACCACCGGGGACTTCGCGGCCAGCGCCGCGCGCATGGCCCGGTTGTGCGCCAGGACGTCGTCGTCGCGGCCGATCAGCGGGCTGCCCTCGGTCAGGTCGAGCAGCCACAGTGGACTCAGCTCGGCGCCGCGGAACGCCTTGCCGTCGGCCGTGCCGATGCCGCAGTGGATGCGGCGCACGCCGGGGAGCCGGGCCGGGACGTAGCAGTGCAGGTTGAAGTACTCGGCCGCGTCGCGCAGTTCGTCGTAATCGAAACCCACCGCGCGGATGTAGACGGTGTCGCCCTCGTGCATGTAGAGGCAGCTGCCCACGGGCTCCTCGTCACCGACCGAGCACAGCAGGACGTGCGCGCGGTCGCCCGCCAGCTCGGCGTGCTTGCGGAACGCCTCGACGTACGCGGCGGGGTCGGCCTCGATGCCGTACCGCCGTTCGGTCTGCGCGCTGAGCCTGCCCACCTCGGCGTAGGCGTCGGGCAGCGTCCGGTGTTCCACGCGGTAGCCCGCCGCCTCGAACTTGCGGACCTCGCTGCGGACCCGGCTGCGCTGGTGCTTGGACCCCGCGGCCAGCCACGCGTCGAAACCGCCGTCCGGGATGTCGATCCACGCGTCGGCGGCCAGCGCGACCGGCGGCGCCTCGACCCCGGCGGCGCGCAGGGCGAGCACGTCCGGTGTGGTCAGGTACAGGGCCACTCGGGCGACATCGTGCCCACTCGGACCGACGGCGCGCACGGCCTCCAGCAAGGTCGAGGTCGCCTCCGCGCGGTCGGCGTCGGGGGTGGCCAGCAGGTGCGCGAGGTAGCCGCGGCGTTGGCCGACGAGCAGGCCCCGGGCCGGGGGCGTGGGGAGACCGCGCTCGGTGAGCAGTTCCGTCCAGCGCAGGTGCGGGTTCGCCAGCTCGGACGCGTCCTCGACGTCGGCGACCGGGACGGCCGCGCTGCCGCCGCCGGGCAGGTCGACGTGCACACCGCCGGACACCGCGCCCGGTTCCAACGCGACCAGGCGCAGCCAGAACGCCGACGAGTAGAACCGGTCGCCCGCGGCGCGGTCCCAGACGTCGTCGGGGACGCCGCCGAGCGGGTCGGTGAAGACGTGACCGTTCGGGTGGCGGATCTGGCTGTGTGAGGCGGGCACTGCGCTAACATAGCCGGTCATGGGGCCGGTTTCCGGAGATGAGAAGTACCTGCTCGTGCTCGGCGCCGCGATGTCCCTGCGGGAGCGCGCGATCGTCGCCGCGCTGCGGGTCTTCGACGGCCCGCTGGTGACGATCGCCCGCGGCCGCGACAGCCGCGCCGCCAAGTTCTTCGACCACGTGCTGGTCGGCGACTTCAGCGACCCCGACGACTCGCTGCGCGCCGTCGTGGAGCACGAGAAGGAAACCGGGCGCGTGCCCGCCGGGGTCGTGCCGTTCTTCGACCCGGGGCTGGTGCCCGGCTGGGCCATCGCCGACCACTACGGCCTGCCGTTCCTGAGCCGGGCGGCGGTCGACGACTCGTCGATCAACAAGAACCGGATGAAGGACAAGCTGCTCGCGGCCGGTGTCGCGACCCCGCGCTACACGCAGGTGGACAGCGTCGAGGCGGCCCTGGCGGCAGCCGGGGGATACGGGTTCCCGTGCGTGATCAAGCCCTCGGCCTTCGGCGGCAGCCTCGGTGTGCGGCTGGTGTCGGACGCGGCGGAGGTCGAGCGGGCGTATTCGTACGCCCGTCGGATCATCGACGAGAACGCCGCAGTGTTCACGGTGAAGAACCGCGAGATCCAGGTCGAGGAGTTCTGCCCGCTGGTCGACGAGGTGTCGGTGGAGGTGCTCAACCACGGCACCGAGCAGGTGGTGCTGGCGGTGACGGACAAGATCCTCGGACCGCGCCCGTACTTCGCGGAGATCGGGCATCGGGTCCCGAGCCGGTATTCGAGCCGTTCGGACGTCGATGACGTCACCAAGCGAGCCTGTGCGGCGATCGGCCTCGACCGGGGTATCGCGCACGTGGAGCTGCGGCTGGAACCGGGGGCGGCCCCGGTCGTCATGGAGGTCGGCGCGCGGACGGCGGGCGACGGGATCCTGGACCAGGTGGAGCGGGTCTGCGGGGTGTCGCCGTACGAGCTGCACGTGCTGTCGTACCTCGACCGGTTGGACCGGATGCCGGAGTTGCCCGCGCCGAGCGGGTTGGCGGGGATTTCGGTGCTGAAGGCGGCCCCGGGTCGTGTGTCGGCGGTGCGGAAACCGTCCTCTGTGGACCCGGCGGTGCGGGGGTACGAGGTGTCGGCTGTCGCGGGGACCCGATCGGGCGCGACCCAGGCCAACTACCTGGATCGTGAGGGGTACGTGGAGTTCGTGTGGCCGGGGGCGGTGCCGGAGGACGTTCCGCTGGACACGCAGACCGTCATCGCCCGCGACCTGTCGGCCCAGCTCTTCGAGGTCGACGATGCGGACCTGCCCGCCGCGCCCTGACCCGAGGTAGGCACTCCAGGAACCGCAAGGCTCGGGCACCCGCACCCTGAAGTCCGCTGGCGCCGAAGGCTCTATCGCCCGCACGACCGCCGCCATGGCGCTAGCCGCTCCCGCTCTGCCGCCCAGCCGGCACCGGGGCCCGGCTTCACCATCTACTCCCGCTCCGCCCCTGACATCCACGGCCTGGTCGGCGCCGCGGAACCTGCCGAACCTGGTGGCCCGTTCTCGCCGCCATCGTCGCTGGGGCTGTCCTCAGCCGCCGACAACTGCCGTCGCGCCTCCCGCGCCGAATGCCAATGCAGTGCCGGGCACCGCTGCGGCCAGCCCCGCTCGTGCCACGACTCTGGCGGCGACTTCTCCCCGCAGTCGCCGCCAGCGCTTCCGTTCCCAGCGCCCGCGAGGGGCCCCGCAGTAGGGGGAACCCCTATTTTCGATCCTATCGCCGGATGGCCAGCGGGCGGGAGCCCGTGAGGCTTGGCTGTGGACAACTCCGGACTATGGGGACGGCATCCGATCGCGCTGGTGATCCATTGCGGGGGCTGTCAGGCCGTGGGTCCAGAATTCGTAGTGGTGGTCCAGGCACAGGTTCCAGTGGGCGTGCGGTAGGCCGCAGGCGGTGGTGGCTACGCGGAGGATGTCTGGGGTGGGGGTTCCTTGCCAGGCGCCGCCGGTGACCAGTAGGGAGGTGAAGTTCTGGGGGGTGAGGGTGCCCTGGTGGGTGAGGCGCCAGAGGGAGAGGTAGAGGCAGGTTAGGAAGGCGGTCTGGGGTGTAGGGATCTTGCCTTCGCTGAGGGAGTGGTAGAGGGATCGGGCTTGGGGTGGGTCGATGGCGGTTGCCAGGTCCATCAGGCCCGTGTGGGTGGCCAGTGCGCGGTGTGGGTTCGCGACACCCAGATCCGTGAAGACGTGGTGGGTGTTGTGGTGGATGGTGGTGGTGGTGCCGCCGATGTCCACCAGGAGGAAGGGGTGGGTGACGTCGGGGAGGAAGTTGTCGCGGGTCAGGCGTTCGGCGGCGACGGTGAGGATGGTGGGGGTAGGCAGGATGGGGGTCTCGGTGGCGCCCGCCAGGGGGCGGAGTCCTTTGTGGTCTACGAGATCGCCGAGGTGGAGGTTGTGGATCAGGTCGGACAGGCCGCCGGGCGACGGGCGCAGGCGGTGGTCCAGGACGTTGGGGGCGCGGTGGTCGACGGGCAGGTGCGCGACCAGGTCCGGATCGTCGGCACCAGCCCAGACGAGGACGTCGTGGGGGTGGTCGGCGAGCCTGGTGCGGGACAGGCACGTCCGCAGGTGGGTGTGGTCGGCGCCGTCCACCCCACCCGCCATGACGAGGATGTCGACGTGGGGGAGCGGCGACGCGGGCCGCTCGCCGAGCAAGTGGGTGTAGGCGACGTTTCCAGCCGCCGCGGCCGGGGCGCTGTGGCCGCGGGTAAGGCCCAGGACGCCGACGCGAGGGGCCGCGTTGGCCGAGCTGCACACGCGCAGGCGGTCCGCGCCGTTGGTCAGTGACAGCACTTGTTCGCCCGGCGAGATTCCCGGGGCCCGCGGCACTACGCGAACGGCGCGCGTGCCCGCCTCGCACAGCTTGATCGTCGTGCTGCCGATGTCGACGAGGAGCGTGGTCACGTCAGCACCCGGATGTCGCGGAGCAGGCCCTCCCACAGGGGACCGTCCTCGGACTTGGGGCCGCGCAGTTCGCGTTCCCGGCGCATGCTTTCCGTCGACAGCGGCACGGAACCCGGCTCCAGGACGCGGATCCGCCGACCCGTGCCGCGTACGGCGATGAGCGCGGCGGCGTTCTGCTCGTGCGGGGCGAACGGCACGTCGATCACCCCGTCGAGGACGGCGTGGTGGACGGCGGACAGGAACGACGGCGCCGGGTGGTCCAGTATCCGGGTCAGCACCTCGGTGACCTCGCGGTCGAGGAGGTCCCGTTCGCACTCCACGACCTCGTTGCTCAACGGCCGACAGGCGGGGAACATGTCGAGCACGTAGCGGACCGCGCGCACGGACGCGGCGTTGTTCTCGATCGAGGGGATCCCGACCGCCTCGTCCGGGGTCTTGACCACCACCTTGTCCGCGCCCACCAACCCGCTGATCGCCGCCGACACCGCGATCAGTTGCCACGCCAGCGAAGGCTCCGCCGGAAACGCGCCCATCCACTGGTGGTACGCCAACCGGACGTCCACGGCGAACCCGAACCGCGCCAGCAGGTCGGCGGCGTGGGCGCGCAGCACGGTGGCGATGGCCAAGTCCTGTTCGAAGCTGCCCGTTTGCCCGTAGCTGACGGTGAAAGCCGTGACCCCCTGCTCGGCCGCCAACAGCAATTCGCACAGCTGCACCACAACGGTGATGACCGGCGGCACCAGGGTCGCCGTCAACGGACCGAACGACTCCCGCTGGACGGGCGCGTCCGCCGGGCCGACCTCGGCACACAGCCGATCCACGTACTGCCAGTGCACCAGCGCCCGCTCGACCGGGAAGGCGCGCGAATAGGGCAGCGAATAGCTCAACCCGCCGCCCTCGATCTCGGTGATGCCCGAGGCCAAGGCGAGTTCGGCCAGGAGCCGTGCGTCCGGTGTGCCGTGTCGCAGGCTGACCGGGCGTTCGATCCCCTCGAACAGCCCTCGGGTCGTCGTGACGCCATGAGCCACCAAGGGGTAGCCGTTGAGCAGGTCGCGGCCCTCGGCCAGGCTCGCGGCGAGGAGGCGGGCCGCTGTGTCGTGGTCGTTGTGGCGGGTGTGGCTGTCCACGGTCAACGGGATGAAGTCCGCGCCCGCCGCGTCGAAGGCCAGGGTGAGGGCGCGTTGCTTCGCCGCGGACGGGAAACCGCCGCGTGGTTGGACGAGCGGACCCGGGCGCCGGTAGGCCACGGACGCGAACCGGGCGCGCGGCAGGGCGGCCAGGTGGTCGGCGGCCGTCGACGGGGTCAGGTCCGGCGCGCCGTACCGCTCGATGAGCCGGTGCCGGTCCGCGGCGAGGTCGCCGACGCGGGCGTGGTCACCGGGCGCCGCCACCGCCGCCCCTTCCGACGAGCGCGGGCCCGATCCCTTCCAGGGCAGAGCGAGCGAGGTCGGCGCGCAGCGCCTCGAACACCGGGTGCAGGCTCGCGGGCCGGTGGAAGACGCGGTGGAAGCCGAAACCGGTGTAGAGCCGCGTCACCTCCGCCGCGGGCCGGTCGCCCAGCGCCAGGTTCCCGCCGACGTACCGGAGCACGTCCGCGAGGCCCGCCGCGGCGAAGCGCGCGCCGAAACCCGCGCAGGACTTCTGGCCCTCGCCGTTGACCGAGGCGACGAGCACCGCTCGCGCCCCGGTCTCCAGCACCGCGTCGGCGAAATCGTCGACGGTGTTGTTCGTGCCCAGGTTGTACGGCCGGAAACCGTGCTCGGCCATACCGATCTCCAGCACCCGGTTGGCCACGACGTGGATGTCGTTGCCCACCAGGCCCAGCACCACGCCGGTACCCGGCGCGCCCGGGCTATTTCCGGACACTCGGCATGGGCAGCGCGGTGAGGCCCGTCTTCTTCTGCGCCTCCGTCTGCCCCGGGAAGTCGAAGTGGCGGAAGCAGGAGAACGTCTGGTCCTCGTGCTTGCTCCGCACGAAAGCCTGCAACCGCGGGCTGTTCTCGTAGATGGCGAGCATGTCCGTGTCGAACACGTTGCCGATGACGTCCGGGTTGCCCAGCTCGCAGATCATCACGTCGCCGTTGGAGTGCAGGTGCAGCTGCGCCTTGCCCTCGATGCAGCTGGCGTAGATGACGCCCGGGTCCTGGAACAGCGGCTGCAGGCGCGCCCAGTGCGCGCTGCCGGGCCGGAAGTAGGCCGACAGGCAGCTGAAGAACATCGTGGTCTCGGGGCGGCGGGCCTGGACGAGCTCCACGATGGAGTCGCAGATCCGGTCGTGGTCCAGGGTGTTCTCGTAGCCCTGGTGCAGGCTCGGGATCTCCATCTGGATCTCGTGCTTGGCGACCCCGAGGTCGGCGGCGAAGCGGTGCACGTCCGCCATCGTCTTCTCGGTTTCGTTGAAGAGGATCGTCTCCACCACTGCGTCGATTGTTGGCGACGCGACAGCCCGCTCGACGGCGTACACGATCTTCGGGAACATCTTCTCGGTGACCTTGTAGAACTCGGCGTGTCGGGCCGCGTCGGTGTGGTTCAGCGAGAAGTGCAGCACGTCGAGACCGGCCGCTTCGAGGCGGTTGAATTTCTCGTCGTTGAGCAGCGTGCCGTTAGAATTGATCTGCGTCGAGATGCCGTGCGCGGTGCAGTACTCGATGATTCCGACGCAGATGTCGAATTCCAGGAGCACCTCGCCGCCGGACAGTTTCACGCGTTCCAGGTCGGGCAGGCTGTCAATCACCCGAGCCACGTCCTCGACCGAGAGGATCTTGCGTTCCAGCAGGTCATACGCACCGCAATAGCTGCACCGGAAGTTACACCGGGACGTCACCCCGATTTCGATGGCCCGCAGGTTGCCTGGACCCAGTTTGCGCATCTCCAGCGATTTGAACGTCAACGGTGCCCCCTGCAACTCGTGACAAGTGACTGATCTCGCAGGCTACACTCAGGTGATTTCGGACGCAAGGCATTCAGGGTCCCCTTACTCGGCGTGATAGTGGAAGGAATCGGGCAATCAGGTGAACCGCGCGGAACTGCTCCAAACGAGTGAACGGTACGGAACCCCGCTTTACCTCTACGACCTCGCGGAGGTTCGGGATCGCGCGAACGAGTTGTTGGCCGCGCTCCCGGGGGGAACGTCGCTGCTCTACTCCCTGAAGGCCAACCCGCTGCTCCCCGTCGTGGCGGAGTTGCGCGGGGTCGGTTGCGGCGCCGAGGTTTCGTCGCTGGGCGAACTGGATGTCGCGGTGGCGGCGGGGTTCCGGGCCGCGGACGTGCTCTACACCGGACCGGGGAAGTCACGCGGTGAGATCGATGCGGCGATCGCGCGCGGCGCGGAGCTGTTTTCCTGTGAGTCGGAGACCGAACTGGACCGGCTCGGCGCGGCCGCGGCCGACGCGGGGCGCCGGGTGCGCGTGCTGCTGCGGTTGCAGCCGGGCGACCGGCCCGCGTCCGGGCTGTCCATGGCCGACGGCAGGCAGTTCGGTCTCACGGCGACCGAGGCGGTCCGCGCCTGGCCCGCGGCGGCGGAGTCGGTGGAACTACTCGGGTTCCACGTCTACCTGGGGTCCCAACTGGGAACGGTCGAGCACCTGTTGACGGGGTTCACGTGCGCCAAGGCCGTGGTGGACGAGGTCGTCGCGGGCACGGGTGTCCCGCCCCGGATCGTCGACCTGGGCGGGGGTTTCCCGTGGCCCTATGCCGCGGAGGGTGTGGGTTGTGACCTGATCGGGTTGCGCGAAGGGCTGACGGACCTGCTGTCGGACTGGGCGGAGTCCGCGCCGCGTGTCTGGTTCGAGACCGGGCGGCGGCCGACGGCGGCGGCGGGGACGCTGCTGACGACCGTCATCGACGTGAAGGAGCGCGAATCCGGTGTCGTCGTGGTGGTCGACGCGGGCATCAACGTGCTCGGCGGGATGGCGGGCCTGGGGCGCGTGTTGCGGCTGAACACCACTGTGGACAACCTGAGTGCCGCGGACGACCGCCCCGAGGTCGCCGTGGACGTCGTCGGTCCGCTGTGCACGCCACTGGACCGGGTGGCCGCCAGAACCCCGGCCCGGAAGCCCGCCCCGGGGGACGTGCTCCGGGTGCACAACGTCGGTGCCTATGGGGCAACGGCGAGCCTGACGGCGTTCCTGAGTCGACCCGGTCCGCTGGAGTTGGTCGTGGACGGGGACGAGGAAGTCGGCGCGTGGCGGATCGACGCGCGGGCGGTGCCGGTCACCGGGTGACCGGGTGACCGGATCAGCCGAGGGCGGCGAGGGCCGCCTCGATGGAGGTGGTCAGCGGCGGGGGCTCGTCGACGGGCTGGAACTGGGCGTTGAGGGTGATGGACTCGGCGGGGCCCTGCATCTCGTAGAGGGGCTTCTTGCTGATGTGCCCCATCTGCGGGTCGACCCAGTAGACGTTGCCGTTGTGGTTGACGCCGTTCACCGCGTGGATGGTGCCCCGGTCGAAGATCACGATGGCGACCGCGCCGTGGCCCGCCGACTTCAACCGGGCCTCGATGTCCGACCAGGTGGGGCCGCGGCCGTTCTCCGAGGTGCGCCACTCGGTTTCCAGCCACTGCTTGGTCTTGCCGCCGCCGTCGCTCTCCAACCCGGGCGCCGGGTCGTGCACCCCGGCCGCGGCGGTCGGCCTGCCGTACCAGGACTTGAGGAAGGCGCGGGCGGCGTCGATGCAGTTGCGCAGGAACGCGGTACCCGGCTCGTCGCGCTGGCTGTTGATGTTGGCCACCCAGTCGGCCGTGCCGTAGGTGTTGGCCGCGGGCCCCTTGGGGGACTTGGCGTTGAGCCAGTGCGCCAGACCGGCCCCCGGCAGGTGCGCCGACGGGTCGGGGAACTGCTGCGGTTGCCCGTTCTCCTGGGGGAAGCTGTTGGCGAGCCGCTGCTCGGCGGCGGTGGAGGCCGGGTCGAGCCCGCCGGGCTGGCCGAACTGGCGGATGTTGTCGAGGTCGTTGAGCGTGGTGTCCATGTCGCGGGTGCGCTGCACCATGAGCCGGTTGACGCCGCTGTTGCCCACCTTCTGCTGGAGGGCGTGCACGGGGTGGACGCGCTCCTTGGGCCGCGCGGTGGTGGGCTGGTCCTTCTCGGGTTCGCCGGGCCGGTGCCGGTGCATGCGTCCACCTCCTCGCCGTCGAGCGTCTCCCGGCCCGGTGGCTCAGGCGAGGCCGACGAGTGCCTTGTCGGGGGCAGGGAAGGTGCCCCGGGTGCCGAGTAGGGTGCCCCGGATGGAGCCGACGCGGGCGGACGCCCGGCGCAACCGGACCCGGGTGCTCACGGCCGCGCGGCAGGCGTTCGCCGCACAGGGACTGCAGGCGCCGCTGGACGAGATCGCCGGCTCGCGGGGGTGGGCGCGGGCACGGTGTACCGGCACTTCCCGACGAAGGAACTGCTCTTCGAGGCAGTGGTCCTGGACCGGATGTCCGCCCTCGTGGACCGGATGCGGTCGGTGGCCGCGTCGGAGCCGGGGGAGGCGTTCTTCTCGGCGCTGACCGCGGTGGTGTCGAAGGGGATGGGCGACCGGGACCTGGTAGACGCGTTGACCAGGACGGCTGTGACACCTGGGTTGACGTCGGCGAACCTGGAGTTGCGGACCGCGCTCGGCGTCTTGTTGGTGCGGGGGCAGGAGGTGGGGGAGGTTCGGGGGGACGTGTCGATCGGGGTGCTGATGACGCTGGTTCGAGGGGTGCTCTTGGCCGCGTATTCCGGGTCGTGCGAGGTTGCCGGGGCGCTGGCGGTGATCGGGGACGGGCTTCGGGAATCCGGTCACCGGTGAAGGGGAAGCCCGAAACGTTCACAGTTGTCGCAGCCGCCGTTTGGCGGTGAGGATTGCGGCCAGAGAGGCGATCGTGGTAACGGCGGTGCCCGCGGTGCCGAGGAGGAGGGCGGCGCAGGTGAGGAAGATGGTGGAGCAGAAGGTGGTGGCTTCCGTTCGCCTGGGCTGAGCACAGGCGAGTTCGCCAGGAGCGGGTCGACCTTGCCGGGCTCGCGGGTGCTCCGCCAGATCGCCTCCCACGCACTCCCGGGGATGCCGTTGACCTCGACCCGGGCGTCTGTGAGGTGGCTGTCCTCGTCCAGCAGCCGCAACTGGATCGTGTTGACCCGTGGGACCACGCGCAGACCCGGGACACCGGGATGATCGCCATCCGAACGCGTCCATGTGAGGAGGGAGCGGAAGAAGTCGTCAACGACCTCGTTCTCCAGATCGACCACCAATCCCGCTGTGCGCGGACTGACCGCGCGGTAGACGCGGTCCGCGTCGCAGTAGCGCATGGTCAACAGCAGGGATGTCTCCAGGACCCGCTGGTGGGGTGAGTGCGCTTCGGGGATCAGTCCGGCGCGCAGGGCAGCGGGGTTCGGGGACTTGGCGAGGTTCCGCAGGCAGTTCGTGGCTGTGTGCTTGGACTCGGCGGTGAAGCGGTAGCGCATGGCGACGAGGTCGTCGAGCTGGATGTGTGAGTGGGCGTTCCCCGCTCCCATGTCTCCCATGCGGCGCGCATCGACCTGGAGCGGTTGTTGGGGCGAGGCGTGTCGCTCTTGCTCAGCTGGCGCAAGCGCAGGCCCTCAACACCGATGGGGGCAGCCGGGTGTTGGAGGGAAGCTGAGACATCGGAGTCGTCGGGGGCACCTCGCCACTCGACCAGTAGGTCGTCCATGTGACCGCCGTCGACCTTCAACGACCACACCTGGCGGAAGAGTCGGATTCTGCGGAGCAGGTCGCTCGCCAAGTGAGCGGGCGTGTACAGGCGTGGGTAGCGGTCCTGGTCAGGGGGTGCTTCGGCATTCGTGGCCGCCACGTACCTGTGCGCTGCGAGCCAGGTCTGTTCGGACACGCCGGTGGCTATCACTCGCGCGCCCGTGGGGTCGTCGACCGGGGAGAACTCGACCTGCTGTGCTCGGTGTCGTGCGTGGACCGGCACCGCGCCGGTCAGCAGTTCCATCAGGAGTGGGCCGAGCAACTGGGGCGCCAAGCGGACGCGGAGCACGTCGGGCTCCGGCCGCACCTCCTCGATGACCTTGTCGAGTCGCCAACTCCAGATGCGGGGGTTGAAGACCAGGTGGTCGAACCCGCGGAGCAGGGCGTTGAGCAGTACCGCTTCCAGTTCCTGCTGACGCTGTCCCGCCGCGCTCGGGAGGATGCGTTGCCGCAGGTCGTGCGGCACGGTGACGTCGTCGCCACGGAAGGCGTGTACCAAGATCTCGCGGTCGGCGGGGGAGAGGTCCCGACGTAGTGTCGTGGCTCATTTGGGTAGACCGCGGACGGATTCGCCCGTGCGGGCGTGGCGGAGGTCGAGCAGATGGGTGGTGAGGTAGTCCTTGCGCACGTCAATCCCGTTCCGCCGCCCGGCACGGCTGACGAGGATGGAGCGCATGGCACTACGTAAGACTGGTCGACTTCTTCGCGCGGGGCGCCCGAGCGCTTGGGAGTGGTGTTCACCCAAGCCGGGAGGGTGGCCACTCAGGCTGGCGGACCGCGCCCGCCGAGGGTGACCGTACCACAGACGCCCCGCGCCTGGGGTGGCGTGGGGCGTCTACTGTGGACTATCAGAACGTGGGTGTGCTGTGTCTGCCCTCGTTGGCCCACCAGCGGCGGAAGTACTCGTTTCGGGAGCCGGTGCGTTGGTAGAGGGCTATCAGCTCCGCGCAGATCTCGCCGATGTGTTCGGCGACCCTGGTCTCCGGGCGGTACACCACCCGCAGGCATTGGCGCAGGGGGCTGCCCACCAGGCCCCGCAGTCGGATGCGGCCCGGGATGTCCTGGCCGGTGATCAGGGCGGGGGCTATAGCGGCCCGGGTGGCCACCAGCTCGTGCGCCGTGGGTGTGTACAGGACCTCGTGCTGCTGGTCCATCGTCACCCCGTGGCGGTGGCACACCTGCCTCAGGTACACCGGCCACTGGCTCATCCCCGGTGGCTCGTCCACCCACGGGAACTCCGCCAGCGCCTCCAACTTGACCGCGTGCTCGTGCGCCAGCGGGTGGTCCGGGGCGACCATGACCAGCACCGGCTCGTCGGGTACCAGGACCTCGCTCTGCACCCCGTCCGGCAGGCGCGGGGTGAAGCCCGGCCACTCGTACACCGTGGCCAGGTCCAGGGCCCCGTTCGCGACTTGGTCGACGGTTGCTTGCGGGTCCGCCTCCTCGGTGAGGCGCACCCCCGGCACCCACTCCAAGCCGGACAACCAGCGGCTCAGGTCCAGGTGCAGGTAGCCGCCGCAGCCGCCCAGGCGGACCGGGGGTGTACCGGCCAGGCGGGCCTGGGACTCGGCTCGCCTGCGGATGCCCTGCAGCCCGCGCAGGACGGCGCGGGCCTCGGCCAGGACGTTGTGGCCGAACGGAGTGGGGCAGGAACCCCGCTCGGCCCGGAAGAACAGCTGGCCGCCCAGGGTGTTCTCGATGCGCTGGAGCTGGCCGGTGAGCCCGGGCTGGGACAGCCCGAGCACCTTGGACGCGCGGTTGAGGCTGCCGGACTCGGCGATGGCCACGATCACGCGCAGGTGGCGGATCTCGACCTCCATGTGGTGACTCCGTCCGCAGGGTGGGGGGCGCCTCGCATCCGGTGCCGGTCGGCCACGACGCACCCGTGGGGTCCACGGCGCCCGCCCCGGGGACTCCCACCCGGCGCGGGCCGGGTGGGCGGGTGGTGCGGATTCGCCGCGCACAGGAGAAATGCGGTCGTGGAGACCGCCAGCCCATTATAGGGCCGGTTGGCGGTAACCGGTCTATCCCACCATTGCATAGCGGACGGCTATAGCGCCGCCGGATCTATGTCCCGGTATTGCGGTGGTGTGAATGTCAGTCTTGGGTCAGTTTGCACGAATGTTCCCAAAAGCTGGTCGATCTGTCCCAGGGTGTCCAAGTCCAGCGTCACCCCGGACGCCCCCGCGTTCTCCCGCACCTGCTCCGGCCGGGTCGCCCCGACGACCACCGTGCCCACCAACGGGTTCTGCAACACCCAGGCCAGGGCCAGTTGCGCCATGGTCAGCCCGCAGTGCCGCGCCACCCCGCGCAGCGGCTCGACGCGGGTGAGCAGCTCCTCGTGCAGCAGCGGCCAGATCAGCGCCCGCGCCAGGTCGCCGCCCGCCGCGACCCGGGAATCCGCTGGGAAATTCCCATCGGCGTAGCGGCCCGCGAGCACGCCCTGGGCGAGCGAGACCGCGGCCAGTTGTCCGATTCCCAACCGTTCACACGCGGGGATCACCTGGGATTCCGGTACCCGCCACAGCATCGAGTACTGCGGCTGGTTGCCGACCAGCGGCACGCGGTGCTTCTCGGCCAGCGGCGCGGCCTGCTGGATCTGCTCCGCGGTCCACTCCGAGGTGGCCACGTAGTGCACCTTCCCCTGCCGCACCAGGTCCGACAGGGCGACGAAGGTCTCCTCCAACGGGGTCTGGTAGTCGTAGCGCAGCAGGTGGTAGAGGTCGATGTGGTCGGTGCCCAGCCTGCGCAGGGAACCGTGCAGCGAGGCGAAGACGCTCTTGCGGCTCAACCCGCCCTGCGTGGTGCCGTCGTCCTCCGGCCAGTACACGCCGGTGGACAGCACGATCGAGTCGCGGTGGGCGCCCTTCAGCCCGCGCGCCAACGATTCCTCCGCCGCGCCGCGGTCCCACGCCGCCGCGGTGTTGAACAGCGTCACGCCCTCGTCGACCGCGGCGCGCACGCAGTCGGCGGCGTGCTCGGTGTCGTGCGTCAGCCAGTTGCCGTAGCCGATCTCGCTCACCACGAGACCGCTGGCGCCCAGGTTGCGGTAGCGCACGGCTCAGCCCCGCCCGTTCGGCTGCCCGAGGCGCACCGGTTGCGGCGCCTGCATTGTCGGCAGCGTGGCCACCGTCTCGCGCAGCCACTCGTCCGGGCACGCGGCCTTGTGCGCGTAGTCCACGCCCGCGCTCGGGTGCGGCAGGATCAGCAGCTTCTCGTGGGCCATCGCGGTGAGCACCGACTCGGCCACCTCCTCGGGCTCCAGCAGCGGACCCATGGACACCACCGCGTTGGCCGCCGGGTGGTTCGCGCGCACACCGTCGACCAGGAACGGCGTGCGGACCCCGAGCGGGCACAGCGCGCTGACCCGGATCCCCCGGCTGCGGTAGGTCACCGCGAGCCACTCGGCCAGTGCCACGGCCGCGTGCTTGGTCACCGAGTACGGCGCGTCCCCCGGCAGGCTCAGCAGACCCGCGCTGGACGCGGTGATCACCAGGTACCCGCTGCGCGCGCTGAGCATCGCGGGCAGCGCCGCCTGCGCGGCGTAGACGTGCTGGAGCACGTTGAGGTCGAAGGAGCGGCGCCAGTGCTCGTCGTCGGCGTGCACGCCGGTGCCGAACGCGATGCCCGCGTTGGAGCAGAACACATCCAGGCCGCCGAACTCCGACACCGCCAGCGCCGCCAGCCCGCGCAGCTCGGCCTTGTCCGCGGCGTCGGCGGGCCGCGAGACCGCGCGCCCGCCCGCCGCGTTGATCTCCTCGGCGACCCCCGCGGCCGCGGTGCCGTCGAGGTCGGACACCACGACGCCGCGCGCCCCCGCCGCGGCGAACCGTCTGGCCATCGCCGCCCCGATTCCGTGTCCCGCCCCGGTGAGCACGGCCACGCGACCGGTCAGCTCCATGAGTTCTCCCCTTGCCTGCCTTGCGAAGTACCTGGGTTGGCGTCCGTGGACCGGTGCGTCGCGAATCGACGGCGATTCACCTGCGCCGATGTCGTCGGAGGGCGCGGGAATTCGCCACTGGAAAGCCCGCGCGACCTCGACGCTAACACGTCCGCGAGCCCCGGGTCGGGCGGCTGAAATCTCGCTCAAGCGACGCTCAAACCCATTCTTCGAATGTGGCGACGCCGGATGGCTCGCGGGCATTGTCACCCGAAGCCGCTCCTGCGGTGTTCACATTTTCCCGGAAATGGCCGTAACCGGCTCGGCGGCCGAGAAGAAGTGCGGAAATAGGAGGCGCGATGTCCGACGCGCAGGTCGGCGCCCGGTGGCGCGTGCTGGGGTGCGGCCCCTTCGACATGCCCGACCCGCGGCTGGCCGCCGCGGTGAGCCGGGGTGGCGGACTGGGTGTGCTCGACCTCGGCGCCGACACCGCCGCGGTCCTGGCCCGCGCGGCCGGGCTCGCCGACCGGATCGGCGTCCGCGTGCGCCCGGGCTGCCCGCTGCGCCCCGCGGACCTGCGCGGGCGCGCGGGCGCCACCGTCGAGGTCGTGCTGCTCGGTCCGGACGCGCCGTGGTCGGTCGCCGAGACCGCCGCGCACCTGCCGGTGCTGGTCGAGGTGACCGACCTCGACCAGGCCCGCGCCGCCGTCGACGACGGCGCCACCGGCGTGGTCGCGGTGGGCGGCGAGGCCGCGGGCGCGGTCGGCGAGCTGACCTCCTTCATGTTGCTGCAACGACTGCTGCGCCTCGGCGCGCCCGTCTGGGTGCGCGGCGGCATCGGCCCGCACACCGCTGTCGGTGCGGTGGCGGTCGGCGCGGCGGGGGTGGTGCTGGACAGCCAGTTGGGCCTCTTCGGCGAGTGCGACCTGCCACCCGCCCTGCGCGCCCGGCTGGCCACGGCGGACGGGACGGAGACGGAGGTCCGCGGCGGTCGCAGGGTGCTGCGCGGAACCGACCTCCCGCTCGGCGAGGACGCGTACCTGGCCGCGGTGTCAGTCCGGCGCCACGGCTCGGCCGAGGCGCTGGTGCGCGGCTTGGTGCGCGACCTCGACACCGCCGGGGTCGACGTGGACCCGCGGGCCCAGGGCGAACCGGTGCGCCGCACCCTCGGCGTCGCGCACGCCGTCGCCCAGGGCCCCATGACGCGGGTCTCCGACCAGCCCGGCTTCGCCCTCGCCGTGGCCGACCGGGGCGCCATGCCCTACGTGGCCGTGGCGCTGGCCGACGGCCCCCGCACCGAGGCGTTGCTGCGCGACACCGCCGAATTGCTCGGTGATCGGCCGTGGGGCGCGGGCATCCTCGGGTTCGTCACCGAGGACCTGCGTGCCGCGCAGCTCGCCGCGATCCGCGCCGTGCGCCCGCACAGCGTGCTGGTCGCGGGCGGTACCCCCGCGCAGGCCGCGGCCCTGGAGGCCGACGGCATCGCCGCGTACCTGCACGTGCCGTCGCCGACGCTGCTCGGCCAGTACCTCGACCAGGGCGCCCGCCGGTTCGTCTTCGAGGGCTCCGAGTGCGGCGGCCACATCGGCCCGCGCACCAGCTTCGGCCTGTGGGAGGCGCAGCTCGGCGTGCTCGCCGAGCGCGCGGACCTGACCGGGGTCGAGGTGCTGTTCGCGGGCGGTGTGCACGACGAGGTCTCCGCCGCCGCCGTGGCCGCGATGGCCGCCCCGGCCGCCCGGCGCGGCGCCGGGATCGGCGTGCTGATGGGCACCGCGTACCTGTTCACCGAGGAGGCCGTGCGGCACGGCGCGATCACCGACCGGTACCAGCGCGAGGTCATGGTGGCCGAGCGGACCGTCACCGTGCGGACCGCGCCCGGGCACGAGACCCGCTGCCTGCCCAGCCCGTTCGTCGACCAGTTCGAGGCCGTCGCCGCCGACCTGACCGCGCGCGGCGTCTCCGCCCGCGACCGGTGGCAGGCGCTGGAGGAGCTCAACGTCGGCAGGCTGCGCATCGCCAGCAAGGGCCTGCGCCGCGACGGCGCGGTCCTCGTCGAGGTCGACGAGGACGGCCAGGTCGCGGAGGGCATGTACATGGTCGGCCAGGTCGCGGTGCTGCGCGACCGGCTCACCGACATCGAGGCGCTGCACCGGCAGGTCACCGAGGGCGCGGCGGAGTTGTTGCGCACCGGGGAAAGCGCGCGGACGCCGACGCGGGCGCGGGACCGCGAGCAGGCGCCGGTCGACATCGCGATCGTCGGTATGTCGTGCGTGTTCCCCGGCGCCGACGACCTCGGCGCGTTCTGGTCCGGCGTGCTGCGCGGCCGCGACGACGTGACCGAGGTGCCGCCGCACCGCTGGGACCCGGCGGTCTACTTCCGCCAGGGCGGCGGCGAACCCGGCACCACACCGTCGAAGTGGGGTGGCTTCCTGCCGCCCGTCCCGTTCGACCCGATGTCCTTCGGCATCCCGCCCGCGTCCATGGGCAGCGTCGACCCGGCCCAGCTGCTGTCGCTGGAGATCGCCCGCCGCGCGCTGGCCGACGCGGGCTACCTCGACCGGGCCTTCGACCGCGACCGCACCGGCGTGATCTTCGGCGCGGAGGCGGGTGGCGACCTGGCCAACGCGAACGTGGTGCGCGCGCTGCTGCCGTCCTGGCTCGGCGAGGTGCCCGACGAGATCCTGGACCAGCTGCCCGCGCTGACCGAGGACTCGTTCCCCGGCACGCTCACCAACGTCATCTCCGGCCGCATCGCCAACCGCCTCGACCTCGGCGGCGCCAACTACACCGTGGACGCCGCCTGCGGCTCCTCGCTGGCCGCGCTCGAACTGGCCTGCCGCGACCTCGCGCACGGCGGCGCCGACATGGTGCTGTGCGGGGCCGTCGACGTGCACAACGGCATCGCCGACTACCTCATGTTCACCTCGGCGGGCGCGCTGTCGCCAACCGGGCGGTGTAGACCCTTCGACCGCGAAGGCGACGGCATCGCCCTCGGTGAAGGCGTGGCCTGCGTGGTGCTCAAGCGCCTGGCCGACGCCGAACGCGACGGCGACCGGGTCTACGCGGTGGTCCGCGGCGTCGGCTCGGCCAGCGATGGCCGTTCCCTCGGCCTCACCGCCCCGCGCCCCGAGGGTCAGCGCCGCGCGCTCGACCGCGCCTACCGCATGGCGGGCATCTCCCCGGCGGCGGTCGGGCTCGTCGAGGCGCACGGCACCGGCACGGTCGTCGGCGACGGCACCGAACTCACCACGCTGACCGACTTCTTCACCACCGCGGGCGCCGAACCCGGCAGCTGCGCGCTCGGGTCGGTCAAGAGCCAGATCGGGCACACCAAGTGCGCCGCCGGGCTCGCCGGGGTCATCAAGTCCGCGCTGTCGCTGTGGTTCGGCGTCATCCCGCCGACCCTGCACCTGTCCGAGCCGGTCGCCGCCTGGGACCGGCGGCACAGCCCGTTCACCTTCAGCACCGCGCCCCGGCCGTGGCTGACGCCGCGCGCCGAGCGGGTCGCGGGCGTCAGCGCGTTCGGCTTCGGCGGCACCAACTTCCACGCCGTGCTCACCACCGGCCCCGGCGCGCCGCTGGAGCGGCACGCGCTGCGGGACTGGGACTGCGAGCTGTTCCTGCTGCGCTCCACCCAGGCGGTGCGGGACCTGTTCGAGCTGACCGGGGGCGAGCACTCGCTCACCGACCTCGCCGTGCTGGCCGCCGAGTGGCCGCGCACGGAACCGGTGCGGCACGCGATCGTCGCGCGTGACCTCTCCGAGCTGGAATCGGCTCTGCGCGCGGCCCTGGACGGCCGACCGGACCGCGCGCTGCACAACGCCGACCCGGACGCCGACCCCGGCAAGGTCGCGTTCCTGGTGCCGGGCCAGGGAAGCCAGCGCACCGGCATGCTCGCCGACCTGTTCGTCGCCTTCCCCGACCTGCGCGCCGGGCTCAGCGGACCCGCCGCCGCGCTCGCGTTCCCGCCGACCGCGTTCGACCCGGACACCGCCGCCGAGCAGGACGCGGCCCTGCGGGACACCCGCGCCGCCCAACCCGCCCTCGGACTCGCCGCGACCGCCGTCGCGGAGCTGTTGGACCGGGTCGGCGTGCGGCCGGACCTGCTCGGCGGGCACAGCTACGGCGAACTCGTCGCCCTGTCCGTCGCGGGCGCCTTCGACCGCGACACGTTGCTGCGCCTCAGCACCCGCCGCGCCGAGGCGATCATGACCGCCGCGGGCGGCGACCCCGGGACCATGGCCGCCGTGCGCGCGTCCGCCGACCGGGTCGCGCCGCTGCTGCGCGACTGGGGACTCGACGGGGACGTGGTCCTGGCCAACCACAACGCACCCGAGCAGATCGTGCTCTCCGGCCCCACCGACCGGATCGCCGACGCGGTCGAGCGGCTGGTCGCGGAAGGCCTGTCCGCCAAGCGGATCCCGGTCGCCTGCGCGTTCCACAGCGCGGTGGTAGCCCCCGCCGCCGCCCTGTTCGCGGAGGCGTTGGCCGACGAGCACGTCCGCCCGCCGGAACTGCCCGTGTACGCCAACCGGACCGCCGACGCCTACTCGTCCACTTCGGACGTCCGGGCCGAGCTGGCGGCGCAGGTGGCCGCGCCGGTGCGGTTCGTCGAGCAGGTGCGGGCCATGCACGCCGCGGGTGCCCGCACCTTCGTCGAGGTCGGCCCCGGCACCGTCCTCACCGGACTGGTCGGCGCGATCCTGGCCGACGCCCAGCACACGGCGGTGGCCTGCGACCCCGGCGCCCCGGGGCTGCGCGGGTTCCTCACCGCGCTGGCCCGGCTGGCCGCCGCGGGCGTGCCGGTCGACACCGACTGGCTGGTGCGCGGCCGGGCCCGGCACCGGGCCGCCGCCGCGCCGTGGACGGTCGACGGCCAGCTGGTCCGCCGTGCCGACGGCTCCATCCCGCGCGGGGCCCTGGTCCCCGCCCGACGAATCACGAGGTCCCTGATGTCCCCCGAGTCCCCGGCCGCCCGCGATCCCCGTGACGAGGTGGTCGCCGCCTTCCTGCGCACCAACCGCGAGATCGTCTCCGCGCAGCGCGACGTGCTGCTCGGCTACCTCGGCTACGCGGGTGCCCCCGCCGCCCCCGCCGCCCCCGCGGCACCGGTGCTGGTCGCCGCCGCGCCGCTGCTGGAGCCGGAGCCGGTCCTGGCGGAGCTGCCCGCGGTCGAGCACGGGACCAACGGGAGCAACGGCGTCAACGGGCACCACCGGCCGGTGCCGGAGCCCGAGCCGGAGCCGACCGCGTCGCCCGCCGACGTGCTCGCCGCGGTCGTCGAGGTGATCGCCGCGCGCACCGGCTACCCGCCGGAGATGATCGACGGCGACCTCGACCTGGAAGCCGACCTGTCCATCGACTCCATCAAGCGCACCGAGATCGCGGGCACGCTGATCGCCAAGCTCGGCGTCGACGCCGAGGGCTCCGTGCACGACGAGCTGCACCGCAGGCGCAGCGCCCAAGCCATGGCGTTCTGGCTGGAGGAGCGGCTCGGCATCATCGCCGAGGAGCCCGCGCCCAGCCAGGACCGGGTCGTCGACGGCGTGCGGCCGCGCCGGTTCCTGCCGGTCACCGTGCCCGCCAAGCCGATCGGCGTGGCCCCCGACCTCACCGGCAAGCGCGTCCGCGTGGTGCACGACCCCGACCGCGCCGAGCACGCCGCCGCGGTCCGCGCCATGGCCGTGCTGCACGGCGCGGTCGACGGCGAGGTCGACGACCCCGACACGCTCATCCTGCTCACCCCGCTCGCCGTCGCCGACGAGCCGGTCGCGCCCCGGGTGTTCGCCGCCGTGCGCGACGCGGTCGGCGCGGGGGTCGACTCGGTGCTGGTCGTGTCGCCGCAGGTGGACGGCCAAGCGCCGTACCACGCCGCCGGTCTGCGCGGCCTGGTCCGCTCGGTGCTCGCGGAGCGGCCGAAGCTCTTCGCCCGCCTGGTCGAGGTGGCCCCCGACATCGCCCCCGGCGCGCTGGCCGACGTGCTCGCCGTCGAACTGGCCGAACACGACGGGCAGCCCGTGGTGCGCCACGTCGGCGCCGACCGGTTCGGCTTCGAGGTCGCCGAGGCCGAGCTGGACGACGCCGTCCCCGGCGCGCTCGGCCTCGACCGCGACTCCGTGGTGCTGGTGCTCGGCGGCGCCCGCGGCATCACCGCCCGGTGCAGCACCGCCCTGGCCGCCGCGTCCGGCTGCCACCTCGAACTCGCGGGCCGCACGCCGTGGCCGCCGGAGTCGGCGCCGCCGCCGGAGCTGGCGAACGCCGACGAGCAGGGCCTGCGGCTGGCGCTGGCCGCCGACGGGCGCCCGCTGGCCGAGGTGGAGCGCGCGGTGCGGTCGATCCTGACCCAGCGCGAGGTCTCCGCGACCGTCGGCCAGATCCGGGCCGTCGGCGGGCGGGTCGACTACCGCTCGGTCGACGTGCGCGACGCCGCCGCGGTCCGCCAGCTGGTCAAGGACGTCTACGCCCGGCACGGCAGGCTCGACGGCGTCGTCTACGCCTCCGGCATCCTCGACGACAAGCTCCTGCTGGACAAGGACGACGACTCGTTCCAGCGGGTCTTCGCCACCAAGATCGATGGCGCCCGCGCGCTGCTCGACGGGCTCACCGAGGCGGGCGTGCGCCCGGCGTTCACGGTGTTCTTCGGCAGCGTCTCCGCCGTGTTCGGCAACCGCGGCCAGGTCGACTACGCGGCGGGCAACGACGCGCTGGAGACCCTGGGCACCGCCTACGCCGAGCGCACCGGCTGCCGGGTCGTGACCGTCCACTGGGGACCGTGGGTGCCCACCGGCGAGCACGGCGGCATGGTCTCCGACGCGCTGGCCCGCGACCTCGACCGGCGCGGCATCGGCATGATCGACCCGGTGGCGGGCACCGAGTGCCTGGTGCGGGAGCTGGCCGCGGGCGGCCGGGACACCCGCGCGGTCGTCTACACGGCCTGGGTGTGAGGCGTGGACGCGAGCCAGGCCCGGGAGCCGGTCGCGGTCGTGGGGATGGCGGTGATGCTGCCGGGCGCCCCCGACCTGGACACCTACTGGCACAACCTGCGCACCGGCCACGACGCGATCACCGACGTCCCGCCCGACCGCCGGGACCCGCACTTCCACGGTGACGTCCCGGACCCGGCGGCCCCCCTGCCGCCGGACCGCACCTACTGCCACCGCGGCGGGTTCCTCGCGCCGTTCTCGCTGGACGCCGCCGGGCTGGGCATCATGCCTAACTCGGTGGACACCATCGAGCCGGACCAGCTGCTCACGCTGCGGGTCGCGTCGGCCGCCGTGGCCGACGCCGGGGGACTGCCCGCGCTGGGCGATGCGGGCAAGGTCGGGGTGATCCTCGGTCGCGGCGGCTACATCGGCCCCCGCATGGTCGGCTTGGAGCAGCGCGTCCGCACGGTGCGGACGGTGCTGCGCGTGGTCGCCGAGCTGAACCCGGGCATGGGCGAGGGCGAGTTGGCCGAGCTGCGCGCGGCGCTGCTGGACCCGCTGGGGCCGGTGCAACCGGAGTCGGCGATCAACCTGGTGCCCAACCTCGCCGCCTCGCGCGTGGCCAACCGCCTCGACCTGCGCGGACCCGCCTACACCGTGGACGCCGCGTGCGCGTCCTCGCTGCTGGCGGTCGACCAGGCGATAGGTGAGCTGACCACGCGCCGCTGCGACGCGGTGCTGGCGGGCGGTGTCTACCACGGTCACGACGACACGTTCTGGGCCGTGTTCAGCCAGCTTCGCGCTTTGTCGCCCACGCAGGGCATTCGGCCGCTGTCCGCCGACGCCGACGGACTGCTCATCGGCGAGGGCGCCGGAGTCGTCGTGCTGCGCAGGCTCTCCGACGCGCGCCGCGACGGTGACCGGGTCTACGCCGTCATCCGCGGCGTCGGCACGGCCAGCGACGGCCGGACGCAGAGCCTGTTCAACCCGGACTCGGCGGGGCAGCGCGTGGCCCTGCGCCGGGCGTGGTCGGCGGCCGGGCTGGACCCGGCCGTACCGGACTCGGTCGGCCTGGTCGAGGCGCACAGCACCGGGACCCCGGTCGGCGACGCGGCCGAGCTGAGCGCGCTCGGCGAGGTGTTCGGCGCCCCGCCCGGGGCGTCGGCGGTGATCGGCTCGGTCAAGTCGATGATCGGTCACACCATGCCCGCCGCGGGCATCGCCGGTCTGGTCAAGGCCGTGCTGGCCGTGCACCACGGGGTGCTGCTGCCGACGCTGCACTGCGCCGACCCGAACCCGCTGCTGGAGCCGACCCGGTTCCACGTCCTCGACGCCGCCAAGCCGTGGGAGGGCGTCGGGCCCCGCCGCGCGGCGGTCAACGCGTTCGGGTTCGGCGGGATCAACGCGCACGTCGTGGTCGAACAGGCCCCGGACACGCCGATCCGCCGCCCCGCGCGGGTGGTCGAGCGGGAGAGGGTGCTGCGCCTCGCCGCGCACGACCCGGCCGAGCTGGCGCGGCTGCTCGACGAGCACGGCGACTGCCCGCCCGACGAGCCCGTCGGCGACCCGACCGGTCGGTTCCGGCTCGGGGTGGTCGGACCGACGGCGAAGCGGCTCACGGTCGCGCAGCGCGTCCTGGCCCGCGCCGACCAGCCCGGCTGGACCTGGTCCTCCGGTGACGTCTGGTTCACCGGGACGCCGCTGCTGCGCGAGCCCGGCGCCAAGACCGCGTTCGTGTTCCCCGGCCTGGAAGCCGAGTTCGCGCCCCGGATCGACGACGTCGCCGCGCTGCTGGGCGAGGAACCGCCGGGTGCCGAGACCGGCAGCGTGCCCGAGCACGTGGCCGCGGTCGCGGACGCCAGCATGCTGCTCGACCGCGCCCTGGCGCGGCTCGGCGTGCGGCCCGACGGCCTGGTCGGGCACAGCATCGGCGAGTGGACCGCGGCCGTGCTGGCGCGCATGTTCACCGGCGACCGACCGGGCATCGGCCTCGACGGCTTCCCCATGCCCGCCGTCGACTACCTGGCGCTGGGCTGCGCGGTCGACGAGGCAGAACGCGGCATCGCCGACGAACCGGATGTCGTTGTCTCCCACGACAACGCGCCGCGGCAGAGCGTGGTCTGCGGGCCGCGCGAGGCGATCGAACGGCTGGCCGAGCGGTTCCGCGCGGCCGGGGTGTTCGCCCGCCCGCTGCCGTTCTCCACCGGCTTCCACACCCCGATGATGGCGCCGTACGTCGACCCCTACCTGCACGCGATCCGGGCGACCGGGATGCGCGCGGGCACGCTGCCGGTGTACTCGGCGACCACCGCCGACCGCTACCCGGACGACTCGGACTCGCTGCTGCGCCTCTCGGCGGACCACCTGGTGAAACCGGTGCGGTTCCGCGAGGTCGTCGCGCGGATGTCCGCCGACGGCTACCGCGTGTTCGTGCTGATGGGCGCCGGACAGCTCGGCTCCTTCGTCAGCGACTCCCTCGACGACGCGCCGCACCTGGTGATCAACGCGGCCTCCTCCGTGCGGCCCGGCCTCGCGCAGCTGCGCCGGGTGGCGACCGCTCTCTGGGTGGAGGGCGCCGACCCGGACCTCGCCGCGCTCGAACAGTCCACAAAGGCCGGTTCAACCGCCTCCCAAAAGGACAATGCCTCGGCGGTGGGGGAGATCCCGGTGCGCGTCACCAGTCCCACCCTCACGGTCGACCCCGAGGCGCGCGGACGGTTCGCGCCGTCGCGCGGGCGCCCGGACCTGCCCGCCGGGCTGCCCGCGGACATCGCGGGGGAGCTGTCCGCGCTGATCGCCGACACCGACGCGACCGTCCGCGCGGTCACCGCGGCCGTCCGGAGCCGCCGCGCCCCGGCGATCCGACCCGCCCCCGCGGCGCTGCCCGCCCAGCGGGCGCTCCCGGCGGCCGAACCCGGCGCGGTGCGCACCACGCTGCTGCGCGTCTCGGTGGCGGACATGCCCTACCTGCGCGGGCACCGGTTCTTCCGGCAGCGCGCGGACTGGCCGGACGAGACCGACCGCAGACCGGTCGTGCCCGCCACCACGCTCGTCGAATGGGCCCAGCGGGCCACCGAACGCGCGTGGCCCGGCGAGTTGGCGGTCGCCGTGCGCGACATCCGGTTCACCCGCTGGCTGATCGCCGCGCCCAGCCAGGACGTGGAGATCACCATGACCCGGCCGGTCCCCGGCGGACCGGTTCAGGTGCGGCTCGGTGAGTTCGCCGCGATGACCGTCGACCTCGCCGACGCCTACCCCGCCGCGTCCGCACCGGCCCCGCACCCCGGCCCGGCCACCGGACCCGCGCTGACCCCGGTGGAGATCTACGGCGGCAGGCAGATGTTCCACGGCCCGCAGTTCCAGGGCCTGACCGAGGTCACCGCGCACGACGGCGACCGCGCCCACGGCCAGATCAAGGTGCTGCCCGCGCCCGGCTGCGTGCTCGACAACGTCGGCCAGATGCTCGGCTGCTGGCTCCAGGCCCGGGTCGACACCAGGATCCTGGCGTTCCCCACCCGGGTCGACTCGATCGTCTTCCACGGCCCGCCGCCCCCGCTGGGCGCGGTCGTCGACTGCCTGGCCGACGCCCGGATCCCGGACGAGGCCGCGGTGGAGATGGACGCCGTGGTCAGCCACGCGGGCCGGGTGTGGGCGACGATCACCGGCTGGCACGACATCCGCCTCGACTGCGACCACACCGACCACGGCGTCTACGCCTTCCCGCGCGACCACGCGCTGTCCCGGCCGCAGGCCGACGGCACCTGGTTGGCGCAGGACCGGTGGACGACCCTGGCGTCCCGCGACGTGTTCGTCGGCGTCTACCTCAGCGCGCCCGAGCGCGCCGCGTACGCCGCCGTGCCGCCGCGCGGGCAGCGCACCTGGCTGCTGGGACGGGTCGCGGCCAAGGACGCGGTGCGCGGCTGGCTGGCCGCGCGCCCCGACGAGTGGGGGACGGAAACGCTGTTCCCCGCCGAGGTCCTGCTGACCGGGGACGGCGAGCGGCTGGTGGTGCGCGGTCACCACGGCCGCGCGCTGCCCGACCTGCGCGTCACCCTCACCCCCGCGGGTCCCACCGCGGTGACCGCCCGAGTTGAGAGGACCACCGGAGATGACTGACACGACCGCGGAGCACTCCACCGACGTGTTCGACGGCGTGGTGGAGTTGATCAGCGGCCTGGTCGGTGACGACCTGGACATCCTGGGTGTCGAGGTGCGCCCGGACACCGCCTTCCACGAGGACCTCGGCCTGGAGAGCATCGACCTGGTGACCCTGGGCGGCCTGCTCGCCGACCGGTACGGGCCCCGGGTCAACCTCGCCGAGCACCTGGCCGAGTTCGACCTCGACGACGTGATCGGGCTGACCGTCGGCCAGATCGCCGACTACGTCGCCGGGGCCCTCCGGGAGGGTGACTGAGGTGCCGGAGCTGAAGGTCAACGGGCTGCGCACGAACTACCAGGTGCTGCCCGGGGCCGGGGCGGGGGCGACCGAGGCGGTGGTGTTCATCCACGGCATGGGCACCGACAGCCTCGCCAGCTTCTACCTGACCCTGGCGCCCCCGGTCGCCGCCGCGGGCATCGACGTGATCAGCTACGACCTGCGCGGCCACGGCAAGTCCGAGCGGCCGGTCAGCGGGTACACGCTGACCGACTTCGTCACCGACCTCGACGAGCTCCTGCGGGCGCTGGCGGGTGACCGGCCGGTGCACCTGGTGGGCAACAGCTTCGGCGGCACCATCGCCTACCGCTACGCGGCGAGCTTCCCGGACCGGGTGCGCAGCGTGGTGTCCATCGAGTCCGAGCCGCCGACGGAGATCTGGGCGGTGAAGATGCGCGCCATCCTCGCCGCCACCCTGGAGATGCTCCAGGTGGAGGAGAACTACGAGTGGATCGAGGCCACCTTCGGCGCCCACCACCGGCGGCTGGCGCGGTTGGCGGCCAAGCGGATCACCTCGACCACCATGGCCGAGGAGGTGCCGACCGGCACCATGATGACCATCGACGACGTGGCCGCGATCGACGTCCCGGTGCTGTCCATCCTGGGCCGCTACGGCTACCAGTCCGACGACCTCGACGCGCTCACCTCGCTGATGCCGCGCGGCGAGCTGTTCGTCTTCGACGACCAGGGCCACTCGGTGCTGGTCGAGCAGCACCGCGCCGTCCGCGGCCTGCTCGTCGACTGGGTGCGCAGGCACAGCGGGTGAGCGCGCGGCGATTACCCGACGCGGAGGGAGGCAGATGAGGAAACGGCTGCTGTTCGTCGTCCCACCGCTGGCCGGGCACGTCAACCCGTTGGTCGGGGTGGCGGCCGCGGCGGTGGCGCGCGGGCACGAGGTGGCCTGGGTCGGCCCGTGCCCACTGGTGCGCGACCTGGTGCGGGAGCGGGTGTACCCCGCCGGGTCCTATTTGGAGGGACGTCCCCCCGGCCTGCGCGCCTTCGCCGCCCTGCGGTTCCTGTGGGCGGAGTTCCTGGTGCCCCTGGCGGACGCGATGGTGCCGGGGGTGCGGGCCGCGGTGGAGGACTTCGACCCGGACCTGCTGGTGGTGGACCAACAGGCGTTCGCGGGCGCCCTGGTCGCGGAGCGGCTGGGGTTGCCCTGGGTGACCTCGGCCAGCACGTCGACGGAGCTGGCGGACCCCCTCGCGGCGCTGCCCCGGATCGCGGAGTGGGTGCGGGAGCAGCAGCGGGGGCTGCGGGCGCGGCACGGCGTCGAGGGGGCGGGGGACCTGCGGTTCTCGCCGTACTCGGTGGTGGTGTTCAGCACGGCGGAACTGGCGGGGGAGCCGGTGGTGGCGGTGTCGGACCCGCGGTACGTGGGGCCGTCGCTGTCCCGGCGCAGGCCGGTGGAGTTCCCGTGGTCTCGGCTGCGCCCGGGGGCGCGGTTGGTGCTGGTGACGTTGGGGACGACGAATTCCGAAGCGGGCGGGCGCTTCCTGGCGGAGTGCGCGTTGGCGCTGTCGGAGTTGCCTGAGCTGCAAGGGGTGGTGATCGATCCGGGCGGGTGCCTGTCGGCTTCGGGGGATGCGGTGGTGGTCGCCTCGGCGCCGCTGCTGGACCTGATTCCCCGGGCGGCGGCGGTGATCTGCCACGGCGGCCACAACACGGTGTGCGAGACGTTGGCGCACGGGGTGCCGTTGGTGGTGGCGCCCATCCGGGATGACCAGCCGGTGGTGGCGGACCAGGTGGTGGCCTCGGGGTCGGGGATACGGTTGCGGTTCGACCACGTGCGGGCGCCGGACATCGCCGCGGCGGTGCGGACCGTGGTGTCGGATCCGTCCTATGTGGAGTCGGCGGGGCGGGTGCGGGCGTCGTTCGAGGAGGCGGGCGGGGCCGAGGCCGTGGTCTCCCGGCTGGAGGAGCTGGCGCAGTGCCCCCGGGTGGCTCGGAGGTAGGTGGGTTCCCGGCAGTCCGGGAATGCGCGGAGGCACCCGGGTGTTGGTGGTGTGGGACCCACACCACCAGGGGGCGAGATGTCCGAATCGAAGCACAAGCCGCGTTCGCGGTCGTTGACCACCGCCGAACGTGAGGAGTTCCTCGCCGTGCCGCAGGTGGCCGTCCTGGCCATCAACGCCGAACCCGGGCGCCCACCTCACGCCCACCCCACCTGGTACTCCTACACCCCGGGCGGCCACATCGGCCTGGTCCTGCGCGCGGGCAAGCGCAAGTCCCGCCTGGCCCGCGCGGCCGGGCTGGTGGCGCTGGTGGTCCAGCGGGCCGAGGTGCCGTACCGGTACGTCTCGGTGGAGGGGACCGTGGTCCGACAGGGCCCGCCGACCGCGGACGACCTGGCCGCCGTCGGCCGCCGCTACCTCCCGGAGGAGGCGATCGCGGGCTGGGTCGCCGGTGAGCTGGCGGGCGACAACCCACTCGGACCACCGGAGTACCTGGAGATCCGCCCGGACCGTTGGACCACCAAGGACTTCTCGGGCGACAGGTGACCGGCCGGTTCACTGGTGTGGAGCCGTGCGGATCGCGGTCTTCGGCGACGTCCTGTCCGGGCTGACCTGACGCGCTAGGTCGACGCGACCTGGCGGGGGCGGCGGTCCGGGGTGGGGGGAGCCCAGGGGCCGGGGGCGCGGCGGGGGGATCTGGCGCAGAGTTCGCGGATCGCCCGTAGGTAGAGGGGGTCCAGGCGGTAGCGGGTGTCCGCTCGGGGGCCTCGGGGCGCTGGGTCGGCCAGGCGCAGGGCGGTGAGGCGGTCGAGGAGTTCCGTCGACGCCGGGACGGAGAGTTCCAGGGCTCGTGCGACCCAGTCCGCGGAGAGGGCTTCCGGGCGGCCTTCGCGGTGGGCGAGGCGGATCAGGGCGGACCACTGGACCCGGTCCAGGCCCGCCGCGCTGCGGGCTACGGCGGCGGGGAGGTCCAGTTTGCCCGCTGCCAACGGGGGATCGGTTGCCAGGCGTTGGGCCAGGCGGCCCAGGGACCAGTGGGGGCGGTAGCGGGCCAGGTCGGCGAGGACGGCGGCCACCAGGGGGAGGCCACCGCAGCGGGTCATGAGGGACCACGCCGCCGACGGTTCTCTGTCCACTCGGGACTGCCCTACCCGGGAGGCGAAGAGAGCGAGCAAGTCCTCGACCGGCAGGCGCGGGAGGTCGACGGCGGGGATGCCGGAGGGGCGAGCGGCGCACCCCAGGAGCACAGTGCTGTCCGGGGACGCGGGGGTGAGGGCGGTCAGGTCGGTGCACTCGACCACGTTGTCCAGCACCACCAGCAGTCGTGAATCCCGGGTGTGGCGGTGGTACAGACGCGCGCGAGCCGAGAGGCCGTCCGGGACGGGGGCGCCTGGGCGCAACGCGCGCAGGAACGAGCCCAGGATCTCGACGGGGGAGTGCTCGGCGAAGTCCGCCAGCAGCCTGCCGTCCGGGTAGTCGCCGCGGGCCTGGTCGGAGACGCGCGCGCAGAAGGTGCTCGTCCCCACCCCGGGCGCGCCGACCACGGCGAGTACCGGGCTCCGCCGCAACTCGGACACCGCGAACTCGAGTTGCGGCCCGTGACCGAACACCGGGCCCGCGGGCAGCACCTGCTCCGGGCGTTGCCGGGTTCCGCGCAGCGGACGCACTCCGGGGGGACCGACGGCGGTGGGCCCGGACCGCCCCGGCTCGTCCCGCAGGGCCCGCTCGAACGCCGATCGCAGTGCCTGCCCCGGCTCCAGCCCGGACTCACGGGCCAGCCGGGTCCGCACCTCGTGGAACAGGTCGGTGGCCCGGGCCCGCTGGCCCGCCAGGGCGAAGCCCAGCAGCAGCGACGCGTACAGCTGCTCGTGCCGCGGGTCTTCCCGCACCACGCGGTCGACCTGGGCCAGCACCGCCTCCGGGTGCCCCAGGTCCAGTTGCACCCGCAGGTACCGCTCCAGCACCCCCACCCGAACCAGGTCCAGCCGCGCCTTCTCCCGGCGCAGCACCGGGCCCAGCGACACGTCCGAGAGGACCTCGCCGCGGCACAGGTCGACCGCCGCGCCGAGGACGTCCGCCGCCGCGCGCGGGTCCTGCGCGCGCAGGTGGGCCTCGGCGGTGTCGCGCAGCCGCAGGAGGTGTTCGGTGTCGAGGTAGTCCGGTGGCGACAGCGCCAGCCGGTAGCCGACCTTGGGGGTGTGCGCGCACACGTCCGAGGTGCCGAAGAGCTTGCGCAACTGGGACACGTAGGTCTGCACGATCCGCGCGAGCTGGGCCGACGGCGGGCCGGACCACAGCTCCTCGGTGATCGTCTCGTGCCGCACCACGGTGCCCGGGTTGGCCGCCAGCAGGGCCAGCAGCCGCCGCAGCTTGGGCTGCGACGGGGTGACGGCCGCGCCGTCGAGGCTGCCGCGCAGGGCGCCCACGATCTCGATCCGGATGGTCATGGGAGATGGGTTCCTGGTCAGGTGGTTGCTGGGCATGGCGGTCCTCGTTCAGGCCGACCGGCGGAAGTTGCGGGCGGCGGCGGCGCCACCGCCGAGCGCGGCCACCATGGCGAGCAGCACCGCGAGCGGCAGCGCCCAGCCGGGGGACCGGCCCAGCGCGAGCGCGCGGGCGGCGTCGATCGCGTAGGTGAGCGGGTTGACCGTGGCCACCGCGCGCACCCACGCGGGCATGTTCTGCAGCGGCATGTAGGCGCTGCTGGAGAACATCAGCGGGTACATGGCGATGAACGACACCGCCTGCATCAGCTCCACGTTGCGCTGCCACGTCGCGATGGCCACGAAGACCCAGCTCAGGCCCCAGCCCACCACGAGCGTCAGCAGCACGGCGGCGGCGAGGCCGAACGGGCCGCCGTCCGGCCGGAACCGCAGCAGCAGCACCGCCGCCACCACGATCACGACCAACTGCACCGCCAACCGGGCGGTGTCGGCGAAGGTGCGGGCCAGCAGCACCGACACCGGGCTGATCGGCAGGCTGCGGAAGCGGCCCACCACCCCGGTGTAGGTCTCGGCGACCAGCCCCGCGCCCGCGCCCATCGCGGTGATCATGGCGATGTTCACCAGGGTCGCGGGCATCAGGTAGTTGATGTACCCGTCGTAGGCGGCCACCCCGGGCAGCGAGCCGACGCCCGAGAACACCTGGCTGAACAGCAGCAGCAGCACGACCGGTTGCAGCAGGCCGAAGAACACCAGCCGGTAGTCGCCGAAGGCCGCCCGCAGCGACCGGGCGGTCAGCACCCACACCTGGGTGCGCAGCGTGCTGCCGGTCCAGCCGGTCCGGTCGTGGGGCTCCGGGGCGCGGGTGGTCCGCGCGTGCCGGGCGTTCACGCCGTGTCCCGTTCCACCGCGGCGGGCGCCGGTGGTTGCTGCCACTTCGCCCGGTGCAGGCTCAGGTAGACCTCGTCGAGCGTGGGCTCGGTGACGGTCAGGTCGGCGAGGTCGAGGCCGTAGCGGTCGAGCGCGCGCAGCAGCGCGAGGATCACCCCGGCGTCGGGCAGCGCCGCGGTCACCGTGTACGCGTCCGGGTCCAGCGTCGGCGCCAGGCCGATCCGCTGGAACTCCTCGACGGCCCAGCGCGCCGACCACTCGTCCCGGAAGGTGACCGTGGTGGTGCGCGCGCCGACCCTGGCCTTGAGCTCGGCCGGGGTGCCGCCCGCGACGACCGCGCCCGCGGCCAGCACCACGATCCGGTCGGCCAGCCGGTCGGCCTCCTCGAGGTACTGGGTGGTGAGCACGACCGTGGTGCCCGAGCGGGCCAGGTGTCGCACCGTGGCCCACAAACCGGTGCGGCTCACCGGGTCCAGGCCGGTGGTCGGCTCGTCGAGGAACAGCACCTCGGGCGAGCCCACCAGGCAGGCGGCCAGGTCGAGCCTGCGCCGCATGCCGCCGGAGTAGGTGAGCGCGGGCCGGTCCGCGGCCTCGGTGAGGCCGAAGACCTCCAGCAGCTCCTCGGCGCGGGCCTTGGCCGCCCGCGCGGGCGCGCCGAGCAGCCGGGCGAACAGCACCAGGTTGCCCCGCGCGGACAGGGTCTCGTCGACCGACGCGAACTGGCCGGTGAGCGCGATCCGCCTGCGCACCTCGTGGCCGTGGGTGGCCACGTCGTACCCGCACACCGACGCCTTGCCCGTGCTCGGTCTGGTCCGGGTCGCCAGGATGTCCACCAAAGTGGTCTTCCCGGCGCCGTTGTGCCCGAGTACCGCGAGCACGCTGCCCGCCGCCACGGTCAAATCGACTCCGGTCAGCGCGGTGACCGGACCGTAGGTCTTGCCGAGTCCGGTGACATCGATGCGCGCGCGTTCCATTTTTCCCAGTTTTCTCACCGTCCCGCCAAAAGAGTGACCCAGTGCATTTGTCCGTTTTTCCGGCACTGGATCGTCCCTTCTGGCGAAATGGTCGGCGGTGGCCGCGAATCACTCCTCGATTGTTGATTGTGAATCACTGACCGGGGTAATCCCATCCACTTATAAGATCGACATCCGGGAGCGCCACCCGCTTGGTGGCGATCCGCGCGCGCGGTGCTTCCCGGGGTGGGGGCGGTGCGGGGGAAGGGGTCCGGCCGGTCGCCAGGTGCCGGGCCAGCGCGACCGGGCTGGGGTGGTCGAACACCAGGGTGGGCGGCAGGTTCTGGCCGGTCGCGGCGCTGAGCCGGTTGCGCAGTTCGACCGCGGACAGCGAATCGAAACCGAGCGCGCGGAACGGTCGCGCCACCTCGACCGCGGTGGGATCGCGGTGCCCGAGAACGGTCGCCACTTCCCGGCGCACGAGCGCGAGCACGTCCGGTGTGGTGTTCTCGGCCGCCGTCGATGGGTAATCCGGGAAAGCAGTACGACGGTGGGAATCTTCGGCCGCTGAGATTTTCATCTCGTTTCCCGGCGCGTATCGCGCCGGGCGCAGCACGGGATCCGGAACGCGCAGCGCCCGGTCGAACAACGTCAGGAAATCCTTTGTGGACACCGAGTCGCCGCCCGTGAGCGACAGCGCGGCCAGCCCGCGGGCGCGCCGGTGCCTGGCCAGCGCCTCGAGGTGGGTGCCCGCCGCGCCGAGCACCCCGTCGGCCGCGGACAGCAGGACGAACAGGTCCAGGTCGGCGCCCGCGGTCAGCTCGTGCAGGTGCCACGCGCCCGCCACCTGGGGGCGCAACGCGCGCTCGACCTCGAGCGGCGTGAGGGTGTCGAGCGCGCCGTCCACGCGGTCGGTCGCCGCGTGCACCACCCCCACCAGGGGACGGCCCGGCGGTACCCGGTCCAGCACGTCCGCCAGCGCCTCGCGGTCGGTGACGTCGCACGGCCGCACGACCACGCTCTCCGCGCCCTCGGCGGCCAGCTCGTCGGCCAGCGGGTCGTCCCGGTCCGCGGTGCGGCTCACCAGTAGCAGGTGCCGCACGCCGTGCGCGCGGACCAGGTGCCGGGCCAGTTCCCGGCCGACCGCGCCCGTGCCGCCGGTGATCAGCACGGTGCCCGCGCCGAGCCGCCGCGACGGCACGGTCACCACGAGCTTGCCGGTGTGCGTGCCCGCGCGCAGGCGGCCCAGCGGTTCGGCGAGTTCGCGGATGTCCCACGCCTGCGGCGGGTGCGGGTCGAGCGGGTCGCGCTCGGCCAGGTCGACCAGGTCCGCGAGCAGCTCGCCGATCCGGTCCGGCCCCGCGGTGTCGAGCGGGCCGTGCCAGGCGGCCAACCACGCCAGGGGAAGCGCGGCCGCCGTCGCCGATGACCAGCCCGCCGGGATCCGGGCCAGCAGCCGCCGATCCGTCACCGCCCGCGTCGCGAAGGACCCGGGTACCAGCCCGAACACCCGCTCGCCCGGCGCGAACCCGGTCACCCCCGGGCCGACGCGGGTCACCACGCCCGCCGCCTCGCTGCCCAACCGCCCCGGTCCGGGGTCGTCGCCCAGCACCAGCGCCAGGTCGCGGAGGCTGACCCCGGCCGCGCGGACCTCGACCTCCACCTGACCCCGGCCGAGCTCGACCGCGTCGGCGGGCTCGGGTACGACGTCGTCCACGCCGCCGGACGGCCCCGGCACCAGCCGCCACGGGCCGCGCGGCAGGCTGATGCCGCGGGGCCGGTGCGGGACGGTGCGCGGCACCAGCACGGTCGACTCGACCGACACCGCCTCGCCGACCGCGGCGGCGGCCAGCGCGGCCACCTCCAGCGGTTCGCGGCGGTCGACCACGGCGAAGCGCCCCGGGTGCTCGGCGCGGGCGGCGCGCAGCAGACCCCACACGGCGGTACCCGGCAGGTCGGTCGGCACCTCCGCCCCCGCCGCGCCGCGGGTCACGACCGCGAGGACGCCCCGCGCCCACGGCTGGTCGAGCCACGCGCGCACGGTCTCCACCGCCCACGACACGGCTTCCGCCACCGCCGCCCCGCGCCGCTCCACCAGGACGAGGTCCGGGACCGGCGCGCCCGCCGCCACCGCGGCCGCCAGCGCGGGCAGGTCCGGGTACCGCGCGCCGCCACCCACCCACGCCGAGTCGCCGAGCAGCGCGACCGCGCCGGGGTCGGCCAAGGGCGCGCCGGGCGACCACTCGCCGGTGAACAGCCCGACGCGCGGCGGGTGCGGGCTCAACGACTCGACGACGACCACGGGGTGCCCGTCCGGGTCGGCGGCGGCGATCGCCACCTCGCCGTCCGCCACGGTGATCCGCAGGCGCAGCGACCGCGCGCCCGCGTGCCGGGACCGCACACCGGTGAAGGCGTGCGGTACCCCGTCGAGGTCGGTGTCGCCGAGCACCTGGAAGGCGGCGTCGAGGAGCGCGGGGTGCACGTCGAACCCCATGACCCGGTCGGCGCCGACGATCGACTCCGCGTAGAGGTGGCCGTCGTCGCCGTGCCAGGCGCGGCGCAGCGCGCGCAGCGACGGCCCGTAGTAATAGTCACGCGCGTCGAGGTCGCGGTAGAGGCGGTCGAGGTCGATCGGGCGGCCCGGCGGCGGCCAGGCGGCGGTCCACGGCAGCGCGGGCACCGGCGCGCCGTCGGCGCGCAGCAACCCGGTCGCCACGGTCGTCCACTGCGCACTCTCCGGGTCCGCGCCCGGCGCGGGCACCCGCGCCTCGACCCGCAACGGCCGGGTGCCGTCGCCCGACGGCCGGGCCGTCAGCCGGATCTCGCCGCCGACCACCGGGACCGGCGCGTGCAGCACCAGTTCCGCCACCACCGGGTGCCGGGTGCGGCGACCCACGTGCAGCGCGCAGTCCAGCAGCGCGGAGGCGGGCAGCAGCGCCACACCGCCGACCTCGTGCTCGGCCAGCCACGGGTGGGCCTCGAACGTGCCCGTGAACACCGCGTCGCCGCTCGCGTCCTCGGACCCGTTGTCCAGCACCGGGTGCCGGGCGGCGGGGGCCCCGGACTCCAGTGGTAGGTGGTCGAACAACCAATACCGCGCGCGCGGGCCGTCCGGGGCGGGCGGCTCGGCGGGCCACGGCGCGTCGCCCTGCTCGAGGACGAGGTGCGCGTTGGTGCCGCTGATCCCGAACCCGGAGACCCCGGCCCGCCGGGGACGGCCGCGGTCGGGCCACGGCTCGTTGTCGCACAGCACCTTGATGTTCCCGGCGGCCCAGTCGACGCCGTCGTTGAGGCCGCTGCCGGACGCGCCCGTGCCGTCTTCGACGTGCAGGCTGCGCGGCAGCACGCCGTGCGCCATCGCGGCCACGACCTTGATGACACCGGCCACTCCCGCCGCCCCGGCGGAGTGGCCGATGTTGGACTTCACCGCCCCCACCCACAGCGGCGCGGTCCGGCCCGGTCCGTAGGCGGCGACCAGCGCCTGCCCCTCGATCCGGTCGCCCACCGGTGTGCCGGTGCCGTGCGCCTCGACCAGGTCCACGTCGTCGGGGCGCAGCCGCGCGTCGGCCAGCGCCCGGGCGATCACCCGCTCCTGCGCGCGGCCGCTCGGCGTCCGCAGGCCCTCGGTGGCGCCGTCGGAGTTCGTCGCGCTCCCGCGCAGCACGGCCAGCACGCGGTGCCCGTGCCTGCGGGCGTCGGAGAGCCGCTCCAGCACGACGACCCCCGCGCCCTCCGCCCACACGGTGCCGTCGGCGCGGTCGCTGAACGTCTTGCAGCGGCCGTCGGGCGCCAACCCCCGCAACTGCGCGAAGTCGACCAGCGCGCCCGGCGTGCACATCGCGGCGACACCACCGGCCAGCGCCAGCGTGCTCTCGCCCAGGCGCAGTGACGCCGCGGCCAGGTGGATGGCGACCAGCGACGACGAGCACGCGGTGTCGACGGTCAACGCGGGACCGGTCACGTCGAGGGTGTAGGCGAGCCTGCCGGACAGCACGCTGCTCACGCTGCCGGTGATCCGCTTGCCCGCCACGAGGGCCGGGCTGTGGTGCAGCGGCATCCCGTAGTCCAGGTACGCGACGCCCGCGAACACGCCGGTGTCGGTGCCGCGCAACGACTCCGGCTCGATCCCCGCGTGCCGCAGCGCCGCGTGGCCGACGTCGAGCAGCAACCGCTGCTGGGGGTCCATGGCCAGCGCGTCGCGCGGGCTGATGCCGTACCGGTCGGCGTCGAACAGCGGCAGGTCGTGCAGGAAACCGGCCTCCCGCGTGTAGGTGCGGCCCGCGCGCCGGGGGCGCCGGTCGTAGAGCGCGTCGAGGTCCCAGCCCCGGTCGGTGGGGAAGGGGCCGATGCCGTCGCCGCCGGAGACCACCAGCTCCCACAGGTCGGTGGCGGAGGTGACGCCGCCCGGGTAGCGGCAGCCGAGGCCGATAACCGCGATCGGCTCGGTCAACGGGGTTTCGGAGTCCACGCGCCGAACATAAGACGCGGTCGGTGTTAATCGCTACCCCGCGTCCGTTGGCAGGGTTATAAGAAACAGTCATAACATGTGTTGGTAATAATTCCGGTAATGTTTGGGACCTTGGCCCCGTGTGCGCACTGTGTCATGCTGGCCCAACTTCCGCCAGGACGGCTCACATGGCGGAATTCCCCTCGGCCATATGGATGTCGGAATGACTCAGTCGACGAAATTCGCCCGTCACCGCCTGCGTTCGGGTTTTATCGGCGCGATTGTCAGCGCTATTGTCGTCGTTATATCCGATTTGCCCGCTCCCGTCGCGTCGGCCACGCCGGTCGCGACCGTGCCGGTGCTGCACACCGCCGCGGACACCGTCGCGGTGCAGCGCTTCCTCTCCCGCCCGGACCTGGTGCCGCCCGCGATCCAGGTGACCACGGCCTCCGCGCCGACCTCGCCCGGCCTGATCCTGCTGACGCCCAAGGCGACCACCAACGAGCAACTGGGCCCGCTGCTGGTCGACGACACCGGCAGCCCGGTGTGGTTCGCCTCGCGCGGGGACAAGCTGCGGCTGGTGATGAACGCGCAGGCCCAGACCTACCGCGGCAAGCCGGTCATGACCTGGTGGGAGGGCGCGTTCATCGAGCTCGGCTGGGGCATGGGCAGCGTGACCATCGCCGACCAGAACTACCGCAAGATCGCCGAGGTGGGCACGGACCGCAGCGTCGACCTGCACGCCATCAAGATCACGCCGCAGAACACCATCATCGTGGTGACCTACCGGACCACGACCCCGGTGCCCGGCCAGGTGAACGTGCGGCCGATCGTGGAGAACGTCGTCCGCGAGATCGACATCGCTACCGGCAAGGTGCTGATGACCTGGAACAGCCTGGAGCACATCCCGGTCGGGGAGTCCTACCTGCGGTCCAACGAGGTCACGGCGTGGGACTACCTGCACATCAACGCCGCCGACCTCGACGCCGCGGGCAACATCGTGATCAGCGGCCGCAACACGCACACCGTGTACACCCTCGAGCGCGGCACCGGAAAGATCCTGTCCCGCCTGGGCGGCAAGTACTCCGACTACGCGATGCCCGCCGACGCCGTCTTCGCCTGGCAGCACAACGTGCGCGCGCTCCCCAACGGGGACATCAGCATGTTCGACAACGAGGCCGCCGCCGCGTTCCCGCCGGTGCCGCCCACCCGACCCGCGTCCCGGGCGCTCATCCTGCACCTGGACAAGACCGCGCACACCGCCACCGTCACGCGGTCGGCCAGCCACCCCGAGGGGATCTCGACCGGCGCGCAGGGCAGCAACCAGCTCATGCCCGACGGGCACATCTTCGTCAGCTGGGGCCAGACCGGCCGGTTCACCGAGTTCGACCAGAACGACAAGATGATCTACGACGCGCGCTTCACCGGCGCCAGCGTCGACACCTACGTGGCCAACCGGGTCGACTGGCACGCCACCCCCGCCGAGCCGCCCGCCATCGCCGCCCGGCGCTCCGCGGACGGCGGCGTGACCGCCTACGCCAGCTGGAACGGCGCCACCGAGCTGCGCCGCTGGCAGCTGCTCACGGGCCCCGACCGCAACCACCTCACGGTGGCCACCGAGGTGCCGCGCGGCGGCTTCGAGACCGTGATCACCGCGCCCGGCGCCGCGTTCGCCGCGGTCCGCGCGCTGTCCGCGGACGGCAAGGTGCTCAAGACCTCCGCCGTCGTCCCGGTGCCCGCGACATGAGCGGCCACGGGGCGAACGGCCGCGCGGTGAACGGTCCGGGCGCGATCGGCTCTGGTGTGAACGGGCACGACGGGTACAGCGTGAACGGGCACGACGGGTACAGCGTGAACGGCCGCGGTGGTGGCGGTCGGGTCGCGGACGGGAGCGGACGGGGCATGGGCGAACCGGCGGGTGAGCGGGAGACCAGGCGCGGCACGGTCGTGTGGCTGACCGGGCTCTCCGGGGCGGGCAAGTCGACCATCGCGCGGCTGCTGGCGGTCGAGCTCGGCCGCGCGGGCACGCCGGTCGAGGTGCTCGACGGCGACGAGGTGCGGGCCGCGCTCGCGGGCGAACTCGGCTTCACCAAGCGCGACCGCGACATCCAGGTGCAGCGCGTCGGCTACCTCGCCGCGCTGCTCTCCCGGCACGGGGTGACCGTCGTCGTGGCGCTCATCTCGCCCTACCGCGAGGCCCGCGACGCCGTGCGCGACGCGCTGGAGTCCGCGCTCGTGTCCTTTGTGGAGATCCACGTGCGGGCGCCGCTGGAGGAGCTGGTCCGCCGCGACACCAAGGGTCTCTACCGCAAGGCGCTGGCCGGGGAGATCACCGGGTTCACCGGCATCAGTGACCCGTACGAGCCGCCGACCCGCCCGGACCTGGTCGTCGACACCGACACCTGCGACCCGCGCACCGCCGCCGCGCGGATCGCCACGCTGCTGCGCGCCGACCCGGCCGAGGCCCGCGACCACCTGCTCGCGGGCGACCTCGCCGCGGCGGCGGGCAAGCGGCTGCTGGACCTGCGCGCCGAGCGCGGGTTCGGCGAGCCGGACGCGCTGCGCGACGCGGGCGACCAGACCTCGCACGCCTACCTGGCCGCGCGCATCGCCGAGCACCGGCCCGGCGACGGGCTGCGCTCCGAGGAGTCCGCGGGCGACGGGCGCGGCGACCGGCTCTGGATCATCGATCCGCTCGACGGCACCCGCGAGTTCGGCGAGGCGGACCGGGGCGACTGGGCGGTGCACGTGGCGTTGTGGTCGGGCGGGTCACTGGCCGCGGGCGCGGTGTCGCTGCCCGCCCGCGGCCTCCTGCTCACCACCGCCGACGCCGTCGCCGCGCCCCGGGCGCCGGGCCGGTTCCGGATCGCGGTGAGCCGCACCCGGCCGCCCGCGCTGGCCGAGTCGCTGGCCGAGGCGCTGGACGCGGACCTGGTGCCGATGGGCTCGGCCGGGGTGAAGATCGCCTCGGTGCTGCTCGGCGAGACCGACCTGTACGTGCACGGCGGCGGCCAGTACGAGTGGGACTCGGCCGCCCCGGTCGCCGTCGCGCTCGCCGCCGGGCTGCACGCCAGCAGGCTCGACGGTTCGCCGCTGGTCTACGGCCGCCCGGACGCGTGGCTGCCGGACCTCGTGGTGTGCAGGCCGGAGGACGCCGACGGCGTCCTGGCGGCGATCCGCGAGGTATCCCAGGCCACCGCCGCCGCACCGGCCGCGGCAGCACACAAGGAGGACGCATGAAGGTCATCGGCGCAGGGCTGGGCCGCACCGGGACGGCCTCGGTGAAGGCCGCGCTGGAGCGGCTCGGCTTCGGTCCCTGCTACCACATGTTCGAGGTGCTGGAGCGCCCCGACCACGCGCGGCGGTGGCTGGGCGGGTTCGAGGGCGAACCGGTCGACTTCGCCGCGCTGTTCGACGGCTTCGGGTCCACCATGGACTGGCCGGGCTGCTCGTTCTGGGCCCAGTTGGCCGACCGGTACCCGGACGCCAAGGTCGTGCTGACCGTGCGCGACCCCGAGGGCTGGTACGAGTCCATGGCCCGCACGCTGCTCCCGGTGTGGCGGATGACCGGCCCCGGCGCGGGCCGGGTCCCCGGCTACGAGTCCTACGGGCAACTGGTCGCGGCGATCGCCGCGCACAGCTTCGACGGTCGCATCGACGAGCGCGCGCACCTGGTCGCCGAGTTCGAGGCGCACAACGCCGCGGTGCGCGCGGGTGTACCCGCCGACCGGCTGCTCACCTACCAGGTCGGCCAAGGCTGGGAACCGCTGTGCGAGTTCCTCGAGGTGCCGGTGCCTGCGGAGCCGTTCCCGCACCTCAACGACACCGCGTCGTTCCAGGCCATGGTCGAGCGCCTGATGGCGGTCTGACCCGGACCCACCCACCGGAACCCACCGACAGCACGACTGAGGTGAGTCGCTCGACCGTCGACGCGCAACCCCCGGCCGCTGCACCGCTCGACGCTGGAAGCAGGCACAACCGATGGACGAGCTCCTTGCCGAGGTGCGGCTGCTGCGCGCCCGGGTAGCCGAGTTGACCGAACCGATCGCCGTCGTCGGCGTCGGCTGCCGCTTCGCGGGCGGCGTCGAGTCGGCGGAAGACCTGTGGTCGGTGGTCGCCGGGGGCCGCGACGCGGTCTCCGGCCCGCCCACCGACCGCGGCTGGGACACGCGCGGCCTGTCCGGCGGCGGGTTCCTCGACCACGCGCTGGACTTCGACGCCGACCTGTTCGGCGTGAGCCCCCGCGCGGCGCTGGGCATGGACCCGCAGCAGCGGGTGCTGCTGGAGGTGTGCTGGTCGGCGCTGGAGGACGCGGGCGTCGACCCGGCGGGCGCGGACCCGGTCGGGGTGTTCATGGGCGTGGCCCACCACGACCACCAGTCCCGGCTGCGCTCGGTGCCGCCCGAGGCCGCCGCGCACCTGGGCCTGGGAAGCGCCACCAGCGTGCTGTCCGGGCGGGTCGCGCACACCTTCGGGTTCACCGGGCCGACCATGACCGTCGACACCGCGTGCTCGTCGGCGCTGGTCGCCGTCCACCTCGCGGCGCAGTCCCTGCGCCGGGGCGAGTCGGAACTGGCTCTGGCGGGCGGGGTGACGGTGATGTCCACGCCCCTGACCTTCACCGAGTTCGCCCGCTTGGGCGCGCTGTCGGCCGATGGCCGCTGCCGCGCGTTCGCCGACGGCGCCGACGGGTTCGGGCCATCGGAAGGCGCGGGGGTGTTCGTGCTCGAACGCCTCTCCCGGGCCCGCCGCCACGGCCACCGGGTGCTGGCCCTGGTGCGCGGTTCCGCGGTCAACTCCGACGGCGCCGCGGGCTGGCTCACCGCGCCGGACGTCGACGCGCAGACCAGGGTGATCGCCGCCGCGCTCGCCGACGCGGGTCTGCGACCGTCCGATGTGGACGCGGTGGAGGCGCACGGCACCGGGACCGCGCTGGGCGACCCGGTGGAGGCGCGGGCGCTGGCCGCGGCCTACGGGCGCGGCCGGACCGCGCCGCTGTGGCTGGGCTCGGTGAAGTCCAACGTCGGCCACGCCCAGGCCGCCGCCGGGGCCGCGGGGCTGGTCAAGGTCATCGGCGCCCTGCGCCACGGCGTGCTGCCGCGCACCCTGCACGCCGAGCACCCGGTCGACGTGGACTGGGGTCCCGTGTCGCTGCTCCAGACGGCCGTGCCGTGGCCGGACACCGGTCGTCCCCGCCGGGCCGGGGTGTCCGCGTTCGGCATCAGCGGCACCAACGCGCACGTCATCCTCGAACAGGCCCCCGAGCAGCCCGCGCCTGCCCTGGCACCCGACCCCGCGGCCGGTCTCGGACTGGTGGGGTCGACCGTGCCGCTGCTGCTCTCCGGCGCGTCGGCCGCCGCACTGCGCGCGCGGGCCGAGTTGGTGCGGGAGTCCTTACCCGGCAACGGCATCGGTGGGGTCGGCGTCGCGCTGGCCCGCGGTCCGGTGCTGGGACACCGCGCGGTCGTCCTCGCCGACTCGACCGCGTCCGCCGACGCCGGGTTGGCCGAGGTGGGGACCGGGGGAGTGGGGGTCGTCGTGGGGCCCGGGGACGTCGGCCGGGCGGACACCGGCGCGGTGCTGGTCTTCGGCGGCCAGGGCTCGGAATGGGTCGGCATGGGCGTTGACCTGCTCGGCTCGTGCGCGGCGTTCGCCGAGCGGATGGCCGAGTGCGCCGCCGAGTTCGGCCGACTCGTCGACTGGGACGTGCGCGCGGTGCTGACCGACCCGGACGCGCTGCGCCGGGTGGACGTGCTGCAACCGGCCCTGTTCTCCGTGATGCTGTCGCTGGCCGCGGTCTGGGAGGCGGCGGGGCTGCGCGTGGAGGCCGTCGCCGGGCAGTCGCAGGGGGAGGTCGCCGCCGCCTGCTTCGCGGGCGCGCTGACCCTGGCCGACGCCGCCCGGGTCGTGGTGGCCCGGTCGAGCCTGGTCGCCGGGCTCGACGGCGGCGCGATGGCCTGGGTGCACGCGCCGTGGGACTGGGTGCACGCGGCGGCGCACACCATCGCGGGCGCCAACGGCTCGGTGTGCGAGCCGGACGGCTGCCCGATCACCGGGATCTGGCTGGCGGCGGTGAACTCGCCGTCGTCGGTCGTGGTGTCCGGCGCGCCGGAGGTGTTCGAGCCGCTGCTGGCGCACTGCGAGCTGCACGGCGTGCGCGCGGGCCGGACCCCGATCGGCTACGCCTCGCACTGCCCGCACGTGGCCGTCGTCGAGGCCGACCTGCTCGACGCCCTGCGCGACATCACCCCGCTGCCGCCGCGCGTCCCCATCGTCTCCACGGTCACCGGCGCCGAGGTCGACCACCTCGACGGGGAGTACTGGTACCGCAACCTGCGCGCCCCGGTCCGGGTCGACCGCGCGGTGGCGGCGCTGGTCGCGCGCGGGCACACCGCGTTCGTCGAGTGCACCCCGCACCCGATCCTCACCCCGGCGCTGCACCAGAACCTGCACGGGTACGGCGTGCACGCCGTGATCCCGAGCCTGCACCGCGATGACGGCACGCCCGCCAAGCTGCTGGCGAACCTGGCGCTGGCGCACGTGCACGGCATCGGCCTGGACTGGCGCGCGCTGCTGTCCGGCCTGCCCGACGCGCCCGCCCGGCTGCCCGGCTACCCGTTCCAGCGGTCCCGCTACTGGATCCCCGCCGAGCGGCACACGCTCGGCGCGCTGATGAGTCCACAGTGGACGAGAGTCGCCGCGGTGCCCGCCGGGGGACCGGTGGTGTGGCTGGAGCACCTGGCCGAGGGGGACGAGCCGGCCGGGGCGCTGGTGCTGCCGGTCACGGCCACCGAACCCGTCGCCGCGCTGCGCGCGGTGTCCGAGCTGCTGACCCGGTGGCGCACCGACCCGGCGTGGTCGGCCGCCCGTCCGGTGGTGCTCACCCGGGGTGCGTCGCTCGACGACCCGGCGTGCGCCGCCGTGTGGGGGTACGCGCGGTCCGCGCAGATCGCGCACCCCGGTCGGATCGGCCTCCTCCACCTCCCCGTCGACGAGCCCGCGGGCACGGTGGCCGCCGTCGCGGGCACCGGCGACCAGGTGGAGGTCCGCGCCGACGGGGTCTACGAACCGCGCCTGGTCGCCGCCACCGGTCAGTGCCCGCCGCCGGACCTGTCGTCCGGCACCGTGGTCGTCGTCGGTGGCTCGGACCCGGACCGCACGGCGTTCGCCGCCGCCATGACCGACCTGGGCGCCCGGGACGTGCTCGTCCTCGGTGACCCGCTGCCCGGGCTCGCCGCCCCGGTCCGGTTCGCCGACCTCGACCTCGCCGAGGCGCTGGCCGGGCCGGTCGCGGCCGTGGTCTACGCGGGTGGCCGCTACGACGAGGCGCTCGTCGTGGACGACCTCGCCGGGTCCGCCCCGCTCGTGCTGTCCGGGTCGATCACCGGCCTGCTGGGCGGCAAGGGCGCCGTGCCCGCCGCCGCGCTCGATGCCGTCGCGCGCCGTCGCGCCGCGCGGGGCCTGCCCGCGCTGTCCCTGGCGTGGGGGCCGGACGAGGAAGGCCACCTCGGCATCACCGTTCTCTCCACAGAGGACAAACGAGCGCTGGTCGCCGCCGCGCTGCGCACCCCCGGTCCGGTGCTGGCCGCGATCGAGCTGGACCCCGCCGCGGTGCGCCTGTGGCCCGCGGTCCCGGCACCGCTGCGGCACCTCGCCGCCGCCACCGAGCCCACCGCCCGCGTGGCCACCGAGAACCTGCTGGACCTGGTGCGCGAGCACGTGGCCGCCGTGCTGGGCCGCGCGGGACTCGACGCCGTGCACGCGGGCGCCCGGTTGCGCGACCTGGGCTTCGACTCGCTCACCGCCGTGGAGCTGCGCAACCGGCTCAGCCTGGCCACGGGGGTCGCGCTGCCGCCCACGCTGGTCTTCGACCACCCCACACCCGCCGCGGTGGCCGAGTGCCTCCGCGTGGAACTCGCATAGCCGAAACCGGTTCGGAGGAACCATGGGTACATCCAGGAGGCGCTCGCTGTCGCGGCTCACCGCCGCGATCGCCGTGCTGGGCACCGTGCTCAGCAGCGCCCAATTCGTCTCCGCGCAGGCGGCGGACACCCCGGTGGTCACCGGCGGCCCGGGCGGGTCGCGCACGGTCACGCTGATCACCGGCGACCGCGTGGACGTCGACGCCATGGGCAACCGGTCCATACGCCCCGGCCCGAACCGCGAGCGGACCCAGTTCTCCGTCTCCGAGCGCGACGGCCACCACTTCGTCATCCCGGTCGACGCGCTGCGCCCGATCGCCGACGGCAGGCTCGACGAGCGGCTGTTCGACATCGACACCCTGCTCGCCGACAACTACGACGACGCGCACACCGCCACCCTGCCGCTGATCGTCACCTACCAGCCCGGACTCGCCCCGGTCGCGCTCGCGGGCGCGCGCCCCACCGCGACCCTGGCCGCCGTCAACGGTGCCGCCGTCGCGGCGAACCGCGACGGCTCGGCGTGGCAGTCCGTGCGCGACCCCGGTGTGCGCAAGGTCTGGCTCGACGGCGTGCGCAAACCGATGCTGGACAAGAGCGCCGCGCAGATCGGCGCCCCGACCGCCTGGCAGGCCGGGTACACCGGCGACGGCGTCAAGGTGGCCGTACTCGACAGCGGCATCGACCAGACCCACCCCGACCTCGCGGGCCGGGTCGACGCGGCCAAGGTGTTCTCCGACGCGCCCGACGGCGTCGACCGGCTCGGCCACGGCACCCACCTGGCGTCGATCATCGGCGGCAACAACGCCAAGTACCGGGGCATCGCCTCCGGCGCCCGGCTGCTCGACGGCAAGATCTTCGACGACTCCGGGGCGGCCCGCGACTCGTGGATCATCGCGGGCATGCAGTGGGCCGCCGAGCAGGGCGCGAAGGTGGTCAACCTCAGCCTCGGCCGCGACGACCTGCCCGAGTCCGACCCGCTGGAGGACGCGGTCAACGCGCTCTCGGCCCAGCACGGCACGCTGTTCGTGGTGGCCGCGGGCAACGCGGGCCCCACCGCGGGCACGGTCGACTCGCCCGGCAGCGCCGACGCGGCGCTGACCGTGGGCGCGGTGGACCGCGCGGACAAGATCACCTCGTTCTCCGGCCGCGGGCCGCGCGTCGGCGACGGCGGCGTGAAGCCGGACATCACCGCGCCCGGCTTGGCCATCGTCGCGGCGCGCTCCTCGGCCTCGCCCGGCGACGGGCCGTACGTGGCCGACTTCGGCACCTCGATGGCTGCCGCGCACGTCGCGGGCGCCGCGGCGCTGCTGGCCCAGCAGCACCCGGACTGGTCCGGCGAGCAGCTCAAGGACGTGCTGATGGCCAGCGCGAAGCCGGGCCAGTCGCAGACCATCTTCCAGGAGGGCACCGGCCGGGTCGACGCGGCCGCGGCCATCACCCAGACCCTGTCGACCTCGCCCGCGTCGGCGCACCTCGGCGTCGAGCGGCTGCCGGACACGGGCGGGCAGACCTTCACCAAGACCGTGACCTACCGCAACACCGGCACGGCGGAGCAGTCCCTCGACCTCAAGGTCGTCCTCCTCGCGCCGGACGGCAAACTGTCCACTGCGGTCTCCGCATCCCCCGCGAAGCTCGTGGTCCCCGCGGGCGGCACGGCGACAGCGACCTACGCGGCCGACGTGAAACTGGCCAACCAGCAGGGGCTCTACGCGGGCATGGTCATCGCCACCGGCACGGGCGCCGCGGTGCGCACGCCGATCGTCTTCGGGCGCTCGGAGCAGACCTACGAGGTCAAGGTGACCCAGATCGGGCTCGACGGCGGCCCCGCGGTCGACAGCTACGCCCGGTTCGTCACGCACGCGGCGGGCGCCCGCCAGTACCAGATCCCGGCGTCCAACCGGCTGCGGCTGCCCAAGGGCGAGTACTCGATCGACGCGCTGCTGGTGGGGGACAACCTGAGCTGGTTGTTCCAGCCGACGTTCACCGTCACCGGCGACACCGAGGTCGTGATCGACTACCGCAGGACCAAGCCGCTGAAGATCACCCCGCCGACCAAGGCGCGCAGCACCTTCGCCGACGTCGCCCTGACCTACGGCGACTTCGCGACCGGCCTCGCGGCCACGGACATCACCCGAACCGCGACCGCGGGCGTGGGCGCGCCCGTGCCCGGGACCGCGCTGACCACCAAGGTGCAGACCCAGTGGCTGGGTGACAACGGTGAGTTCTACGGCTTGGCCTACTTCGGTCACGGTGCCCTGCCGACCGGGTTCACCAAGCACCCGTCCAAACGAGACCTGGCGCACGTGCGGGCCGACCTCCGCTCGACGGCCGCCGGTCGGCTGGGCATGCGCGGCGCGTTCCCGTACCCGACCGAGGGCAGCGTGCTGGACTCCAACGCGGGCTACGAGACGGCCGCGCTGCCCCGGGTCCGCGACGAGTACTACACGACCGAGGCCGACGGCGCGCAGTGGACGACCCAGCTCGTCCAGCTGGGGCAGGGCACCACCGCGGACAGCACGGTGCTGAGCCCGGTCCGGCGCTACCGGGCGGGCCGCGACTACACGGAGGTCTACAACCAGGGCGTGTTCGGCCCGGTGTTCCCGCCGATGCCCAAGGGCCAGGCGTTCCTCAGCCGGACCAAGGAGACGATCCGCGCGTCGATGTCGCTGTTCGGCGACGGTGGCGGCAACGCGGGCGACGCCGCCCCGGCGAGCCGGATCACCACGCTGTACAAGGGTGACGCGAAGATCGGCGACTGGACCGACCCGGCGCCCGCGGTGTTCACCGTGCCCGCCGAGGAAGGGGACTACAAGCTGGTCGCCGACTCGACCCGCGCCCCCGGCACGGCCGACACCTCGACCCGCGTGACCGCGACGTGGACGTTCCACTCCGGCCACACCGACACCCTCCAGCCGCTGCCCATCTCCACGCTGCGGGTGCTCGCGGGGCTGGACAAGGACAACGCCGCGCGCAAGGGCAAGACGTTCCCGGTCCGGTTCGCCCTCCAGGCGCAGGGCGACACGGACACCCGGAGCCCGCGCTCGCTCACGGTCGAGGTGTCCTACGACAGCGGCAAGACCTGGCAGAAGGCGCCCGTCTTCGGCAGCACCGCCGTGCTGTCGCACCCGGACGCGGTGGGCACGGTCTCGGTGCGCGCCAAGTCCGCGGACCGCTCGGGCCAGTCCGTGGAGCTGACGATCATCGACGCCTACAAGCTCCGCTGACCGACGCCCCCGGGGCGGCCCACCCGCGGCCGCCCCGGAGGCGCCCACTTGTCCGCCAGGTGGTTCCGGATCTCCCGGTGCGGGAACCGCACGGCGCTGCCCGAGACCCGCAGCACCAGGTGCGAGCGCGCCCAGTCGAGGAACGCGAGGTAGTCGCGGGGCCCGCGCCCGGTGGCCGCCATCGCGCGGAACAGGGCCCGGTACTGCAAGGTGGGGAAACCGCCGAAGACGAACCAGCAGCACGCCCCGGCGCTGATCGCGAGCGTGAGCGCGTAGGCAGCGGTCGCCGCCAGGCCCCAGGTCGGCACCATCAGCGCCGTGCGGCCGACGGCGATCACCGGGCCGATCGTCAGCGCGCTGATCCAGGCCACCCGCGCGGACCGCCGCAACCGCGCTCCCGGCGGCGCGCCCGCCCGGTTCGGCCTGCCTTCCGCCTCGATCGTGGTCGCGAGGAGCGCGGGCAGGTTCCCCAGGGTCAGCGCGACGCCGGAGAGCAGGGCGCTGTCCGCGACGGCCAACTCCGCGAGGAGCCCGGGGAGCAGCAGCACGACCGCCACGGTGCTGGTCATCATGGCCAGGACGGCGGTGACCCACCGCCACCGCACCCGCCACGTCAGCCGGATGGTGTCCCCGGTCCCGAGGTAGTTCGACCGGACGCTCCACACCGTCATCCCCAGCACCGGCGCGAGGTGGAGCAGCGTCACCTCCGGCAAGATCGGCGCGACGAGCACGGTGACCACCGCCCCGGCGCCCAACCCGAGGAGGAGCGCCGCAGTGACGACGACCCGTAGCCCCGGCCGCCGGTGGAGGCCGTACGGCAGCACGTCGCGCAGCCAGTTCCCCGGCACCCGGTCGACGTAGAACTCGTGCGCGTCGTGCGACCGCATCCACCACGCCAGCCAGGCCAGCCACCGCCGCGCGTCCGCCGCGGTCCACCCCTTCGGCGGACCGCCGCGCCGGGAGATCATCGAGTCGACGTAGCGGCCGAGGATGTGCCCGCGCCTGCGCTTGGCCGAGCCGGAGACCAGTACCGGCTCGTCCGGTGCCGTGGCGGCGAGGTGCGCGATGACCCCCAGCATCAGGGGCTCCCGCGCCAGGTCCCACCACTTGGTGTCCCGCGCGGACACCTCGGCGGCGGTGTCGCCCGCGCGTGTGCCGACGATGCGGAAGTAGTCACGCGCCGCGTCGAGTTCGGGTCGCACCACGCGCACCGCGTAGGTGAACGCGCCCGGGACCGCCAGGCCGGTGAAGTCGTCGGTCCGGCAGCTCAGCACGACCGGAACCGGTCCCGCGTCGAGGAACCGGTCCAGCTCGTGGAGGAACCCGGCCCGCTCGTCGCCCGCCTCGTCGAGGCCGTCGACGAGCAGCACCACCGCGCGCTCGGCCACCCACTGGGCGGCCTTGCGGGGCGGGACGCCGGGGTAGGCGTCGACGATCGCCTCGACCAGCCACCGCTCGAACGAACCGCCCCGCCACGCCCCCGGCGTGACCAGCACCGGCACCACCGGGTCGTCCCGCTCGGCCTGTTCCCGGCACAGGTGGACGCACAGCCGGGTCATGAGCGTGCTCTTGCCGCCGCCGCCGTTGCCCAGCAGCAGCAACGCGCGCCCGGTCGTCTCGTAGACCTCCACGATGTCGGTGTGGTCGCGGGCGGGTGGGGGCCGCTTGCCCGGCGCGGCCAACTCCGGTGCGCAGCGCAGGGTCAGCAGCAGGGGAGGGACGGTGGCGAAGGTCTGCGCCAGCGCGCTCTCGGTGGCCGCGAGCACGCGGGACACGGCCTGCCGCCGCGCCGTCCGCTTCCGCTCCGGGGACTCCGCGCTGATCCACTTGTGCACGCCGGGGTGATCGCCGGGCCGGGCGGCGGCGCTACGGGCCTACCGCGGTCGGCCCGGGGTCCTCGGGGTGCCGGTCCCCGTCTTGCACTGGGCCTTGGAACCGACGACGACCGCCCCGCCGGAGCGGGAACGTTGGAAGCGGACCCACGCGTCACCCGGGGCCGGGGCGGCCGAGCGCGGGCGCAGGACGTTCACCGAAGCACCCCCGCATTCGGCCTTGGCGAAAACGGCAGCGTAGCGGTTGGTCGCGTTGTCGAGTTGGCGGATAGTGAAACCGAGCCGGTAGCAGACATCGTCATCGGGGTCGACGATGCCCATTCCGCCGTCGTTGTCGTAAAAGGTGAAAGTTCCTCTCGCGGCGCTCGCGGGTGGGGTGATCATGACCGCGGACAAGGTGGTGGCGATGGCCACCGCCAGGAGTCGGGTCGTGGTGCGCATGGAGTCCGCCTTCCGCATAGCTCTCCGGTTTTTGATTCTGCTCGCCCCCGGCCTATCGCGCCGGGGGTGATCATCCGTCGACGCCATGGTGCTGCCGATGGGGCGGCGCGGCACGCCCGAAGGGGCAACGAGCCGTAGTACCACTCATTCGTGTGGACCTGGCGCGGGCAATGGGCTGTTAATCTCCAGTCGTTTCTGTCCGCTGTGGAATACTCCGATTGCGAGAAGACAGTGAGATCTCTCTTGCGCAATTCCCTGGCGATTTTCACCACGCTGGTCGCGGTGGGCGCCGCGACCGCCGCCCCCGCCGCGGCCCAGCCCGTGGGCGCGCGGGGGCTGCTCGACAGCTGCGCCGCTCTGCGCGCGGTGCTGCCCGGCGCGCCCGACGGCAACTACATCCTCGCCGGGAACCGGTACCTGCTCGGCGTCTACTGCCACGACATGGCGGGCACCCCGCGCGAATACCTGAACCTGTCCAACACCGGGGCCTCGGCCAACTTCTCCCAGTACACCGCGGGCGGCGCCGCGCCCGGCACCAACGTGCGCTCGTCGTTCACCAAGCTGCGGGTCAACCCGAAGACCCTCGAGGTGGACATCAACGACCTGACCTTCGCCGCCTCCAGCGGCTCGCTCACCCACGGCAGCGAGACCGTGCGGAGCCTGCCCTACGGCGTCGGCATGGCCTGTGCCGGGAACGGCACCAGCGGCATCGGCAACGTCGACCTGCGCGGTACCGCGTTCGCGCTGAACAGCGGGTTCCAGCCCGGCGGCTTCCAGCCGTTCGGCACCGCGACGGTCAGCCCGGACGGCCAGGTGGCGGCCCTGTCCGGCGGCGGCTACTGCGGCTGGATCGCCGGACCCGGCGCGTACAACCCGTTCAACCCGACGGGTGCCAACTACAGCCTCAAGCTCAAGTGCACCTGGGACGGCGTCTTCCGGCCCCAGCCGTGTCTCGACCTGGGTCTCGGCCTGAGCTGAGCCCGGTCGACCCGAACCGGTGGTCCCGGGGCGCGCCGGGGCCACCGGTTTACCCCCGCCGACGATGCGGGTACCTCATCGACGCGACGTGGAGGGGGACCCGGATGGTCGGCACCGACGCCCGGACCATGGGCGTGGAAGAGGAGTTCCTGCTGGTCGAGCCCGCGACGGGGGCTACCGTGCCCGCCGTCGCGCGGGTGCTCGCGGAGGCCGCCGGGCGGTCGCTGCCCTCGGGCGCCATCGTGCAGCGTGAGCTGCGCGCGTCCCAGGTGGAGACCGCGACCGGGGTGTGCGCCACGGCGGGGGAGCTGCGGTCCCAGCTCGCCGCCCTGCGGCAGGCGCTGGCCGAGGTGGCGCGGCGGGCGGGGGTGGTGGCCGTGCCGATGGGCACGCCGCCACTCACACGGGACACGACGACTGACCCGATCGGGGGACCCCGCTTTGCGCGCATCGACGGCGCGTACGCGGGGGTGACCCGCGACTACGAGGCCTGCGGGCTGCACGTCCACGTCGGCGTGCCGGACAAGGACACCGCGGTCGCGGTCGTCAACCACGTCAACCGGTGGTTGCCGACCCTGCTGGCGCTGTCGGTGAACTCCCCGCTGCACGGCGGCCGCGACACCGGGTACGGCAGCTGGCGGGTGGTGCAGCAGTCCCGGTTCCCCGGCTCCGGCCTGGCGCCGTACGCCGCCGACCACCAGGCCTGGCAGGCCGAGGTCGCGCGCCTGGTGGACTACGGCGTACTGGCCGACGAGGACCAGTCGTTCTGGTACGCGCGCCCCGCGCCCCGCCTGCCGACCGTGGAGTTCCGCATCGCCGACACCGCCGCCACCGTCGACGACGCGCTCCTGCAGGCCCTGCTGAGCCGCGCCCTGGTCCGCACCGCCCTCGCCGACCTCGAACGCGGCCGCGAGGCCGCCGCGATCCCACCGTCCGACGCCCAGGCCGCCGTGTGGGCGGCCAGCCGGTACGGTCCCCGAGGCCAAGCCGTCGACCTGGGCAACCGCGTCCCCGCGTCGGCCGTGGTCCTCCTGCACGGCCTCCTCCTCCACACCCGCGACGCGCTGGCCGACACCGGCGACACCGACGAGGTCCGGGCGCTGCTGAGCGGCCAGCCCCGGACCGGTGCCCAGCTCCAGCGCGACCTGGCCAAGGTCGTCGGCGTGGCGGGCGTCCCACGGCGGATGGCGTTGTCGGTGGGCAGAGGACTGGAACCCTCGATCGCCGGGTATGCGGGTGGGGTGACTCAGGAGGGCCCATGACCACCACGCTCGACCGCCCCACCCTGCCCGCCCCGCGCGGCGAGATCTCCGACGCCGTGTCCACCGCGCTGCGCGGCGGGCGCCTGGGAACGCCGTCCCCGGCGGCGGACCCGCTGGGTGACGACGCCCAGCTGGCGCTGCACGTCTGCTACGAACTGCACTACCGGGGCTTCGCGGGTGTCGACCCCGCCTGGGAGTGGGACCCGTCCCTGCTGCGGCTACGCGCCGAACTGGAGCGCGGATTCCTGGACGCCCTGCGGGCGCGGGTGGCCGGTGGCTCCGATGTGGACGGTGAATTGTCGGGCCTGCTGGTGGAAGAGGTACCCGGGGACGGCGTCAGCCACTACCTGCGCGACGAGGCGCGGTGGTGGCAGATGCGGGAGTACTTCGCGCACCGGTCGATCTACCACCTCAAGGAGGCCGACCCGCACGCGTGGGTCATCCCGCGCCTGTCCGGCCGCCCCAAGGCGGCGCTGGTGGCCGTGGAGTTCGACGAGTTCGGTGGTGGACGCGAGGACCGCGTGCACGCCCGCCTGTTCGCCGACCTGCTCACCGCCGCCGGGATGTCGGCGGCGTACCTGGGCTACCTGGAGCACGTGCCCGCCCACGCCCTCGCCACGGTCAACATGATGTCGCTGTTCGGGCTGCACCGGCGGTGGCGGGGCGCGCTGGTCGGCCACTTCACCGCGGCCGAGATCACCACCGGCCCGAGCGCGGCCCGGATGGACCAGGCGCTGACCCGGCTGGGCGCGTCCGCACCGTGCAACCGGTTCTACACCGAGCACATCGAGGCGGACGCCGTGCACGAGCAGGTGATGCGCAAGGACGTGGTCGGCGGTCTGCTCGAACAGGAACCCGACCTCGCCGCGGACGTCGTCTTCGGCATCCAGGCGACGGAACTGCTCGAACAGGACCTCGCCGACCACCTGCTCACCCACTGGCGCGCGGGCGAGTCGACTTTGCGCGAGCCGTTGTGACGCCCGGATCTCAGTCCGCGCGCACCTTGCGGCGGTGGCTGGTGTCACACAGCGGGTAGCGCTTGCTGCGCCGGCACGCGCAGATCGCCACCATGAACCGGTCGTCGCGCACGGTGCTGCCGTCGGGCAGCACCAGGTCGACCGGACCCTCCACGAGGATGGGACCGGCGGGTTCGATGACGACCCGGCGCGTCTCAGGCCCGGGAGGCACGGACCACCACCAAGTCCTCGTGGCGCGTGCCGGGCTCGATGAGGCCCGCGTGCTCAAGAGACCGCGCGCGGGCCCGCATCACCGGGCCGAACGGCACCCGCTGCCGCGCCACCACGTCGCCGCGCAGACCACCGGAGCGCAGCCGGTCCAGTGTCGCGTCCACTCCCGACACGGCGGAGTGGACGAGCAGCATGGTGCCCGTCTCGGTGAGCAGTCCCGGCGCGGCGTCGCACAGGGGGTCGAGGAGGGAGCGGCCGTCGAACCCCGCGTCCCAGCGCGGGTCGCGGTCGACGCGCGCGGGCACGTACGGGGGATTGGCGAGGACGAGGTCGAACCGCCGGTTCGCCATGTCGAGGAAGGACATCCGGTGCACCTGGACCGGAAGGCGGTGCCACCAGGCGTTCGCCTTGGCCGACCACACGGCCGACCGGGAGATGTCCACCGCCGTGACCGCCCCCGCGCCCACGGTCGCCGCGGCCAGGGCGAGCGCGCCGGTACCGGTGCAGAGGTCCAGCACCCGCGTGCCGAACGGCGCCGGGTAGTCGGCGGCGACCGACGCGAGCAGCCTGGTGTCCTCCTGCGGTCGGTAGACCCCTGGCAGCCGGAACAGCACTCGGGGTACCCGGTGCCCCCCGCTCGCAACCACACCAACGGGTTCCCTAGTGGTGGTCATGGCCCGCCCTCCCAATCCAAGTCGGACCGTGGATACCCACTCCGCCGACCCGAAACCACAGCGGACGCACAGCCACCACTTCGAAAACACCCAGGTGCGCTGCCGATGCTCAGAGCGACCACCAGGGAGGAACCATGAACGACGACACCCGGCCCACCCCGGCCGACGAGCCCACCGCGCAGCCCACCCCGGCTGCGCCGCAAGCACCCCAGCCCGCCACCGCGCACGAGGCGCGGCCCGCCGGTCCCCGCGACTGGGCACCGCCCGCGCGGACCCGGAAGCGGCTGTCGTTGCGCGACCTCGCCGTCGCGGGTGTGGCCGCGGCGCTGCTGCTGGTCGGCGGTATCGGCGGGTTCGCCATCGGCCACGGGACCTCCGGGCCCGGCCGCCCCGAGATGACCTCGTCGGACGGCCGCGGCGGCGGTGACAACGACCGCGGCGGTTCCCGGGGTGACGACCGGTTCACCATCCCCGAGCAGGGCGGGCGTCGCGGCACCGCGCCCGAGCAGGGTTCCCGGTCCGGGGACAGCGGGAGGTGAGTGGGCGCGTGGTCCCGGCCGTCGTGGCGACCGGGACCACGCCCGGGTTCAGGCCAGGCCCGCCAGGTACGCGGTCAGCGCCCGCCGGTACGGCTCGACGGTGGTGAGGTCCGCGTACTCCTCCGGGCCGTGCTGGCCGTCGCCGCCGACGCCGAAGATCACCGCGTCCACGCCGCGCTGGTGGTAGAAGCGGGAGTCGGCGGCGCCGTGCTTGCGCAGCGGGTCGCCCGAGTACCCCTGGGCGCGGGCCGCGGCGCGGAGCGCGCGCACGTCCGCGCTCGCCGGGTCGGCGCGGTGCGGCGGCTCCACGCCGTCGACCTCCACCGGCACCCCGGCCAGCCCGCTCAGGTGCGCCGCCACCTCCTCGGCCGTGCGATCCGCGAAGTCGGTGTCCTCGGCCGGGTACCGGACGTCCAGCCAGACCGTGGCCTCGGCGGGGACCTGGTTCACCGCGGACGAGCCGCTGTCGATCCGCGCGACGTTCACCGTCGTGCGCCAAGCCTCCTCGGTGGCCACCGGGTAGGCGGCCAGCATCCGGTCCACCGCGCGCACGGCCTTGAGCACCGCGTTCTCGCCCAGCCACTGGTACGCGCTGTGCGCGCCGCGGCCCCTGACCCGCAGCCGAGCCGTCAGCAGCCCCTTGGACTCGGTCACCAGCCGCAGGGCGCTGTGCTCGCCGATGACGACGAAATCGGTGGCGACCCCCTGCTCCAGTTGGTGCCGCGTCCCGTCCCGACCGCCCACTTCCTCGTCCGTCACCAACTGGAGGCCAACCGCCGCCGACCCCGCGAACTCCCGGAACACCTGGGCCATCACCAGCGCGGACAGCTTCATGTCCTGCGCACCGCGGGCGTACAACCGGTCCCCGACCAGTCGCGGCCGGAACTGGTCGTCGTTGCCCGGCACCACGTCGAGGTGCCCGTTGAGCACCACCCGGAACCGCGGCCGCCGAACACCCCGGTACACCAGCGCGCTCGGCTTCCCGTTCGACTCGAACCGCTCCACGGTGCACCCGGGGCCCGCCTCGGCCAGCGTGAAGTCCAGTGCCCGGGCCAGGTCGACGGGCCGATCGGCCGTCGACCGGATCGCCAACAACTCCTCCGCCACCGCCAGGAACCCCGCCACCGGCCACTCCCTTCCCGCGCGCCCTCGACCGACATCGTGTCAGGCCCTCGCACACCAGAGGCTTCCGGCCCGGGGATTTCCTTGTCCCGGTGGGGCATTCATCGCGGACCGCATGGTCCAATCGCGTGACTTCGGTGCGCGGCAACGGATCCCGGTGTAATGCCGGTGGTCCAGACCGCGATTCCCCCGGTGGACCGAGCTCGCCGGACACGCGTGGATCGGATGGTCGGATGACGGACATGGCCCACCCGGAGGACACCGACACCGGGGCGGCGGTGACCGTCGCGCTGGCCGGGGTGGCCAGGGCCGCGATCGCCGCGGCGGCACCCGGTGAACTCGACTACTTCGACCTGGTGGCCGTCTCGTGGCACGACGGCGGGCGGCGCGGCGTGGCGGGCGCCGCCGCCGGGACGGTCGGGTCCGGTGCCGGTCCCGTGGTCTTCAGCGACGTCGTCTTCCCGCTGCTCACCGGCGCCGTCGCCCAGGTCGTCGGCGCGGCCGCGTTCGCCGGGCTGCGCAAGCGCCGGTGGTGGCGCCGCCGCCGGGAACCGGCCGCGGTGGCGATCCGGCTCGACCAGGTGGCCGCCGTGCGCGCGGCCTGCGTCGCGCACGGGATGACGCTCGGGCTCTCGGAGTCGGAGGCCACCCTGCTGGCCGACGCGATCAACGGTGCCCTGCGCGCCGCCGCGGGCGGGCAACCGGAATGAGTGCCGGGCGGGAGCCCACCGCGTCCCCGCGCCCCGCCGCCGCCCCGGACCGGGTGTGGTGGGTGTACGCCATGATCGTCCTGGCGGCCGCCGCGACGGGTCTCGGGGCCGCGGGCGCGTTCGCCACCACGCTCGGCTTCGGCGGACCCACCCGCGCCGTGGTCGACTGCTTCGCCGCGCGGGGCTTCTCGGTCGCCGACGAGGCGGGCTTCCCCGGGGCGGTCGGCGAGGCCGTCGCCGGGGCCTGCGGCAACGACATCGAGCCCGCCCGGCTGCGGATGCTCCTCGCCGGTGTCTTCGTCCTGCCGGTCGTCGCGCTGCTGCTCATGACCGCGAGCGGCCTGCTCGTCCGGTGGCAGCTGCGCCCGTCCCGGGTCGCCGTGCCCGCCGCGGTGCGGGAGGGGCTGACCGCGCGGTTCGCCGAGCTGTGCGACAGCCAGGGCCTGACCGGCCGCCACCGCCCGCTGCTCGTGGTCGCGCCACCCACCACCGGGGTCCGGGACGCGTTCACCACCGCCCTGCCCGGTACCCGGCACCGGGTGGTGGTCCCGCTCGGGCTCGCCCACGCCGACCGCGCCGCGTTCGACACCGTGGTCCTGCACGAGATCGGGCACGTCCGGGCCCGGGACGTGCGGTGGGCCTCGGCGGCCTGGTGGGTCGGCTGGCTCGTGGTGCCCGCGCTGCTCGTCGGCCTGCTGCCCGTGCTCGGGCTCCCCGCCACGGCGCTGGAGCTGTTCGGCCTGTCCCTGCTCACCGCCGTGGTCGGCGCCGTCGCGCTGCTGGTGCTGCGCGCGGCCCTGCTGCGCAGGCGCGAGCTGGCCGCCGACCGCTACGCCGTCGAGGCCACCGCCGACCCGACCCGGCTGGCCGCCCTGCTGCGGTCGCGGCGGGCGCCCACCGGTCTCCGGCGGCTGTTCGGCCACCACCCGGCACCGGCGCGCCGCCTCGGGCCGGACCCGGTGCGGCGGTGGGGCGGGTTCGTGCTCGCCGCCGCGGTCGGCGTGGTGTCGATGGCGACCACCCAGTCCCTGTACGTGCTGGCCGTGAGCGTGAACGCGGCGGACCGGACGAGCTGGCAGTCCGACCTCGGGGTGGTCGTGGGCGCCTTCGTCTGGGCCTCGGTGACCGTGCCCGCGTGGACGCGGCGGGTCGCCGCGGGCGCCCCCGGCTGGCCCGGTACCTGCGCGGGGGCGGTGGTCGGGCTCGTCGCCGGGTACTTCCTGCCGATCCCCGGCCTGCCGTACGTCGTGCCCGACCTGTACGGGTCGTACGTGGTCCCGTTGGTCGTCGCGCTCGTCGTCGGCGCGCTCGCGGTGTCCGTGTTGACCGCGGCACTCGCGACCCGGCTGGCTGTCCCCGCGCCGAGTGGGCCGCGGGATGTCCTCAGTAGACTCGGGGCGGTACTGGCCGTAGCCGTGACCCTTGCCCTGATGTGGAACGCGACCACCTCGGGGGTGCTGGGGCTGCACATCACGGGCGACCTGCTCGGCGTGCGCACCGGGAACATCCGGAGCCACCTCACGACCGCTGGGTTCACCCGGCTGTTCGACTACGGACCGGCCTTGCTGGTACTGGGTTTGGTGCTCGTGCTCGTCCGGGGGCGCAGGCCGTGGATCGGGTGGACGACCGCGCTCATCACCGGCGTCACGGCCGTGCTGGGTGCCGCGATCGCGACCCTGTCCTGGGAGTTGCGCGTCCAGGAAGGGCTTTCGACCGCGCGGATGAACTTCCTGCTGTACCAGCGGTGGTGGATCTGCGGTATCGCCGGGCTGGTCGCCGTCATCGGGGTCGCCCTCGCCCGGCGGCGGGTGCTGCGCGAGTTGCCCGTCGCTGTCCTGTGTGGACTTGTCAGTGCGGCGGTCGCGGGTGGCGCGCAGCACCTGCTCGTGCTCAACCTCAGCGGTTACGGCAAGCACGCCTATGTCCTGGACCACGTGATGCGTGGCCCGCTGTGGCCGACACTGGTCGCCGCCGTGGTGGCGCTCCCGCTGCTCCTGCCCGTCGCGGCCGCCCTGGCGCGGTGGGTTTCCCGGCGTGGACCGGTGTTCCTCGCGGTCGGCGTCGCCGCGCTGGTGGTCGTGCTCACCGGGCTCCTCCTCGACGGCAGGCTCTCCCGGGTCACCATCAGCGAGGGGGACGGCGAGGTGAGCATGGCGGAGTTGTTCCTCGCCAAGCAGTCGTCGAGCGCCGCGCCGTACACCGTCGCCAACAGCACGGCGCCGCCGACCTCCACACCGGCCGAGGCGCCGCACGGCCGCGTCCTGGACCAGGCCGGGATCGTCGCTGTGCTGGACCGGGTGCCCGCGATGTTGCCCGGCGGGGCGAAACCCGCCGACAAACCGGACTCCGGGCACACCACGGTCACCCCCGCGTCGTGCGACGCCGAGCTGGTGAAGTACGACGCGGTCAAGGACACCTTGCCGCACACCGGGGATCTCGCGCGCGCGTATGAAGTCCCCGCCGCGTCGACGCTCACCGGCATCACCGTGCTCGTCGAACTGACCTCCTACGCCGCCGAGCCGCGGCCGCTGACCGCACTCGACGCCCAGCTCGCCGCCTGCTCCCGCTTCACCATGCCCAGGAAGTCGCCGAGGGGCGGCACGCTCGACGTCCGGATGGCGCCCCAGCGGCCCACGGGCATCCGCTACCCCGCCAACGGGTATTCCCTGGCGGTGCCCAGCAGCCAGGGGAAGACGCGTTTCACCGTCATCCAGCAGCAGCGCGTCGCGGTCGTCGGCCACAACGAGGTCGTGGTCGCCGTCAACTACGCCTACGTGAACCCGCCGCCGCAGGCCACGCTCGACCTGATCGACCGCGTGCTGACCGGCACCGTGAACGGGGTGATCGAGGCCATCTGATCGGCCGGTCCACAGTGGTGTTCCCGTGCTACCTTGGGTTCCGGCCGCCTCGGCGGCCCCGGACGAGCGCGTCGTACCCGGTTACGCCAAGACGACGCAGTGATGTGGTCGACCATTGCTGCGGAGGTTGTCATGGCTTGGGTTGTGCTCGTGGTCTCGGGTCTGTTCGAGACGGTGTGGGCGGTGGCACTCGGTGCCTCGCGGGGGTTTTCCCGGTTGGTGCCGTCGGTGGTGTTCGCCGTCGCGCTGGTGGTGAGCATGTCGGGACTCGCGTACGCGCTGCGCGCGGTGCCGGTGGGCACCGGGTACGCGGTGTGGGTCGGCATCGGCGCGGTCGGCACCGCCGTCTACGGCATGGTCGCGCTGGCCGAACCGGTCGCGGTGGGCCGGGTGCTCTGCCTGGTGCTGATCGTCGCGGGCGTCGTCGGGCTGAAGGTGTTGCACTGAGCGGGAATCGCCCGCTCGATCGTGAAGGTTCTTCGCGCCGCGGTGGACAATTGCTCGACAGCGGCACTTCCGCGCTTTCGCCCGCTGGACCGGCGTAGTGGCGTGTGCCAAGGTTGGGGTCGGCGGTGGGAGGCGGATGCTGGTGTCCTGGCGGTCAGCTCAGCCGCCGTGGGCGGGGGCACGGGGGCGGTCGTGGGCGGTGCGCGACCGCGCGGTCCGGGTGTCGTACGCGGCGTTCCTGCGGATCCCCGACGACGGTTGCTATGTGTTGGTCCACAACCGTTCCCGCCCCGGGGCCTACGGTCCGCCGGGCGGGGTGTTCAAGTTCTTCGAACCCGGCGCTCGGGTGCTGGACCAGCTGGGCTTCCGCCCGGAACGCCCGGCGGCGCGCGGCGCGGGCACCCGGTCGGACGTGCGGGGCCTGCTGCCGCGCCGGTCGCTGCGGGGGTTCCGGGCGTGGTTCGACAGCGGGACCTACCGCGAGGACGCTGTCGAGTGCCTGAACCGGGAGCTCGGCGAGGCGCTGGCCGAGTCGGGGTTCGCGCACGTGGCGTCCGACCTCGGCGGGTCCGCGTTCCGGCCGGTGCGCACGGTCGTCGAGGGGCCGTACGCGGTGCCCGGGGTGTCGTGGTGGCAGGTCCGCCGCTTCGAGATCCACGAGCTGGTCGCGACGACGGCCGCGGCGGCCCGGCTGCGGCACCGGGTGTTGGAACTGGCCGCCGACCCGGCGGTGCCTTCGGTGATCGGAGCCACCACCGAGGACATCATCCACGGCCGCTGCGGACCGGCCCTGGTCGCGCCGCCCACCGCGTACCTGATCGGCGACCGCAGGCTGCACCCGGACCTACCCCCGCTGCGGTGATCGACCCGCGCCGGGGTGTTAGCTTGCCGCCATGGCGGATCAAGCACAGGGCGCGGTGCTGGTGGAGCGGGTGATCGAGGCGGTCCGGGTGAACCCCACCCGCTCGATGCTGAGCTACGCGCGCGAACCGTGGGTCGAGGGCACCCCCACCCCGATGTCGGCGGAGGCGCTGGCGGCGGCCCGGTTCCCGTCCGGGCGCCCGCTGTCCCCGAGCCTGAAGGCGTGGCTCGCCTACGACACCAGCCTGCTGGCCCGCCACGGCTGGTTCGCCGCCGACGGCACCTTCGCCCCGCGCCCCATCGACCGGTTGGTCGGTGCCGAGTTCGGCGACCCGTGGGCACCCGAGTTCGCGCCGCTGAACGACGCGCTGCCCGAGGTGTTCCTGCTCCCCGGTGGCTCCGACTCGCGCCGCGTGCTGGCCGTCGGCGAACCCGACGACCTCGGCGAGTACCCGATCCTCGCGCTGGACTTCGACGACCTGCCGTACCTGGGGCTCATGTACCCGGGTTTCGACGTCTACCTGGCGCACACCGCGGGCCTGCTCGACATCAACTTCGAGACCTACACCGACCTGACCGAGGACGACGCCTACCACTCCCGGTTCAAGCAGCACGCCGCGCACTACCTCAACGGCGAGCGCGAGACCCAGTTCCCGTTCCCCTGGTCCTGATGCTCCTGAGCGGCTATCCGCCCAGGTCGAGCAGCAGGTCGTCGAGCGCCCGCACCGCGCTGTCGGCCGCGTTCACCGACCCGCCGCACGAACTCGCCGACCGCAGCACCCGGTCGACGGCCACCGCGTGGGTCAGGGTCGGGCCGTCCGCCGCCGCGCACACCCCGGTCCCGCCTTCGGGTAGCCGCGACGCCGCGACCGCCGACCTCAGGTCCAGCAGGCGCGGTTCCGGCAACGTGCCCGTCCACATCTCCGAGGTGGTGCGGATGCGCCGCCACCGGCCGCCCGCGTCGACCGCCAGCAACTCCCCGCACGGCTCGCCCTGGCACAGTCCGCCGTTGACGCGCACCGAGGCCAGGAAGCCCGTCGCGGGAGGTGGGCTTTTCGGGGTGGGAGCGGCGGTGGCGCACCCGGCGACCGCCAGCAGCAGAAACGCAACACCCATTCGCATTCCCCCCACCTCCAGCCGGAGGTCGGACAGGCGGTGGGCGGCGTTGTGCGGATCCCGGGACGTGCCCGAAACCCGCGTCGCGGTGTCAGCAGGTCGAGGAACTGGCCAACTGCTCGGGCTCGCCCGTGGACTGGTCGACGTCAACCACCACCGGCGGCTCGTTGTGCCACACGGCCACCCGCACGCGGTGTGGCCCGACCCAGTCGACGGCGAGGCTGCCGCCGAGGTCTTCGAAGACGCAGCCGAGGTCCCACTCGCGCGCCACCAAGCCGTGGCCGTGGCGCACGCGGAGGGAGTAGTTGTGGTCGAACAGCCCGCCCGCCATGCCGGGCTGGACGATCACCTCGTGGTCGCCGGTGGGCGAGGGATACCGCGCGACCACGTCGTCGTCGCCCGCGCCGGCGCCGAAAATGAAGGCCACGCCCGCCCACAGCACGGCGAACACCACCAGCACCGCGGTCGTGAACAGCCGCCAGGCCCCGCTCCGGATGGCGAGGAAACAGGTGAACGCGATCAGCAGGATGAACAGCGTGCCGAGCAGACCGGGGAGGCGCAGGTACCGGAACACCAGGAGGTGGCCGGGTTCGACCACGCTCACCACGAGCAACACCGACACCGGCACGGCACCCGAGGCGGGCCACCCCCACCACCGGCGCCGGTCGACTCGGGTCGACTCGTCCATGATCAGCCGAAGACTACGCCCGGTCCGTCCACTCGGGGAGCGCTTCGCCGCCCTGGATCCGCGGTGATCTCAGGCACCTCCCGGCGGAGTGGCCCCGCGGTGCCCGTCGGGAAAGTTCCGGGGAGGATGTCGAGACGGCGTCGGCGGCTCCGACATGGGGGTAGCGCGCCAGAGGGGCGCGGCCACGAGGAGGACTCTCGGATGAGCAAGGTGACCTGTGACATCGCGGCGTCGGTGGACGGCTACGTGGCCGGTCCGAACCAGAGCCTGGACGCGCCGCTCGGGGAGGGGGTCGAGCAGTCCCTGCACAGCTGGATGTTCGACGCGGCGGAGGACAACGCCGAGGAGATCGCCGCGATCACCGAGGCGGGTGCCTACATCATGGGGCGGAACATGTTCGGCCCGAGTCGCGACGCGTGGGACCTGGACTGGCAGGGCTGGTGGGGTGCCGAGCCGCCGTACCACGCGCCGGTGTTCGTCCTCACCCACTACGAGCGGGAGCCGTTGAAGATGGAGGGCGGCACCACGTTCCACTTCGTCACCGACGGTATCGAGGCGGCGATGGAGCGTGCCCGCGCCGCGGCGGGGGAGCGGACCGTGGCCGTCGCGGGCGGCGCGTCGACGGTCAACCAGTACCTCGCCGCGGGCCTGATCGACGAGCTGCGCCTGCACGTCGCGCCGGTGCTGCTGGGGCAGGGCGAGCGGCTGTTCGAGGGCACCGGCCGGGTGGGCCTGACGCCGGTCTCGGTGCGGCACACGCCGCTGGTCACGCACCTGACGTACGCCGTCGAGCGGGCCGCCTAGGCTGGCCGCGGAAGTTCTCGGAAAAACTTCCGGCCGTGTGTCGATCCGCGACGGTCCCCGTTCGACCTGGGGGTGTACGCGGGCCGAGCGCCGGTCCGCCAGTCGCAGAGGGAGTCACCACCATGAAGTACATGCTGATCATGCGGGCCACCGACGAGGCGTTCGCGGGCATGGTGAACATCGACTTCGGCCAGCTGCTGGAGACCATCGGCAAGTTCAACGACGAGCTGATCCGGGCGGGCGTGCTGGTCGCCGCCGAGGGCCTGGCCGACGCCGCCGAGGGTGTGGTGGTCGACTACTCGTCGGAGCCGCCGGTGGTCACCGACGGCCCGTACGGGGAGACCAAGGAGCTGTTCAACGGCTTCTACATCCTCAACGTGGCCTCCAAGGAGGAGGCCGTCGAGTGGGCCAGGCGGATGCCGGTCCTCGGCGCGGGCGCGGGCTTCAAGACCGAGATCCGCCGGGTCACCACGATCGACGAGTTCCCGCAGGACAACGAGTGGATCCAGAAGGAGCGCGCCTGGCGCGAGTCCACCGGCCAGCTCTGATCCCCCGCCCGCCGGACCGGGCCCGCGGGGGCCCGGTCGGCGCGGGTTAGGGTGGGGGCGATGGGTGAGCACAGCGGTCGCGCGGCGGTGGCCGCCGTGTGGCGGATCGAGTCGGCGCGGATCGTGGGCGCCCTGGCCCGGTACACCGGCGACTTCGCGCTGGCCGAGGACCTGGCGCAGGAGGCGTTGGCCGAGGCGCTGGTGACGTGGCCGCGCGAGGGCGTGCCGCGGGAGCCCGCCGGGTGGCTGCTGACCGTCGGCAGGCGCCGGGCGATCGACGTGTTCCGCCGTCGGTCCGCGTTGGACGACCGGTACGCCACCATGGCCCGCGACCTGGGCGAGGCCGTCGAGGAGTCGTGGGACCCCGAACGCATCGACGACGACGTGCTCGCGCTGATGTTCGTCTCGTGCCACCCGCTGCTGTCCCCCGAGGCCCGGGTCGCGCTGACGCTGCGTGTCGTCGGCGGTCTGACCAGTGACGAGATCGCGCGGGCGTTCCTCGTACCGACCGCGACCGTGCAGGCCCGCATCACCCGGGCGAAGAAGACCCTCGGCGCGGCGAACGTCGCCTTCGAGGTGCCCCCGTCCGAAGAGCGCGCGGGACGGCTGGGCTCGGTGCTCAGCGTCCTCTACGTGATCTTCACCGAGGGCTCGTCGCCGACCTCCGGCGAGTCCGCGATCCGCCTCGACCTGGCGGGCGAGGCGCAGCGGCTGGCCCGGGTGCTGGCCCGGCTGGTGCCGGACGAACCCGAGGTGCACGGCCTGCTGGCGCTGCTGGAGCTGACCGCCGCGAGGTTCCCCGCCCGGACGGACCCCGACGGCGAGCCCGTCCTGCTCGAAGATCAAGACCGCCGCCGCTGGGACCGGTCCGCCATCACCCGCGGTCGCGCGGCCCTGGCCCGCGCCGAGTCGATCGGCCGGGGGTTCGGCTACTACGGGTTGCAGGCCGCCATCGCCGAGTGCCACGCCGTGGCCCCCTCGGTCGCGGAGACGAAGTGGACGCGCGTCGTGGCGCTGTACGAGGCGCTGGGCACGCTGGCGCCGTCGCCGATCGTGGACCTCAACCGCGCTGTGGCGGTCTCCATGGCGCGGGGCCCGGCCGCCGCGCTCCCACTGGTGGACGCGCTGGCCGCCTCCGACGCGCTGGCCCGGTCGCACCTGCTCGCCGGGGTGCGCGCCGAACTGCTGATCCGGCTGGACCGGCGCGCGGAGGCCCGGGCGGCCTTGGCGGCGGCCATCGACCTGTGCGGCAACGACCGGGAACGCACGGTGCTCAACCGCAAGCTCGCCGACCTGGGCTGAACGGCCCGGCTCGGCCGGGCCGTTCACTCACCCCTTGACGCAGACGACCTGCTTGAGCTTCGTGACGATCTCCACGAGGTCGTCCTGGTTGCGGATCACGTCGTCGATGTCCTTGTACGCGCCCGGGATCTCGTCGACCACACCCGAGTCCTTGCGGCACTCGACGCCGGCCGTCTGGGCCTTGAGGTCCTCGGTGGTGAAGGTCTTCTTGGCCTTGGTGCGCGACATCCGCCGACCCGCGCCGTGCGACGCCGACTCGAACGACTCCGGGTTGCCGAGGCCGCGGACGATGTAGGAACCGGTGCCCATCGACCCCGGGATGATGCCCAGCTCACCCCGGCCCGCGCGGATGGCGCCCTTGCGGGTGACCAGGACCTCCTCCCCGAAGTGCACCTCCTCCGACACGTAGTTGTGGTGCGCCGAGATCGGGTCCTCGAAGGTGACGATCGGGAACTGGCGGCGCAGCACGTCGCACACCAGGCGGAGCATGACCCCGCGGTTGCGGCGGGCGTAGTCCTGCGCCCAGTACAGGTCGTGGCGGTACGCGGCCATCTCGGGGGTGCCCGCGAGGAACACGGCCAGGTCGCGGTCGAGCAGCTCGGTGTTGTGCGCCAGCTTGCGCGCGACCCCGATGTGGTGCTGGGCCAGCACGTTGCCGATCCCGCGCGACCCCGAGTGCAGCATCACCCAGACCTGCCCGGTCGTGTCCAGGCAGATCTCGATGAAGTGGTTGCCGCCACCCAGCGTCCCCATCTGCTGCACCGCGCGCTTGCTGTTGGCCTTCACCACCGGGGTCAGGTCGTCGAAGGCGTTCCAGAAAACCTTCCAGTCCCGCGCGTCCCGGCGCGAGAACGCCGCGTCCTTGTGCGCGCCGAAGCCCACCGGCACCGCCGCCTCGATCGCCTTGCGCAGCGGCGCCAGCGTCGCGGGCAGGTCGGCCGCGGTGAGCGACGTGCGGACCGCGGTCATACCGCACCCGATGTCGACCCCGACCGCCGCGGGCGAAACCGCATCCCGCATGGCGATGACCGAACCGACCGTGGCGCCCTTCCCGAAGTGGACGTCGGGCATGACGGCCACGTGCTTGTAGGCCCAGGGCAGGGCCGCGATGTTGTAGAGCTGCTGCATGGCAGCCCACTCGACATCCTCGGGCTTGGCCCAGAGCTGGATGTCGACGTTCTTCCCCTTGAGGGTCGTAGCTGCCATGGGGAGAAGGGTAAGCGCGAAAACCCCATCGCACGAACGCTTTTACCGGGGGGCGTGCCGATCGGTCCGAGTCGGGTGGCCACGTGCTCCCCGGCCGCGGCGGGTCGCTGCTGCCGCCAAGGCGGACTTGGGCCCGTGTCCGGGAGCAACGCCCCGCCCGCTACCTTGTTGGCACGCCACCAGGACCAGCCGCCTCCTGCTGTTGCCACGAACGGCGAACCGGCCCGGGGAAGTCCACTCGCGATAGTCGAAGTGGAGTTCCCCGGGCCGGTCGCGTGGGCCGGGCGGAACGGGGCGGTCAGAACAGGGAGGTCGCCTCGGTCAGGGTGTGGCGCAGGATCCGCTCGATCTCGTCGAACTCGGCCTGGCCGCTGATCAGCGGCGGCGCCACCTGCACCACCGGGTCGCCCCGGTCGTCCGGGCGGCAGTACAGGCCGTTGTCGAACAGGGCCTTCGGCAGGAACCCGCGGATCAGGCGCTCGCGTTCCTCGGTGGTGAAGGACTCCTTGGTGTCCTTGTCCTTCACCAGCTCCACGGCCCAGAAGTAGCCGTCCCCGCGCACGTCGCCGACGATCGGGAGGTCGAGCAGTGTGCGCATGGTGTCGCCGAAGGCACCCTCGTTGTCCAGCACCCGCCGGTTGAGGCCCTCGGTCTCGAAGATGTCGAGGTTCGCCAAGGCCGCCGCGGCGGCGACGGGGTGGCCGCCGAACGTGTAGCCGTGGGGGAACATGACCTTGTCCCGCAGGAACGGCTCCGCGACGCGGTCGGTGGTCAGCATGGCGCCGATGGGGGCGTAGCCGGAGCTCATGCCCTTGGCGCAGGTGATGATGTCGGGCACGTACCCGAACTTCTCGCACGCGAACGTGGTGCCGTGCCTGCCGAACGCGCAGATCACCTCGTCGGAGACGAGCAGGACGTCGTACTTGTCGCAGATCTCGCGCACCCGCTGGAAGTAGCCGGGCGGCGGGGTGAAGCAGCCACCCGAGTTCTGGACTGGCTCGAGTACCACCGCGGCCACGGTTTCCGGGCCCTCGAACAGGATGGCCTCTTCGATCCGGTTCGCCGCCCACAGCCCGAAGGCCACCGGGTCGTCGCCGTGCTCGGGGGCCCGGTAGATGTTGGTGTTGGGCACCCGGAAACCACCCGGGGTCAGCGGTTCGAACTGCTGCTTCATCGCGGGCAGACCCGTGATCGCGAGCGCGCCCTGCGGGGTGCCGTGGTAGGCGATCGCGCGGCTGATCACCTTGTGCTTGAGGGGGCGGCCGGTCAGCTTGAAGTACTGCTTGGCGACCTTCCACGCGCTCTCCACGGCCTCGCCGCCGCCGGTGGTGAAGAAGACCCGGTTGATGTCCCCCGGCGCCGCGGCCGCCAGCCGCTCCGCCAGCTGGACCACCGGCGGCGTCGCGTAGCCCCACACCGGGAAGTAGGCCAGGTCGGCGGCCTGCCGGGCCATCGCCTCGGCCACCTCGCGCCGACCGTGGCCCGCCTGGACGACGAACAGCCCGGACAGCCCGTCCAGCACCTTCCGGCCCCGGTCGTCCCAGATGTAGGTGCCCTCGCCCCGGGTGATGACCGGGGTGCTGCGGCCGCCCAGCCGGGTGAAGTGCGGCCACAGGTTGCCCCAACCCGCCTCGGGCAGGCCGCTCGCGGCGGTGTCGTGCTCGGTGAGCGTCATGTGCCGTCCTTCTCAATCGTTCCGGGGGAAACCGAGGTTGAGGCCGCGGTGGTTCTCGTCGGGCCAGCGGGAGGTGACGACCTTGCCGCGGGTGAAGAAGTGCACGCCCTCCGCGCCGTGCGCGTGCGTGTCGCCGAACAAGGAGTCCTTCCAGCCGCCGAAGGAGTAGTAGGCGACCGGGACCGGGATCGGCACGTTGACGCCGATCATGCCGACCTCGACCTCGTGCTGGAACTGCCGGGCCGCGCCGCCGTCGTTGGTGAAGATCGCCGTGCCGTTGCCGTACGGGTTGCCGTTGACCAGCGCCAGCGCCTCCGCGTAGGTCTCGACGCGGACCACCGACAGCACCGGGCCGAAGATCTCGTCGGTGTACACGGTCATGTCCGGGGTGACCCGGTCGAGCAGGGTCGGGCCGAGGAAGAAGCCGGAGCCGTCGGCGTCGGGCACCACCTCGCGGCCGTCCACCACGACCTCCGCTCCGGCCTCGGCGCCCGCGGCGACGTAGCCCGCCACCCGGTCGCGGTGCTCGGCGGTGACCAGCGGACCCATGTCGCAGCCGCGCCTGCCGTCGCCGGTGCGCAGGCCGCGGGCCCGCTCGGCGATGGCCGGGACCAGCCGGTCGGCGACGTCGCCGACGGCGACGACCACGCTGATCGCCATGCACCGCTCGCCCGCCGAGCCGAACCCGGCGTTGATCGCGGCGTCGGCGGTGATGTCGACGTCGGCGTCGGGCAGCACCACCATGTGGTTCTTCGCCCCGCCCAGCGCCTGCACGCGCTTGCCCGCCGCGCTCGCCCGCTGGTGCACGTACTTGGCGACCGGGGTGGAGCCGACGAACGACACCGCCTTGATCGACGGGTGCTCGAGCAGCCCGTCCACGGCCTCCTTGTCGCCCTGCAGCACGGTGAACACGCCATCGGGCAGCCCCGCGCGCTGCCACAGCCGGGCCATGAACAGCGCCGCCGACGGGTCCTTCTCGCTGGGCTTGAGCACCACGGTGTTGCCCGCCGCGATCGCGACCGGGATGAACCACAGCGGCACCATCGCGGGGAAGTTGAACGGGCTGATCACCGCGACCGGGCCCAGCGGCTGGCGGATCGAGTGCACGTCCACGTCGGTGGAGGCGTTCTCGGTGAAGCCGCCCTTGAGCAGGTGGCCGATGCCGCAGGCGAACTCCACGACCTCCAGCCCGCGCGCCACCTCGCCCGCCGCGTCGGAGAGGACCTTGCCGTGCTCGGCGGTGATGACCGCGGCCAGCTCGTCCTTCGCCTCGTCCAGCAGCTGCCGGAAGGCGAACAGGATCCGGGTGCGGCGCGAGAGCGCGGTGTCGCGCCAGCCGGGGAACGCGGCCGCTGCGGCGCCGATCGCCCGCTCGACCTCGTCCGCGCCCGCGAGCGCGACCCGCCGGGCGAGCTTCCCGGTGGCCGGGTCGAACACGTCCGCGGCGCGGCCGGACCGGCCCGGCACCTCCGCGCCGTCGATCCAGTGGCCCACGATCTCCGTGCTCATCCGCGTCCTTCCCGTAGCTCTGGCGAGTCCAGTACAGCCTCGGCGCCGCGCGGGCCCGTTGCCAGTGACACAGTGCTGGTGATCGGGTCGTGGACCCGACGGTGTGTAAAGGCGCGTGTTAGGGTCCGGCGGTGTACCCGACCGTGGCGGACGTGCTGGCCACGCCCGCCGTGCAGGTGGGCGACCCGAGGGTGCGCGCGGGCGAGGAGCACCTGGACCGGCCGGTGCGCTGGGTGCACGTCAGCGAGATCGCGGACGTCGAGGGCACGCTGGAGGGCGGCGAGCTGCTGCTGTCCACCGGCATCGTGCCGAGGGCCCCCGGCGCCGACCTGACCGCCTACGTCACCCGGCTGCGGGACGCGGGCGCGGCGGCGCTGGTCGTGGAGCTGGGCAGGCTGCTGCCCGCGCTGCCCGAGCCGATGGTCCGCACCGCCCGGCGACTCGGGTTCCCCCTGGTCGAGCTGCGCCGCGCGGTCCGCTTCGTGGAGATCACCGAGGCGGTGCACGCGCGGATCCTGCACGCCGGGCACGAGCGGCTGCGGTTCACCGAGAAGGTCAACGAGGTGTTCACGACGCTGACCGTGGAGGGCGCCCGGGTCGAGGAGATCCTGGCCCAGGCGAGCGCGCTCGGCGGCCACCCGGTGGTGCTGGAGGACCTGGCGCACCACGCGGTCGCGTTCAGCGGGACCACGCGGGCGGGGGAGTTGCTGCGCGACTGGGAGTCGCGGTCCCGGCTGGCCGTGGCGGGTGCGGAGACGGCGGTCGCGGGGCCCGAGCGCTGGCTGTGCGCGCCCGTCGGCCCCCGGCGGGGGCGGTGGGGTCGGCTGGTGGTGCCGTTCGCGGTGGCCGAGTCCGATGTGGACCGCGCGGTGGCCGTGCTGGAGCGGGCGGCGGACACGCTGGCCATCACGCGGATGTTGCAGGGGGAGGGGCGCGACGTCGCGCTCGACGCCCACGGCGGGCTGCTGCGCGACCTGCTCGCGGGCCAGGTGACCGACGAGGCCGCGACGAACGCACGGCTGCGGGCGCTGGGCCTGCGGTCGGGACGCGCCTACGCGGTGCTCGTGCTCGCCGTCGGCGCGCCGGGCTCCCCGTCCGCCGAGGTCGACCAGGCCGCGCTCGGCGCCGCCGCGGCGACCGCGCGCGCCCAGGGCCGCGCGGCGCTGACCGGCGTCACCGCCCCGGGCCGGGTCGCGGTCGTGTTCTCGTGCCCGGCCGAGACCGACGAACCCGCCGCGGTCCGGTCCTTCCTGGCCGCCATGACCCAGAACCCGTTGCTGCCCAAGGGAACCATCGCCGCTGCGGGCACCCCCGCCACCCGCCTCACCGGCCTGTCCGCGGCCCTGGAGGAGGCCACCCACGTCGCCGACGCCGTGGCCGCCGACCCGGCGCGAGTGGGGGAGCGGGACGTGTACCGCGGCCGCGACCTCGGCGCGCGCGGTCTGCTGTGGTCGCTGCGCGCCGACCCGCGCCTGCACCAGTTCGCCGAACTCCAGCTGCACCCCCTGCTCGCCCACCGCGGCGGGGCGGACCTGCTCGACCTGCTCCGCGCGTACCTGTCCACCAACGGCAACATCGCCGACCTGGCCCGCAGGCTGCACGTCAGCCGCCCCGCCGTATACGCCCGCCTCACCCGCCTGACCGACGTCCTCGGCCGCGACCTCACCGACCCGGAGACCCGCCTGTCGCTGTACCTCGCGGTACTGGCCCACGACCAGACCGCGCGCTCGCGGGGCTGACCGCACGAAAACGGGGGTCGAGCAGGACTCGACCCCCGTTCCGCCCCGAGGCGAGGGCTAGTGGGCGGCTTCCGCCGCGGCGGGGTCGTCCGAGGGGCCCTGGAGTTCCCACTGGCCGCGGCGGCGCAGGACCAGCACGTAGTACAGGGCGGCCACCACGCCGACGCCGAGGGTGATCAGCAGGCTCGGGCGACCGGTGGTCGGGTCCTGGGCGTTCTGGATGACCACGTACACCAGCGCGGCCAGGGCCAGCACCGGGGCGACCGGGAACAGCGGCATCTTGTACGCCGCGTGCGCGGTGCTGCCGTTGCGGCGACCGCTGAGGACCGCCAGGCACAGCATCGCGTAGACGACCACGATCGAGGTCGCGGTGACCACGAGCAGGAAGTTCTCCGGCGCGAAGCACAGCGCGGTGCTGATCGCGCCGGTGACCAGCGTGGCGATCCACGGCGTGCCGGTCTTCGGGTGGATCGACGACAGCGCCTTGTTGATCGCCTTGGGCCACACCGCGTCGCGGCCGGTGCTGAAGACCATCCGGGCGGTGATCAGGATGATGGCCAGCACCGCGTTCAGGATCGCCAGGGCGATGGCCAGGCTGATGACCGTGTTGACCGTGGAGCCCGCCGCCGAGGTGACGAAGTAGCTCATCATGTTGTCCGCGCCGAACAGGTCCGGCAGCGACGGCGCGCCGAGCAGCACGGCGGTCACCGGTACCAGCTCCGCGAGGACCGTGATGCCCAGCGCCCACAGGATGGCGCGGGCGATGCCGCGGTGCGCGTCGTTGGTCTCCTCGCCGAAGTAGACCGCCGAGCCGTAGCCGTTGTAGGAGAAGATCGCGACCGCCGCCGCGCCGACCACCAGGCCGAGCGCCGCCGGGCCGACCACCCCGTCGGGCCCCGCCGCCACCGGCGAGCCGAGCAGGTCGCCCATCGGGCGGGCCGGGTCGAAGAAGCCGAGCGCGCTGATCACGACCAGGGCGATCATCTCGATGGCCAGGAAGACGCCGGTGATCCAGGCGTTGAGCTTGATGTCGAAGATCGCCAGGACGGCCGCGCCCGCGGTGGTGACCGCCGCGACCAGCGGGCCGGGCAGGCCGGGGATCAGCACGCTCAGGTAGGTGCCGACGCCCAGCGCGATGACGGCGATGATGAGCACCTGCGTGACCATCAGCAAACCGAGCGTGACGAACCCGGGCAGCCTGCCCAGGGTGCGCGCGACGATCGCGTACTCACCGCCGCTGAGCGGGTACGACGAGGCCAGCTCCGCGTAGACGAACGCCATGAACACGCCGACCACGGCCGCGATCACGAAGCTCCAGAACGCGCCGCTGCCCGCCTGGCCGATGACCCCCGGCGCGATGATGAAGACCGAGGACGCGGGGGAGATCGCCGACAGGGTGATGAGCAGCGTGCCGAGCACCTTCAGGCCCCGGCGCAGCGCCGCTGTGGACGGTGGAGATGTGGACAGTGGGGTGGTCGGGTCCGACATTGCGGTCTCCTCGGGAAGGGACGTCGAGCGCAGCGGTTCTTTGACTGGTCATCAAAGAACTCGGTGTGGCGTTCGTCAATAACTTGGCTGAAAAAGACTGTGTTACGGCTTGGTCGCTTGCGTTCTTTGATGATCAGCTGAACAATCGGGGGTATGCCCAGACCCAGCCGCGCCCATGAGCGCCGCGGCGAGCTGATCGCCGCCGCCCGCCAGGCCGTCCTCGACCGGGGCGTCCTCGACCTGCGGCTGCGCGACGTCGCCGACCAGGCGGCCATGTCCACCGGATCGGTGCTGTACTACTTCCCGACCCTCAGCGACCTGCTCTACGAGGTGCAGCGCGAAGCCGTCGAACGGTTCTGTGTGGACCGCGAGGAAGCGGCCCGCCAGGAGCCGGACCCGAGGCGGCGGTTGGTGCGCACGATCCGCGCCGGGTTGCCCAGTGGTCTGGACGACGAGCTGTGCGTGCTCATCTACGAACTCGGCGCGTACGCCCGCCGCGACCCCGCCTACGCCGCCGAGCACATCCGGCTGTGCGAGCGGCAGGTCGCGCTGTACTCGACGATCCTGGAGACCGGCGCGGCGCTCGGGGTGTTCGAGCTGACCCGCGACGCCACCACCATCGCGCGCAGCCTCGTCGCGCTGGAGGACGGGCTGGGGTTGCACCTGACCCAGGCCGTGCCCACCTTCACCACCGACCAGGCCGAGGCGATGCTCATCGCGTACGCGGCCGACGCCACCCACTGCGAACTGGAGTCCTGATGCGCGCCCGCGACCTCGGCCTGCCCCTGACCGGTGCCACCGGCCCGCACAACGCCATCACCGACGTCCCCGGTGTCGAGGTCGGCTACACCACGCTCATCGAGGGTGACTCGGTGCGCACGGGCGTCACCGCGATCCTGCCCCGCGCCCGCGCGGAGGTGCACGTGCCGTGCGCGGCGGGCCGCTACTCGCTCAACGGCAACGGCGAGATGACCGGCAGCGCCTTCCTCGACGAGACGGGCCTCCTGCGGCTGCCGGTGCTGATCACCAACACGCACGCCATCGGCCCCTGCCACCGCGGCGTGATCGACTGGACCGCGCGCGAGCAGCCCCGGGTCGCGGACCAGTGGCTGCTCCCCGTGGTCGCCGAGACCTGGGACGGGTACCTCAACGACATCAACGGCCCCCACATCCAGCCGTCGCACGCGGTCGCGGCCATCGACGCCGCGGCGGGCGGACCGGTCGCGGAGGGCTCGGTCGGCGGCGGCACGGGGATGAACTGCTACGCGTTCAAGGGCGGCAGCGGCACGTCGTCCCGGGTCGTGGCGTACGGCCAGGACAGCTACACGGTCGGCGCCTTCGTCCAGGCCAACTTCGGCTCCCGCACCGAGTTGACCGTCTGCGGTGTGCCACTGGGGGAGGCCTTGGCCGACGACAACCCCATGGAAGGTGGGGACTGGCTGATCCCGGCGGGGGCGGGGTCGGTGATCGCCGTCATCGCCACCGACGCGCCCATGCTGCCGGGCCAGTGCACGGCCCTGGCCCGCCGAGTCCCCCTCGGCCTGGCCCGCACGGGCACCACCGGCTCCCACTTCTCCGGCGACATCTTCTTGGCCTTCTCCACGGGGAACACGTTGACCCCGTCGGAGTTCCCGGTCGGCGAGCCCGGCTACGACACCCTGCGCACGGTCCCGTGGAACCGCATGGACGACTTCTACACGGCCGTAGTGCAGGCGGTGGAGGAAGCGGTGCTCAACGCCCTGGTGGCCGCCACCGACATGACCGGCCGCAACGGCCACCGCTCACCCGCGCTCCCCACCGACCGCCTGGTGGAACTGGTCGTCAAGCGCTGATGGAGTTGGGGACCAAGGCCAGGTAGGTGTGCTCGGTGGCCGCTTCGAGGACACCCGGCCCAGGCCGGGAGCGGAACCGCACCGGGTGAGCGAGCAGCGTCGCCCAACTCCTTTCGCTCCCGGTCTCGAAGGACGCGGCGACCCCGGCCAGAAAGGGTTCGAGTCGTTCCCGTTCTTGCCGCCAGTAGAACGGGTACAACTGCTCGTGTTCCTTGACGCGGTCGGTGGGGAGCACCGCGGGGTCGGGGGAGTCCCGGTAGTCGGCCACCATTCCGCGCGTCCACGGGTCGCCCTCCGGGGCGTCCAGCGAGTCCCAGTAGTCGTCCTCGATCATCTCGGCGATTTCCCGCTGTGCGGTGGCGAACGCCTCGCACGCCGCGAAGAGCCCGCGTGACAGGCCGACGACCAAGTCGGTGCCGGGAACGGGGCCGGTGAGCATCCACCGCGACGGCCCGCCACCCCGGCTCCCGCCACGGCCGAGATCCGCCCGTTCGCTCGCGGTCGACTCGTCGGCTTCCAGCAGCGTCAGCGAGCTGCCGCCGACACCGGATCCCACGGGCAGCGCTCGGAGGTCTCGCGGCGACAGGGCGCGCAAGGCCAGGTACACCAGCATGTTCTCGCGCACGAGCGCCAAGGTGTCCCCGGCCGGTGGCCGCGGGTCCTGGCCCGCTGACCGCTGCGCGTCGATGGTCATGAACAGCTGGTCGGTGAGGCTCGTGCCGCACAACACCTTCATGTGCCGCGCGGAAACCAGATCGGGACGCGTCAGTTGTTTGGCGCCCTCGGCGAGCATGCTCCTGCCGAGCCGTTTCGAGCCCTTGGCCTCGACCAACCAGAGCTCCTCGGTGTCGTGGTGGCGGCCTACCAGGTCGGGCAGCCCGGGCCCGGTCGACCACCCGGAGCCGAGGTCCGGCGAGGTGAACGCCTCCGCGTGCAGCGTTCGGCCGAGACCCATCAGGCCACGGCAGGCCCACTCGGCCATCGTCATACCGATGCGGTAACCGAACGCCGCCTTCGCCGATACCTCGGTGCCGTGGGTGTAGACCACGTTCGGTTGCACCGCGTAGCCCGTGGTCGTGGGGTGCCCCCGGCCCACCTCGGCGCGGGTGAGGTAGGCCATCAGCGGGGAGCGGCGGGCGATGAGTTCGGCCTGCGCCAGCGCGGGTACGGCGGCCATCCAGCCTGTCGGCTCGCGGCCGACCGAGATGGCCGCCTTGACCACTTCGCGCCAGGTGGTGGGCACCCGGTAGGCGCCCTTCTCGGGGATCTCTTGCTCAGGGGGCCACGCCTTGCGGGCCTGGGTGACCTGCCAGGTCGGCGGCCTGCCCGCCGGGTTCAGCGGATCGGACCACCGCACGAAGACGGGTACGTCGAAGGCGTCGTCGGGGTGGATCAGCGAGCCCTTGGCCCCCGGTGGTGGGTGCATGGGGCGATCGTGCTGGCGGCGGTAACACGGGCGAGAGCGGCATCGACTCTTCGGGTGAACCGGGTGTGGAAGGGGCTGTTGTGCGGGTTCGTCGGGGTGGGCTTGTGGTAGGCGCGATGGCGTTGGTTCTGGTCACGGCCGCCTGTGCGACCGAGGTGCGGGGCATGCCGGTCCCGGTGCGGTCGGCGACCGTGGCGCCTTCCGAGTCGACGCGGCCGTCGCGGGTGCCTCAGACCACGCGGTCCAGTGCGCCGCCCACCACGGCCGAATCGGTGAGCGAACCGCCCACTACGACCCAGGCGCCGACCACCACCACCACCACCACGGCCGCCGCGGAAGGTCCGGCGGCGGTGGTCACGGCGTACTTCGACGCCATCAACGCCAAGGACTACCGGCGCGCCTGGGAACTCGGCGGCAAGAACACCGGCCGGTCCTACGACCAGTTCGCCGCCGGGTTCGCCCAGACCGACCTGGACGTGCTGACCGTCGTCGGCGTCGAGGGCAACGTCGTCACCGTCGACCTGGTCGCCGTGCAGACCGACGGCACCAAGCGGTCCTTCCACGGCACCTACACCGTCAGCGGCGACACCATCACCGACTCGAAGATCAAGGCCACCGGCTGAGGCGCCTAGCGCGTGAAGGCCCGGGTGAAGTCGGCGGTGACGACGGTCCCCGGCGCGTCCGGTGTGCCGCGCGTGATGGTGTGGTGGTGGCAGACCGCGCGCAGGATGGTGAGGCCGCGCCCGCCGATCGAGATGCCGTGGACCTGGTGCGGCGCAACGGGTTCCCGCCAGTGGCCGTCGTCGGCCACGGTGATGCGGATCGACCCCTCGGCGGGGCGGAGTCGGGCGGTGAGGTGGACCGCGCCGGGCGGGAGGTCGCGGTAGGCGTGTTCCACGCAGTTGGCCACGACCTCGTCGACCCCCAGGATGATCTCCTCGGTGTCGGCCGCGGGCACACCGCGCGCCGACAACCACGCTCTCAGCGCCATCCTGATCACCACGACGTCCGCCGCGCGGGCGCCGATCTCCAGCCGCAGTGGGCGTGTGTCCGGTTCGGCAGTCACGTTTTCGACAGGCCCTCCAGTCGGGCCGCCCACTCTATCGCCGGCTGCCGGTCGGCGGTCGCGCGGCACTCGGCAGGTGTGCGAGCATCGTCGGATGATCATCATCCGGGCCGCGCGCTGACCGACGAGAAAGGACGTCCGATGTCGTCATCCCCCGCTGTCCAGGACGTCCTCGCGAGCCGGTACCGGCTGGACGCGCTGGTCGGCGTCGGCGGGATGGCGAAGGTCTACCGCGCCAGGGACCTGCGGCTGGACCGGGCGGTCGCGGTCAAGGTGTTCCGACCGGACATCGACGCCACCGACAGCCTGCGCTTCGCCGTCGAGACCCGCGTGCTGTCCGCGCTCGCGCACCCCGGCCTGATCCCGATCCAAGACACCGGCGTGCACGACGGCCACGGTTTCCTGGTGCTGCGCCTCGTCAACGGCCCCACCCTGCGCCGCGAGATCGCCGACGGCGCCCTCCCCGTCGACCGCGTCCGCCACCTCGGCGCCCAACTCGCCGACGCGCTGGCCCACGTGCACGCCAACGGGGTGGTGCACCGGGATGTGAAACCGTCCAACATCCTCCTCGACGAAGGCGACCGCGCCGTGCTCGCCGACTTCGGCCTCGCGCGCGTGCTGGGCACGACCCGCCTGACCCGCAGCGACCACATGGCCGGGACCGCCGCGTACCTGGCGCCCGAACAGGTCACCGGCACCGAGGTCGACTGCCCCGCCGACATCTACGCCCTCGGCCTGGTACTCCTCGAATGCCTCACGGCCCGCCGCGAGTACGAGGGCGGAGACGTGGAAACCGCCGTCGCGCGACTGCACCGCCCACCGCAGATCCCGCGAACCCTCCCACCCCCACTGGTCCGGCTGCTGCTGCTCATGACGTCGCTGGCGCCCCACCGCCGCCCCACGGCGGAGGCCTGCGCCGAGGCGCTCCGCTCGGACGCGTCCCCGGTCGTGCTGCCGCCCGCGCCGGTCGTCGTGGCCCCGACCAAGCGGTCCCGCACGCCGCTGGTCGTACTCGCGACAGCCGCCACCACCCTCGCGGCGTCGGGCGCGCTGTACTGGGCCTTCAAAACCCCCACCCCGGCGGCGACCCCACCCGCCCTCACACCACCGACGACCTCCACCACGACTACGGCAACCACCCAGGCCACCCAGACCCCCGAACCAACTACGACGACCCGATTACCGAAACCGGTCGCCCGACAACCAGCCTTGGCAACCCAAGCCCAGACGACCAAGCCCTCGGAGGTCGTCGAAACCACCAACCAACCCGTCCCCGAAGCACCCCCCGCGGCGGCCGTCACCCCACCACTGGCGACGACAACCCCGGCCACCGCAACCACAACGTCGGACAAGTCCAAACCCGGCCACACCAAGACTCCGCCGCCCCAACGGCCCAAGTAGCTCCCCGAACGGCCGAACCGCCACGGCGTCCACCCACCGACCAGCCCGGCGACAACCGCGCCGACTCGCCCCGCCGCCAAGCCGAGGTGGTGTGGTCCTGGAGGCCGCCGCCGCTCTGATCGCGCTGGTCGACGGCACCCCGCACCCACCTCGCCCGGCTCCGCGGCGCTGGTCGCCTGCCTGGGATCATCGGATGCCAGCGCTGAGGCATCCTCAGTGGATCGGACTGTCAGTGTCCCCCGATAGTGTGAACCGCAGTTCACCCAAGGGAGGCAACGAGCACATGTCCGCCACGACGACGTACCTGGAGCTGTCCGAGAGCGGGGGCGGCGCGCACAAGTACTACGAGGTGCGGGTCGAGGACGCCGAGGTCACCATCACCTACGGGCGGATCGGGGAGTCGGGGCAGGTCCGGACCGCGAGCTTCGCCGACCACACCAAGGCGCTCAAGGCGGCGGAGAAGAAGATCGGGGAGAAGGTCCGCAAGGGCTACGCGCCCGCGGTCAAGGGGGTGCGGCAGCGGCGGCCGGTCAGCAGGCGGCAGATCGTCAGCACGACCTCGAGCGCCCGCCAGGCGCCGGTGCTGTGGCGGTTCGCCTCCGGTGCGCCCGCGTTCGGCATCTTCATCGGTGAGGACCGCGCCTGGGTGGGCAACGAGAACGGTGACGTCTACACCCTCACCCACGACGGCACCGTCACCGGCCGCTTCGGGCTTCCCGACTCGGTGAAGTGCATCGTCGCCGACGACTTCTGGATCTACGCGGGCTGCGACGACGGCAAGGTCTACGACCTCGGCGCCAAGGTGCCGCGGGTGGCCTACGAGATCGCCGAGGACGTCGACATCTACTGGCTCGACATCCACGACGGCGTGCTCGGCGTCTCCGACCGGCACGGCGGCGTCACGGTCGTCGACCACGAGGACGAGTTCCAGTGGTCCCGCCCCAGCCACGGGGACAGCGCCTGGATGGTCCGCAACAGCGCGGAAGGCGTCTACCACGGTCACTCCGGCGGCGTCACCCACTACTCCGGCCGCGGCGACCGCGTCTGGCACGCCGACACCACCGGCGCGGTGCTGTTCGGCTGGCAGGAGCGCACCGAGGTGTTCGCGGGCACCAGCCGCGGCTGGGTGCACCGGTTCGCCAAGTCCGACGGCCGCGAGGGCGGCGCCTACCGCTGCGACGCCGCCGTGTTCTCCTGCGCCACCTCCCCGGACGGCGAGTTCGTGTTCGCGGGCGACAACCAGTCCTCCGTGTACTGCTTCGCCGCCAACGGCACCCGGCTGTGGAAGCTGGCCACCGGCTGCGGTTCGGCCTACTCGATGCAGTACCGGGACGAGCGCCTCTACCTGGTCACCACCGACGGCTCCCTCGCCTGCGTCGACGCCAGCCCGGCCGCGGTGCGCGCCGCCGAGCAGGGCCAGCTCCCGACCCGCCAGGACATCAAGGCGGGCAGCATCAACCGCGTCGAGGCCACCGCCGAGGTCGAGGTGGTGACCCACGTCGAGACCGGCGAGGGCGTCATCGTCGAGTGCACCCAGGAGGCGGGCCGCGTCCGCGTGCACGTCGTCTCGGACGGCTACGACCGCTCCTGGGGCGTCCAGTTCCCCAAGAACATCCGCGTCCCCGGCGCCCGCTACGTCGTGTCCGAGGTGCTGACCTCCGCCAGCGGCTCGTTCTACCGCGCCCGCGGCGAGATCAAGCGCATCCGCTAGTCGCGCGGGGCGCGGCGGTCGGCGGCCGCCGCGCCCCTTGACCTTTCCCCTTGGGCAAGCCGCAGGCTCGTGGTGTCCACACGAGGGAGGATGTCGAACATGGGCCTGCGGACCATCGGCGCGTTCGCCCGCGCCACGGGGCTGACCCACAAGGCGCTGCGGCTCTACCACGAACTGGGGCTGCTGCCGCCCGCCGCGGTCGACCCCGAGACGGGGTACCGGTACTACCGCGAGGAGCAGGTCGCGCGGGCCCGGTTCATCGCGAGCCTGCGCGGACTCGGCATGCCGTTGGCCGAGATCGGGCCGGTGTCGCGGATGTCGCAGGCGGACGCGGCCGGGGCGGTCGACGCCTACCGGCGGCGCATCTCGTCCGACGCCGCGGCCCGCGACCGTCTGGCCTCCTCCCTCGTGGCACACCTATCCGAGGGGAGTTCCACCATGTCCTACCTCAGCCACGCCACCCGCTGCGATCGCGGTGCGGTTCGCGAGTCCAATGAGGACGCCGTGTTCGCCGGGACGCGCCTGCTGGCCGTCGCCGACGGGGTTCGGGGACCCGGCGGTGCGGCGGCGAGCGCCGCCGCCGTCGACGCGCTCCGGCCGTTGGACCGGGACGGCGACGTCGATCCGCTCACCGCGTTGGCGAACGCGGCGGCCGCGGCCGAGCGGGCCGTCCGCGACCTGGCGACCGAGGACCACGTCCCGCTCACCACCCTGACCGCCGTCCTGGTCACCGACGACCACCTCGCCCTGCTCCACGTCGGCGATTCCCGCGCCTACCTCCTGCGCGACGGTGAACTCCACCAGCTCACCAAGGACCACACCCACGTGCAAACCCTGGTGGACAAGGGAGATCTGACCCCGGCGGAGGCCGCCACCCACCCCGAGCGCGCTCTCCTCACCCGGGCCATCGGCGCGGGACCGCGGGAAACCGACCTGGCACTGCGGACCCCGCAACCCGGCGACCGCTACCTGCTGTGCACGGACGGCGTCTCGGCCGTGCTCGCCCGAGCGGAGATCCGCCAGGCCCTCGCCGAGAGCACCCCCGACCTGGCCGCCCAGCGCCTCGTCGACTTGGCCCACGACCACGGTGCGCCGGACAACGCCACGTGTGTTGTCGCGGACCTCGCCGAGGTGTGAGCGCTTCGAGGCGCTGGGCGTGATCGCTCAGCGCAGGAACTTGACGTGGGCGGTGTGGTCGGTCCCATCATCCAGTCCTGAGTGGAAGGTCCGGCACGTGCCGACCACAGCGGGCTGGTCGCCCAGGTGTAGACGTAGTGGCCGGTCAGCGGGTCGTAGACCAAGGCGCCGGTGATCCGATCGGGGTGAGGGTCGCGCAGTCGACCCGTTGCGAGGTGGGCGATCCGGCGGCGAGGACGCCCAGCCCGTGGTAGCCGACGATGCTGAACCGCGCGAGGACAGGTCGCCCCGGCACGCGGATGTTGAGCGCGGGCGGGTTGCGGACCGGGGCGAAGAACCCGGCGAACGGGTAGGTCGTGTTCGCCGTCCCGGTCCCGAACGCGATCGCGGTGGGCACGTCGAAGCCGCCGAACGTCTGGGTGATCGTGTTCGTCGCCGTGTCGACCACCGAGATCGTGCCGTTGGTGTAGGACGAGACGTAGGCGCGGGCGCCGTCCGGGCGCACGGCCACCGCGGCGGTGTGGACGAAGCCGGTAATGGTGAGGACCGCGTTGTTCGCGGTATCGATCACGGACAGTTCACCGATGCCGTGTGTGACGTACAACGTGTCACCGGACGGCGTCATCGCCATGCGGTAGGGCGTGTCCCCGACGGCAATGGTGGCGGTGATGGCGTTGTTCGTGATGTCGACGACGGACACGGTGTCGGCGTCGCTGTTGCTGACGGCTCCAATCGCACTCAACAATGGTTCACGCGACGATGTCCGGGTGGTTGATATCCCTGCCGGGTGTGGTACGACGAATTCCAGCCAACGGCGCGCTCCCGGTTGGACGGTGGAATTCGGTCCGGTGGAAATAAGATTTCAAATGGTTCGGGGTGCTCCGGTTGCGAAATTCGGCCGGGACTCACTTCGTGTTCGGCGCGGAGTCGGGGTGCCACACGAGCCACTTGCGCTCGACCTGCTCCGCCAGGTCGACGCCGTGGTGGCGGGCCAGCAGCAGCACGTGGCACAGCACGTCGGCCAACTCGGCGCCGAACCGGTCGACCAATTCCCCGGGGGTGTGGCCTTTCGCCCTGGCTTGGCCGGTCCGCATCAGGAATGCCTGCGTCAGCTCGCCGACCTCCTCCTGGAGTTTGAGCAGGAACCAGGTCTCGTCCCGGGTGATCCCGTTCGCGCGGGCGTACCCCTGGGAGATCACTTCGGCATCGTCGCTCAGTCGCGCCAAGTCCATGGGCGCAGTCTAGGGATTACCGGGGGTCGCCCGCTTGGAGCCGTCCGGCCAGCAGTTCGGTTGCCCAGCGGCGGACCTGGTCTTCCGGGTCGTCGCGCGCCAACTCCTCGACCGCGGCCTCCGCCGCGGCGGGCCACGCGGATCGGGGCCAGTGGGCGAGGGTTTCCATGGCCACGCCGCGGTCGTAGACCTCCGGGCCGCGCAGGCTCGCCAGCACCACGTCTCCGCCGATACCGGGAAAGGCACGCAGTCCACGCGCGCGAGCGGCGATCGGGCCGGGGAGTGCGATGAGGCCGCGAGCCCGGTCGGCGTCCGCCTGCTCCCACGCCCCGACCCACCAATCCGCGCCAGGCTCGGCCCAGATCCACCGCACGTGCTCCTCGAACGTATCGATCCCTTTGCCGCGCGCGACTCGCGCGGCGTCCCGGAACACCAGTGGATCCGACGACGACAAGCCTTCCGCGATGAGCCGGTCCCACCGGCGATCCGCCAGGATCCGCGCGCACGCCTTCTGGCCGTCGAGGCCGCGAATCGCTTCCACGCAAAGAAAATCAATCAAGGCCGGTGCGTACTCCTCGACCACCGCGAGGTACGAGTCGATCGCCTCGGACGCCTGCCCGTAGTCGCGGATCCCGTCGGCGGGACCGACCTCGATCAACGCCAACAGGATCTCACCCGCCGCCGTCAGCAGGTCCCGGTCGACCGGCCCGCGCAACGCCGCCGCCAACCCACCCGTCTCCGCCGCGATCAACGCCAGATACCCGTGGGAGACCGTGTTCCGGAACCCGCCCCGCAGGATCCACTCCCGGATCTCCGGGTCTCTCGTCCCCCGAAGCCGCTCCACGCAATGAATCCGCCCCCACCCGCGCACCGCCAAGGCCATGCGCCACAGCTCACGCTCACCCGCCGCGCAATACAGGGTGAACTCGTCGTGCGCCGCGAAAACCCGCACCACGTCCGGGTCGCTCCCCGCGATCCCCAGCAGCACAAGCCCGACCTTGACCGCCCCGCGATCCGCCGCCGTCGTGGCCAGCCAACGCCCGACCGCCCCGACCTCCGCGTCCGCCAGCCGAGGTGCCAGACCCTCGAAGTACCGCACCACATCGTCCGCGGCGACAACCTCATACAGCGCGGGCAATCTCGCGCTGCCAGCACATGTCGCGCGCACGGCCTCCGCCACCTCGTCCGCCCGCGCCTCGTCGACCGCCCGGTGGCCGTGGTGGACGAGCACCCCGTCCCACCCGCCATCCGGCAGTTCGAGCCCGTCCGGCCGCTGCCGGAGGTGGTCGTAGAGGGAACTCATCAGCTCACCCCCGCAAGTAGGCCAGCACCGCCAGGACCCGGCGGTGGTCGTCGCCGTCCGGTGGGAGGTCCAGTTTGGCGAGGATGTTCGCGATGTGCTTGGCGACGGCGGCATCCGTGACGACCAGGTGCCGCGCTATGGCCGAGTTCGAGCGACCCTCCGCCATCAACCCCAGCACCTCGACCTCCCGGGGCGTCAGCCGCCGCAGGGGAGTGGACCGCTGGTGCACCAGCTGCCGCACCACGTCCGGGTCGATCACCGTGCCGCCGCCCGCGACCCGCGCGACCGCGTCCACGAACTCCGCCACGTCACCGACGCGGTCCTTGAGCAGGTAGCCGACCCCGACGCCGCCGCGCGAGTCCAGCAGCTCCGCCGCGTACGTCCGCTCCACGTACTGGCTCAGCACCACCACCGGAACCGGATCCGGTCCGGACCGCAACGCCACCGCGGCGCGGATGCCCTCGTCGGTGAACGTCGGCGGCATGCGCACGTCCGTCACCACCACGTCCACCGGTTCCGCCGCCACACCCGCCAACAGCTCCGCCGCGTCGCCCGCCGACACCACGACCCGGTGCCCGAACCGGGCCAGCACCTCGACCAGACCCCCGCGCAACAGCGCGCCGTCCTCGGCGATGGCCACACGCAGACTCACGGACAAGGCATCTCCACCCGCAGCACGGTCGGCCCGCCGGGCGGGCTGGACAGGGCCAGTCTGCCATCGACGACGGCCACCCGGTCGGCCAACCCGGTCAGCCCGCCACCCGCCGGATCCGCCGCCCCGACCCCGTTGTCCCCGACCCGCAAGGTGAGCACCCCTCCACGTAGTTCGCCAGTTATCCAGCACCGCGTCGCGCGGCTGTGCTTGGCGACGTTCGCCAACGCCTCCGACACCACGAAGTACGCGGCCACCTCGACCGCCTCCGGCAGCCGCGGCAGATCCAGTTCGACGTCCACCGGCACCGGCGAGCGGTCTGCCGCCTCCGCCACCGCAGCGGCCAACCCCCGGTCGCTGAGCACCTTCGGGTGCACGCCGCGGATCAGCTCCCGCAACTCCACCAACGCCTCTTTCGCTTGCCGGTGCGCTTCCTCGACCCGGTGCGCCGCGACCGAACCCGGTTCCAGGTCCAACCGGGCCAGACCCAGGCTGACCGTCAACGCGACGAGCCGCTGCTGAGCGCCGTCGTGCAGGTCCCGCTCGATCCGCCGACGCTCCACTTCGAACACGTCGACCAGCCGCGCCCGCGACCGCTTGACCTCACGCAGCTCGGCGTCCAACGACCCGCCCATCGCCGCGCGCATGCCCGCCCACGCGGTGACCGCGTAGGCCAGCAGCGGTATCGCCACCACACCGGCGAACGGACCGGCGAACCTCATCCACAGACTCGCCCCGGGGTTGAGCGGCGCGGTCAGCAGCACGGACGGCACCAGTGCCGCCAACACCGCCACCGCGACATCGAGCCACGACAGGACCAGCGCCGACACAAGGGCGAACACCATTTCCCGCGCGGTGACGGGACCCGTCCGCGGCTCTCGGTCGACCAGACGCCGCCGCACGCGATCGAAACGCGGCAGCCCCACCCCGGCGGCGACCAACGCGACCACCCCGATCGAAGCGACCGCCACGGGCCCGAGCGAGTCGTAGCCGAGCACCAGCAGGCAGCCGACCGCGGGCAGCAACCCCAGGACCAGGCTCGACGCCAGGTAGATCAGCGACCGCGAGGGCCACGCCGATCGGAGGAACCGCCCGGGCGGCAGGGTGAGGGCTTGCAGCGACGTCCGGATCACCCGGCCAACCTAGCCGGCGCGGTGAGCAGTCGGCACTAGTGCGGGCACTACCTTCGAGTGTCGCGCTGGCGCCCGTGTTCCGGGTGTCGGTGAACGGTTGAGTTCGTGCCATGACGGAACACACGAACACCGCGGCGGTCGAACTCCGCGCGGTCCGCAAGACCTATGGTTCCGGCGCGCGGGCAGTGGCGGCACTCGACGGCGTGTCCCTGGACTTCGCCACCGGCACCTTCACCGCGGTCATGGGACCGTCCGGCTCCGGCAAGTCGACCCTGCTGCACTGCGCGGCGGGCCTGGACCGACCCGACGACGGCACGGTCCGCATCGGCGGCGTCGACCTCGGACCCCTCGACGAGACCGCGCTGGCACTGCTGCGCCGGGAGCGGATCGGGTTCGTGTTCCAGGCGTTCAACCTGGTGTCCGCGCTGACCGCCGAGCAGAACGTCGGGCTGCCCCGGCAGCTGGCAGGCAAGCGGGCGGACAGCGACGAGATCCGGGCGGCGCTGACCGCCGTCGGCCTGGCCAACCGGGGAACGCACCGGCCCAGCCAGCTCTCCGGCGGCGAACAGCAGCGGGTGGCGATCGCCCGGGCCCTGATCACCCGTCCCGCCGCGGTGTTCGCCGACGAACCCACGGGCGCGTTGGACTCCAAGACTTCTCGGGGTGTTTTGGAGCTGTTGCGCGGAATCGTGGACCGCGACGGGCAGACGGTGATCATGGTGACGCACGACCCGGTCGCCGCCGCCCACGCCGACCGGGTCGTGCTGCTCGCCGACGGCAGGCTCGTGGACCGCATCGACAACCCCCAGGGCGCGCAGGCCATCGCGGCCCGCATGGCCGTGCTGGAGGCGTCGTGCTGAGCGTCCGGACCCTGCGGCACCGCTGGGTGAGCCTGGTGGGCACGTTCGTGGCGTTGGGCCTGGGCGTGGCGATCCTGGCGATGAGCGGGCTGGTGATGTCGTCGGCGCGGGCGAAGGTGCCTGAGCGGTACTCGGGCGCGGCGGTGCTCGTGGCGAGCCCGGAGGTCAGCCAGGAGGACAACGCGTTCACGCCGAGTAGGCCTTGGTCGACCGAGGTTGGTGGGGACTTGGTCGACCGGGTGTCGTCGGTGCCGGGCGTGGCGCGGGCGGTCGAGGACCGGTCGTTCTACGCGCAGGCGGTGATTGACGGCAGGCCCGTGGGCGGTGCTTCTGCGGAAGCGTTGGGGCACAACTGGAACAGCTCGACGTTGGCGTCCTATCGGGTCGAGGGGGCGGCGCCCGCGCGGGATGATGAGGTTGTGTTGGACCGGTCCCTGGGACTGGCGCCCGGGTCGAGGGTCTCGTTGCTGACTTCCGCCGGTCCCAGCGGTTTCACGGTCAGCGGGACGGTCGACGCGGACGCGTACTTCGTGACGGAGGCCGTCGCCGAGCGGCTGTCGGGCGGGCTGCGGGTGATCGGGCTCGACCTGTCGCCTGGTGCGGACGAGAAGGCCGTGGTGGCCGCGGTGCGCGCCGTGGTGGGGGACCGGGGACGGGTGCTTTCGGGGGAGGCGCGGGCTGAGCTGGAGGTGCGCGGCGAGGCGAAGGTGCGGTGGATCGGGGATCAGGTGCTGACCGCGATGGGCGGGCTGGGGGCGTTCGTCTGCGTGTTCATGGTGGCGTCCACGTTCGCTTTCGCCGTCTCTCAGCGCCGCCGGGAGTTCGGGCTCCTGCGGCTGGTCGGGGCGACCCCCCGGCAGGTGCGGGTGCTGGTGTTCGGGGAGGCGTTGGTCGTCGGCGTTCTCGCCGGACTCGCGGGGGTGGCACTGGGTGCTGCTTCGGCGCCCGTTGTCGGCGGGCTGCTGGTCGACGCGGGGTTGGAGCCCGCCGGGTTCGCGATCTCGTACGGGTTCTTCCCGCTCGCCGGGGCCTCCGGGATCGGCGTGGTGGTCGCGATGCTGGGGGTGTGGGCGGCGTCGCGGCGGGCGGGCCGGGTCCGGCCGATCGAGGCGCTGCGCACGGCGGAGGTTGATCCCAAGCCGATGACGCGGGCGCGGTGGATCGGTGGTGGGGTCGCGATGGCTGTCGGGGTCGGGCTGTTCCTGCTGACCGCGACCGGGGTGGCCGAGGATCTGCTGAACGCGCCGCTGTACGCGGCCATGGCGTTGATCGTCGGGCTGACGCTGCTGGGCCCGGTCGTCCTGCCGCCCTTGGTGCGGCTGGTCCCGGCCACCCTGGTGCGGGAGAGCGCGCTGACCGCTATCCGCCGGACCACGTCGACGGTGTCGCCGGTGCTGATCACGGTGGTGTTCGCGGTGCTGGTCTCGGGGATGTTCAGCCTCACGGTGACCGGTGTGTCGCTGGAGAAGTCCATGGCCATCGGACCATCCACAGTGGTGTCCGCTCGCGACACACCTGGCCTGTCCGACGAGGTAGTGTCCACAGTGGGCGGTGCCTCGCTGCTGCCGACGACCCTGTACACCGGGTCGAACGACCACCTCGATGCCGTCGGCGTCTCCCCGGAGGCTTTCGCCAAGGCGCACCAGGGTTTGAGCGTCGTCGAGGGCTCTTTGAACGACCTGACCGGGACCGACACCATGGCCGTCAACTCGCCCACGGCCTCCCGCATGGCATGGCACCCCGGCAGCACCGCCGACATCACCTTCGCCGACGGCAGCACGACCAAGCTCCGAGTGGTCGCCGTGTTCTCCAAGACCTCGGCGGCGGCCAGCGCCCTAGTGACCAGGGAGACGGTCCGCACACACGACCCGTCCGCGCTGACGTCGGCCATCTACGTCGACCACCCCGTCGTGGGCGCCGACTGGCCCGCGTTGGGCGCCCAGGTGATGACCCGGGCCGAGTACGCGGAGTTCACCGAGGCCGAGGACAACCGCCTGGTGGGGATCTTCGTGACCCTCCTGCTCGCCATGTCCCTCGGCTACTCCGCGCTGGCTATCGTCAACACCCTGGTCATGGCCACCGCCGACCGCGCCTCGGACTTCCGGGTCCTGCGCCTCGCGGGTGCCACTCGCCGCCAGGTCTTGGGGTCCGTTGCCGCCGAATCGGCCTTGGCGGTCGCGATCGGCAGCCTCCTGGGGGTAGTCGTCGCCTTCGCGACCCTGGCCACCCTGACCTCCGGGGTCGCCCACAACCTCCCGGACGCGGACGTGTCCTTCTCACCGCCGTGGGGAGTCCTCGCCGGAACCGTTGCCTTGTGCTTGGCCCTCGCCGTGGGCGCGGGCTTGTTCTCGGCCAACTCGGCGCTGAAGGCCGACCGCGCCGTCCACCGGATGCGTAGTTTCGGGCGCGCGTCGCGGGGAAGACCGCTGGGGTGATCGGACGACTGCGCACCATCGTGTTGGACACCAGGGACCCGCGGGGCTTGGCGGAGTTCTACGCTGCGTTGCTGGGCGGTGAGGTTGTCGTGGACGAAGGGGATTGGGTTGTGGCCACCGACCCCGACGGGCGGCGGATCGCCTGCCAGCTGGCGCCGGAACACCGCGCCCCGGAGTTCCCGGACCCGACCGGGTCGCAGCAGGTGCACCTGGACATCGAGGTCGACGACATCGACGAGGCCAGTCGGCGTGTTCTCGGGATCGGCGCCCAGCGGGTGACCGAACTCCACCCGGAAACCGACTTCCGCGTCTTCCGCGACCCCGCCGGACATCCCTTCTGCCTCGTCTACGGGGTCATCCCGGAGCCTTCGTAACTTGTCTGGATGAGTGCGCAACAGATCGCGGGCTGGTGTAGATGTCTTCGGCATGAGCCGTCGTGTGAAGGTCGCCGGACTGATTGTCGTGGTGCTCGGTGCTGCGGCGGCGGTGGTGACCAACTACGCCACGGCGGAGGTGCCGGAGTTCTTCCGGGATCAGTGGCGAGTGTGGCTGGTGCTGGCGGTGTTGGTGCTGCTGGTGGTGGTCGTCACGCTTCTGCAGGGTCGCGGTGACGAACAGGAACCAGTGGTTCCGAAGTTGTCGGTGCTGGCGCCGGCGTCGTTGCGGCCCCCTGCGGGGAGTGTGGAGGTGTTGCGCGGTCGAGAGACCGAGCTGGCTCGGGTGATGGAGTTGGTGCGTTCGCCCGGAGGACGGTTTGCGGTGGTCTCGGGTGCGGGCGGGATGGGCAAGACGACCTTGGCGCGTATCGCCGCCGAGCAGGCGCAGCAACGGGGAGTTGCGGTGTTCTGGATCCGTCGGCGCGATGAGGAGTCGTTGGCCGCGCAGATGGTCGAGGTCGGGCTGACCTTGGGGCTTGCCGGTGGCGCTGTGGTGGCGGCGCAGCAGTCGGGCGCGAGCGTGGCGGATGTGGTGTGGCGCCATCTGGAGACCGTGGAGCGGTGGCTGCTGGTCTTGGACAACGTCGATCAACCTGATGCGCTCGGCGCGGGCGACCCGGTGGCCTCCTACCGAGGGTGGGTGCGGCCGGGCGGGGGCGGCCTGTTGCTCGTGACCAGCCGTGACCGTGCGACCGAGACCTGGGGACGTAACGCTGAGCAGATCGAACTCAGGGCGTTGACGCCGCAGGAGGGCGGGCAGGCGCTGCTCGACCTCGCCCCCGGAGCGGGGACACCGGAGGACGCCGAAAAACTATCCGCGCGACTGGGCGGGTTCCCGTTGGCGCTGCATGCCGCTGGTACCGCGCTGGCGTCACCTACCGCCCGATCGCGCACTTTCACCGCCTACCAACAGGCCCTGCTGGACAAGTCCGCACAGGTATTGCCCGAGCACCCCGACATCACCGACCGCGACACCGCCCGCACCCTCATCGGGCACACCTGGGAGGTATCCCTGGACCAACTAGCCGACGAGGGCCACCCGCTGGCCCGACCACTGCTGCGCGCCTTGGCGCTACTCGCGGAGGCTCCCATCCCGCTGCCCCTGATCACCCCGGCCCTGATCCACGGCACCACCGACGACGCAGCCGGGCGCGCGGCCGTGGATGCCGCGTTGGCGCAACTGCACCGTTATGGCCTCCTGGATGACCACGAAACCAGTGACACTGCCACCCTGCCCACAGTGGCGCTGCACCCCTTGGTCCGCGAAACGAACACCCTCCTTCTAGAGCGCCACCGCGAAATAGCCCAGTGGCGGGCCACCGCCGAAACTGCCGTGCTCGACCTCGCCGATGCCTGGGCCCCTAAAGGCCGCCCCTCATGGACCCTGCTGCATCTGCTGACCCCGCACCTGCTCGTACTCTGCACACTCGAAACCAAGGGCGACCTCGCGGCATTTACCGCCACACGCGACACCCTCGACGCAGCCGCCCGACAACTCCGCGCCAGCGGGGACGCCGCCACAGAACTCGCGCTGCGGTACCACGTGTTCAACGCCGAGAAGACCGCCCTCGGCGCCGAGCACCCCGATACCCTCAGCAGTCAGAGCAATCTTGCCATCGCGCTGGGCAGCGTGGGGCGTTATGGCGAGGCCGTGGAACTGCATCGCGGCACGCTAGATATCCGCACCCGAGTTCTTGGTGCCGAGCATCCCGACACCGTCAGAAGCAAGAACAACCTCGTCGCAGTATAAGAAGTATTGGGTAAGCGAGGGGTGGAGGCAATTTATTGCGCGCGCTTGTAAGCGTCTGACGAGGTAGCGCAGCTCCTTGTGCGGCCCGACTGTCCGCACCTCTGCCATCGCGGCGGGTACGGCGGTCTGCGGGCCTTGGGTGAACCGGGTCAGGTTCGGGGGCCGACCCCGTGGAGAAGGGTGTTCAGGACGAGGGTGGCGAGGGTGTCCGGGTCTGGGATGTCGGTGGGGGTGTGGGCGGCTTCGCCGAGTAGGGCGTAGTAGACGCGGCGGGTCCAGGGGAGGTCGGTGTTCGGGGGGAGGTGGCCGTCCGCCTGGGCGCGGAGGAGGAGGGCGTCGCAGCGGGTCGCTATGCGGGCTTGGCCCTCCGCCAGCGGGGAGGTCGGGTCCATGGACCAGGCCATCGCGAAGGGCCAGGCGAGTTTGACGCGCAGGACGCCTGCCGTGATCCGGTGCAGGGCGACCAGGGGTGGTGCCGTTTCCGGGCGGGCCTCGTCGATCAGGGCGTCCAGTTGGCGGACGACGTCGGTCGCCATCGCGTCCAGGAGGGCTTGGCGGGTGGTGAACCGGCGGTGCACGGTCGCCCGCGCCACCCCCGCGGCCTCCGCGATCTGCTCCATCGACGCCGCCGGGTCGCGGGACAGCACGCGTTCCGCCGCCTCCAGGATCGCCCGGACGCTGCGTTCGGCGTCGGCGCGCAAAGGGCGCTGCGTGGTCACGACACCTATCCTCCCATCCGTGATCTGAGACAGTAGTGTTGCAGTTAGGACCGTAATCGTGTCTACTCTGTCTCAGATCGACCCTAAAGGAGAACACATGCGACCCGTAGCCCTCATCACCGGCGCCTCGGCTGGCCTGGGTGTCGAATTCGCCGACCAGCTCGCCCGGAGAGGTCACGACCTGGTCCTTGTCGCCCGCTCCGCGGACCGCCTGCGCCAGGTCGCCGACAAGGTCACCGCCGCGCACGGCGTCACCTGCACCGTCGTCCCCGCCGACCTGGCCGACCCCGCCACCCCGGCCCGGATCGCGGAGGACCTCGAAAGACGCGGCATCGCCGTGCACACCCTGGTCAACAACGCGGGGTTCGGCTCGGTCGGGCGGTTCGAGGACATCGCCGCCGGTGTCGACCAGAACCAGGTCATGGTCAACGTCGCCGCCCTCGTCGCGCTGACCCGCGCCCTGGTCCCCGGCATGCTCGCCCGCGAGGACGGCGCGGTGATCAACGTCGCCTCCACCGCCGCCTTCCAGCCGTCCCCCTACTTCGCCACCTACAGCGCGGGCAAGACGTTCGTGCTCAACTTCAGCCTCGCCCTGCGCCAGGAGTACCGGGGGCGCGGCGTCAAGGTGCTGTGCCTGTGCCCGGGCGCCACCAAGACCGAGTTCTTCGACGAGATCGGCACCAAGGCCGCCGTCGGTCGGATGATGCCCGCCGCCCCGGTCGTGTCCGCCGCGCTCAAGGCCCTCGACCGCGACCGCGCCTACATCACCCCTGGTCTGCGCAACGCCTTCAACGCCCACTTGCTCCCGCGGCGCCCCCGCGCGTTCGTCGCCGCCGTCGCCAAGATGGTCACGCGATCTGCGGCCTGACCTGCTGATTATTTTCTGTTATGCCAATTGATACAACAGGAAGTCGGCGGCTAGCGTTCCGACCATGACCGAGGGCAGGGGCCGCGGCAGGCCCCGCAAGGACGCGGACGCGCTCGCCAGGTGGACGCCACCGGAGGGCTGGTCGCGGCTGGTCGCCTGGGTGTCGCCGGAGGAGAAGAAGGCGCTCAAGCACGTCGCCGTCGAGGCGGGCGTCTCGGTCGCGGATCTGGTTCGGTCGCTGGCCGCCGGGCTCACCGCCGGGGTCGTCTCGGCCGAGGAGCTGGTGGGTCAGGTCGTGAAGGGCAGGCACGTCATGGAGAAGATCCCCACGCTGTTCGAGCGGGACGACCGGTTCAAGGTCGTCGACCGCCCGCGCGCCGAGTGCGCGTGGGTGTTCGACGGCGCCGGTGTCGGCACGGAGAAGCTGGACGGCACCAACACCCGCCTCACCACCCGCGCCGGGCACCTCGTGCGCGTCGAGAAGCGCCGCAACCCCGGCAAGGACCACAAGGCCCGGGGCATCGTCGACGGCTGGTACGTCGACACCGACCCCTCCGCCGCAGACGACAAGTGGATCCTCGCCGCCGCCCACAACACCGACGTGTCGGCGTGGCCCGACGGCGAGCACTCCTGCGAGGCGCTCGGTCCCCGGATCCAGGGCAACCCCCTGGGCCTGGACGACCACTTCTGCCTGCCCTTCGACCTCCAGGCCCCGCGGTACCCGGAGGTCCCGCGCACCTTCGAGGGCCTCCGCGGCTACCTGTCCACCCTGGACAGCCGGTTCGCGCCGGGGCACCTCGCCGAGGGCATCGTCTTCCACCACCCCGACGGCCGCCGCGCCAAGATCAAGCGCAAGGATTTCGCCTGACCGGCACGGCGCGCCACCCGAGGGAGTCCGGATGTCGCAGTACGTCGTGGTCGCGGCCACGATGACCATCGCCCAGCCCCGGCTGCGGTCCTACCTGCGCGCGCCGGTCGCCCCGGCTTCCACCTGGTCCGAACAGGACTGGGCGGGCGTCTGCGACCCGTGGCCCCGGTACCGGGCGGAACTGCCGTCCGCCATCGCCGAGTGCGACCGCTGGATCAAGGGCGACTACGCGGACCTGCTGCGTGACTTCGACGAGCTCACGCTGCGCCACGACGACGCCACCGACTCCCTCCTCCTCGAATTCGACACCCGAGCCGACTTCCAGCTCCCCACCCTGATCTGGGCCTGCTGCGTCCTGCGCGGCGTCACCCCGTTCATGGCCGACGACGACTCCGGCTGCGCCACCATCACCACCGACTGGGACGACGACGCGGAATTGCGCCTGCGCCTGTCCCCGAACCGTTCCGCGTTCCTCGACCCCGATCGGGACCGCGCCGCCATCGCCAAGGCGAAAGACGCCGATTTCGACGTCCGCCTCGCCATTTCCGACGCCGACCCGGACGAATCCGGCGCCGACGTCCTCGACCGCCTGACCTGACCTCCACCGCGCGCCGCAGGCTAGGGTCGGAAGGGACGAGGGGAGACGTCCGTGGACGGGATCAGGCGGCGGATCGCGGCGCAGGTGTTCGAGCGGGTGGCGGGTCCGGAAGGACCCGAGAACCGCAGGCGGATCCACGAGACACCGGGGGAGCGGTGGTTCGCCGAGGACAGTCCCATCCGCGTCGTGCACGGCGACGCGTCGATGTTCGTCGGTGGGCTCCGGGCCCTGCTGCTCCAGTCCCTGCACCCCGTGGCGATGGCCGCCGTCGCCGCCCACTCCGGCTACCGGGGCGACCCGTGGGGCCGCCTCCAGCGCACCAGCACCTTCCTCGCGACCACCACCTACGCCACCGCCGAGGACGCCCAGGCCATCGTGGACAAGGTCCGCCGCATCCACACCAAGGTGCGGGGCACCACCGACGAGGGCGTCCCCTACGTCGCCGCCGACCCGCACCTGCTGACCTGGGTGCACATCGCCGAGATCGACAGCTTCCTCCGGGCCCACCGCCAGTTCGGTGCCCACCAGCTCGACGAGGACGGCTACGACGGCTACGTCGCCGACACGGCCAAGATCGCCACCGCCCTCGGCGTCCCCGACCCGCCCACCACGCAGAAAGAACTCGCCGACCGCCTCGCCGAGTACCGCCCCCTGCTGCGCTCAACGCCCGCAGCCCGCGACACGGCCAAATTTCTCCTGCTCACCCCACCCGTCCCGATCCCGATGCGCGTCCCCTACGCGTTCCTGGGCGCGACCGCAGTCGCGATGCTGCCCACCTGGGCCCGCAAGGAACTGGGCATCCCACACGTCCCCGGCCTCAGCAGCCGCGTCGGCATCTTCGCGGGCCACGGCATCGTCCGCACCATCCGCTGGTTCATGACCGCCCCCGCCAACGGCTGAGGGCCGGTCCGAAGACCGGCCCCCAGCCCACTTGGTATCGGGATGCGCCAACGTCGCGTTGCGACATTGTGGTGTCGCCATCGACGCACCCCGAGTCTTCAGAGCGCCCCCGGTGGCACCGTTTCCACCTCGTCGGCCACCACCCGTTCGGTGACCCCGGGGGACGCTGGCCGCCTGCGCAGCTTGGGCAGCACCGCCCACCAGACCAGGGCCGCCGCGCACGTGTAGGCAGTCGCCATGGTCATGCTCATGGTCAGCGCGGTGGTGCCGCCCAGCGACACCAGCGGCGCGACCAGCGGGCCGACCGCGAACCCGGTCGTGCCCAGCAGCGCCGCCGCCGTGCCCGCCCGGTCCTTGTGGTCGGCCAGGGCCAGCGCCGTGCCGTTCGACTGCGCGCCGCCGCTGAGGAGCATCAGCAGCGCCAGCGCGACGAGCAGGGCGACCAGCCCCGCGTCGAACAGCACCGAGGCCAGCATGGCCACCGCGGCCAGCGCGGTGATGGCCGTGCCGATCGAGTACATCCGGGCCGGTCCGGCGCGGCGCACCACGACCCGGTTGATCTGCGCGCCCACCACCGACATGACCGCGTTGGCGGCGAAGCACACGCTGAACAGCTGCGGGCTCAACGAGAAGCCGTCCTGCAGCACGAAGCTGATCGAGGCCAGGTAGGTGAAGAACCCGATCCCGCCGAACGACCCGACCAGCAGGAAGCACAGGAACAGCTTGTCCTTGAGCAGCACCCCGAACTCGCGGACGCCGTCACCCTTGGTCCGCCGCCCGTCCGGCGGCAGGCTCTCCGGCAACGCCGCCCAGGCGAGCACGAACAGCGCGACCCCGATCCCGGCCAGCACGGCGAAGATGCCCCGCCAGCCCATGACCGGCGCCAGCTGGCCGCCGACCACCGGCGCCACGATCGGCGCGATCGCCCCGACCGTGGTCAGCATGGCCAGCAGCCGCACGAGTTCCACGCCGTCGGTCAGGTCGCGCGCGACCGCCAGCGCGATCACGATGCCCGCCGACCCGCTCAGCCCCTGGAAGAACCGGGCGGCGAGCAGCAGCTCGATCGACGGCGTGATCGCGCAGACCAGCGACAGCACCGCGAACAGGCCGACCCCCACGAGCAGTGGGGGCCGCCTGCCGTAGCGGTCGCTGAGCGGGCCCACGAGCAGCTGCCCGAGGGCCAGCCCCAGCATGCAGGCCGACATCGTCGCCTGCGCCAGGCTCGAACTGGTGTGCAGATCGCCCGCTAGTTCCGGTAGCGCGGGCATGTACAGGTCCATCGAGATGGGCCCGAACATCTCCAGCAGGCCGAGCACGACGGCGACGCGGCCCAGCTTCACGGTGTGCCGGTACCTTCCGCCGGGCGCTCCGGGCCGAAGATCCGGCGCAGCCAGGACAGCCGCGTCGCCTCCGCGGTGCGCGACACCTCGGCGTCGGGCGAGAAGCCCGAGAAGCCGTGGTAGCCACCCGCCCAGATGTGCAGCTCGGCCTGGCCGCCGGTCGCCCAGATGCGCAGCGCGTACTCGGTCGCCTCGTCGCGGAAGATCTCCGCGGCGCCGACGTCGATGAACGCGGGCGGCAGGTTCGACAGGTCCGCCATCCGCGCGGGCACCTGGTACGGCGACGCCTCGTCGGTGAACCGCTTCGAGCCGAGGATCGCGTCCCAGGCCGTGTCGTTGTTGTTGCGGTCCCAGGCACCCCGACCGTCGTACTGGCGGGTGGACGCCGACTCGTTGCGGTCGTCGAGCATCGGGCAGATCAGCCCCTGCCCGGCGATCGCGGGGCCGCCGCGGTCGCGGGCCAGCAGCGCGACACCGGCCGAGAGGCCGCCGCCCGCGCTGGCCCCGGTCACCACGACCCGGTTCGGGTCGATGCCCAGCTCGTCGGCGTGCTCGGCCAGCCACACCAGACCGGCGTAGCAGTCCTCGACCGCCGCCGGGGCCGGGTGCTCCGGCGCCAGCCGGTACTCCACCGACACGCCCACCGCGCCGAAGCGCAGCACGTCGGCGATCAGGCCGGCGATCCCGAAGAACCGGTTGCCCAGCACCATGCCGCCGCCGTGGATGCAGTAGATCGCGGGGGCCGGGGTTGCGGGCAGGTCGCGCGGCCGCACGATCGTCACGACGATGTCAGGCTCGCCCGCCGGACCGGGGACCGTGCGGTCCTCGATCTCGACCGGCTGGTCGCCGACCATCACCTCGACGGGCGGGATGATGGTGGCGAAGTGCTCCCGGTTGGCCAGGATCGTGTCCGCGCGCAGCGGGATCTGCTCGACCAGGTCGAGGAACGCCGCCAGGCCCGGCTCGAGCTCCGGGTCGTAGGGGACCGGGGGCAGTGGCTGGTAGTCGCTCACTCGCCCTCCAGACCCAGCACGCGGCGGAACCAGGAGTTGCGGGTCTCCAGCGCGATCTTGCTGACCGGCCACTCCGGTACGTACATGTCGAAGCCGTGGAACGCGCCGCTCCACACGTGCAGCTCGGCCTGGCCGCCGGTCTCCCAGATGCGCAGCGCGTACTGGGTGTCCTCGTCGCGGAACGGCTCGGCGCTGCCGACCTCGATGAACGCGGGCGGCAGGTTCGACAGGTCGGTCGCCCGGGTCGGCGCCGCGTACGGCGACACCGCGTCGGTGCCGACCTTGTCGCCCAGCAGCGAGAACCAACCCGCCAGGTTCGCCTCGCGGGTCCAGGTGCCGATGCCCTTGTACTGGTGGCTGGCGACCGTGGTGTTGGTGTCGTCGATCATCGGGCACAGCAGCAGCTGACCCGCCAGCGCCGGACCGCCGCGGTCGCGGGCCAGCAGCGCGACACCGGCGGACAGGCCGCCGCCCGCGCTGCCGCCCATGACCACGATGCGGTTCGGGTCGACGTTCAGCTCGGCCGCGTTCTTCGACATCCACACCAGACCGGCGTAGCAGTCCTCGACCGGGGCCGGGTCCGGGTGCTCCGGCGCCAGCCGGTACTCCACGTTGACCGCGACGACGTTGAGCTCGAGCACCAGGGCCAGCAACCTGCCGACGTCCATGTTGCGGTGGCCGACCATCATGCCGCCGCCGTGGATGTTGTACAGGCCGGGCACGGTCCCGGTGAGGCCGCGCGGGGAGATGATGGTGATCTCCAGGTCCGGCGCGCCGTCCGGACCGGGGATGGTCCGCTCGACGACGTCGACCGGCGCGTCCCCGACCTGCACGGCGGCGGGCGGGAACATCGCGGCCATGCCCGCGCGCATGGCGGGGATGGTCTCCGGGGTGAACGGCGGCGCGTCGGGCTGCGTGACCTGCGCCAGCGCGGGCTCGATGTCCGGGTCGAACGGCACGGGTGTGGTGCTCACGGCAGGCTCCTCGCTCGCGGGTAGGGGGGTGCTCACGGACCCTCGGGGTTGACCAGGTCGCGGTCCACCCAGAACGGCTCGACCAGCGCGCGCAGCTCGGCGGCACCGACCTGGGCGACCAGGTCGACGGCGGCCAGGTTGTCCTGCAGCTGCGACATCTTGGTCGCGCCGAACAGCGTGGTGATGTTCGCCGGGTGGGTCAGGGTGAACGCCACGGCCAGCCGCGCCGGGCTGGTGCCCAGGCCCTCGGCGACGGCGGCGAACTCGCCCGCGCGCTCCTTGATGGCCGCCTGCACGCCACCCGGGTCGCGGCCGACCTCGCGGCCGGACGAGCTGCCCACCAGCAGACCACCCTCGAGCACGTCCGAGGACTGCATGGTGAAGCCGTCGGCGAACAGCGCGCCGAAGGGCTCGCCGTCCGGGATGGACCGGCGGGCCACGCTGTACTTGAGCTGCGCGATCGACGGGCCATCGACGCCGGTCTCGGCGGCGATCTCCTGGAGCTTGCGGATGTTGCTCGCCGACCAGTTGTTCACGCCCCACGCGCGGATCAGGCCCGCGGCCTTGAGGTTGGCCAGGTCCGCGACCAGCTCCTCCAGCACGATGTCGTCGCGCCGGATGTCACCGAGGATGACCAGGTCGGCGATGCCGAAGCCGCCGCGCAGCAGCGCGTTCTCCAGCTGCGGGCGGAACCCGTCCGCGCCGAAGCCCTCCAGCCACAGCTTGGCCGAGACCAGGTACTCCTCGCGGGCCACGCCCGCGGCGCGGATGGCCGCGCCCCAGATGACGTCGGTGAACACGGCGGGCATGCCGGGGAAGCCGTACACGCCGACGTCGAACAGGTTGATGCCCGCGTCCACCGCCGCGCGGAGCAGCGCCACGGTGTCGGCGAAGTCCATGCGGTCATAGGTGTGCCACGAGCCGATGGAGAGCTGCGAGATCTCCAGATCGGTGGTGCCGAGCTGCTTGCGGGAAACGGGGGTCATGCTGAGGGCCTCCTGCTGCTTTGGGGGAGACGGATCTGGGGGTGGTGGTTTGGGACTACGGCAGACGCGGGTCGATGACGGCCTTGACCTCGTCGAGCCGGTGCATGGCCTCGATCCGCTCGGAAGCGGCGGAGAGGCCGACGGGCTCGCCGAAGAGGCGGTCCCACGGGAAGCGCCCACCGAACGCGCCGAAGAACTCGATCGCGCGGTGGTAGTCGGAGATGTCGCCGTTGAGCGAACCGGAGATGGTCAGCTCCTTGCCCATCACCATGCCCAGCGGCAGCGGCGCGCCGACCGGGCCGGTGCTGCCGACGATGACGACCTGGCCGCGCTGCGCGGCCATGGCGACGGCCTCGGGGCCCACCGACGGGGCGCCCGCGAAGTCCATGACCAGGTCCGCGCCGCGGCCGCCGGTCAGCTCCTGGACCTTCTCGATGATGCCCTCGGAGCCCGCCGCGATGTCCACGGTGGCGTCGGCGCCGAAGTCGCCCGCGAGGGTGAGCCGGGACTCGGGCGCGCCGACGGTGATGACCTGGGCGGCACCGGAGATGTGCGCGACGGCGGTGGCGAAGATGCCCAGTGCGCCGGAACCCTGCACCACGACCCGCTTGCCGGTCAGCCCGCCGACGTAGGTGAAGGCGCGCAGCACGGTCTTGGCCGCGCAGCCCGCCATCGCGGCCCAGGTGCTCGGCACGGTCTCGGGCAGCAGCAGCTTCGCCGCGCGCGGCACGACGTAGGCGTACTCGCACAACCCGGCGGTGGCGTAGGGCGGAACATCCGACCTCTGGAGGAATCCGTAGCCGCGGCGCGAACAAGCGACAGGTTCGCGCAGGACCACGCAGCCGAAGCACTCACCGCAGGTCGACTCGGACCACCCGATGCGGGCGCCCACCTCGACGTCGCGGCCCAGCGCGTCCTTGGTGCCCGCGCCGACGGCGACGACCTCGCCGACCATCTCGTGGCCCAGCACCATCGGCAGCATGCCGGGGAAGCTCATCTTCCCGGACCAGATCTCGACGTCGGTGCCGCACAGCGTGGCGCAGGAGACGTGCACCAGGGCGGCGCCGGGCTCGATCTCGGTGGGCAGCGGGAGTTCGGTGAGGGTGAGCGGCGCGCTGTGCTCGGTCAGCACCGCCGCGCGGGTGGAGGTCGGGACAGTCATCGGCAAAGCCTTTCCGTGGCGCCGGGCCCGCAGTGGATGTGCTGCCCGTCTCGTTAGTCTACGGATGTCGATTAAAAAGTCGAGAACCCGGGTATCCCGTGCCACCGCAACCGATCCGGCCGGGTGGACGGCCCACCGCTCGTCCACTGTGGTCGATCGGGCCGGGTCGCGCGCGGTGCGCGGCTCCGGCGGGTGGCGCAGGACGTCGGACGTCGGCTGCCCGACGTCCGGTGTCCGGTTCTTCGAGCGGGCGCGGTGCGCGCGCCGGTTTCGGGCCACTGGTGTCGGCTTAGCGGCGGATCACCCGATTTCACCCGGTAAACGAGTGGAGCGGGGCCGGTTTCCCGGCCCCGCTCCGACATCAGACGAGCAGCTGTCCACCGTCGACCGGCAGGCTGGTGCCGGTGATGTGCGCGGCGTCGTCACCCGCGAGGAACACCACGGCGGCCGCGACCTGCTCCACGGGAGCCAGTTGTCGCAGCGGGATCCGGCTCAGCCAGGCCTCGCGCGCGGGCGAGCCCTCGGGCAGGCCCATGGCCAGCATCGGGGTCAGCACCGGGCCGGGGGCCACGGCGTTGACCCGGATCCCGTTCTCCGCCAGCTCGATGGCGGCCCAGCGGGTCAGCGCGTCGACGGCGGCCTTGCTGCTCTCGTAGCCGCCCATGCCCGGCGTGGGCTGGCGACCGCCGATGGAGGACAGGTTCACCACGACGCCGCGCACCCCCCCGTCGATCATCCGGCGGGCGACCTGCTGCGTCATCAGGAATGTGCCCTGCACGTTCACCTGGAGGATGCGCAGCATGTCGGCGGCGGGCAGGTCGAGCAAGCGGCCGTGGATCGCGAGCAGCCCGGCGTTGTTGACCAGGACATCGATCCGGCCGACCTCGTCGAGTGCGCGGGAAATCGACTCGTCGTCGGTGATGTCCAAGGTCACGCCGCGCACACCGAGTTCGGTCGCGGCGTCTTCTACGCCGTGTACGTCGGCGATCACGACCTGGTCACCGGTGGCGTGGAACGCGGCGGCGATCGCGCGGCCGATGCCGCCCGCCCCTCCGGTAACGAGCACGGTGCGGGCAGAGGTCATCGTTGGTTCCTCTCGGCCGAGGCGTTCGGGTCAGTATACAAGCGTAGAAAATAAACCGCCTGATCCACAAGGGGATCCGGTCGGGTCCAGGGTTGCGGTTCGGTTTCGCCCCAGGGTGCGCCCCGGTCGCGACCCGCGCAGGCGGAGGTCGGGTGACCGGGTGTCGGGGCTTCCACGGAAGCACGGGTGGGTGTCATCCGACTGGGTGGATCTTGTCGGTGGCAGGTATCCGACGATCTTGGCTGTAACGTTTTGCGTGCCGCGATGCCGATTCGTGACTTTACTGTTGTCATTCGTGACTTCGTCGCTGTAACACTCGACCTGACCACGGCGAACAGCGGCATAAGACCTGGAAAACCCGTTTCATATACGATTTTCTCCCCACCCCCCGCGGACTGAGGGCCAGTAACCTCCGAGAAAACTCCTGGTCGTCAAACCGTTGATTTTTTTGCCGACGAACGTAGACTATCCCGCACCACGGTGAGCCAGGTCTCACTTATCGATCTACATGCTCGAGGCGAGGACCAGCCCGCGCTAGCGGCGCGTGTCCCCCACCGGCAGTCCATCACCCGAGAGAGGGACTTGATGACGAGGACTCGGACAGCGGCGGCTCTGGTCGCGACCGCGGTCGCGGCAGCCACCGCACTGGCCGGATGTACCGGCGCGACCCCCACCACCTCCGGTGGCGGCACCGGCGGCGGCGGTACCGGCGCCCAGATCAACGACCTTAAGGCGGGCGTCTTCCTCGACGTCACGTCGTGGGACCCGGCCCTGGCCGACATCGGCTTCGACGGTCCGTACCTGTCGGCGGTCTACGACCCGCTGGTGTCGCTGGACAACGCGGCCAAGCCGATCCCGGCGCTGGCCAGCAAGTGGGAGTACTCGGCGGACAAGCTCACGCTGACGATGGACCTGCGCACCGGCGTGAAGTTCGACGACGGCCAGGCGTTCGACGCCAAGGCGGCGGTCGCGAACATCAAGCACCTCAAGGCGGGCGCGCGCTCCGGCCAGGCGTACCTCAACGTCGCCGACGTCACCGCCAAGGACGACGACACCATCGAGCTCAAGCTCTCCAAGCGCGACGACTCGCTGCTGTACTTCATGGGCCTCGGCCGCTCGTGGATGGCCTCGCCCGCCGCGATCGAGTCGGACGCGCTGGCCCAGGGCCCGGTCGGCTCCGGCCCGTACACGTTCGACAAGGGCGCCTCCGCGCCGCAGTCGCAGTACGTGTTCAAGAAGAAGGAAAACCACTGGGACAGCGCGACGTTCCCGTTCCCCAACGTCACGCTGTTCCCGATCACCGACCAGACCGCGAGCTTCAACGCGATGCAGGGCGGCCAGCTGAACATGCAGTTCGCCAACGCGGCGAACAACGCCAAGGCCAAGGAGGCGAACTGGAACATCGCGTCCAAGCCGTCGTCGTGGGTCGGCGTGCAGTTCGCGGACCGCACCGGCACCCAGGTCAAGGCCCTCGGTGAGCAGAAGGTCCGCCAGGCCATCGCCTACGCGTTCGACTCCGCGGGCATCCTCTCCGCCGTCGGCAACAACTCCGGCACCGCCACCAACCAGCTGTGGCCGGTTGACGGCAAGGTCTACGACAAGTCGATGGACGACAAGTACAAGACCGACATGGCCAAGGCCAAGGCGCTGCTGGCCGAGGCGGGCTACGCCCAGGGCTTCAGCGTGAAGATGCCGATGTCGCCGATCTTCCAGGCGTGGCAGCCCGCCGCGAACCAGACCTTCGGTGAGCTGGGCATCAAGGTCGAGTGGGTCGACATGGCCATGCCCGACTACCAGAAGAACGCCCCGACCTACCCGATGTTCCTCGCCGTGATCGCCATGAGCGGCAACGACATGGCCACCCTGTCCGACCAGGTCACCACCTCCCAGTGGTACAACCCGAACCCGTCGGTGGACAAGTTCCCCGAGGTCAAGGCCCTGGTCGACCAGGTGGAGAAGGCCGACGAGGCGCAGCAGACCGACCTGCTCAAGCAGCTCAACACCAAGCTCGTCGACCTCGCGTGGTGGGACGTCTGGTACCAGGCGGACAACACCTACTACAGCGTTCAGGGCATCAAGGTGCAGCCGGTCACCGGCATGATGTTCCCGACCCTGCGGTTCATCCAGCGCGGCTGACCCCACCAGTTGCTCCGGCGGCCCGCCCACCCCAGGGTGGGCGGGCCCGCCGGTGAGGAGCCGAGACTTATGTTTTCCTTCATCGCCAAACGCCTGGTGTCGGGGATCGTCCTGCTGTTCGTCGTCGCGACCGGCACCTTCTTCCTCGCCCACGCGGCCATCGGGGACCCGACCCCCGGTCTGCTCGGCAACAGCGCCACCGCCGTCCAGCAGGACGCGCTGCGCCACAAGATCGGCGTGGACCGCCCGCTGCTCACCCAGTTCTGGGACTGGTTGTCCCACGCCGTCACCGGTGACTTCGGCACCTCGTGGCGCACCTTCACCCCCGTCAACGCCGACCTGGCGCAGCGCCTGCCGGTGACCCTGTCCATCGTCGTGTTCGCGACGCTGCTCTCCGCGGTCTTCGGCGTCATCATCGGCGTCGCCTGCGGCCTGCGGCCCGGCAGCGTGCTCGACCGGATCCTGAAGTTCGCCTCGGTGGTGCTCTTCGCGCTGCCCGGCTACTGGGTCGCGATCGTGCTGGTCAACGTCTTCGCCCTGGGCCTCGGCTGGTTCAACGCGGTCGGCTACGTCGACCCGGTGGTCTCGGTGGGCGGCTGGATCCAGTCGATCACCCTGCCGTCCATCGCGCTGGCGCTCGGCGCGATCGTCATGGTGGCCGAACAGCTGCGCAACGGCTTCCTGGAGATCAACAACCAGGACTACGTGCGCACCCTCCGCGCGCGGGGCCTGTCCAAGGGCCGGGTCACCCGGCACGTGCTGCGCAACGCCTCCCCGGCCGCGCTCACCGTGCTGGCCATGATGTTCGTCGGCCTGCTCGGCGGCGCGATCGTCGTGGAACTGGTGTTCTACCTACCCGGCATCGGCCAGCTGACGCAGCAGTCGTCGCAGAACGGCAACATCCCCGTGCTGCTCGGCCTGACGGTGGTCACCGTCGTGTTCGTCGTCGTCATCAACTTCCTGCTCGACCTCGTGCTCGGGTGGGTCAACCCGAAGGTGCGCGACCGATGACCGCTGCCCCGTTCCCGACCAACCTGGCACCCGTCAAACGGGTCTCCCTGCTGCGGCGCTTCATGCGCAAGCCCGCGGGCGTCATCGCGCTCGTGGTCATGGTCCTGATCGTGCTGTCCGCGGTGCTCGCGCCGTGGCTGGCACCGTTCGACCCCAACCTGGTCAACTTCAAGATCACCAACGCGGGTCCGGGCAACGGCCACCTGCTCGGCGGTGACTCGGCGGGTCGCGACATCCTCAGCCGCCTGCTCTACGGCGGTCAGCTCACCCTCTTCGGCGCGCTGATCACCTGTGTCTCCGCGGTGCTGATCGGTGTCCCGGCCGGTGTGTGCTCGGGGTACTTCGGCGGCGTGACCGACCGGATCTGCACCTGGATCAGCGACGGGCTGCAGTCGATCCCCGGCCTCATCATGCTGATGGTGGTCGCGGCGGGCACCGGGCAGTCGTTCCCGGTCCTGATGGTGGTGCTGGGCCTGTTCATGGCCCCCGGCTACTTCCGGATCACCCGCGGTCGCGCGATGGCGGTCCGCAAGGAGCCCTACATCGACGCGGCCCGCGTCTCCGGCGTGACGAACCCGCGGATCCTGCGCACGCACATGGCGCGCGCGGTGTACCCGCCGATCGTCGTGCAGTCGGCGCTGACCGCCGGTATCGCCATCGGCATGCAGGCCGGTCTGCAGTTCCTCGGCATCGGCTCCGCGCAGACGCCGTCGTGGGGCCAGATGATGGCCAACGGCATGCAGGTCATCCAGAACTACCCGCTGATCCTGCTGTGGCCGTCGATCGCGCTGGGCCTCACCATCGCGGCGCTGGCGTTCATCGGCACCACGCTGGCCGACCTGATCAGCGTGCGCGTCGAGCGGCCCACCCGGCGGATGCGGCTCAAGGCCCGGCAGCTGCTGGTGACCCCGCCCGCCACCGCCGACCTGCCCAACCGGGTCGCCAGCGGCGAGCACGCCCACCGGGTCGAGGACTGCGCGCTGCGGATCGACAACCTGCGCGTCGGGTACCCGGCCCCGGACGGGGTCAAGGAGGTCGTGCGGGGCGTGTCCCTGGACGCCGCCCCCGGTGAGGTGCTCGGCATCGTCGGCGAGTCCGGCTCCGGCAAGACGCAGACCATGTTCTCGGTGCTGGACCTGCTGCCCGCGGGCGGCACGGCCGTCGCCGACGGCATCTACGTCGGCGGCAAGGAGGTGGGCAAGCTGTCCACCACCGCGCGCGCGGCCCTGCTCGGCCGCTCGATCGGCTACGTGCCGCAGGAGCCGATGACGAACCTGGACCCCAGCTACACCATCGAGCACCAGCTCGTGGAGCCGCTGCGGCACGTCCAGGGCATGGCCAAGGAGGACGCGCGCAAGCGGGCCAGGGAGGTGCTGGTCCGGGTCGGCATCAAGGACCCGGAGCGGGTGCTCAAGTCCTACCCGCACCAGATCTCCGGCGGCATGGCGCAGCGCGTGCTCATCGCGGGCGCGGTGTCCGGGCGGCCCTCGCTGCTGGTGGCCGACGAGCCCACCACGGCGCTGGACGTCACCGTGCAGGCCGAGGTGCTCGAACTGCTGCGCGAGCTGCAGCAGGAGTACGGCATGGCGCTGGTCATCGTCACGCACAACTTCGGCGTGGTGGCCGACATCTGCGACCGCGTCGTGGTGATGAAGGACGGCCGGATCGTGGAGAGCGGGCCGGTCGAGCGGATCTTCCGCCAGCCGGAGAACCCGTACACCGCCGAGCTCATCGCCGCGTCCCTGGACGACGCCGAGGGCAGGCACGAACTGGACCGGGCGTGGGCCGGTGCCCCCGCCGCGCACGTCGGCGGAGAGGAGGACGCGCGATGACCGCGCCGAACAACACCGCGCCGCTGCTCGAGGTGCGCGACCTGGTGGTCGACTACCACATCACCCGCAAGGTCAACTTCCGTGCGCTCAAGGGCGTCTCGATCACGGTCGGGGCGGGCGAGTGCGTCGGCCTGGTGGGGGAGAGCGGGTCCGGCAAGTCCACCCTGGGGCGGGCCCTGCTCGGGCTCGCGCCGGTGGCCGCCGGCGCGATCTCCTTCGACGGCAAGGACATCACGCACGCCAAGGGTGCCGCGCGGCGCAAGCTGGGCAACGACATCCAGGTGGTGTTCCAGGACCCGTACGGCTCCCTGGACCCCACGATGACCGTCGGCGAGGTGCTGGCCGAGCCGCTGGAGGTCGTGGGCGCGTCGAAGACGCAGGCCCGCGCCACGGTCGCGGAGATGCTCGACCGGGTGAAGCTGCCCGGCGACGCCGTGCACCGCTACCCGAGCGAGTTCTCCGGCGGCCAGCGCCAGCGCATCGCCATCGCGCGGGCGCTGGTGCGCAGGCCCCGGCTGATCGTCTGCGACGAGCCGGTGAGCGCGCTCGACCTCACCACCCAGGCGACCATCCTCGACCTGTTCATCGAGCTGCAGCGCGAGACGGGGGTGTCGTACCTGTTCATCTCGCACGACCTCGGTGTCGTGCGGCGGGTGTGCCACCGCACCTCGGTGATGTACCAGGGCGAGATCGTCGAGTCCGGGGACACGCACACCGTCACCGAGGAGCCCAACCACCCGTACACCCAGCGGCTGCTGCTGGCCGCGCCCGTGGCCGACCCGGCCAAGCAGGCCGAGCGCCGGGCGGCGTGGCTCGCCCTGCGCGAGTCGGCCTGAGCAGGGTCCTGAGACGGCCTGCACAGGCCATTGGAGTGAGCTGCCATGCCGAAGGTCATCGACCATGATCAGCGGCGTCGGGAGATCGTCGAGGTGTCCAAGAAGCTGATCGCCGAGGGCGGGTTCGAGGCGGCGACGATGCGCAGCATCGTCACCGCCGCGGGCTTCGCCAACGGCGCGCTCAAGCACTACTTCGCGGGCAAGGACGGGATCATCTCGGCGACGTTCCAGAGCGTGCTGGAGGACACCGCGACGCGGATGTCCGAACTGGACCCCGACCTGGGTCCGGTGGAGGCGCTGCACGGGTTCGTCGCGGCCGCGATGCCGCTGGTGCCGGAGCAGATCACCTCGGCGCGGATCCTGCTGGTGCTGTGGGGCCACTCCGTCGCCAACCCCGACCTGGCCCGGCAGTACCGGGAGCTGCTGGTGACCTGGCGCGCCGAGCTGTGCAGGCGCATCGCCGCGGCGACGAGCGAGGACACCGACCCGGAATCGGCCGCGGTCGGGGTGCTCGCCGACGAGATCATCTCGGTGACCATCGGGGCCAACGTGGCCAGTCTGATGCACCCGGTGGGCGCTCTCGTCGAGCGCTACACCGAGTACGTCGACAATCTGATGAAGCGAATCGCCGGATAGGGTGGAAACACTGGACCCATAACGGGTTTTGCGTCTACGATCGTAGAATGACCAGTGTTTCCGCCCTGCCGACCACCCGGACCCAGCCGACCGCCGAGGTGTCCGGCCCGCCCGTGGTGCTGATCCACGGCTTCGCCGCCAGCGGCGAGCGCGACTGGCCCGCCGAGCGCTGGGCCGAGCCGCTGGCCGCCGCCGGTCGCGAGACCGTCGTGGTGCACCTGCCCGGCCACGCGGGCGGCCCGGCCGTCGAGTCGGTCGACGAGGTGACCACCGCCCACCTGCTCCAGCGCATCGCCGCCGCCGTCGGTGACGCCGAGGTGGACGTCGTGGGCTACTCGCTGGGCGGGCGCCTGGCCTGGGACCTCGTCGCCAGTGGCGCGGTGCGGGCCCGCAAGCTCGTGCTGGGCGGCGTGAGCCCGATGGAGCCGTTCGCGGTCGTCGACCTCGCCGCCGCGCGTGCCGCGGTCGCGGGCGGACCGCAGCCGTCGGACATGCTCACCGGCATCATCACCAGCATGGTCGCCGCGCCCGGGCAGGACGGCGAGTCGCTGCTCAAGCTGGTCGAGGGCCTGGCCAGGGAGCCGTTCGACCCGAACGCCACCGCCCCCGCCGTGCCGACGCTGTTCCTCGCGGGCGAGGAGGACCCGATGTCGCAGGGCGTCGAGCACCTGGTCGGTCGGGTCGAGGGCGCCGAGGTCAAGAAGGTGTCGGGCGACCACATCGGCGCCCTCACCGGTGACGAACTGCGTGCCGAGGTTTTCGCTTTCCTCGGGATCTGATGAGGTGAAATACCCACTGACCCCCGCCGGGATTGTCCCGGCGGGGGTCAGTGGTCTTTGTTGCCGGTTACCGGATTACCTCGGTAGCGCGCATCCCGGCAGGGTCAGGTTGAACTGGTTCCCAGTGGTGATGCACTTCGGGATGTCGTAGGTCTCCTGGGCGTACCCGATGCCCGACCGCACGGTGACCTGTCCGGTCTGCGAGACCTCGCAGGGGTTGTTCTGCGTGCAGCGCTGGCCGCTCTCGTTGATCGTGTTGTTCACGCCAACGACCCGGCCGGAGCCGTCGATGACCGGGGAGCCGGAGGTCCCGCCGATCACGTTGCAGGAGCGGGTGTAGCGGATCGAGTCCTTCCACGTCCAACTGCCCTCGCGCAGCGTGTAGGCGAACCCGTCGACGGAGCAGGAGTAGACCCGCTTCCAGTAGCCGGACACGACCTGGATGCTCGCGCCCTGCGTCGGGTGGGTGTCCAGCATCGGCAGCGCCCGGGTGCGGTACTGCGACTGGATCTGCGCGTAGGTGGCGCTGAGCTGGTAGAACGCCGCGTCGGTGTTCTTCATGGTGGCGTAGGCCAGCTTCGTGGCCCGCAGCGTGCCCAGCGACGACCCGGACGGGCCCAGCAGCGTGAACGTGCGGCTGGAGGCCTGGTTGACGATGACCTCGTTGGCCCCCATCAGCTTCACGCAGTGCCCGTTGGTCAGCACCAGCGCCGGGTCGCTGTCGGCGGCGGCCGGGGGCCGCACCACGGACCCGGAGCAGTTGTCGAGCGCCACGATCGCGGAGAAGTCGGCGTACGCCTGCTCCTGCGCCTGCGCGGGAACGGCCAGCGCCGCCCCCGCCAGCGCGGTGGCGACGACGGCCACCATTCTCTTGAGCATGGAAATTCCTTCCGGTAGCAGGGATACCACCGGAAGGATCGACGCCCCTCCATTCACTCACCACCTCCATTCGGGTGGGAATAATCAACCGAGAACGGGCGATTTCGAACGGTTTATCGCCTATTGTTCTTTCTCGTGGATAGGAACCGGGCCGGTCCCCGGGGGAACCGGCCCGGTCGTTGTCCGCCGGGTCAGGGGCAGGCCACCTCGAAGGTGGCCTCGTGCGTGGCGGAGACGCTGCTGCCCCAGTTGCCGAGCACGTCCTTCATCTGGACGCCGTAGTACGAATGCAGCCGCCAGGAACCCGGCTGACTCTTCATCCGGCGGTTCTCGGCGCCGTTGTAGTCCACCCACTCGCCGCCGCAGTGCGGTTCGACGATGGTGCGGGGCGTCGCGGGGCTCTCGGCGCCCGCGGTGGTCGGGGTGAACAGCGCGGCGAGGGCGAAGACGCCGACGGTGAACAGGCGGCGCCAGGGTCGGCGCGAGGGGGTCATGGTCGGATCGTGGCGAAACCGGTGATCCGATGATCTGTCCAAACCGTACAAATCACCGGGATGTGTGATGGGGGACTAGAAGACGGTCAGGGCGAGCCAGTGGTCGAGCAGGGCGCGGTCGCCGGTGACCGTGACGCGGGGGTCGTCGACCGGGAGGCGGCGGTAGAGCAGCCACAGCAGGTCCGCGGTCGGGGCGGTGGCGGTGACGTCGGCTTCCCCGTCCGCGCGGTCGAAGGTGACGCCGTCGGGGGTTCGGGTGATGAGCCAGCCGGTGGTGGTGGTGGGTTTGAGGTGGAGGGTTTGGCCCGTGCCGCGCAGTTCGGCCAGGTTGGGGCGGACCGTGGTGACGGCGGGGTCGGACAGCAGGTCCAGGCACTCGGCGATGGCCTCGGCCGCCAGGTCCGCGGCGACCTCGGGGACCCCGCCCGCGGCGAGGACGGCGTCGGCGTGGTGGACCGTGGTGTCGGCGACCATGCGGCGCAGCCAGAACGCGGCCGGGCGGGGGCCGAAGAACGTCCACACGTCCCGCGGGTTCTCGGCGGCGATCAGGTCCTCCGCGCCGTCGGCCAGCCACCGCGCCCACTCGGCGGGTGGGCCGGGCTCGGCGGGCGGTTCCTGGGTGAACTGCCCGGTGCGCACGATCCCGGCCGCCCGGCGGTGGGCCTGGCCGACGTGCGCGACGAGGTCGCGCACCCGCCACTCGGGGCAGGTCGGGACGGGGGCGTCGGGGTCGACGGCCGCCGCGGCGAGGGCGGCGGTCTGGTCGCGCAGGGCTGTGGCGAGGTCCATGGTGGTGCTCCTCCCGGTTCGGTTTCCCCTACCGTAGGAACTCCACCGGGGTGGAGGTTCCAGTGACTGTGATCGGCGACACGTTGGGCATCGGTGACCTGGCGCGCCGCACGGGCGTGCCCGTCCGCACCATCCGCTTCTACTGCGACGAGGGCGTCTTGGCGCCGGTGCGCAGCGCGGGCGGCCACCGCCGCTTCGCCCCGGACGCCGTCGGCAGGCTGGACCTGGTCCGCCGCTTGCGGGCACTGGGCCTCGGCCTCCCGGTCATCACCGCGGTGCTGGCGGGGGAGCGGTCCCTGGCGGAGGCCATCGCCGCCGAACGGGCCGGGCTGGACGTGGAGTTGGCGGCGATGGCCTGGCGCCGGGCGTCGTTGCGCGCGGTCGAGCAGGCGAGCCCCACCGAGCGCGCCGCCCGGTTGGCACTGCTGGCCGCCGCCCACGACGGCCCCGCCGCGCACGACACCCTGGTCACCTTCTGGCGCGACCGCTTCACCAACCCCCTGCCGAGCGCCGCCATCGAGATGTTCCTCGACGCGAGCGCCCCACCCCCGCCGCCGGAGCCGACCCCGGATCAGGTCGTCGCCTACGCGGGCATGGTCGCGGTAGTCGGCGACCACGCCCTGTCGGCGGAACTGCGCTCCAGCGCCCACGCCAACCGCATGGTCATCACCGACGAGGCCGCGCTCCAGGACGGCGTCGGCCTGGCCTGCAAATCCGCCCTGCCCCGCGTCGTGGCGGGCGAGGCGCCGGGGCCGAGCCCGGAACTGGACCTGTTCATCGCCACCCACGCCGCCACCCGCCGCCGCCGCGACACGGAGTCCTTCCGCCGGGAACTGCTCGCCGATGTCGCGGTGGACCGCCACCCCCGGATGCGCCGCTACTGGGCGAACGTCCGAGTGGTCACCGAGGTCCCCGCCGCCCTCGGCGAGGCCCACACCTGGCTGCTGGACTCCCTGGCCCACACCCTGGAGGGCGACCCGCGCCAACGGGAAGCCAGGTAGTCCCACCGCGACCGGGCTACCACTGTCCCTAGTGGACTCGTGTTTGTTCGGTCCGGTGGCGCATGATCTCGTTGGCCCGGCGGGCGAAGTCGAGCAGCAACGCCTGTTGTTCGACCGGGTACCCCGCCACCAGCGCCGCGTAGGCGGTCCCGAGTTCGTCGAAGACCGCCCGCAGGTGCGCGTACGCGCCGTCGGGGACGAGTTCGACGAGTACCTTCCGTCGGTCCGCGGTGTCCCGTTGGCGTCGGACGAAGCCCGCCTTCTCCATCCGGTCGACCACCGCCGTGATGGCCCCGCCCCGGGACAGGCCCATCCGGGTCGCGAGGTGGCCCGCCGGCATCGGTCCCTCGTTGTCCAACACCGCCAGGCAGTGCACGTCCGTGACGTGGATGCCCGCTCGGCTCGCGACAGCGGCGTGGAACAGCACCGCGTGGTTGGCGGCCAGGCGGTGCTCGGCGCGTAACGCGTCGACCAGGTCGGTGGGTGATGTGAGCATCCCAACCCTCTCTGAGATAGAGAGAGTACAAGGTCGTTCTACTCCCTCGCGGTGACACCGCTCGGCAGCGTAACTCGCGGGTGGGTGCTCAGACGAGCACCGCCTGCCGCGCCGACCCGGCTCGGCGGCGGATGGTCGGGCGGAGCAGCAGCTGCCCGGTGGCGCCCGCCAGGCCCGTGCCGAGGCAGGTCAACCACAGGGTGGTGCTGCCGAAGTCGTGCAGCAGCCAGGTGCCCGCCAGCGGTCCCAGCATGTTGGCCGCCGACCACGCGACACCGTGCACGCCGTTGTAGCGGCCGCGCAGTTCGGGCGGTGACAGGTCGGCCACGATGGTCTGGGCGACGGTCATGAACACCACCTCGCCGACCGTCCACACCGCGACGGACGCCATGTACTGCCACGTCACCCCGGCCAGGGTGGCCAAGCCGAAACCCGCGCCCAGCAGCGCCATCCCGACGGCCACGACCCGGCTGTGGTCGCGGGCGGCGAGGGGGCCGACGATGAGGGGTTGCAGGACCAGGACGATCACGCCGTTGATGCCGATCGCGAGTCCGTAGTCCGAAGGGGACAGACCCGTGGCGCCCATGGCCAGGGGCAGGGTCGTGATGGACTGCACGTGGACCGCCGCGAACGCGAACACCACCAGCGTGTACGCGACCATCGTGCCGTCCTTCAGCACGGTCAGGTACGAGCCGGTGTGCGCGGGGGGCCGCGCCGCGGTCTTCGGCACCGCCCGCCAGATCAACACCGCGAACACCAGGCAGGTGAGCGCGTTGGCCAGGAACAGCAGGTAGAAGCCCTCCCTGGCCAGCGCGCCGCCGATCACCATGGCGATGGCGAAGCCCATGTTGACCGCCCAGTAGAGCAACCCGAACGCGCGCGGCTGGTCCCTCGACGGGACGACGTCCGACACCGCCGCGGCCGACGCGGGCCGGTACATGTCCATCGTCGCCCCGACCGCGAACACCGCGACCACGATGCCCGCCAACGACTCCGCGTAGCCGAGCGCGACCAGCGACAGCGCCGCCGCGACCATGCCGCCGGTCAGCGTCGCCCGCCGCCCGATCCGGTCGGCCAACCAGCCGCCGAGCAGGTGCGAGACGAACGACCCGCAGCCGAACACGACCAGCACCACGCCGACGGTGATCAGCGGGAGGTGGCGGACCCCGGTCAGGTAGAGCGCCAGGAACGGCTCCACCATGGTGCCCAGGCGGTTCACCAGCGTCCCGCCCCACAACACCCAGAACTGCCGGGGCAGCCCGCCGACCTGCGCGACCACCCACCCCCGAACACCACGACGCCGCGTGGATTCCCCCGACATCCGCCCCTACTCCCCGGTCACGCGGGCGAACCACTGCCCGCGGTCCGCGAGTGCGGCAGGCGCGGGGCGGTGGTCAGTTCGAAGATCGCGCTGTAGGCGATGTCGAGCGGGTGGAAACCGGTGAGGTTCCAGGGAGTCTTGGCGAACAGGGTGCGCCATTCCTCGATCGACGGGATGTGCTGGCCCATCATGGCGTGGGTGTACTCGAAGCCGAGGGTGAAGATCGGCGTGTCCGGGTGCGTCAGGCGCTCGGAGCGGTAGGTGTCGGCCAGCAGGAACGTCCGGGCGTCCGGGAACGCGGCCCGGATGCCGGTCAGCGCGCGGACGCAGTCGTCCGCGGGCCACAGGTCGTGGCCGAGGAAGAACGAGAACACCAGGTCGTACCCGGCGAACCGGTCCGCGGCCAGCCGGGAGATGTCCTCGTGGACGATCTCGACGCGGTCCTCGACGCCCGCCGCGCGCACCGCGGCGCGGGCGACCTCCACCGCCGCCGGGTTGACCTCGACACCGAGGTACCGGCCCGCGGGCCGGGCCAGCGCCAGGCGGATCAGCCGGTTCGCGCTGCCGCAGCCGAGGTCGGCGGCGGTGGTGAACTCGCACTCGTCCAGCACGGCGTCGAACCGCGGGTCGACGAACTGCGCGCCGTAGTCCTTGCCCGCCCTGGCGATGACCCCGCCGTCGCGCACCGACGTCGACGGGTCCGCCGCGGCCAGGACACCCGCCTCGGACAGCATCCGCCCGTAGCCGCCGACCAGCCACAAGAAGTAGCCCTTGTTCTCCCACACGTCCTCGAACGCCGGTCCGCGCGACACCTGGGTGTCCATACAGGACACAGCGTCGAGGTGGGCCAGCGCGGCGACGATGGCGCGCACCGGAGCCACCCGCACCCCGTGCCGCGCGGCGAACTCCTCGACCTCCACGAACGGGCCGTCCGCCAACTCGCGCAACAGCCCCAGGTCGAAGGCCGCCGCGATCGCCGACGACGCGACGGCGCCGTTGAACGCCTCCCGCGCGGTCAGCCGACTGCCGCGCGCATCGGCGGTGGTATGCGAAAAACTGGTCTGGGTACTCACCGTTCTCCCACTCCACGAAGAATCGTCTCGAGGTCGCGCAGGAACGCGCGCACCTGCTCCACCCGGCCGACCGACACCCGCAGGTGGTCCGCGAGCCCCAGGTCGGCGGTGTCCCGCACCAACACCCCGAGCGCCCGCAGGGCCACCGCGACCCGGGACGCGACCCCGGGCAGCCGGATCAGCACGAAGTTGGTCCGGGACGGCACGTACGCCACCCCCAGGGCGTCCAGGCCCGCGCACAGCACCGCGCGCGTCGAGTCGTTCTCGCGCCTGCTCAGCTCGACGAACTCCTGGTCGGCCAACGCGCGCACGGCCGCCGCCTGCGCGAACCGGTTGACGTGGAACGGGAACGCGCCCTGCAACGCGGTCACCCGCGCCACGACCGCCGGGTCGCCGACCAGGTACCCGACCCGCAGGGCGCCCAGCCCGTACGCCTTGGAGAACGTCCGCAGCACGCACACGTTGTGCCCCGACGCCGCGTGCGGCAGCGCCGACTCGAACTCCCCGGGCGGCACGTACTCCCCGTACGCCTCGTCGAACACCACGACCGCGTCGTACCGCCGAGCCGCCTTGCACAGGGACCGCACCGACGCGGCCGACAGCACGGTCCCGGTCGGGTTGAGCGGGTTGCACACGAAGGCCAACCCGACCCCGTCGGCGAACGACTCGGCCATCCGGTCGGCGTCGAGGTCGTAGCCGCGCAGCGGTTGCGCCACGTACGGGACCCCGGCGGCCCGCAGGCTCCGCGCGTAGCTCTGGAACGTCCGCGCGCTGACCGCCGCCGGACGGGGATCGGCGCGCCACGCCAGCGCCAGCATCAGGATGACCTCGTCGACCCCGTTGCCGACCGCCACCCGGTCCGGTCCGACCACGGCGTGCCGCGCGATCGCCCCGATGAGGTCGGTGTGCGCGGGGTCGGGGTACCGGTTGACCGACCGCAGTTCCGCTTCCACCGCGGCCACGGCCTGCGGGCTCGCCCCCAGCGGGTTCTCGTTGTAGTGCAGGCGGACCGGCTCGGCCGTGACCGCCGGGGACTCGACCGGCATCACGGCTCCATGACCGCGCGCAGGGTCTGCTGGGCGCGCGTCAGGGTGTCCGCCAGGCCCGCGTGGGTGGGGCCGGTGGCGAGGATGTGCGCGAACATCACGCTGGGGTTGCGCGGGAAACCCTCCGGCACGTACTGGCCCTCGCGCATCACCCACCTGATGTCCCGCACCCCGGGCATGGCCCGGACCTCGGCCTCCCCCTCGAAGCGGGCGATCCGGCCGGTCCCGACGACCGGGACGCTGGTGAACCCGGCGTGGCCCGTGGTGGTCGGGTGGGTGGGCGCGGTGATGCCGCGACCGGTCACCGCGCTGAAGTACTGCTCCGGCCCCCACACCCCGCCCGCCAGGTGCAGGGACTCCTGCACGAACAGGCTCGGCCCGCCGATCCGCCCGTTCACCTCGATGATCTTCGGACCGGCCGGCGAGATCCGGAACTCCACGTGCGCCGCGCCGACCGTGGCGCCGCTCGCGCGCAGGGCGCGGACGGTGATGTCCTCCAACTCCCGCTGCGTCGCCGCGGGCAGGTGCGTGGGGCTGACGAACACCGTCTCGGCGAAGTACGGCTCGGCCCAGACCTGCGGCTTGTCGATGTAGCCGAGGAAGGTGTGCGCGTCTTCGGTGTAGACGACGTCGAGGGACAGCTCGAAGCCCTCGACGTACTCCTGCAGCAGCACGCCGTGCGCGCCCGGGTAGAACAGCAGCGAGCCGACGTTGGGCACGGCGGTGTCGCCCGCGCCGAAGGTGGCCTCGGTGAACAGGCCCGCGATCATCCGGTACCCGGCGACCAGGGCGTCCCGGTCGTTGACCTTGACCACACCCTGGCTGGCCGCGCTGGCCTGCGGTTTCATCACCAGCGGGTACCCGATGCGCTCGCCCGCGGCGACGGCTTCGGCCTCGCTGGTGGCCAACGCGGTCAGCGGCACGGGCAGACCCGCGGCGGAGAGGACCTGCCAGCTGCGGTACTTGTCGCGCATGTTCCGCACGGCCTCGCGGGAGTTGCCGGGCAGGCCCAGCTCGTCGCACACCGCGGCGGCGGCGTGGATGCTGCCGTCGAACACGCACGCGACGGCGTCCACCCGGCCACCGTCGTCGAGGTACCGCTTGACCGCGTGCACCACGGCGTCCTCGTCGGTGGCGGACGCGGGGAGGAAGTCGTCGTACAGCGCACCGTCGGCGGGTGGGCGCTCGTCCACCAGGGCCACGCGCAGGCCCATCTTCCTGGGTGTCTCCAGCAGTTCCGGGCGGAACCCGGCGGAGACGACGAGCACGTTGCTGCTTTCCTGCATCAATCCCCCAACATGGTGAACGGTCCATTTTGGACAGATGGCCTCGGCGCGGGAATCCACGCGGCCCCCGGGGAATTCCTACGCCCGGTCCGGTGGGGAGTCAAGCAGTCGTGAAGCAACGCCTTAATCGTCCGATGGTATGAACGATCGGCGCTGGTCACGTCGCCGGTGCTGGAGTATGGCCGTCCGAAAATCGCGAGGTCGAACCCTTTTCGCTGGCCGTGCCCCGGCCGTCGACGTTCCCGAATGGGCAACCCTCGATGTCCATTCCGGCGTCCGGTCGTCGGTATTTGCGGGAATGGACGATCGAATTTGCGCTGACGGGTGAACCCGGTTTGGGCGCACCGCCGGGCGCCGGTGGGGCATGATGCCCGGGTGACCGTGCGCCGAGTCGTCCCCGACCTCGCCAGCGCCTCCCTGGCCGAGGCGACCCGCTTCTACACCCGCGTGCTGGGCATGGAGGTGGTCATGGACCACGGTTGGATCGTGACCATGGCCCAACCGGACAACCCGGAGGTCCAACTGAGCCTGATGACCCACGACGCCACCGCCGGGGTCATCCCCGTGGCCTCCATCCAGGTCGACGACGTGGACGCCGCCTACCGCGAAGCCGTGGCCTCCGGCGCCGAGATCGTCCACCCGCTGACCGACGAGCCCTGGGGCGTCCGCCGCTTCTTCGTCCGCGACCCGGACGGCAACGTCGTCAACGTCCTCAGCCACTGACCACTCGGGCCACCTCGGGCTTGCCGGATCGGCAAGAAGGTTTGCGCTCGTCGCCGGGTGTGCCGCACGGTGGTCGCGGAGGTGGTCAAGGTGACCGAGTTCGAGGTCGTTGTGGTCGGCGGCGGCGCCGCGGGTCTGAGCGGGGCGTTGATGTTGGCGCGGGCCAGGCGCTCGGTGGTGGTCGTGGACGCGGGGGAGCCGCGGAACGCGCCCGCGTCCGGCGTGCACGGGTTGCTGGGATTCGACGGGATCGCACCCGGCGAGCTGCTGGCGCGCGGTCGCGCGGAGGTCCGGCGCTACGGCGGCCTGCTGGAGCGCGGGTTGGTGGAGAGCGCGGTCCGGGACGCCGACGGGTTCGCGGTCGGGTTGGCCGACGGGCGCGTGCTGCGGGCCCGTCGGCTGCTGGTGACCACCGGCCTGGTCGACGAGCTCCCCGACATCCCCGGTCTGCGCGCGCGGTGGGGGCGGGACGTGGTGCACTGCCCGTACTGCCACGGCTGGGAGATCCGCGACCAGGCGGTCGGCGTGCTCGCGACCGGTCCGATGTCGGCGCACCAGGCGCTGCTGTTCTCCCAGTGGTCCGGCGATGTCCGGTACTTCACCCGGGACCAGGCCCTGACCGACGAGCAGGCCCGGCAGTTGGCGGTCCGGGGAGTCCAGGTTGTCGAAGGCGAGGTTGCCGGTCTGGAGGTCGTCGGCGACCGGCTGACCGGTGTCCGGCTGGCGGACGGCACGGTCGTCGCGCGGGACGCCGTGGCCGTGGCGTCGCGGATGGTGGCGCGGGCCGGGTTCCTCGCCGGTCTCGGCCTGCGCGCCACCGAGCACCCGATGGGCGAGCGGGTGGCGGCCGACCAGGTCGGGCGCACGGCCGTGCCCGGGGTGTGGGTCGCGGGCAACGTCACCGACCCGTCCGCCCAGGTCGGCGCCGCCGCGGCGGCGGGCGCGCTGGCCGCCGCGCACCTCAACGCCGACCTGATCACCGCCGACCTGGTCGCGGCGGGCGTCGGCTGAGGCTCAGACCGTGCGCAGGACCGAGACGACCGTGCCGAGGATGACGGCGTTGTCACCGTCGATGACGTCGTACGCCGGGTTGCGCGGCTCCAGGTACACGTGGCCGCCGCGGCGGCGGTACACCTTGACCGTCGCCTCCTCGTCGATCATCGCCGCGACGATCTGCCCGGAGTGCGCCTCCGGGCCCTGCCGCACGACCACCATGTCGCCGTCGCAGATGGCCGCGTCGACCATCGAGTCGCCGCGCACCCGCAGCGCGAACACGGTGCCCCGGCCGGTCAGGTCCCTCGGCAGGGTCAGCACGTCGTCCACGTGCTCCTCCGCCGCGATCGGCACCCCCGCCGCGATGTCACCGACGACCGGCACGCTCACCGAGTCCCCGGACGACGGCTCGGCGGCCTGCCCGAGGAACCCCCGCACGTCGATCGGCCGGGCCACCCCGGCGCCGCGCCGCAGGAACCCCTTCTCCTCCAGGCTGGCCAGGTGCCTGCCCACGGCGGAGGCGGACAGCCCGACGGCCTCCGCGAGCTGCCGCGTGGTCGGGGAGTAGCCGTACTGCACGGCCCAGTCCCGGATGGCCACCAGGATCCCCTGCTGCCGCAACGGCAGCCCGGCCGCGTCCTCGAACTCCTCAGCGATCACCGCGCGATCCTACGGTGTCGTCACCGCCGGTCACCGGGCGCGTCGCGGTGTCCGAAGTGGAGGCTGCGTCGAGGAGCCGGTCCAGCACGTCGAAGTGGCGCTGGCCCGTCCACAGCTCGCGGTTGCCGATGACGTACAACCGGCGCTTGGCACGGCTGGCGGCCACGTTGAGCAGGTTGGGCTTGCTCGCGGCCCACCGCCGGGAGCCCGCGCGGCGCGGGTCGCTGCCGAGCACCAGGACCACGATGTCGGCCTGCTTGCCCTGGGCCACGTGGACGGTGCCCGCGACCAGCCCGGGGAAGCGGCGGGCCCGGGTGCGGACCTCGTCGGCCACCGCGAGGAACGGCGCGATGACCATGACCTGGCCCATGTCCACGCCCAGCTTGTCCAGCGCGGCCAGCACCTGGTCCAGCTTGGCGCCCTCCTCGGGCACCCAGTGCCCGGCCGACCGCTCCGCGCGCACGTCCAGCCACTTCGACTCGGGCAGGGTCGGGAACCGCTGCGCGTAGGCGGCGCCCCCGCGCGCGCCGGTGGCGTGGATCATGAAGCCGTCGTAGGCGATCTCGTTGGCGATGCCGAACATCGGCTCGTCGCAGCGGCGGTGCACGCTCAGCGGCGTGCCCACCCAGATCCGGCCGTCGTCGGTGGGCAGCGACGTGCCCATGGGCGTGAGCCGGTCGGCCAGCCGCTGCACCGAGGTGCGGCGGGTGAGCCACTGCTCGTCGACGCCGACCTCCCGCCGGATCGCCTGCTCGACCCGCAGCGGCACGGTCGTGATCGGCTCCAGTTGCAGCGGGTCGCCCACGATCACCGCGCGCCGCGCCCGCCACAGCGCGCCGACCACGCTCTGCGGTGTCGCCTGGCCCGCCTCGTCGACCAGCAGCCAGCCCAGCGACTCGCGGCCCAGGTGGCTGAACATCCGGGCGAACGACGAGAAGGTGGTCGACACCACCGGGACGACCAGGAACAGCGACTGCCACGCCGCCCGCGCCGCCGCCTCGTCCAGGTTCGACGGCGCGGTCCCGGACAGGATGTCCATCGCGCCCCGCAACGACTGCCGCAACTGCCGCGCGGTGTGGTGGATGAACACCTTGTGCAGCCGCAGCGCGGCCAGGAACAGCTCGGTGCGCGCCCGGTTCCACTCCGCGTCCGTCCACAGCGCGGTCAACTCGCGCCGCGACCGGTCGGTGAACCAGGTGGGGTCGGGGAAGTGCTTGCCGAGCAACTCGTGTCCCCGGGCCAGGACCGCGACCAAGGCGTTCAGCTTGTCGTCGGCGCGCCGCGCTTCCTCGTGGGCGGCGTGGGCGCTCGCGTCGGCGGTGGACGCCTCGTGGGAGAGGCGCCCGGCGGTGGTGCGCGCCGCGTGCAGTTCCCGCTCCGCCGTGGAGATCCCGCTCGCGAGGTGGTCGTCGCGCTCGCGCCAAGCGCGCGTGGCCTTGCCGAACGAGGTCAGCCAGGCCCAGAACCCGGGCTTGAAGCGGAGGTTCTCGGTGCGGTGGCGGGTCCGGGTCGCGTGCTCGCCGGTCCAGCCCCGCACGTGGCCGTCGGCCTCGGCGAACCGGGCCCGGGCGGCGTCCCGGGCCCGCGCGGCCCGGTCCGCCTCCTGGGCGCACCGCCGAGCGTGTTCCTCGGCCCGGGGCTTGGCGAGCAGCGTCCGGTGCAGTTCGTCCCGCTCGGCGCCCAGCGCCCGCGCCTTGGCCAGCGCTCGGTTGAACTCGACGATCGCGCCCGTCCACGAGGGCGGTGTGGATTTTTCGTAGTCCTTGAGGATCGCCATCAACCCGGAGCGGTCGTGCCGCGCCTTGCGGTCCCCGGTCGCGGGGCCGCGCGGCGGTGTGCGGAACCAGAACGCGTCGATGAACCGGGAGCGGTTGGCCTTGTTGCCCAGCCGCGCGGCCAGCAGCGCCCACGCGGTGTCCACCTCGTCGCCGCCCGGCTCGCCCGCCAGCAGCGCGGACCCGACGCCCGCGAAGTAGTCCACCGCGGCGGCGGGTGCCCGCCACCACTCGTCGATGGCGCCGCGGTCGGGGATCTCGTCGGTGACGTTCTCGACCGCGCCGTTGTTGGCCGACGCGACCACCACCTCGAACCCGGCCAGCTCCGGCCGCGGTCCGCGAACCCGCCGGACGTAGTCCTCGACCTTCCACACGTGCGCGTCATCGGTGAACGCGTCACCCGGCACGACCAACGCGGCCAGCGCGCGACCCCGTTCCACCAGCAGCCCCGCGATCAGGTCGCGCAGCATCGTCGTCTTGCCGGTGCCGGGCGGGCCGTTCACGGCCAGCACGGTCCGGTCCGTGCCGCGCGCGGCCAGCGCGTTGTTGACCGCGAGCTGCTGCCCGAGCGCCAGCGGGTGTTCCGGGTCGCTCGGCCACCGGCCCAGCGGCACCCGGTTCGGGGCGGCGGCTTCGAGCACCGCGTCCAACCGGTCCCGGACGTCCACGCGTCCGAGGACGTCCAGCTCGGCGTCGTGGCGCAGGTAGTCGCGCAGCCCGGAGCCCACGTTGGCCGCCCTGACCTCGTCGGCGACCGCGGTCAGGGCGGCGGAGATCATGCTGTTGACGAAGTCCGCGCCGTCGGTGTTGTTGGCGTTGCGCGCGGCCACGATCTGGCTGTGGACCCGGATCTCACCGCGCGGAACCGCGGTGCCCAGCCGCACGACGTCGTTGGCGAGGCGGAAGCAGGCGGCCAGCGCCCGCTCGTCGAGCACCTCCGTCAGCTCGTGCAGCGTGCCGTTCTCCCTGGCCTCCTGCACGGACTCGTCATCCGGGCCGAGCAACGCCTCGAACCGGCCCTGGAACTCGTCGTTCGCCACGTCGAACCCCGTGAGCCACCCGGGCTCGTCCGGTCCGGGGCTCACCACGCGGCTGGTCGCCCACGCGCAGCCGGAGAGCACCTGGGAGTCCAGCAGCGGTCGGCCCTCGGCGTTGACGGTGAACGCGGCGAGGGTGCCGTCGCCCGCCGGGCGCTGGTCGTAGCTGTCCTCGTCGGAGGGGAACACCTGGTGCAGCAGGTCGAACACCGACTTCAGCGGGTGCGCGCCGAGGTAGACCACGTGCCGCCAGGCCTGCTTCGGGCCGAGTTCCCGCCGCGCCAGCGGGTGCCCGGGCTCCCAGGGCAGCGGTTTGCCCGGCTCCACCGTGCACACCTGCTTGCGCGGGTCCGCCTTCGGCGCGGACTGCGGGCTGAACAGCTCGACCATGTTCCAGAACTCGACGACCCGCGCGCGGTCCTCCTCGGGGCCCCGGCTCGCGGTCGCGGTGTCCGGTCGGGCGGCGCGGGTCGGGAAGGTGACCGGGTGCACGACGTTCGCGTCGGCGAGCGCTTGGGCCAGCGGTCCGACCCGGCTGCTCTTCGGGCGCGGCGGGGGCGGGGCGAGGTCCGCGACGGTCGTCGGGTCGACCGCGCCGCCCATGAGGACGAGGTGGTTGGCGGTGTCGGTCGCCCGGCGGTGGGGTTCGGGCAGGCCGAGCCCGCGCAGGTGCTCGCGCACGTGTTCGTGGATGCCGTCCAGCGTCAGCGGTGTGGGGCTGGCGAAGGCGCGGAGCAGGGCGTCGGTGAACGCGGTCAGCCCGGCGTCGGGCGGGGCGAATGACGGCTCGGTGGCCGAGCTGGAGGTCAGGGTGTAGGTGCCGGTGACGTCCAGCTGGCCCGCCACCAGGGCGTCCGGGGCGGACATGGCGGCGATGGCGCGGCCGGAGAAGCAGCAGTCCAGGATCAGCACCCTGGCCCGGGCGCGGGCCTGGCCGAGGTCCTGCTTGATCCGCGAGATCGCGATGCCGGTGTAGCCGACGTTGGCCTGCTCGGTCTCGGACAGCGCCAGGTGCAGGCTGCCGTCGTCGTCGAGCAGACCGTGGCCGGAGTAGTAGACGAGCAGCACGTCCGCGGCCTCGGTGGCGGCGCGGCTGAGCGCGGTGCCGAAGCCCGCCATGGTCGCCGGGTGCGCGCCGTCGCCGACCACCAGGCAGTGCTCGGGCGCGAAAAGACCTGCCCCGGGTGCGGAAAGCGCTTTTCGCATTGCGGTGACGTTGCCCGCGACCGCCGGAATCGACGCCAGCTCGGTCGACCGGTATTCGCTCGCACCGATCAGCACGGCCCGCGACGCGCCGCGCTCCGGGAACCACCGCTCGGTCATCCGCCCACCTTCCCGGGGTGCGGCAGGCGGGTCCATCGGCAGGTCGGGCTCGTGATCAACACAGTCGGCATTATGCAGGTGGGACGGTTGGCCCGTGGCCGGAGGGCACAATGCGAATACTTCTCCGCACATCTGGAACAGTCGACGAACAATCCGCTGGGCCACTCGGGGCAATCGGTCGAACAAATGAGCGGTGCGGAGTCGGGAATCGGAGGGCGGTGTCCGTGAACGGGCGCGTGTCGGGGTTGGACCGCGGGGCGGCGCGCACTCGGACAAAGCGCCTGAACCGGCCGGGGGTGATCCCGTTCGGGGCGTGGTCCGGATCACCGGGCACCGGAAACCCCCTCCCCTCCAAGGCCGGTGTTCACTACTCTCCCCGGGGAAACCAGTCGCGAGTAGAGGGGAACGGGCCATGCGCCAGCACCGCGCCGTTGTTCCCGCCTCGCGCTTCGAGGTGATCCTCGTGTCTTCGCCGCGTCCGGTGTGTGCCGCGCGGCTGCACCGGTCGTAGCGCCGAACTCCCGTAGTCCCGGGTCGTTCGACGCCGGAATCGCGCTGTCCACGACTCCGGACCACCCTCGAAGGGTTCCACCATGCGCACCGACCTGGCCGCTGTTCGCAACCGCGGCATCCTCGCCCACGTGGACGCGGGCAAGACCACCGTCACCGAGCGGATCCTCTACGCCACCGGCACGACCCACAAGCGCGGTGAGGTCCACGACGGCACCACCGTCACCGACTTCGACTCGCAGGAGCGTGACCGCGGCATCACCATCTTCGCCGCCGCGGTGAGCTGCGCGTGGCGCGGGCACCGCGTCAACCTCATCGACACGCCCGGCCACGTCGATTTCGCCGACGAGGTCGAGCGGTCGCTGCGGGTGCTCGACGGCGCGGTCGCGGTGTTCGACGCCGTGGCCGGTGTCGAGCCGCAGAGCGAATCCGTGTGGCGGCAGGCGGATCGGCACGGTGTGCCGCGGATCGCGTTCGTCAACAAGCTCGACCGGCTCGGCGCCGACCTCGACACCGCGGTCGAGTCGATCCGGCGGCGGCTGCACCCGGTGCCGCTGGTCGTCCAGCTGCCCATCGGGCGGGAGGACGCTTTCACCGGCCTGGTCGACCTCGTCCACATGACGGCGTTGACCTGGGTGGACGACACCGTCCACGTGGGACGGATCCCGGACGACCTCGTGGCCGAGGCGCGGCGGCGGCGCGGCCTGCTCGACGAGGCCGTCGCCGAGTCGCACCCCGCCGCGCTGGAGGAGTTCTGCGCGACGGCGACGATCTCCGCCGGGACCATGGAGACCGCGCTGCGGGACCTGACCCGCAGTGGGGACGGACTCGTCGTGCTGTGTGGTTCGGCCTATCGCAACCGCGGTATCGAACCGCTGCTGGACGCGGTCGCCGCGTACCTGCCGTCGCCGCTGGACGTGCCGCCGGTTCGGGGCACGGTCGACGGCGTCGAGCGGGAGCGCCCGGCGGACCCGACCGCGCCGTTCGCGGCGCTGGTCTTCAAGGTCGTCGCGGCGCCGACGGGCCGGATGACGTACCTGCGCGTCTACTCGGGCACGCTGCGCAAGGGGGAGGAGGTGCGGGACGTGGGCGCCCGTCGGAACGAACGCGTCGCGCGGATCCTCCGGATCCAGGCCGACCGCCACTCCGAAGTGGACGAAGCCGTCGCCGGTGACATCGTCGCGGTGTCCGGGCCGAAGTCCGCCCGGGTCGGCGCGACGCTGTGCGCGCCGGGTGCCCCGCTGCTCCTCGAACCACCGGTCGCGGGCGACCCCGTGGTCGCCGTGTCCGTCGAACCGCGTCGGGCGGCCGACAGCGGCAAGGTCACCGCGGCCCTGGCCGCGCTGGTCGAGGAGGACCCGTCGCTGGTGCTGCGGACGGACCCGGAGACCGGGCAGACCGTGCTGTCCGGCCTCGGCGAGCTGCACCTGGAGGTGGCGGTGGAGAAGGTGCGCCGCGCCCGGGGGCTGGAGATCGCCGTCGGTCGGCCGAAGGTGGCCTACCGGGAGACCGTCGAGCGCGGTGTGACGGGCCTCCGTTACCGGCACGTCAAGCAGGACGGCGGCGCCGGCCAGTTCGCCCACGTCGTGCTCGACGTCGAGCCGCTGGCGCCCGGCGAGTTCGAGTTCCGGTCCACTGTGGTCGGTGGCGCCGTGCCGCGCGAGTTCGTGCGCGCGGCCGAGACGGGCTGCCGGGACGCGCTGGCCGACGGCCCGCTCGGCGGCCACCCGGTGACCGGCCTGCGGGTGACGCTCACCGACGGCGCCACCCACGTCAAGGACTCCTCGGAGTTGGCGTTCCGCGCCGCCGGTCGGTTCGGTCTGCGGGAGGCGCTGCGCGCGAGCGCGATGCGCTTGCTGGAGCCCGTGGTCGAGGTCGTGGTGACGGTCCCGGACGACGCCGTCGGCACGGTCCTCGGCGACCTCGCCGCCCGGCGCGGCAAGGTCGTGGCGTCGGCGGTCCGCGCGGGCACCGCGGTGGTCACGGCCACCGTCCCCCTGGCGGAGCTGTTCGGCTACGCGAACCGGCTCCGCGGCCGCACCCACGGCCGCGGCACCTTCACCACCCGCCCGACCGGCTACGCCCCCGTCCCCGACGCGGTCGTGGCCACGACGGTCTGACCCACGCGGATGGCCCCGCCCACCCGGGCAGGGCCATCCCCGCGGTCGGCCGGCCGACAACCTTGGTTGTGCGAATCCACCACCAACGCCGCTAGTGGGGGCACCCGTCCCGCCGGTTAGCTGGTGCCACGTGACACCGGAGCGAAGTGGGTAGTGGTGATCGAAGCGAGTGGGCTGTCCAAGAGGTACGGGTCGACGGTGGCCGTTGACAACCTGACCTTCACCGTGAAGCCGGGAATCGTGACGGGCTTCCTGGGCCCCAACGGGTCGGGCAAGTCCACCACCATGCGGATGGTCCTCGGCCTGGACACGCCGACCAAGGGCACCATCACCGTCGGTGGCAAGGATTACCGGTCGTTGTCCGCGCCGGTCCACGAGGTCGGCGCGCTGCTCGACGCCCGAGCCGTGCACGGCGGCCGGTCGGCGTACAACCACCTGCTGTGGGTGGCGCAGGCCGCGGGCCTCGGGCGGGACCGGGTGGAGCAGGTGCTCGGCGAGGTGGGGCTGGCGGAGGTGGCGGGCAAGCGGGTCGGCGGGTTCTCCCTCGGCATGCAGCAGCGCCTGGGGATCGCGACCGCGCTGCTCGGCGACCCGCCGACGCTGCTGTTCGACGAACCCCTCAACGGCCTCGACCCCGACGGCATCCGCTGGGTGCGCGAGCTGGTCAAGCGGCTGGCGGCCGAGGGGCGGACGGTGTTCGTCTCCAGCCACCTGATGAACGAGATGCAGCAGACCGCCGAGCACGTCGTCGTCATCGGGCGCGGCAAGCTCGTCGCCGACGCGCCGATCGCGGAGCTGACCAAGGCCAACGCCCGCAGCCACGTGCGCGTGGTGACGCCGAGCCCGGGCGACCTGGCGCGGGCGCTGACCCGCGGCGGCGCGACCGTGTCCACCGCGGCGGACGGCTCGCTCGTCGTCGTCGGCCTGGAGGCGGCCCGGATCGGGGACATCGCGCTGGAGCAGCGGATCGGCGTGCACGAACTCACCCCCAAACTCGCCAGCCTCGAGGCGGCGTTCATGGACCTGACCCACGACAGCGTCCAGTACCGCGCCACCGAGGACACCCACGACCGCGCCTTCGCCGGGAAACGGAGCGACACCGCATGACCACCGCACTCGACGCGCCCGCGACCGCGCCCTCGCTGCGGGAGACCACGCGGTCGGAGTGGACGAAGCTCCGGTCGGTGCGGTCCACCTGGCTGCTCCTGCTGATCGCCGCGGTGGTGGCGATCGGGCTGTCGTTGCTGTTCACCTTCGCCGCCACCACCACGTTCGACACCATGACGCCCGAGGCCAGGGCCCAGTTCGACGCCGCGGGCACCACCCGGGTCGGGGTCGACCTGAGCCTGATCCTGTTCGTGGTGTTCGGTTCGCTCGCCGCGTCGACGGAGTTCAGCAGCGGCATGGTGCGGCTGACCCTCACCGTCACCCCCAACCGCCTGCGGGTGGTGCTGGCCAAGGCCATCGTCGTCGCCCTGCCTTGCTACCTGGCGGGCGCGCTGTTCGCCACGGTCGCGTTCCTCGGCGGCCAGGCGATCATCCGGGGCGCCGACCCGACGCTGGCGCTGGACCTGGGCAGCCAGAACGTGGTGACCAGCCTGCTCAACTGGGGCAGCGAGGCCGCGGCGTTCGCGCTCATCGCCCTGTGCCTGACGCTCTTGCTGCGCAGCGCGGCGGGCGCCATCGCGGTGTCGATGGGCGTCATCTTCGGCCCGCTCCTGATCGGCGGTCTGCTGCCGCTGTGGGTCAAGCAGAACGTCCTGGCCTACCTGCCCGCCTCGGCGGCGGAGAACCTCACCAACGTCCGCCGCGACCCGACCGTCGCCACCTACCTCGACCCGCAACTGGCCAGCTGGGTACTCGGCGCGTGGATGCTCGCCTTCCTCGCCACCGCCTACCTGGTCCTGGGGAAGCGGGACTCCGGCTGACCCACAGGAGAGCAGCGCGGCGGGCACACCCCCACCCGCCCATCCCGGCGACGCCCGTCGCGCCACCCCCAGGGTGCGGCGGGCGTCGCGCTGCTCACGGCAGGGTCGACAAGATCTCCTTGGCGGCGCGCTGGTGGCCGCCCGCCGTCTGGCAGTGGGTGCTCATCGCCCGGACCCGCGCGGCTGTGGCCGGGTCGGTGGCGACGGTGAGGACCGCGTCGCGGATGGTTTCCGGGGTGAGGTCGTCGCGGGACAGCCGGGAACCCAAGCCGAGTTCCACGACCCGCTCGGCGTTGACCTCTTGTTCGCCGTGCTGGGGGACCACCACCATCGGGGTCGAGCAGGACAGCGACTCCATGATGGACCCCATGCCGCCGGGGCAGACGAACGCCGCCGCGTGCGCGAGGACGGCCGGGTGCGGCAGCCAGCGGTGCGCGGTGACGTTGGGGGGCAGGGGTTCCAGCTCCGCCGGGTCGGTGCCGCTGCCCAGCGTCAGCACCAGGTTCCACGGCAGCCCCTCGAACGCCCGCGCGCAGGCCCGGAAGAACGCGGGCTGGTCGTTGAACGACGAGGTGCCCAGCGACACCAGCAGCACCGGGTTGCCGTCGGCGGGCGGTGCCCAGCTCCCCGCGAGCCTGCGCGGGCCCAGGCAGGGGCCGACGAAGGTGTGGCGGTCGTCGAAGGTGTCGCCCGCGAACTGGAACTCCCGGGGCAGGAAGACCACCTTGCGATCCCGGGAGTCACTCAGGACCGCGCCCAGGTCCCCGACCACGCCCAACCGCGCGAGCACAGCCACCATGTCCACCTCGACCGGTTCCCCCGCCGACACGTGCGCGGCCACCCGGCCCGGCAGTGAGAAGTCCGCATTGGACACGAAACAGGGGCTCAATTGCACGGTGGGGCAGGGGAACAGGTGCGCCAGCACCCGCCCGGCGAGCCACATCGTCGCGTCGAACCCCAGGACGTCCGGCGGGTCGTCGGCCAGCCGCGCCAGGACCGGGCCGAGCGGGTCCCCGAAGTCGGTGACGCCGGTCAACGCGGCGGCCACGGCGTGCGCGTCCGCCGGGCCCTCGTACTCGACCGTGGCCGCGCCCGCGTCGGCCAGCATCGGGGCGAACCCCGTCCCGCAGGCCGCGGTCACCCGCACGCCTTGGGCGACGAGTTCCCCGACCACGTCCAGCAGTGGCGTGACGTGCCCGTACCCGGGGACGGTGGCGAGCACGACGTGCGGGATTGTCATGCCAGGAGCACACACGATGACCTTGTGAGGGATTTCCTAGACCTCCCGCCCGGCCCCGGCCACCCCGACCGCGCGGGGCACACGATGCACTTGTGGTCACACCAACCCGTGCGCCCAAACACGTCGTGTTCCTGCCGTACCCGTCGGCCGGGCACGTCACGCCGACGCTCGCCGTCGCCGAGGAGCTGATCCGCCGCGGCCACCGGGTGACCTACGCGGTGACCCCCGCCGTGGCCGCGACGGCGGCGGGGACCGGCGCGGCGGTGATCGAGTACGACACCGCGCTGATGTCGACGGTCACCCCGCCCGCCAAGTGGTCCGACGACGAGGTGGGCCGCGCGTTCCTCCAGTACGTCTCCGAGATCATCGGCACGACCGCCGCCATCGAGCGGCAGCTCGCGGACCGCGCCGACGCCATCGCCTACGACTCCACGGTCTGGGCGCCCGGCCGCGTGCTCGGCCGCAAGTGGGGTGTGCCGACCTGCCAGCTCCTGCCCGTCTTCGCCTCCAACGAGACCTACTCGCTCATGCGCGCCCAGGTCGACCACGCGGGCCACCCCGAACTCGCCGCCGACCACCCGGCTGTCCTCGCCTTCGGCGAGCTGATGCGCCGGTTCCTCGCCGACAACGGCCTCGACCCGGACGACGCCGACGAGATCACCACCGGGAAGGGTGAGCGGAGCCTGGTCTTCCTGCCCCGCTCCCTCCAGCCGCACGGCGACACCTTCGGCCCGGACCACCTCTTCGTCGGCCCCTGCCCCCGGCCCGGCCGCGCGCCCACCTGGGCCCCGCCCGGCGACGGCCGACCGGTCGCGTTCGTCTCGCTCGGCACCGTGGTCAACGACCAGCCGGAGTTCTTCCGCGTCTGCGCCGACGCCCTGGGCGACCTGCCGTGGCACGTCGTCCTCGCGACCGGCGACGCGGAGGTCCCGCCGCTGCCCGCGAACTTCGAGGCGCACCCCTGGGTCCCCTACGACGACGTCCTCCCGCACGCCGATGTCTTCGTGACGCAGGCGGGCATGGGCGGGATCCTCGCCGCGGGCCGCCACGCCACGCCGCTGGTCGTCGCCCCGTTCCAGCCGGAGCAGCGGATCAACGCGGCCCGCCTCGTGGAGCTGGGACTCGGGCGGCGCGTCGACCCGAGCGGCCTCACCGCCGCCGACCTCCGCGACGCCGTGCGCGCGGCGGTGGCCGGCGGGCGGGCTCATTTGGGGGCCTTCCGAGCTGACATCGCCGCAGCGGGGGGCGCGCCGAGGGCCGCGGACTTCCTCGAGTCCGGCCTCGACGACACCGCCATCGACCTGCCACGACGCCGTGCCTGTCCCTTCGACCCGCCCACCGGCTACCGCGATCTCGCCGCGGAGCGGCCCAGGCGGTTGAGCTTCCCCGGTGGCGGTGAGGGCTGGTTGGTCACCCGGTACGAACACGCCAAGGCCGTGCTCTCCGACGCGCGGTTCAGCCACCGCAGCGAACTCCTCGCGTCGCCGCTGCCCCCACCGTTCGAACTCCCGCCCGGCGACCACCGTCCGCCTGCCGCCGAACCGGGCGCGTTCAACAAGATGGACCCGCCTGACCACACGCACTACCGGCGGGTGATCGGTCACCTGTTCAGCCCGCGCGCCGCGACGGACCTGCGTCCCGCCATCGAGGCCGTCGCCAGTGAACTCCTCGATGCCATGGCCGTCCAGGGGGCCGCCGACCTGGTGCGTGACTTCGCCCGTCCGCTGCCCGCCCGGGTCATCTTCGACCTGCTCGGCGTGCCGGTCGAGATCCGGGATCCGTTGCAGGACAACCTCGACACCATCATGCGCCTCCAGATGACTCTTGAGGAACTCATCGACGCGGTGACCGTCGTGGGCCAGCTCCTTGATGACATGGTCGCGAACGGACTGTCGACTGGAGCGCTCGCGGACCTGGCTGCCCGGGGCGACCTCAGCGCGGTCGAACTCCGCAACCTGGCCTGGGCGCTGCTCGGCGGCGGCACCGACACGACGTCCAACATGATCTCGCTCGGCACGTTCGCCCTATTGGTGGATCCGGCTCGGCGCGCGGGCTTGTTGTCCGATGTGGACAATACGGTGGAAGAACTGTTGCGGTACCTCACGATCTCCCAGTTCGGCGCCAGCCGGTGCGCGCTGGAGGACGTCCAGGTCGGCGGGGTCCTCGTGCGAGCGGGGGAGACCGTGGTGGTGTCGCTGCCCGCCGCCAACCGCGACGCGGCGCGCTTCCCCGAGCCGGACCGCCTCGACCTCGCGCGGGACGTGCGGGGTCACCTGGCGTTCGGGCACGGCGTGCACAAGTGCGTCGGCCAGTACCTGGCCCGCGAAACGCTGCGCGTCGCGTACCCGGCGCTGTTCACCCGGTTCCCCGATCTGCGCCTGGCCGTCGAGCCGGAGGAGTTGCGATTGCGCGACGACATGGACCACTACGGCGTGCACGAGATGCCGGTGACCTGGTGACGCGGCACCTGGGGGACCGCGGCTCGCCCATCGCGACCGCGTTGCGCGCCGGTCGGGGTTCGACGCTGGGGTTGGTGCTGGTGAGCGCGGTCAACACCGCGGTGATCATCGCCGTGCCCGCGCTGCTGGGCGCCGCGATCGACGCGGCGCTCGAGCGCGGCCCGGGTGATCGGCTCGTCCTCGTGGTCGTCGGGCTGCTGGTGGTGGGCCTGATCGCGGAGAGCCTGACCGAGGTCGCGGACTTCTCCGCCCGCACCCGCGCCCTGCGGCACCTGCGGCTCGGCCTGCTGGGCCACGTGTTCACCCTCGGTTTCCGCGGCCAGCGCGGGTTCACCCAGGGCGACCTGCTCAACCGGCTGACCGACTCGACCGACCAGACCGCCCAGTCGGCCAACCTGGTCACCCGCGTCCTCGTGCCGCTGCTGACCTCGCTCGGTGGCATCGTCGCGCTGTTCGTCATCGACTTCCGCATCGGTCTGGCGTTCCTGCTGCTGGGCCCGGTGTTCGTGCTGCTGACCCTGCGCCACATCAAGCGGATCACCACCCTCAGCGCCGAGGCCGCCGTCGCCCAGGCGGACGTCGCGACCCGGCTCACCGACGCGATCCGGGGCCTGCGCACCATCCGCGCGAGCGGCACGGTCGACCAGGAGACCGAGCGCGTCCTGACGCCCGCCCGCGACCTGCGCGGGCTGTCGCTGAGCATCTGGCGGCGGCAGCGGCGGGTCAGTTGGGAGACGGCGATCCTGGCGCCGCTGCTGCAGGTCTCGGTGCTGGCGGTCGCCGGGTGGGGTGTGCTCGCGCACCGGATCGGGGTGGGCGAGATGCTGGCCGCGTCCGCGTACCTCGCGCACGCCATGGGCATCTTCGCCCAGGCCGGGAGCGCCCGGGAGATCGGCCAACTGCGCGCCGCGGCCCAACGGCTGCGCGCGGTCGCCGACGCGCCGGGCCTACCGGGCGGGACGCGCCCGCTCCCGGACGGCCGGGGCGCGCTCGGTTTCCGGGGAGTCGGCGCGCGGGTCGGCGGGCGGTCGATCCTGCGGGACGTCACCTTCGAGATCCCACCGGGCAGCACGGTCGCGGTCGTCGGGGAATCCGGCGTCGGCAAGACAACCCTGACCGCGCTGGCGGGCGGCCTCCTCGCCCCCGACACCGGCACCGTGACCCTCGACGGCGCCCCGATCGGCGACCTACGCCAGTCCGACCTCCGACGTGCCGTGGTTTACGCCTTCGAACGCCCGAACCTGCTCGGCCTGACCATCGCCGACGCCCTGCGCTACGGCGACCCCGACGTGCCGGACGCCCGGCTGCGGGCGGCACTGCGCTCGGCCGGTGCCGAGGAGTTCGTCGCCCGCCTACCCGCCGGCGTCGACACCCCACTCGACGGCCTGCGCCTATCCGGCGGCGAGGTGCAACGCCTGGGCCTGGCCCGAGCCGCCTGCCGATCCGCCCGCCTGATCGTCATGGACGACGCCCTGTCCAGTGTGGACACCGCGACCGAGGCGGCGATCAGCGCGGCCCTGCACGTAGCCGCCCGAGGCTGCACCCGCCTCCTCATCGCACACCGTGTGGCCACCGCTGCCCGCGCGGACTTCGTGGTGTGGCTGCACGCGGGCACGGTCGCGGGCATCGGAACCCACCGCGAGCTGCTGAACGACCCGTTGTACCGCGCGGTGTTCGCGGTGCGCGAGCACCCCGCCCCAGCCGAGACAGGGGGCTGAGTCGTGGACACCGTGATCGCTCTGCGTCCGGCCACCGGTTGGCGGCTGTTGGCCGAGACCGCCCACCGGCACCGGCGTGACCTGGTTCGGTTGCTGCTGTGGTCGCTGCTCGAAGCCGGGCCGACGCTCGTCTCCGGTGCGCTGGTCGCGGCGGCGCTCGACCGCGGGTTCCTCGCGGGTGACCTCGCCACCGGCCTCCTCCTGCTCTGCGGTTACGCCGCGACCGTCGTGCTCGGCGGCCTCGGTGCCCGCCAGGCCGTGCTGCCGCTCGCCGGGATCGTCGAGTCCCTGCGCTACGACCTGGTCGAGCGCACGGTGCGGGCAACCCTGGCGCGCGGTGTCGTGCCGGGGGAGTCGGTCGACGGTCGCAGTGTCGAGGGGGTCACCAAGCACACCGAGGTGCTGCGGATGCTGCTGTCCCAGTTGCTGACCGTGCTGCGGACGGCCGTGTTCTCGCTCGTCTTCGTCATCGCGGGGTTGTTCTGGTTGGCTCCGCCGGTTGCCTGGGTGTCGGTGGCGGCGACCGTGGTCGTCATCGTGGTGTTGGCCACCACCGCGAGCGGGTGGCAGAGCCGGGTCCGGGAGGCCTTGTTGGCCGAGGAGCGGTTGTCCGGCACCGCGAGCGCGACCCTGCTGGGGCTGCGGGACGTGGTGGCCGTCGGGGCCGCCGAGCGGGCGACTGCCGACCTGACCGCCGACATCGACCACCACGCCCGCGCGGTCAACCGAGTCGGTCGGGTGGTCGCGGGCCGGGTCGCGGTCCTCGCCCTGGGTGCCCGGCTGCCGTTGGTCGCGCTGCTCCTCACCGCCCCCGCCGCCGTGTCCTCCGGCGTCCTGACGCCGGGCGAGCTGCTCGGCGCGGCGACCTACCTGGTCGGCAGCCTCGACCCGGCACTGCGGGCGATCGTCCGCGTCGTCGGCGACATCGGGTTGCAGATCGGCGTGTTGCTGGCCCGCATCCAGGAATACGCCCGCCCCCCGGCCCACCCGGAGCCGGCGCCCACCGCGACCACGACCGGTGGTCGGCTGGTGCTGCGCGACGTCGAGTTCGCCTACGGCGCCTCGGCGGAGAAGATCCTCGACGGGGTGGACCTGGCGATCGCCGCGGGGGAGCGCCTGGTCATCGTGGGGCCCAGTGGCGCCGGGAAGTCCACGATGGCCAACCTGTTGGCCGGGCTCGACCGCCCATCGCGGGGCACGGTCACCCTCGACGGCGTGCCGGTCGCGGACCTCGACCGGACCTGGCCGCACCGGGCCATCACCCTGCTGCCCCAGGAGGCGTACGTGTTCTCCGGCTCGGTGCGGGAGAACCTGGCCTACCTCAACCCGGGCGTCACCGACGCCGAACTGGCGCGGGCCTGCGCGGCCGTCGGCGCCGATGAGCTGGTCGAGGCGCGCGGCGGGCTCGACGGGCGGATCGACGCGCCGAACGAGCTGTCCGAGGGGCAGAAGCAGCTGGTCACCCTGGTCCGCGCGTACGTGTCCCCCTCACGGGTCGTCGTGTTGGACGAGGCGACCTGCCACCTGCACCCCGAACGCGAGCGCCGCGCGGAGGACGCCTTCGCCGCCACCGGCCGCACGGTCGTGATCATCGCCCACCGGATGAGCTCCGCGATGCGCGCGGACCGGGTGGTGCTGCTGCACGCAGGCTCCCCGGACGTCGGCACCCACCAGGAACTGCGCTCGACCTCCCCGCTCTACGCCGACCTCGTCGGCTACTGGCACGAGAGCTGAGACCCGAGGATGGCATGAGATGAGCCCTGGTCACGTCCTGTTCCTGCCCCTGCCCGCCTACGGGCACGTGATGCCCACCCTGGCCGTGGTCGCCGAACTGGTGGCGCGCGGCCACCGGGTCACCTTCGCCACCACTGCGGAGTTCGCCCCGGCCGTGGTGGCCGCGGGCGCGGAACCGTTGCTGTACGAGTCGGAACTGGCGGGCAAGGCCCAACCCGAGCGGTTCACCACCGACTACGTCTCCCGCGAGCCCCTGCGCTGCATCACGGAGAACATCGTGACCACGCGGCTGTTCGACAAGAGCCTGCCGGAACCGCCGGACGTGTACGTGTACGACGTCAGCACCTTCCCCGCCGGTCGGGCGCTGGCGCAGAAGCACGGCGCCCGCGCCATCCAGCTGTTCCCGGTGTTCGCCTCCAACGAGCGGTTCGTGTTCGGCCACCTGCAGGCCGCGGAACTGGACGAGCCGATCTCGGCCGAGCACCCGGCCATCGTGGACTTCCTGGCCAAGGTGGCGGAGTTCATCGACGAACACGGCCTGGGGGTCAGCGTCGAGCGGTTCCTGACCCCGTGCGACGCGACGAACCTGGTGTTCATGCCCCGGGAGTTCCAGATCAACGCGGCGGACTTCGACGCCCGGCACACGTTCGTCGGGCCGTGCCTGAACCCGTCGTCGGACGTGTCGTGGGAGCCCCCGGCCGACGGTCGGCCGGTCGTGCTGATCTCGCTGGGCACGACGTTCAACCGGAACCCGGAGTTCTTCCGCCGTTGCGCGGAGGCCTTCGCGGACCTGCCCTGGCACGTGGTGCTGACGCTGGGATCCCGGGTGGCGGTGGCGGAGCTGGGCGAACTTCCGTCCAATGTGGAGGCTCACCGGTGGCTGCCGCACGCGGCCGTGCTGCCGCACGCCTCGGTGTTCGTGTGCCACGCGGGCATGGGGACGATGATGGAGGCGCTGGCGTTCGGCGTGCCGCTGGTACTGGTGCCGCCGGACGTGACCGAGCACCGGATCAACGCCCGCCGGGCCGCGGAACTGGGCCTGGGTCGCTCGGTGGACGCGTCCGCTCCGGGGGTGCGGGACGCCGTGCTCGCGGTGGCGGCCGACAGCGCGATCCGCGAACACGTGAACCGGATGCGCGACGTACTGTCCGCTTTGGACGGACCGGCGGTCGCGGCGGACGTGGTCGCGGGCGTGCTCCAGCCGTAATTCGCTTGCGGGGTGCCCCGGCCGTCGAAACGATCAAGGCCATGGGGCCCCTGCTGTTCGTCACGCTGTTCGGCCACGGCCACGTCACACCGACGTTGGCGCTGGTGGCGGAGCTGGTCCGGCGCGGCCACCGGGTCGAGTACGCGACCGGTGCCGAACACGCCGAGGCGGTGGTCGGCGCCGGGGCGCGCTGGGTCGAGCTGCCCCGGCTCCCGGACTTCCGCCCCGGGGGACCGAACCCGGCCGAGTCGTGGTTCCGGCACTACTTCGCCGCGATCCGGGCCGCGCACCCGGTGCTGCTGCGGCACTGCCGGGCCAACCGACCCCGCCTGCTCTGCTACGACGCGACGAACTGGCAGGGTCGCGTCGTGGCACGGCAGTGGGAGATCCCGGCCCTGCGCTACCTGCCGCACCTGGCGTCGAACGCGTCGTTCCAGCTCATGGACCTGACCCCGGTGCGGGTGCTGGCTCCGGAGTGCGCGCGGTTCGCCCGGGAGCACGGGGTCGACCTGGACGTGACGACCGTGGTCGAGGCACCCGAACGGCAGAGCCTGGTATTCGTCCCCGCCGAGTTCCAACCCGCCGCCGAGAGCTTCGACGACACCTTCCACTTCGTCGGCCCCATGCTGGGTCGGCGGGCGGAGGAGGAGTGGTCACCCCGGCACGGGGACCAGCCGCTGCTGTACGTGGCACTGGGCTCGATGATGTCGGACCCGGCCCTCTACCGGACCTGCGCCACCGACTTCACCGACGGCGCGTGGCAGGTGGCGATGAACGCCCGCGACACCGGCCCGGTACCACCGAACTTCGACGTCCGCCCCTGGTTCCCCCAACCCGCCGTCCTCCGCCACGCCAGGGCCTTCGTCACCCACGCCGGGATGAACTCCACCATGGAAGCCCTCACCCACGGCGTCCCCCTGATCGCGGTACCCCAGACACCGGAACAAGCCATCAACGCCGACCGCGTCGAGGAGCTCGGTTTGGGTGTGCGGCTGAAGGACCTTTCCGCCCTCCGGGAGGTCGTGGACCACGTCGCCAACGACCGGACCATCCGCCACAACCTCGCCGAGATGCGTGCGGCGATCGAAACCTCGGGTGGCGCCACCCGCGCGGCGGACATCATCGAGGCGTGTTGCTGAGTTCACGACGAACCGGTCTGGTTCCACCCACGCACCGGCAACCAGCCCGATGCCTGTAGGACCAGAATGGTCGTCAGACCGGTGGTCACGAGACCGCCGACCCGCAGGAGAGCCAGACTGGTCCGGGCGAGGCTGGCGATGACGAAACCGACGGTCCAGCCGATCACGACAAAGAGGTGCCGTTGAGCCCGGATTCGCTCGAGGATCTCTTCCCGCAGTGCGGCCCCTGGTGCGTGCCAGGGCCGAGGTCGTGGCGGCCCGGCGAGCGACCGGCCGGGCCACCGCCCGGCGCAGGGTGTGGTGGTTGCGGGCGCGGGGGCGTTCACCGTCGCCTGGGTGGTCTACCTCGTGCAGATGCTCCCCTAGAGCAGACCGCGGTCCCGCGCGTGGATGGCGGCCTGGGTGCGGTCGCGCAGGTTGAGCCTGGTCAGGATCCGGGAGATGTGGTTCTTCACCGTCCCCTCGCTCAGGTAGAGCGCGGCGGCGATCTCCCGGTTCGTCGCGCCCCGCGCGATGTGGCGCAGGATCTCGGTCTCCCGAGCCGTCACCTCACCCGTGTGCCCCGACGACAGCGCCGCCGTCACGTGCCGGGCCGCCGCGGCGTCGAGTTGGGTGACGCCCGCGTGCGCCAACCGCACGGCTTCGGCGAGGTCGGCGGCCGGGAGGTCCTTGAGCAGGTAGCCCACCGCGCCCGCGCGCAGGGCCTGCACGACGTACTCCTCGTCGTCGAAGGTCGACAGCATGAGCACCCGGCTCGCGGGCGCGCGGTCGCGCAGCACGGCCACCGCCGCCACGCCGTCCATCTCCGGCATGCGGACGTCCATCAGCACCAGGTCCGGTGCCAGGGCGAGGGTCCGCTCGATGGCCTCCTTCCCGTTGGCCGCCGTCCCCACGACCTCGATGCCCTCCCGCAACCCCAGCAGCGACGCGATGCCCTCCCGGATCAGGCGCTGGTCGTCCACCACCAGCACCCGCACGCTCACGCCCCCACCGCCAGACGCACCGTGGTGCCCGCCCCCGGCGCGCTCTCCACCGCCACCACCCCGCCCACCAACGCCGCCCGTTCCCGTAGACCCACCAGACCGAAACCGTCCACCTGCTCTGCCACCACGAACCCGCGCCCGTTGTCGCGCACCGTCAGTCGAACTTCGTCCGCGGTGTACTCGACGGAAACCCGCACCTCGTCGGCCGCGCTGTGGCGGTGGGCGTTGGTCAGCGCTTCCTGTGCCGCGCGGTAGAGAGTGGTCACCGCGGCCTGGCCGATCGGCCGCTCCGTGCCGACCACCCGCAACGTCACCTTCTCACCGTCGACCAGATCACCCAGCGCGGCGACCAGCGAGACCGGGGCACGCAGGGCGCCGACCGACGCGCGGACGTCCTCCAGCGCCAGCCGGGCCGACCGACGCGCGTCGGTGAGCGCGCGGTCGGCGACGGACGGATCGTGCGCGCGGAACGCCTCCGCCTTCTCCAACTGCACCGAGATCGCCGTCAGGTGGTGGCCGAGGCTGTCGTGGATGTCGCGCGCCAACCGGTTGCGCTCCACCGCCGCCGACAGCTCACCCACCCGCGCCGCCGACCGGCGCTCACGCAGCACGACCTCGGCCATCGCGACCGCCAGCACCAGGCCGAGGCCGAACATCAGCAGGTCCGAGACGACCGCCGCCTGCCGGTACCACTCCGGCACCCACACGGCGAACCCGCCGACGAGCAGCCCCAGGCAGACCGCGCCCAGCGCCGACCCGGCGGCGCGCCCGAAGCCCAGGTACGCCAGGAACGGCAGCAGCACGAACAGCGCCCGCGACAGCCCGGACCCGTCCAGCAGCGCCACGGCGACGAACAGCGCCAGCCGCGCCGCCAGGAAGGCCGCCGCGTGCTCGTGGCGCGCCGCGAACCACTCCAGCGCGAACAACGCGGCGACGCCCGCGCCGAACCCGATCGTCCTCAGTGGATCGTTCGGCCCCAGTCCGGCGAACACCCAGTACAGCCCGGCGACCAGCACGATTCCGTACACCGCACTCGTCACCCACGGCATCCTGCGCACTGGCCGAACACTACGCGCCACCGCGGCACCACGGGAATTCCTTGGCCGAAAGGCACATGACCTCCGGCCACCGCCTTGGCCGCGCGGCACTTCCGCCGGTACCGCCCGCGCTCCTACCTTTCCGGCGATCACAAGGGAGGAACCGGAATGAACACGACCAGACTGGGCGCCTGGTGCGGTATCGCGGCGGGCGCGCTCATCGCGCTACCGGCCGCCGTCGAGACCGTCACCGGCGAGACCGCCGCCACCAGCTTCCTGCTCGGCCTGTCACCGGCGCTGGCGGTCCCGCTGCTCATCGCCCTGCACCAACGCCAACAAGCCGCGACCGGCCCGTTCGGCGCCACCGCCTTCACCCTCAACACCATCGGCCTCGGCCTCTTCGGTGGCGCGGCGTTCATGCTCAACATGGGCATCTTCTACCTCCCCGAACCCACGGCGAAGACGCTGCTGCAAGGTCCGACCATGTACGCGCTGTTGGGCAGCGCCCTGGTCTTCACCGTGGGAACCGTCCTCTTCGGCATCACGATGGCCCGCGCGGGCGTCCTCCCGCGCGTCCCCTCGATCGCCTACACCCTCGCCCTGCCCGCCCTGGCCCTCGCCGCTCCGCTCCCCGACACCCTGTTGACCAGCTCCTTCCACATCGTCTCCGGCGCCGCCCTCGTCTGGCTGGCCGTGGCGCTGACCCGGTCGACGGCGCGCGAGGGCGGACGGAGCGCCGCGCGGTCGTGACGGGGCGTATCCGGGCAGGCTCCTGAGGAGGCCCTATATCGTTTGCCCGCCAAGGGACCATGGAGGAACCCGCCGCGGCTCCGCGAGCCCGGTGGGTCACTCCACATCGGACACGGGGAAGGCGATGCGCACCCAGGCGATCATCCGCAGGACACTGCGCGTACCGCGCGTCGACGGCGAGCCGGGAGACGGTGCCGCCGTCGCCCGGCAACTGGACATCGCGCTGGTCAAGGTGGGGTTCACCGCCGCGCGGGACCTGCTGGAACACGTCAGCGGCCTGGCGCCCGCCGCCGCGACCGGGCTCGCCCGGGAGGTCGTCGACGCGGTCCGCGAGCTGGTCGGAGCGCACGTCGAGCACAACTCGTACTTCATCAACTTCCCGAACCGGGTGCCCGACACCGTCGAGTTCTGGGCGAAGTGCCTGCGGGAGGCCCTGGCCCCCGCCGAGCGCGGCCGGTGGCGCAAGCGCGTGCCGACCGACGACGAGCTGCGCGCCCGCCTCGGCGCGGGCGTCGACCTGCTCAGCCTGCCCCGCTACGGCCGCTACCAGCACACCTTCGCCGAACTGCTCGCCGCGCACGACGAGCTGGTCGCGCTCGGCGCGGAGCGGATCACGGTCGTGCACCTCGGCGACTCCCTCGACGCCGAGACCAGCGCGCTGTACGTGGCGCTCGCCGGGTCCACCACCCCGCTCGGCGAGGTCGACCTCGAGCTGCTCGCCGAGCTGGCCCGGCTGTGCCCGAGCACCGAACTGCCGGACGTCCCGGTGCGGGAGAACAAGGCCGTGATCAACGCGGTCCGGCTCGCGGGCGGACGCCCCCTGATCGGCGTCGACACCGTCGCGGACGTGCTGCGGGTCGCCTGCCAGGCCAGTGGCGGCGACGTGACCTTGCAGCAGACCAGCAGGTTCCGCCGCTTCCGCAGGCCGGAGCGGCGCGTGCTCATGGCCGCGCTGAACTCGGTGACCGGGGGCAAGCTCGGTGACGTCGCCCGCCACCGCGAGCCGCTCAAGCGGCTGGGGGAGGGGCTGCACCCGCACGAGTACCCGGCCTACCCGCACGCCCAAGAGGTCTTCGCCGTCGCGCGCGGAGAGCGCACCGTCCGGTCGCTCGCCGCCCGGGCCGAGCTGGCGTTCGCGGCGGGGGACGTGGTGCGCGCGGCCGAAGTGCTCGGCAGTGCGCCGGCGATGTTCATGCGCTCCCTGGACCGGCTGCTGCGCTCGTGCGCCACGGAGTCCGAAGTGGACTCGGTGGCGGACGTCGCGGCGCTGGTGCTCGACTCCGTGTCCGGCCGCGTGCTGTGCTCGGTGCGCGAACACCTGGCCACCCGCACCGGCACCGGCGGCGCGCGGGTCTTCCCGACCCGGTCGCGCCGCGCGTGGGTCACCCAGGACACCCGCGACCCGCTGCCGCGCGCCGCGGTCGACCGGATCACCTCGCTCATCGACGCCGAGCTGATCGATCGCCTGCCCGCGTACGAACACCTCGTGGTCGACCCGGCCGTGCTCGACGTGGCGATCCCGTTGTCCGGCAAGGCGACCGAGGACGGTTTCGCCGTGCTGCCGCGCGGGTCGCGGACCCGGGTGGACGGCTCGGTGCTGCGGATGTTCACGTACTGGCGCCAAACCCGCGAACGCACGGACTTCGACCTGGGCGCGCTGCTGCTCGACGACCACTTCGGCTACCTGGGCCACGTGTCGTGGACCAACACCAAGGACGGCCTCATCACCTACTCCGGCGACGTCACCGAGGCGCCGTCCGGGGCCACGGAGTTCATCGACATCCCGCTGGGCTCAGTCTCCGCCGCGCACATCGTCCCCCAGGTCTCGGTCTACGCGGGCGAGGGCTTCGACGAGGTCGCGGAGTCGATGTTCGGCTGGATGACGCGGGAACCCGCGCAGCGCGGCGCCCCGTTCGAGCCCCGCACCGTGCGCACCCGCTCGGGGATGCGCGGCGCGGGCCGGGTCGCCCTGCCCGTGATGTTCTCCCGCGACGCGTCCGGCGCGTGGACCGCGACCTGGCTGCACCTGTACCTGAACGGCTCGCCCACCTTCCGGCAACTGGAGTCCAACCGGATGAGCACCGCGCTGCTGGTCCGCAACCTGCTGCGGCGCCGGTACTTCACGATCGGCTACCTGGTCACCCTGCTGCGGGCCAAGGCGGGCAAGGTCACGCTGTGGCGCGACCAGGACCGGTTCGACGCGCCGGTGGTGTTCCTCGGCCTGCACCGCCCCGACGGCCTGCCCGCGGGGTCGACGGCGATCACCACCGAGAACCTAAACCTGTTGGTGCCGCGCTGATCCGGGAGTAGACTCGGCGACGCGAGGCAATGCGGGGACTTCCTTCTCCATCGTTGATGAACAGGCTTAGTCCCCGCGCTCTCCTCGCCGAAGGGGCCCGCGCACCGCGCGGGCCCCTTTCACCTCGTGCGGATCAGTCCCACCAGAACGCCCACGAGTGGTCGTCGACGAGCCGCTCGGCGTAGGCGGTCAGCGTTTCGGTGTCCTGCCACACGTTGTCCGGGCAGAAGGCGAAGTGCTCGGCGGCCACGACCAGCGCCTCGGCCAGGGTCGCGGGCGGGGCGGCGACGCTGAGCAGCAGGGTGTCGAAGCCTACGGCGACGACCCGCGCGCCGAACCGGTCCTCCCAGTCGCGCAGCACGGCCGACAACTCCGCGGTGTCCTCGGTGTAGTTGGCCGGGCCGGTCCACCCCGCCACCGCCACCGCGTCGGCACCCCGCTCGGCGGCCACCAGGCCCAGCCGCATCGACGGGTGCCCGTCGAGAACGTGCTCCGCCAGGTCGTCGGCGGCGCGGTCCGCGTCGACGCGCGCGGCGGGCGCGGGAGCCGGACCGGGCCAGTCGCGGCCGTATGGCGCGGTGACCGCGGCCCGCTCCGCCGGTGAGAGGTCGTCGTCGCCGTTGTCGCCGATGCCGGTGTGCTCCGCCCACCACCCCGCCAACACCGCGGCCGCGTCGTGCCCGCCGGGCGCGGACATGGCGCCGGGGCACACCTCGCCGCTGCCCCACGGCCGGTACTCCGCCGCGTCGTCGTCCAGGGCGTCGAGCAGCAGCGGCCACAGGCCGGAGCGGGCGTGCTCGGCGCGCAGCCGCGCCCACAGCCCCTCGGGCGCGGACCCGTCGCTGAACCAGAACGCGGGTCGGTCGCCGACCTCCTCCTCGGAGCGCACGGCCCGGCCGGGCGGCAGCGGGACGGACAGGACGCGGGACGCGGCGCCGTCGGCGAACAGGGCTCGCAGGTCGGCGGGTAACGGCTGTTGGTCGGTCACGCGCGGATCGTAGCCGGCCGTACCGACACCGCGTGGTCCGTTCCCGAATCCACGGAGGGTGAGCCCGCGCACCGGCCCCGCCACCGACGGGGCAGGCCGATCCGGTGCGACGACACGCAGCGGACCCCTCCCGACCGCGCGGCCACACGATGGGGGGCTGACACGTTCGAGAGCTGGTTTCCCGGGCAACTTCCCCTGTGTCCGAACCGGAAGCACCGAAGGAGGAATCGCCATGGCTCGCCTCACGCGCGTCCTCGCGGGCACCGCGCTCGCGGTCGCCGCGACCGCCATCGTCACCCCCGCCGCCGCGGCCGACGGCCCGAGGTCCGGGGAAACCACCAACACCCGTCCCGCCGAGACGTGCGTGCGCGCGGGTGTGGTGTACGGCCAGAGAGCCACCGCGCCGGTCGCCTACCCGGTCGACGGGTGCGCGGGCGACGTCGCCCGGCTCGCGGAGACACCGAGCTTCACCTACAGCGGCCCGGCGGGCGTGGTCCGCGTCGGCGACGTGCCGGACCGGCAGTGCGTGACCACCCAGGGCGGGGCCCCGGGTACCCGCGCCGTCAACGGGTCCGACCGGATCGTGCTGCTCTACAACGGAACCAACTGCCGGGGCGTCGCCAAGGTCGTCTTCCCGGACGGCGAGTTCGCGGGCGCGTTCCAGTCGCTGCTGTTCCTGAGCATCCCTCGGTGAAAGCCCTGGGGCAGGGCGGTTTCCACCGCCCTGCCCCAGGTGTCCGCACGGGGGAGGCGCGTCAGCGGAGGTAGCGGCGGAGGCGGGACAGTCCCGACCGCCCGGCCTGCCCGGCGAGGTGCCGGAACCGGTCCCACGGCAGGGCCCGCCGGTCCACCTCGGCCTCTGGGTCGGCCAGTTCCGCCTTCAACCGGTTGATTTCCCGCTGCTGCGAGGTGATCGTGTCCACCAGGGCCGCCCGGTCCGCCTCGTTCGCCGCCGCGTCGTACTGCTGCTGCAGGACGCGGGTGTACAGGGCGATCCGGTTGTTCTCCATCGTCGCCAGCAGTTCCGACCCGGTGTACGGGCGCAGCGCCTCGGCCAGGTCCTCGGCGTACGGGGCACCACCGGGGACCAGGATGCCGAGCCCGAAGACGGCCGGGACCACGCTGAAGGTCCAGCCGGGGTTGAGCACCAAGGCGTCCTCGACCGCCGTCAGGACACCGTTGCGCTCGCCACCCGCGCGCTCGGCCACGGTGTACGCGCCCGCGCCGATGAAGCCCGCCGGGCTCAGCCCGTCGTGCCACGCGCTCGGGCCGTCGTGGCTGGCGGGGTGCTTGTCGCCGCCGCGCAGGGGCGAGGGCTCGTAGTACATGTCGCGGCGCGCGGCGGGCCACAGGACGTCGTGCATCAGGATGACCGCGTCCGGCGCGTGGGTCATGATCCAGCGCAGCTCCTCGCGGACCACCGCGTAGTTGTGGTCGCCGTCGAGGACGTACACGTCGGCGAGCGGCAGGTCGGCCAGTGCCTCCGGCGACGGCCGCTCGACCAACCGCAACGCGGGGTTGGCGGCGAACGTGTCACGCACCCGCGCGTCCGGGCTCGGCTCGACCCCGTACACCGCGGTCGCGCCCAGCTCGGCGTAGACGCCGCTGACGTGACCCGACTCCACGCCGACCTCGACCACCGTGGACACGCCGCGGTGCGCGAAGACGACGGCGAAGATCTCGCGGAACACCGCCATGGAGTGCAGCAGCACGGGGAGCTGCCGGGCGTGCCGGGCCTGGGCGTGCGGGTCGGTGCGGCTGCCGGTGGTCACGCTGTTCATCAGTCTCCTGTCAGCTTCCTGGCCGCCACCCTGGCGGCACCGGCGATCACCCCGACCGGCCCGCGGGCGCGGTACTCCTCGACGACCCGCGTGGACAGCGCCACCTGCGCGGGGATCGGCGCCGGGTCGCGCTCCTCCGGCATCCGGGGACCGGGCAGCGACCACGACTGCGGCAGCATCGCGAACGCGACCGTGACCTGCCCGGACGACACCGCCGCCCCACAGCGCGCGGCCAGCGGGAGCCACACCGCCGCGTGCGGGTGCTCGAACTCCACCAGGTTGCCGCCCAGCCACCGGCAGTCGACGAAGGTCAACTCGGCGAACTCGTCCGGCTGCTCCCAGCGCAGCGCGCACGCCCGCCCCTCGCGGCCGGTGACGACCCGCGCCTCGATCCAGTCCACCCGCACGATCGCCGGTCTGCCCGGGATGGCCAGCGACACGTCCACGACGTCCGGGCCGCGGAAGTCGACGCGGGCGAAGGACAGCCCGTTGTGGTTGATCCGGACCCGGCGGCGCGGGGTGTCGTGCCAGGTGTCGTCCGCCAGCCGGTACCGCAGCAGGGTGCCGAACGGCTCCCCGCTCGGCTCGAACACCGCCCGGTCGACCGCGCCCTCGGCGACCGCCCGGGTGGCCGCGGCCAGCCCCGGGTCGGACGCGGCCAGCAGTGCGGGCCAGAAGCAGTCGCGCATGTCCAGGTCGTCGAGGTCGTTGGGGGACAGGTACGGGATGGCTGCGGCCAGGTCGTCGGGCACCACCGGGGTGACGACCGCGGAGCCGAAGTTGTCCTCGTGCGCCCAGTCGCCCAGGAACGCGGCCTCCCGCGCGTCCGGTGCCTGGAGCGCGCGGGTGAGCACGGTGGCCAGCCGCGGCGCCGCGGTGGTGCCGAGCAGCGGCCAGTTCTTGTCGGTGCCGACGTAGCGGGCCCAATTCGCCTGGAACGCGCGGATACCGGCCTTCGCGGCGGCCCGCTCCGCCTGCTGCGCCGCACTGCCCTCCACGGGCCCGAGCACCGGCGCGCCGTCCTCGTCGAAGGCCAGCAGCGACCCGCAGAGCGCGTTGACGCACTGCTCGACCACCTCGGGGCTGCGGCTGACCGCGCGGACCACCTCGCGGGGGTGGTCCACCTGCCCGAGGTAGCCCTCCACGCGCAGGCCGTCGAGCAGCACCCCGGCGGCGCGCTCGTCGGCGACCAGGTAGAGCCCGGCGGGCGCGATGTCCACGCCCGCGTCGCGCAGCGCCTTGGCCAGCTGGTGCTGGATCGTGCCGCCCCAGCCGAGGTCGACCAGGGTCAGGTCCTCGGCGTCGAGGGCGCCCGCCGCGCGCAGCGACCGCACCAGCCGCTCGCGCGCGGTGTCGACCACCTTGGACAGCCGGGTGCGCAGGTGCTCGGTCTCGGTGAGCGCCCGCCCGACGGAGTCCACGAGCTGCTCGTCGTCGAGCAGGGAGTCCAGCGAGCCGACCAGCCCGGGCACGTCGCCGGGGCGCAGGCGCAGCATCTCCAGCAGCTGCCGCGCGCTGAGCCGGTACCGCTTGCGGATGAAGGCGCGCACGGCTCCCGGGTCCAGCGGGTCGAGCGCGGCCACCGAGGTCACCTGGCGCGAGAGCCACACCGGCTCGGCCCGCACGGCCCAGCCGCGGGCCTCGGCGGCGGCGTTGACCATGGCGGCGAGCAGCTCGCCCTCGCGCATCGGGCACCACAGCACGGATGTCCCCGCCTCGTGCGCCCGGTGCGCGGCCCACTCGGCGAAGCCGGTGAGCACGGGGCCGAGCACGGCGGCGCCGTAGCGCCAGGCCGCGGTGCGGGACGCGGTCGCGGCGGGGGCGTGCGCGCCCAGGGTCCGGGCGCGCAGGGTGGTCATGCCGAAGTCGCCGTGCGCCGGGTCGACCAGCGCGCCGAACGGGCCGAACGGGTCCGTCGTCTCCGACTCGCGCTCGATCACGCGGGTGAAGTCGGCGTCGACGCGCTCGTAGTGCAGGGTGCGCACGCCGAGCGCGGCGGGCACCTCGTGGTCGGCGACGCGGTTGTCGCCGATGTGCAGGACCTGCCGCGGCGCGCGGTCGAGGGCGCCGAGCACGATCGGCCAGAGCCCACCCGCCTTGTCCGCGCCGTGTTCGTGGGAGCGGAACACCGCGATGTCGTCGAGGGGACCGATCTCGGGGCGGTCCAGCAGCGCGGCCAGCTGCTCGGCGGTGAAGTACGTGTCGGACACCAGCACCACGGGCACGCCGTGCGCCCGGGCGACGCCGATCAGCGCGGCGACGTCGAGGTCGACCACGGTGCACGACCGCTCGACCCGCACCTCGGCGGCGACGAGCGCGTCCAGCCCGACCGGGTCCACCACGGCCTCCGGCATCGCCCGCCAGATGTCGAACAGCGACACCTCCGGGCCGAGCGCGCCGCGCCCCGCGCGGGCCCGCTGCTCGGCGCCGATGCGCATCCGGCGGAACGCGGCGTCGCCGATCCAGCCGGGGAGCTGACCCGTGGCCCGCAGGTGCGCGGCCAGCACGGTGAACACGTCGGTCGGCCGCGGTACCCGCCGCCACAGCAAGGTGTCGAACACGTCGAGCGAGAGCACGGCGCACGAGCGGTCGGCGATCATGCCGACGACGGGACCCAGTTGCGCGTGCTCGGCTATGTCAGGCACTCCGGCGCCGGTCATCTGTCTCCCCTGTGGTATCGCGCTCACGGCTTGCGGGGATGCTCAGTTTATGGACGGCCCGGACAATTCCCCGGACGGCGCACGGGGAATGCGAAGACTCTTTTCGGTAATGCCGGATCGAGTGAATACGGCGCGGAATTGCCTACGACCGGTAGCGGATTGGCACGGCCCTTCCCGGTGGCGCGCCGGGTCTCCCGATCGGAAGTCCTGAGTGGACGGTGAAGGTCCGTTCGCGTCACGGGCGGGCCGGGTTGCCCGGTGCCGCGCGGCACCGGGCAACCCGGTCGTGGTGCGGGTCAGGGGCCGGTGACCAGCGGGTGGTCGTTGAAGAACTCCCAGAACGTGTCAGTGGCCTTGATCTGCGCGGTCACCTTGCCGTTGCCGCTGGAGCCCGGCGCCGCGCCGGGCCAGGTGTGCGCACCGGTGATGATCTTGTAGTGCACGATGTCCCGGTTCTGCGGGCAGAGGTCACGGGTGATCCGGACGACCTCGGAGCTCAGCGGGGTGGACACGATCGTGGACGAGCAGAGGTTGCGGGTGGCCCAGGTCTGGGTCCAGTCCGCGATCGAGGGCAGCACCTCGTGGTGGTTGTCGTCGTCGCCGTTGTACTTGATGACCTGGTCGTCGTCGCCGTGGAACTCGACGATCGGCGCGCGCTGCTCGACGCAGTCCGACCGCGTGCCGGGGTAGAAGGCCCCCGCGACGATGCCGAACGCGGCGATCCGCAGCGGCAGCCTGCACGCCAGCAGCGCGACGAACCCGCCGCCGTTGGACTTGCCCGCCGCGAAGATCCGGTCCGGCTGCACGCACAGCGTCTGCTGGAGGTGGTCGAGCAGGTCGGCGACGAACTGCACGTCGTCGAACGGCGCCGCGTAGAGCGGGCCCTGCCAGGCGCGCTCGTTGTCCTGGTCCGGGAGGCCACGCGGGTAGACGGCGATGGCGTCCAGGTCGTCGATCTTGGAGTAGGCCTCGATCTCAGCGCTGTCGCTCTTGCGGCCGTGGAAGGCCAGGATCAGCGGCTTCTGGTGCCCGGGCTGGTAGGTGGTGGGCAGGTGGATCAGGTACTCGCGGGTGAGGCCACCGGACTGGACGGAGCCCGGCGCGGTCACCCCCGGGGTCAGCGTGGTGGACGTGAGCTGGCACCCGGTCGACGCGACGGGGTAGTTGTGCGCGGGCGGTGTCGCCCCCGCCACCTGCGGGGTGACCACGGTGGCGGCGACGGCGGCGGTGACGACGGCGAGCTCGGCGAATCTCATTGACACCTCGGGTGGAGGAGGGTTCACGGCTGGTCGTTGACGCTCGTGCCCCTCCACTGCTCGGCGGGAGCACATCCCGTCACACGGGGGACCCCCGCGGCCGGTTGCCCCGAATCCTGATCTTCATCCCGAGGTCGCTTCGGGGCACTGTCGCCCTTGACGACGAGGAAGTCTATATAGATAGACTTCCTCGCATGGCACGTCGACCCTCGGCCCAGACCCTGGCGGTGCTGGAGCTGCTGGCCCGCGACCCGGACACCCCGCGCCACGGCTACGAGCTGGGCAAGGAGCTGGGGCTGAAGGCGGGCACGCTGTACCCGATCCTGATCCGGTTGTGCGAGCGGGGTCATCTCGCCGCGTCCTGGGAGTCCGACCCACCCGCCGGGCGCCCGCCCCGGCACCTGTACCGCCTGCTCGGCACCGGCCTGCGCCTGCTCGACCAGGCGCGGGAAGCGGCTCCGGCGACCACCAGCCCGGCCCTGGGCGGCGCGTTGTGACCACCGACTTCGCCGACCGGCTGCTGGCGGTCGCGGTCCGCGCGCTCCCCGCGCACCGCCGCGACTGGGGTCGGGCCATGGTCGCGGAACTGGCCGCGTTGACCGACCGCGCCGAGCGGCGCCGGTTCGCCCGGGGCTGCGTGCGCGCGGTCGCGTTCAGCGGCCCGGCCCTGCGCGCCACCACCCGGGTGCTGGTCCTGCTGGCGCTGTCGGCGGTGATCGTGGTCGAGGCGACCCGCCTGCGGTCGGTCGGCGTCGCGGTCGAGGCGGTCGGGTTGGCGGTGGCCGTCCTCGGGCTGGTGTGGCGGGACTCCCGCCGGGACGCCGTCGGCCCGGTCGGCGGTCGGGTCGCCCGCCAGTGGGGGTACGCCGTGGTGCTGGCGACCGTCGCGGTGCTGCTGACCACCGGCGTCAACGACCCGAGCGGGTGGTGGCTGGCCGCGGCGGCCGTGGTCGTCTACCTGGCGGCCCTGCTCCGGATCACCACGCGCCGGGCGGACGGGATCGTGTCGTTCCCGCTCGTCGGCGCGCTGACCGCGGCGGGCCTGGCCGTGTGGTGGGTGCCGATGCTGCTGCTCGCGGCGGTGCGCGCGGCGCCCGCGCTGACCTTCCCGGTGGCCTTCGCGGTCGTGCTCGCGGGCGCGGTCCTCGGTCCCCGGGTCGGCTCGCGGATCCGGGGCCTGATCAGCGGCCTGGTGGCCGCGGGCGCGCTGTTGCTGCTGGTGTTCCTCGCCGCGGTGGTCACCTACCGCGTCGCCCCAGGACTTGCTCCTGACCTCTTCGGCGCCGACTGGGGCGCGTTCCCCAAGGCCACCCGGCTGGAGATGAACAGCGTGGAGGCCGTCGACCCGTACGTCGCCGACTTCCTCCTCGGCGCCCTGGTCGGCGCCGGTCTGATCATCATCACCGAGCGGTTGGTCGGCCGGACGGGACCCGCCCACCCCCGGTAGGAGGTGGGCGGGCGTCCGATCGTCCTGGCAGGGATCAGGGCGTCGGGGTGGGGCTGGTGGTCGGTGGTCGCGTGGTGGGCGGGGGACCGGTCGGCGGGGTGGGCGGCTGCCCGGTGCCGGGCGGCTGTCCGGGTCCACCCGGGCCACCAGGTCCGCCGGGACCGCCCGGGCCACCGGGGCCTTGGCTGTCGTCGTCGCCGACCTCGGTGTCGGACAGGTCCAGCGCGATGCTGAACTCCGCGGTGTGACCCTGGTGGGTGCGGCGCGGCTGGAGCGTGAGCTGGTCGCCGCCCTGCAGGTAGATGAAGTCCTTGGCGTTGGTGGTGTCCGGGGTGCCCTTGGCCTTGTACGGGTCCTTGGCCAGGTAGCCCGCCTTGAACTCCTCGGTGAAGTAGAGCTGCGAGGTGAACTCGTAGGGCTTGCCGTCGGTGCCGGTGGTCTGGATCTTGATGTGGATGTGCACCGTGCGGCCCCGGTACCAACCGGGCAGGACCGTGGTGAACCGGACCCGGCCCGCGCGGTCGGACTTCTGGTAGCCGCGCAGGAACTTCTTGCCGGACGACCCCTCGCTCGCGATGTCGGAGTAGACCCCCGCCGCGTCGCAGTGCCAGATGTCCACCACCGCGTCGCGCAGCGGCAGGCAGCGCTTGTCGCGGATCTGCAGGACGGTCAGCTCGAGGGCCAGCGGCGCGCCGGGGGACCGGACGCCGGTGGTCGGGTCCGAGCGGATGTCGGACCGGTTGAGCCCCTCGTCGACGAAGTACGGGCCCTCGACCTGTTCCGGTTTGGCCACGCAGTTCACGTCGCAGTCCGGTCCGCCACCCGGTCCGCCGTCACCCGATCCGGTGGCCGCGAGGGCCACCCCCGATCCGGTGACGGTCAGCGCGGCACCCGCGAAGCCGAGCAGGGTCAGCGCCTGCCGCCTGCCCAGGACGCGGCCGACCGGCTCGTCGTCATCGTGCATCGTTGAAGCTCCTCACTCACTGTGCCAGTTCGGATACCAGCGGTGAGGAAGCTAGGTGCGGTTCCTGGGCGCGCGGTGTGCGCCACCTGTGCGGTAGTTGTGTGAACGCCGTCCCCACTTGCCAAACGGCGCGGGGACGGCGTTCTCGGGTTGCGCGCCGTCTACCGCTCGAAGACGATTCGGCCGTCCACCACGGTCATCGCCACCCCGACGTTCGGCAGGTCGGCCGGGGCCAGCTCCAGCGGGTTGGCCTCCAGGACGGTCAGGTCCGCGACCTTGCCGACCTCCAGCGTGCCCTTCCACGACTCCGCGCCGTCCTGCCGCGCGGCGTTGACGGTGTAGGCGCCCAGCAGCTGCCGCATCAGGGCCGGGCTCGGCTCGGCGCCCATCCACTGCGCGGCGGCGGCGATCCACTGCCGCCAGTCCGGCTCGATGACCGGCGCGTCGGAGCTCAGGCACACCGGGATGCCCAGGTCGAAGGCCTCGCGCAGCGGCCACGCGGTGCGCGCGGCGTCCTCGTCGAGCGCGGCGGCCAGCCACGGCGCGGTCATCACCGCGATGCCCGGCTGGGTGTTGAGGCCGATGCCCAGCTCGGCGGCCCTGGCCAGCACCGCGCGGTCGACCAGGTCGCCGTGGATGAGGTAGTGCCTGCCCTTGGGGCCGTGCGCGGCGATGGCGTCGGCCATGGCCGAGACGGTGACCTCGATCGAGCGGTCGCCGGTGGCGTGCACGCCGATCTGCGCGCCCGCCTGGTGCGCCAGGTCGACCATGCGGCGCAGGTTGGCCTCGCGGTCGGCCAGGTCGGCGCCGTCGACCAGCAGGTGGCCGGAGCTGCCGTCGGCGTAGCAGCGGTGCGTCCAGGCCGAGCGCATCGGCGGGATGCCGTCGGCGAAGATCTTCACGCCCGCGATGTTGAACCAGCGCGGGTCGCCGTCGGGCTGCGGCGAGACCAGGCCGCGCTCGAAGTCGGCCAGCGTGCTGGGGCCGTCGAGCTGGCCGAACAGGCGCAGCACCGTCACCCGGGCGCGCAGCTTGCCCTCGGCGGCCACGGCGGCGTACTCGCGCAGCACGTCGGTGGAGAAGCACCCGGTCGAACCCTCGTCCTCACCCGGGCCGAGGCCGGGCTCGGTGTAGCTGGTGATGCCGAGTTCGGCGGCGATGTCACCCGCCTTGATGATGGCCGCGCGGCGCTCGGCCGCGTTCTTCAGCAGCGGCTCGCCGTCGCCCGCGGCCTCCAGGCCGCCGCCGAGCAGCGTCTTGGGCCACATCGCGCCCAGCCAGGCGCCGTGCAGGTGCGAGTCGTTGATGCCGGGCAGCGCGGTGCGGCCGTAGAGGTCCACGACGTGGGTCTTGGGGCCGATGAGGTGGTCGACCTCGCCGACGGCGGTGATCAGCCCGTCGGTCACGGCGACCGCGCTCGCGACGGTGTCGGCGCCGTCGAAGGTGAGCACCGTGCCGCCGGTGAGCACGAGGTCGGCGGGCTGCGCACTGGTCACGGTGTTCCTCCGGTCAACAAACGTAGAAGATGCGGCCTCAGTATAGGGGCCAACGGGATGTTCTCCCGGTTTTTCGTCTATGTATGTAGACTAAACCAACCACTCTCGGCAAGGAGGGCCACTCATGGGCGACGCCCAGCGCATCCCGGTCAGGCAGCTCGGACCCGGCGGTCCGGACGTGCCGCTGTTCGGCCTCGGCTCCTGGAACACCTGGGACCGGATGGAGTTCGACGACGCGGTCGCCCTGGCGCGCCGCGCGGCGGCCGCGGGTGCGACGCTGTTCGACGTCGCGCACTACAACTTCGGCCCGCACGCCGAGCAGGCCCGCACCGACATCATCTTCGGCGAGGTCGTGCGCGCGGCGGGCATCGCCCGCGAGGACTACCACCTGTGCGGCAAGCTGTGGCTGTGGGAGTACCCCACGACCACCTTCGACTCGCAGATGACCACCTCGCTGGAGCGCATCGGCGTCGAGCGGGCCGACAGCGTCGTGGTCGGCGACTACATGTCGCCGCCGGACATCCCCGCGGTGGTCACCGACGTCAACGAGCAGATCGCCAAGGGGCGCTTCGCCGTCTGGGGCGTCAACAACTGGATCGCGTCCGACCTCGAGGCGGCGCTGGCCTTCGCCGACCGCGAGGGCCTGGTCGGCCCCACCTTCGCCCAGCTGAAGTACAGCATCGCCCGGCGCACCATGGCCGAGGGCCCGTTCTACGCCCCGTACTTCGCCGACGGCCGCCTCGCGCTGCAGGCCTCCGACGTGTTCGAGGGCGGCATCCTCGCGGGCCGCAAGTTCCCCGAGCGCAAGATCGGCGCCGACCCGGGCGGCATCCGCGACACCATCCGCGAGGCCGCCGACGCGGTCGCCGAGATCGCCGCCCGCTACGGCGCGACCGCGGCCCAGGTCGCCATCGCGTTCTGCCTGACCAACCCGGCGGTGGCCAACGTGCTCTTCGGCGTCAGCCGGATCGAGCAGCTGGAGGACAACCTCGGCGCGATCGAGCTGGCCGCCGAGCACGGCGCCGAGCTGCACGCCGCGCTGGACCCGCTGTGGTCGGACAAGGCGGTCAACGCCGACGGTTCCTGGTCGCTGTAGGTCGGTCGCCCCGGAGTCCCCGCCCGCCATGCCCCGACGGGCGGGGAAGCGGGCCCCCGCACGCAGGAGTCGGTGCGCGGTAGTCGGGTCTCCCGGGGCGCGCATACCGGCGGTGTCGCTTTCTCGAACGGTGTGCTGTGGTGGGGGTCGCCTCCTGGGAGGCGGAAACGACAACGGGGGCGGTCCGGGAAATCCCGGACCGCCCCCGTTTTCCGTTTACGGGCGCGCGATGCGCTCGAAGAAGGAGTCCAGGTGCTGGCGCTGCAACTTCCGCGTCGAGTACCGCGGCCCGACCAGGCTCATCACGTTCGAACCCGCGTTGATCAGCACGATCTCGTCCACCAACTGCTCGTCGGGCAGCTCGGTGCGGATATCGCCTTCCGCGCGGCCTTCGCGCAGGTAGCGGTGCAGCAGCGAACGCCACGACTTGAGGTGCGCCAGGTAGCGGTTGTGCAGCCGCTTGTTCGACAGCGACATCTCCCAGAACGCGAACAGGACCCGGCCCGCGGTGACCCGTTTGGCGTCCAGGGGCATCGTCGCCGTGCACATGATGCGCAGCGCGTCGAGCCCGGTGTGGTCGGCCACGACGGCCGTGATGTGCTCGTGCATCATCGCCAGCGCCCGCTCGAACGTCGCCTCGACCAGCACGTCCTTGCTCGGGAAGTACCTTTTCAGCGCCCCGTTGGCGAACCCGGCGGCCTCGGCGATCTCCCGCATCGTGGCGGCTTCCAGCCCACCTCGAACAATCAGCCCCCACGTCACCTCCACGATATGCGCCCGACGCTCGTCGTGGTCGATGACCTTGGGCATCTTTCTCCTCAAGCACTGGTTAGAGCGTTACGACTACCGAGGAAGTGTAACGGAGCAACGCGCCTGTTCCACCACCAATCCGCACCATTCTTTTGCACCACGGTTGCCGGGATCTGTACCATGGACGTGAGTGATGGTCATGATGGGCGCGTTGTGTGTCCCCACCTGGGAACCTGGGCCGTTCGGCCACTCGATGTGATCGTCGCGGTCACGCTGGGGACATGTGGTGTTCGGATCTTTCGCCGCTCAAGACACGGTTCTCCATACCCGGTGAACGATATTTCACCGATCACCGGCGATTGGGCGGACTCGCTTTGTGTGAATGCCGCGATCGGTTGCCGCGGTAGGTCACCCGGATAAATCGGGTCCGCCCAATCACGCGTCAGACCAGGGTGCGCCGGGTCCTTGGCGGGCACGGCTCGCGGGCGTGGGGGATTGCGGCCGGTGCGGTTTCTCGACGGCTCGGGGGATTGTCGAGGGGCGCAAGCGGGCGAACTCGGTCGCGGGCTGCCCTCGGGTCAGCGCCGTGGTCGACCTTGTGGACGAACAGCGGAATCGGGATCCGCGGACGCCGCGGGGGCTGGTGCGGGCGTGGGTCCGCGTCTGTTTCCCTCGACAGCGGAGACGGTCGTGAGCGCAGGGCGCGTGAGGTGCGCCTGGGTCGGCCGCGGTGCCCCGGCAGCACCGGGGCACCGCGGGCGGCATTCGGCCTAGCCCACCGGTCGGATGCCGATGACGACGCGTTCGCCGCCGGTGTCGGGGTCGGTGTGGACGTCGACGTGCACCCGGTCGGCGTAGACGGGGTGGGTGACCACGATGGCGCCGTCCGAGTCGGTGACGCGCAGTTCCCGGGTCGGGGTGTCGAGGGCGCCGGAATGCAGGTGCGCCAAACCCTTCAGGGTCGACGCGGATGGGGGTGCGCGGTACAGCTCGACCGTCGCCGGGCCGTCCGCCGCTCCTCGGACGCAGATCCAGAGCGAGTCGTTGTCGGCGTGCACCCAGTCGGTGACCGGGTTCCAACCCGCGTGGCGGGCGGTGGTGGCGGTGTCGTCGACGAAGAGCAGTCCGCGGGTGAACGGCAGGGTGAAGGCGGCGATGAGGTCGTCGGTGTCCACACTGCCCTTTCCCACGTCGTGGTCCGGTCGAGACTAGTCGCAGACCCGGACGTCGAGGATCCGCACGGGCTTCTTCGGCGCGCCGTCGGTGGCGCCGTCCGGGGTGATCCCGGCGGCGACGATCCGGTCGAGGACGGTGAGGCCGCGCGTGACCCGGCCCAGGACGGTGTAGACGGGGCTGATCTTGGCGACCGAGTGCACGATGAACCACTCGCTGCCGTTGGTCCCCGGGCCCTGGTTGCCCATGGCGATGGTGCCGCGCGGGTAGGTCTCCTTGCCGGTGACCTCGTCGGGGAACCTGTAGCCGGGCCCGCCCTCCTCGGCACGGTAGATGTCGCCGCACTGCAGGACCCCGAGCCGTTCGCTGTTGGTCAGCCGCCAGCACTGGGACCGGTCGTAGAAGTCGGAGCGGGCCAGGTGCACCAGGTTGTGCACGGCGCACGGCGCGTTGTCGCGGTCCAACAGCAGTTCGATGGACCCGTAGTTGGTGCGGATCGTCACCTCGACCTCGCCGTGCGCCTTGGCCTTCGAGCCGGGGACGCGCACGGGCCGGGCCGCCGGGTTCTCCGGCGTCGGGGTGAACTGGCAGCGGACGGTTTTGTGCCGCGCGGTGGTGGGTTCGGCGCTCGCGGGGCTGGTGAGCAGCAGGGACGCGCCAAGCGACAGGGCGAGGGTGACCAGTGTTCGCTTCATCCACCGGACGCTAGTGGCTGCGGCGTACCCGGTCGATCCCCCGTTCTCCGGTAGTCGGTTGCCGCTGCCGCGCCCGGCCCGCTAGAGTCGGCGACGTGACTGCCGGGTCTGCCGTGAGGCAAGAGCGAGTGGGGTCCCCGGCCGGGGCGTGACCGGCGTTCGGGCCGCCCGAGGGCCGCCCGTCGACTTTCCTTCCTCAGCCAACCATCCCGCTGACCCGAGGAAAGTCCTTGCCCAACGATTTCAACGACGCCGTCATCGCCGAGTTCCGCGCGAACTCCGGCCAGGTGGGCGGTTTCTTCGAAGGTGCCCGTCTACTGCTGTTGACCACCACCGGTGCCCGCACCGGCAACCCGCACACCACCCCGCTCGGCTACCTGCCCGACGGCGACGGCCGGGTCCTGGTGATCGGCAGCGCGGGCGGCTCGCCCCGGCATCCCCAGTGGTACCGCAACATCCAGGCCAACCCCCTGGCCACCGTAGAGGACGGCGTGTTCACCTACGAGGCCAAAGCGACCATTGTGGACGGTCCAACCCGAGACGCCGCCTTCGCCCGAGCCGTGGAAGCCGACCCCGGCTGGGCCGACTACCAGGAGAAGGCGGCGGGCCGCGTGATCCCGGTCGTCGCCCTGGAACCGGCGGTGGCGGGACCACCCCCGTTCCGCTCGCTGGCCGATGCCCTCCTCCAGGTGCACGGCGCCTTCCGCCGCGAACTGCGCCTGATCCGCGCGGAGATCGCGCGGTCGGGGTCGGGGATCGGGGCGCAGTTGCGGATCACGTGCCTGTCGCTGTGCGCGGGCCTGCGCAACCACCACGTGGGGGAGGACACGATGGTGTTTCCCATGCTGGCCAAGCGGTACCCGGAACTCGCGGACGTGCTGGACCGGCTGGGCCGGGAGCACGAGCAGGTGGCGGCCTCGGTCGAGCGGCTGAAGGCGCTGCTCGAGGGGAACGGCGAGACCCTGCTCCCCGAGTTCGACCGCATCGCGGCGGAGCTGGAGGCACATCTGTCCTATGAGGAGGAACAGCTGCTGCCGCTGCTCTAGCCGGAGCCCCGGTCGCGGACGCCTGCCGGGTGGCGCGCTAGCGGAACAATCCATTCGACGCCAGGGCCACCGGCCGGACGGCTATGGCTGGCGCATTACCAGGGTGTGTCGCAGCGACCATTTGGGTCTTGGCTGTCACAGTGGAATTTCGCGGCGTAGCCCTGAATGGGCTAAACATCCCGGTTTTGCGACTGGAATCCTGCCGCCGCTCGAACGCCGAGGCCGACGCGGCGCTCGGGTTCAAGGCGCCCGCAAACGCCTTCGGCACCAACGGGATCCTCGTCTGCTCGGATGGCCTGCTGTGCCTCTTCGAGCACGTCAACGGCGGCGGCAGGCGGCTGCTGTTCAGCGACGAGTACTGGCACAACCTCTCCACCTGGACCTTCGACGAGCAGACTTCGTCGTGGTTCACCATGCAGGACGGTCCGCCGCTGTGCACCTCCGCCGCGGACCCCGGTGATCTGCAGGACTGGCAGTACTACAGCATCACCCTGAGCGCGTGCAGCGGTCAGAACTCCATGGGCGCGTGGAACGATCGCGCCACCAAGGTGCACGGCTGATGATGACCGGTTGGTGGCGCCGCGGACCGCGGCGCCACCAACCGGTCATCGGAAATCGGCGTGGACGTAGGTCTCGTATTCGATCACCGCGGGAACCGTCACGTTGAGCGAGCCCGCCGACGTGGTCAACAGCTGCTCGTTCCCGAGGAACTCGCCCGAATCCGGGGACACCAGAAGGGTGTACCGAGTCGGTAGTCCGGCACAGGCGGAGTCCATCGAGAAAGCCTCGGCGGCCCGGCCGATCCGGTCCGTTGTCGCGCCCTGGTAGCGGACGTCGGGTAGCCGCCCCAACAACTCCAGGGTGGCTGCCCGTTCGGGTGGGGTGAGGACGCGTTCGCGGAGGAGGTCGGTGACGGCGACGAGGGTTTTGATCGGGCCGATGTCGTCCGGGGGGTTCGGCCTGCGCGGGTACCGGTCCAGTTCCGCGACCGTCGACGGTGGCCTGCGGTCGCCGAACGACGTGGCTCGGCCGCCCGGCTGCCAGTTCTCGGAGCCGGTGCCCGCCCGGGGCGACGCCCAACCGCCGGGGTCCGTCCCGTTCTCGAACTCCGGTTCGGCCCACTCCACCTCCGTGCGACCGGAGCCGTCCGCCTCCCGCCAGGTGCGGTGGACCCGCGGCACCACGGCCGACAGCGTGAACCCGCCGGACACCTGGCTGTTCAGGTACCAGGCCCGCGTCTCCAGGTACTCGGTGCGCCCGCTCGTCGCGGGGGTGCCAGTTCGGTGCTGTGGGCGCGCTGACCACAAGCGGCGGGGGAGTCGCCCGCGAGCCCAGGGCGCGGTCGGGCTCGCGGCCTGCCCACAGCAGCAGACCGGTGGCGGCGACGATCACCGTGGCGCCCGCCAGGGACCAGCGTCCCGCCACCGGTGGCCGCGTGGGCTCGAAGACGAGGTGCGGCGGGTGCGGGCGGGCGCACCGCGGGCTCGTCGCGCATCGGGTCCAGGGGCTCAGCAGCTCGCGGATCAGGGTTCGCATCAGTGCACTTCCGGCGCGAACGACCCGTGATCGTTGATACCGACGTGTTCCAGCGCTCCGCACGGCCGCTGTCGTCCGCGCGTCGCAGAGGCGCACGGCGTAGGTCGGCTGCTCCTACGCGACCAGCCGAAGGACCTCTTGGTCGTGTTCGGCCGAGGACCAACCGGTCAACCGCCGTCTGCCTGGCCGCGAAACTGCCCATCCCCAGCACGAGCAGGCGGTGTCCGCTGCTCCAGCTGATTCGCGGTATCCGCTTGGCGGCGGGACATGCCTCCGCCCCCGGTATCCATTCCACCGAGGAGCACCGTCGCTTCCCGGCGAAGATGATCAAGCCTGTGGACTACCTCGCCGTGTGTCGTTCGTTCGGGTGACCGTTTCGCCGAGAGCGGAGAAGGTGGGGCTCTCCGGGCGCGTTGTCCACAGAGGCTTATTCACAACCCCGGGGTGAGTACCCGAAAGTAAGAGGTGGCGGCCCGTTTGAGAGAATTCAGTTACCACACCTGGTTCTCGAAAACGGACCGCCTCCATGTATCACACCACCGGCCTCGTGTGAGACCGTGCCGAAGAATTATGTGCTCTGATCCGCGAAGCCACCAGCGAATCGATTCGCCGGTGGCCGCCGGTTCTGGGTTTATACCGCTCCGTGGTGGTCACGTTGGCGTACTTGCGGCGGAATCGGGTTCAAGCGGAGTCGGCGGAAGCGTTCGAGGTGTCGCAGTCGACGATCGGTCGGGCGATCGCGGCGGTGACACCATTGTTGGCCGGCGTGCTCGAACAGTGCGTTCCCGCGGCTGACGATCTCGACGACCGCAACTCCCCCATAGTGGACGGGACACTGCTGCCGTGCTGGTCCTGGGCGTCCCGCCCCGAGTTGTTCTCCGGGACACACCGCACGACCGGGCTCACCGTCCAGGTCGCGTACACGCCGGACGGACGTCCGAGATGGGTGCTGGATCCTAGGCCGGGATCCCGTAACGACATCGTCGGCCTGAACGCCTCGCGGGTTCTCGACGGACGAGAGCCCAGCACCTGGCTCGGCGACAAGGGCTACATCGGCAGCGGCATCCTGACCCCGATCAGAAAACCCAGAAACCGCGAACAACCCGACTGGGAAGTAGAGTTCAACCGACACCACAACTCCATCCGTGTCGTGGTCGAACGCGCCATCGCCCAACTCAAAACATGGCGTGTTCTCCACACCGACTACCGGCGTCCCATCGACACTTTCACCGACACCATATCGGCCGTTATCGCCCTCTACTTCTACTCCGCTGAATAAGCCTCACAGGGTTGATCATCTTCAGCCGGAACTGTCGGTGCTCGCCACTAGAATGGATACCGGGGGCCGGAGGCGCGCGCCAGGGTCAGCTCGGCCAAGGTCAGCTCGGCCACGGCGGGTTCGGGATCTCGCGGTCGAGGGTCGGGGCGATCGCCGACTGGAACAGCTCCAAGGTGTCCCGGTGCTGCTTCCGCGTCAGGCCTTCCCGGTCCGCGCCCAGGTGCAGGACCTGGTGCCCGAACTCCTTGTGGTACCGACCGACCTTGTCGATGATCTGCTCCGGGCTCCCCACCAGCGCCGAACTGCGCTCGACGAAGTCCGCCAGCGAGTGGAACGCCGGCTCCACCCCGAGCCGCGTGAACAGGGCCAGCCGGGCCTCGAAGATCGGTCGGTACACGTCCAGCGCGTCCTGCGACCGCGCCGCCGCGTAGTACCCGGCCGTGCCCGCGCCGACGATCGCCTTCGACGGGTTGTGCCCGTGGTGCGCCCACCGCTCGCGGTAGTGGCGGATCAGGTCCGCGTACGGCTCGATCGGGTTCGTCACGTTCGCCGAGAACAGCGGATCCCCGTACCTCGCCGCCAGCTCCACCGACTCCCGGCTCGTCGCGCTGCCGTGCCAGACGCGGATGGGGTGCTGGAAGGGTTTCGGCCACACCTCCGCGTCGACCAGGGGTGGCCGGAACTTGCCCGACCACGTGACCTTGTCCTCCCGCCACAGGCGGCGGAACAGCTCGTACCCCTCGGCGTTGCGCTCCCACTGGTCTTCCGGGGTCACGTGGAACAGCTCGCGCTGGGCGTTGCCGTTGCCCTTGCCGATGATCAGTTCCAGCCTGCCGCCCGACAGGTTGTCCAGGGTGGCGTAGTCCTCGTAGGCGCGCACCGGGTCCAGCAGGCTCAGCGTCGTCACGGCGGTGAACAGGCGGATGCGGGAGGTGCGGGCGGCGATGTGGCTGAGCACCACCGGCGGCGACGACGAGATGAACGGCCGCTCGTGCCGTTCACCCACGCCGTAGCCGTCGAAACCCAGTTCCTCGGCCAGCACGGCGTTGTCGACGACGTCGCGCAGCCGTTCGGCGGGGCTGGGCTGGATGCCCGTGACCGGGTCCGCCGTGTAGGTGATCAGCGTGATCAGCAGGTACTTCATGCCGGGTCAGACCCCCAGGTGGTCTCGCAGCGTGTCGCCGCCGTACTCGGTGCGGAACACGCCCCGCTCCTGCAGCAGCGGGACGACGGTGTCGGCGAACTCGTCGAGCCCGCCCGGTGTGACGTGCGGTACCAGGATGAACCCGTCCGCCGCGTCCGCCTGAACCAGTTCGTTTATCCGCTCGGCGACCGTGGCCGCGGACCCGATGAAGTTCTGCCGACCGGTGACCTGGATGACCAGCTCGCGGATCGACAGGTTCTTCGACTCCGCGATGCCCCGCCACTCCTGCGCGGTGGCCAGCGGGTCGCGGTGCATCCGCACGCTGGCGCGGCCCCGCGCGATGGTGTTCTCGCCGTCCACCGGGTCGAAGTCGGGCAGCGGGCCGTCGGGGTCGTACCCGCTCAGGTCCGCGTTCCACAGTTGCTCCAGCAGCTTGATCGCGGTGGCCCCGCTGACCTGCTGGTGGCGCACCACGTCCGCGCGCTCCTGCGCGTCCGCGTCGGTGTCGCCGAGCACGAAGGTCGCGGCGGGCAGCACCTTGAGCTGCTCGTGGGTGCGGCCGTACTTCGCCAACCGCCCCTTGACGTCGGCGTAGAACGCCTGGCCCGCCTCCAGCGTGCCGTGCCGGGAGAAGATCGCGTCGGCCGACGACGCGGCGAACTCGCGGCCCTCGTCGGAATCGCCTGCCTGCAGGATCACCGGCCGCCCCTGCGGGCTGCGCGGCACCGGGAACCGGCCCGAGATGTGGAAGTGGTCGTCGCGGTGGGCGAACGACCCGGCGTCCGGGTCGCGCAGGAAGACCCCGTGCGCCTTGTCCACCGCGAGTTCGTCGCCGCGCCACGAGTCGATCAGCTCCAGCGCGGTCGACAAGAACGTCTTGGCCCGCGCGTAGCGCTGGTCCTGCGGCAGGAACCCGCCGCGGCGGAAGTTCTCGCCGGTGAACGCGTCCCACGACGTCACCACGTTCCACGCGGCCCGCCCGGCGGAGAGGTGGTCCAGCGACGCGAACTGCCGCGCCACCTCGAACGGCTCGTTGAACGTCGAGTTGATGGTCCCGGCCAGCCCCAGCTTCGAGGTGACCGCGGCCAGCGCGGCCAGCACGGTGAACGTGTCCGGTCGCCCGACGACGTCCAGGTCGTAGATCTCCCCGCCCTGCTCGCGCAGCCGCAGGCCCTCGGCGAGGAAGAAGAAGTCGAACTTCGCCCGCTCGGCTGTCCGCGCCAGCTTGACGAACGAGCTGAACTCGATGTGCGAGCCCGCCTCCGGGTCGCTCCACACCGTGGTGTTGTTCACGCCCGGGAAGTGCGCGGCCAGGTGGATCTGCTTGGTCATGTCAGCTCCTCTAAGCCGCGTAGCGGTTGGCGGGACGGGACAGGCCGAGCAGCCCGCGCAGGGTGTCGGCCTCGTAGGCGTTGCGGAACAGGCCCCGCGACCGCAGTTCCCCGGCCACGCCGCGGGTGATGCCGGTGAGGTCGTGCGGCACCGCGCCCGGCCGCAGCCGGAACCCGCTCAGCCCGGCAGCGTGCCAGTCGAGCAACAGGTCCACCAGGTCGCCGGGGGTGCCGGTGAAGACGTGGGCGTCGGAGCGGTACTCCGCGCCCGCCAGGTCGTCGAGCCGCTTCTTGTGGTCGCGCGCGGTGGCGGTCGTGCCGTCCAGGAACACCACGACGTCGCCGAACACGTGCAGGGTCTCCTGCTCGCGGCCCGCCTTGGCCTGCTCGTCGCGGATCTCGGCGACGGTGCGGGCGGCGTCGGCGCGGTCGGTCGGGGTCACGAACACCACGTCGGCGGACCGGGCCGCCAGCCGGTTCGGCACGATCGCGTGCGACAGCGTCGCCACCACGGGCTGCCCCTGCGGCGGTCGCGGCGTGATCGACGGGCCCTTGACCGAGAACCAGCGGCCCTCGAAGTCGATGTAGTGCAGCCTGTCCCGGTCGACGAACCGCCCGGTGGCCACGTCGCGGATCTCCGCGTCGTCCTCCCAGCTGTCCCACAGCCTGCGCAGCACTTCGACGTAGTCGGCCGTCTCGTCGAAGAGGTCGGCGATGTCGCTGCGCTGATCGCCGAGGTGCGCGTCGGCCAACCGGGGGGTCCCGATGTCGCGCCTGCCGAAGTGCGCGTTCTCCTGCGGGGTCCACCCGATCCGCACCCGCACGCCCGCGCGCCCGGTGCTCACGTAGTCCAGGGTGGCGATCGCCTTGGACAGGTGGAACGGCTCGGTGTGCGTCGCCACCGCGGTCGGGATGATCCCGATGTGCTCGGTGGCGGGCGCGATCCGGGCCGCGACCAGGACCGAGTCCAGCCTGCCCTGGACCCGGTCGGTGCCGTCGGTGGACGGGTTGAACGGGTCGTCCTGGAGGGCGAGCGTGTCCTCGAGGGTCACGAAGTCCAGCAGCCCGCGCTGGGCCTCGACGGCCTGGTCGAGCCAGAAGCCCGCGGTGAGCACCTGCTCCGGCCGGGCCTCCGGCAGCCGCCACGCCGCCGGGTGCCACCCGACCCCGTCCAACGCCACGGCGAGATGCGGTCCGCTCGTCACCGGCGGGCTCCCTTCCCAGAGTGTTCCCTGATCAACCTGACCGGATTGTGCGCCGGTCCGGGGACACCGGGCACGCACGGCCAGGTGGTGGGACGCCTGCCGGGGGCGGGAATAAAGGCGGGGCGCAAACGAAAGTCGGGTGGTCGCGCACGCGCGACCACCCGACTCGTCCGGCTTCTCCTACAGTGACAGACCCGCGTAGAGGTAGGTACCCGGGTTCTCGGGGTCGTCGACCAGCACGACGCCCTCACCGGGGCGCGGCACCGAGATCCGGGGCACGATGGTGCGCAGCCCGATCGGCCTGTCGTGGCCGTCGACGGACAGCAGCAGGTCGACGACCGGGTCGTGGTGCACCTGCGCGCCGGTGTCCACGACCGACTCCACCCGCCCGTACGTGCCCGGCACGCCCGTGGACAGCAACTGCTGCGCGGTCGGGCCGGACCGGGCGATGGTGACCGCCTGGCGCGCCGCGGCCATCTCCCACCCGGCCGCGTGGCCGCCCCCGCCGCTGAGGACCTTCTCCCGCCGCTCCTTGCCCTTGCCGAACCACCCCATGGGGCTCTTCCTCTTCCGCTCTCCACCCGACCGGTGTGGACACCTGGTCACTGTCGGAACAAAGCGTACGGTTACCTCTCCACGGCGGGATCCGGGGGGATACCGTTGTGGTGTACGACATATGGCCGGGTGGTGAACAGTGCTCGGTTTGTCCTGTGTGGAACCCGTTAACCCTTCACCGCGCCCGCCAGCCCGCTGACCAGCCGCCGCTGCACGAACACGAAGAACACCAGCACCGGGATGGTCATCAGGGTGGAGCCCGCCATGATCGCGCCCCAGTCGTTCTGGTCCGGTTTGACGAACACCTGCAGCGCCAGCGGCAGCGTCTGGTTCTCCGCCGCGGAGATGATGAACGTCTTGGCGAACAGGAAGTCGTTCCACGCGTGGATGAACGACAGCACGCTGGTCGCCACCAACCCGGGCGCCACCAGCGGGAACAGCACCCGCCACAGGAACCCGAACCGGCTCGCCCCGTCCAGGGTCGCCGCCTCCTCCAGCTCCACCGGCACCGCCGCGACGAACCCGCGCAGCATCCAGATCGAGAACGGCAGGCTGAACGCCAGGTGCACCAGCACCAGCGAGCCCAGGTGGTTGAGCCCGAACGCGGGCACCGACTGGCCGACCGAGCGCATCAGGAAGAACAGCGGCACCGTCAGCGCCTCCACCGGCACCATCTGCACCACCAGCAGCATGATGAGCATGGTCGTGCGGCCCTTGAACCGGAACCGGGTCAGCGCCGCCGCGGCGAGGAACGCGATGGCCATGCTCAGCACGACCACCGCCAGCGCCACGACCACGCTGTTGACGAAGTAGCGGCCGAAGTTCTGTACGGTCAGCGCCCGCACGAAGCTGTCGAACGTGGGGCGCAGCGTCCACGGCCGCGGTTGCGCGGAGATGATCTCGTCCTCGGGCTTGAACGCGGTCAGCACCATCCAGAACAGCGGGAACGCCACCACCCCCGCGACCACCACGGTGACCACCTCGGCCACCCCGCGGCCGCTGCCCCCGGTCCGCTTGACCGGTCGCCGCTCGACCCGGGCCGGGGCCGGTACCGCCGTGTCCACGCTCACAGTTCCTCCCCCGACCGGCGCAGCGCGCGCAGGTAGAACAGGGTGACGGCCAGCAGCACCACGGTCATCACCACGCCGATCGCCGCGCCCAGCCCGTACTCCGAGGCCGCGAAGGCCTGCTGGTAGGCGAACACGTTGAGCACCAGGTTCTGCCCGGCGATGCCGCCGCCACCGGTCATCACGTAGATCTGGGTGAACACCTTGAAGTCCCAGATCACCGACTGGATGGTCACCACGACCAGGATCGGCCGCAGCAGCGGCAGGACCACCGACCGCGCGGTGCGCCAGGTCGACGCGCCGTCGAGCGCGGCGGCCTCCAGCACCTCGCCGGGGATGGCCCGGATGCCCGCGTACAGGGTGATCATCACGAACGGGAACGAGCACCAGACGACCTGGGCGGCGACCAGCCCGAAGGCCGTCCACTTGCCGTAGGTCCAGGAGAAGCCGTCCAGCCCGAGCAGGTGGTTGACCAGGCCGAAGTTGGCGTCGAAGAGGAACAGCCAGATCGTCGAGCCCGCCACCGCGGGCGTCGCCCACGCGCCCAGCGCGGCCAGGAACAGGCACATCCGGGCCCACGGCCGCACCCTGGTGGCCAGGACCGCGAGCGCGGCACCGACCACCAGGGTGGTGACGACGCAGACGGCCGCGAACCCGACCGTCTGCGCCAGCACTTCCCAGAACCGCGCGCTGCCCAGCAGCTCCTCGTAATTGCCCGCGCCGAGGAACTCCAGCGGCGCGCCGCCGCTGACCTGCTCCTGCCCGTAGTCGAAGAGCGAGATGACCACGAGCTGGTACACCGGGTACGCCAGCAGAGCGCCCAGCACGAGCAGGGCGGGCGCCAGGTAGCCCAGCGCGGTCCGGCCCTGCCCGCGCGCGGCGGGCCCCGCGGTCACGAGCCGAAGGCCGCGTTCATGGCGTCGGCGGCCGACTTCGTCGCGGCGTCGACGTCCTTAGTGCCGCGCGCGACCTCCTGGAGCATGGTCGGGACCACCGCCTGCGCGTCGATCTTCGCCCAGGCCGGGGTGTTCGGCACGAACTTGACCCCGGAGGCCAGCGTGTCGGTGAACGGCTTGATCGCGGGCACCGAGTCGGCCAACTCGCGCTGCAGACCCGAGAAGGTGGGCAAGTTGCCCATGGCGTCGAACATCTTGCGCTGGTACTGCTTGCCCGCCAGCAGTTGCGTGAACTCGAAGGCGAGCGACCGGTGCTTGGTACCCGAGAGCAGGCCGAGCAGGTTGCCGCCGCCGAACGCGGGGGCGATGACGCCGGGGGCCTTGCCGGGCAGCGGGACCACGGCGTACTTGCCCGCCGCGGCGCTGGCGTCGACCGACCTGCGGTTGAAGTCGCCGCCGATGGTCATCGCGGCCTTGCCCGCGCGGAACGCCTCCACGCTGGCGTCGCCGCCGTTCCCCGCGCACTGGGCGGGCGGGCAGATGTCGTCGCGCAGCAGCTCGGTGTACTTGGCCACGCCCGCCTTCGCCTGCGGGGAATCGATGGCGGCGGTGAACTTGCCGTTGAGGCTGGTGGCGAGCTCGCCGCCCTCACCCCACACGAACGGCAGCGCGCCGTAGGTGTACTTGCCGCCGACGGAGATGCCGAGCAGGTCGGGCTTGGCGGCCCGGATCCGGCGGGCCAGCGGGGCGATCTCGTCCAGTGTGGACGGTGGTTTGACGCCGAGTTCGGTGAAGACGTCGGTGCGGTAGTAGAGCGCGCGCACGCCGATGTACCACGGGATGGCGTAGACCTTCTTGTCCACCTTGGTGGCGTCGAGCGCGGCGGGGAGCACGTCGTGCACGTCCTCCCAGTTCAGCGCCTCGCCGCTGATGTCGGCGAGGCCGCCCGCGGACACGTACCCGGCGAGGTCGGTGTTGCCGAACTCGGCCACGTCCGGCGCGCTCGCCGGGTCGCTGAACGCGGCCTTGAACCGCTCGGCGCGGGACTGGACCTGGATGTACTGCACGTCCACGGTCACGCCCTGGTGCTTGCCCTGGAACTCCGCGACCGCCTCCTGGACCACCTTCTCCTTGGCGGCGCGGTTCACCTCGTCGAACAGCCAGACCCGGAGCTGGCCGGTCCGCTCGTCGCCCGCGGGCTGGGCGGGACCGGACTGCACGGGCGCGCAGGCCGCCAACGAGACGGCCGCCGCGATCCCGGCTAACCACCGTGACTTCCGCATCTCTCGACCCCGTCCTGAGTGTTGCGCTGCACGCAACATTCGTTTCATAGAGAGCAACGTGTGGGCGATGGTAGAAGCGCGGTGCGGCCGTGGCAAGGTCTGAACCATTCGGACCAGTGGCCGGTGATTCCCCACCGGTCCTTTCCGGACGGTGCGGGCGGTATCGCGGGCCGCGCGCGGGCACGCGGCCCGGCGAACGGGTGGGAACGCGAAGAACACCACCCGCCGCGGCGGGTGGTGTTCCGGTGGGGCGGGTGGTGACTAGTTCTTGGCGCGGTCGCCCATCAGGCTCCGCAGCTGCTCCTCGGCCCACTGGTCCTCGGCGATCTCGCGCTCGGTGGCCCCGATCCCCACGGCCAGCAGGGAGAGCGCGGAGAGCACGCCGAGCACCATGGCCAGCGGTCCGAAGAAGGAGAACGCCTCGAGGCCCTGCACGTCCGAGGCACGCGCGCCGGTGACCTGCCCGACCTCCATGGCGGCCATGCCGACGTAGTGCATGCCCGACACCGCCACGCCCATGATCAGCGCGGCCCCGGCGGTGGCCACGATGCCCCGCACGTTGGAGGTGGCCCACAGCGCGGCGGTCGCGGCGACCACGGCGATCACGACGGACAGCACCACCAGACCCGTGTCGTAGCCGACGTGGGCGTTCATCGCCATCGCGGAGATGCCCAGGTAGTGCATCGAGGCCACGCCGACGCCGGTGATCGCGCCCGCGCCGATCAGCCGCGGCCAGGTCGCCTTGCCGCGCGCCACCGACCAGAGGCCGATCCACACGATCCCCACGGCCACCGCGAGGCTGATCATCGTCCGGAACAGGTCGTAGCGGATCGGGGTGCCGTCGACGGAGAAGCCCATCATCGCGACGAAGTGCATGGTCCAGATGCCGGTGCCGCCGATGGACACCGCGCCGAGCGCGAGCCAGGCCTGCTTGGGCAGCCCGATCTGGGCCCGGGCGCGCTGCATGCTGAAGAGGCCGAGGGTGCAGCCGAGGCAGGCGATGAGGTACGACAGGACGGGTGTGACCGCCCCGACGGAGAAGTGGTGAACGTGGTCCATCAGCCATCTCTCCTGTTTCGACCCTCAAGGCAACTTCGGGTGAGCACATCACGCTGCGTGCCTGTTGACCAAGGCGCGCGGGTGCGAGATGAGTCATGTTGATTGTGGTCTGAACAGGGATTATTGCGCCGCGCGCGGGATGGTTGAGCTTGGTCGCTGACCCGACGTGACATTGCGGAGGGTGATGAACCGTCGAGAGTGTCTCACTGTTCGCAATTCTTGCCCGCCAGGAAGGTTCCGGTTTCGCCGAAACGGTCGAGTGTGGCCATGTCCTGGCGACACGCCCACAAGATGTGGGTGCGCTGGCGGGCCGGCACCCCTATGTATTGTGTCCCGCAGCTGGTTCGACCGGTCCGCCAGATCGGTCGTCGCAAGAGGGAACCCGGTGTGAGTCCGGGACTGCCCCGCAGCGGTGAGTGGGAACGGAAGCCGTCACGAAGCACTGGACCCCGGGTCCGGGAAGCGATGGCCGGTAGGCGCCGATCGGCACGCCCACGAGTCCGAAGACCTGCCAGCACCCCGGCGCGCGTCCGCGCGCGGGTGTCCGCGGCCCCGAGGGAGGGTGGGAGGACGTGGCGGTCGCGCGCGCCCGTTCGCTCCCCGCTGTCCCCGGCAGGCCGCCCGGCTCGCGAGGAGACAGTTCTGTGACGGTCGTCGACTCAGTCGTGACCACCATGCGGGTGCGCAAACGAGATGGCGCGCTCGAACCCGTCGACGTCAACCGGATCGTGCGCGCCGTGGCGCGCCGCGCGGTCGGCCTCACCGAGGTCGACCCGCTGCGGGTCGCCACCAAGACGATCAGCGGCCTCTACGACGGCGCCACCACCGAGGAACTGGACAAGCTGTCCATCCAGACCGCCGCCGCGCTCGTCGCCGAGGAGCCCGAGTACTCCAGGCTCGCCGCGGGCCTGCTCAGCGCCTTCATCGACAAGGAGGTGCGTAGGCACGGCGTCGGCTCGTTCAGCGAGAGCATCGCGCTCGGCCACGCGGAAGGGCTCATCGGCGACACCACCGCCGCGTTCGTCGCGGCCAACGCCATCGACCTCGACGACGCCATCGACCTCGACGCCGACCGCCGGTTCGAGTACTTCGGCCTGCGCACCGTCTACGACCGCTACCTGCTGCGCCACCCCGCGCGGCGCACGGTCATCGAGGCGCCGCAGTACTGGCTGCTGCGCGTGGCCTGCGGTCTCTCGCGCACCGCCGCGGAGGCCGTCGGCTTCTACCGGCTCATGTCGTCGCTGGCCTACCTGCCCAGCTCGCCGACGCTGTTCAACTCCGGCACCGTCCACACCCAGATGTCCTCCTGCTACCTGCTCGACTCGCCCCGCGACGAACTGGAGTCGATCTACGAGCGGTACGCGCAGATCGCCCGGCTCTCCAAGTTCGCGGGCGGCATCGGCGTGCAGTGGTCCCGCGTGCGCTCCCGCGGCGCCCTGATCCGCGGCACCAACGGCCACTCCAACGGCATCGTGCCCTGGCTGCGCACCCTCGACGCCTCCGTCGCCGCGGTCAACCAGGGCGGCCGGCGCAAGGGCGCGGCCTGCGTCTACCTGGAGACCTGGCACCCGGACGTCGAGGAGTTCCTCGAGCTGCGCGACAACACCGGTGAGGACGCCCGCCGCACGCACAACCTCAACCTGGCCAACTGGATCCCGGACGAGTTCATGCGCCGCGTCGAGGCCGACTCCGACTGGTCGCTGTTCGACCCCGACGAGGTGCCCGGGCTGGTCGACCTGTGGGGCGACGACTTCGACCGCGCCTACCGCGCCGCCGAGGAGGCGGGCCGCGCCGTGCGCACCGTCCGGGCCCGCGACCTCTACGGCCGCATGATCCGCACTCTGGCGCAGACCGGCAACGGCTGGATGACGTTCAAGGACACCGCCAACCGCACCTGCAACCAGACCGCCGAACCCGGGAACGTGGTGCACCTGTCCAACCTGTGCACCGAGATCCTCGAGGTCACCAGCGACGACGAGACCGCGGTCTGCAACCTCGGGTCGGTCAACCTGGGCGCGCACGTGCTGGTGGATGGCGCCGGGGGCGACGCTTCCGGTGGAATCGACTGGGAACGCCTGCGGGCCACGGTCCGGACCGCGGTCGTCTTCCTCGACCGCGTGATCGACATCAACTACTACCCGACCGCCCAGGCCGCGGCGAGCAACCCGCGCTGGCGGCCGGTCGGCCTCGGCGTCATGGGCTTGCAGGACGTGTTCTTCAAGCTCCGCCTGCCCTTCGACTCACCCGCCGCGCGCGAGCTGTCGACTCGGATCGCGGAAGAGATCTACCTGACGGCGTTGGAGTCCTCCGCCGAACTGGCCGCGTCGGCGGGTGCGCACCCCGCGTACGCGCGGACCCGCGCCGCGCGGGGTGACCTGCAACCGGACCTCTGGGGTGTGACGCCGACGCAGACCGAGCGGTGGGCCCGGGTGCGGGCGCGGATCGCCGAGCACGGGCTGCGCAACTCGCTGCTCGTCGCCATCGCGCCGACCGCGACCATCGCCTCCATCGCGGGCTGCTTCGAGTGCGTCGAACCGCAGGTGTCGAACACCTTCAAGCGCGAGACGCTGTCGGGGGAGTTCCTGCAGATCAACTCCTACCTGGTGCGCGAGCTGAAGGCGCGCGGCCTGTGGACCGACGAGATCCGGTCCCGGCTCAAGCGCGACGACGGGTCCGCGCAGGGGGTCACCGAACTGCCCGCCGACGTCCGCGAGCTGTACCGCACCGCGTGGGAGCTGCCGCAGAAGGCGCTGATCGAGCTGGCCGCCGCGCGCGGGCCGTACGTCGACCAGAGCCAGTCGCTGAACCTGTTCGTGGCCGCGCCGACCATCGGCAAGCTGTCCTCGATGTACCTCTACGCCTGGAAAGCCGGGCTCAAGACCACGTACTACCTGCGCTCCCGCCCGGCGACGCGCATCCAGCAGGCGACCGTGGCCGTGCCCGAGGCCACCGTCGACGCCATCGCCTGCTCCCTGGAGAACCCCGAGTCCTGCGAGGCCTGCCAGTGACCACCCTGAACGACGACGCGACGCACAACAGCGCTCTGCGCAACACCGCCCGCAAGCACGCCCTGCTCGACCCGGGCATGGACCTGACGCTGCGGCCCATGCGCTACCCGCTGTTCTACGACCGCTTCCGCGACGCCATCAAGAACACGTGGACGGTGGAGGAGGTCGACCTGCACACCGACCTCGCCGACCTGGGCAAGCTGTCCCCGGCCGAACGGCACCTGGTCAACCGGCTCGTCGCGTTCTTCGCCACCGGCGACACCATCGTCGCCAACAACCTGGTGCTCAACCTCTACGAGCACGTCAACGCGCCGGAAGCCCGGCTCTACCTGTCCCGGCAGCTGTTCGAGGAGGCCGTGCACGTCCAGTTCTACCTGACGCTGCTCGACACCTACCTCCCCGACGAGGACGACCGCGCCGAGGCGTTCGCCGCCGTCGAGACCATCCCGTCGATCCGGGCCAAGGCCGAGTTCTGCTACAAGTGGATCGACTCGATCTCCGCGTTGACCCGCCTGGAGACCCGCGCGGACCGCCGGTCGTTCCTGCTGAACCTGATCTGCTTCGCCGCCTGCATCGAGGGCCTGTTCTTCTACGGGGCCTTCGCCTACGTGTACTTCCTGCGCTCGCGCGGCCTGCTCAACGGCCTGGCCTCCGGCACCAACTGGGTGTTCCGCGACGAGTCGATGCACATGGCGTTCGCGTTCGACGTGGTGGACACCGTCCGCCGCGAGGAACCGGACCTGTTCGACGACGACCTGCGCGACCAGGTCCGCGAGATGCTCCGCGAGGCCGTGGAGGCCGAGACGCAGTTCGCCCACGACCTGCTCGACCTCGGCGTCGCGGGCATGTCGGTGACGGACATGCGGGCCTACCTGGAACACGTCGCCGACCGGCGGTTGCAGGTACTCGGCATCGAACCGATCTACGGCAGCAAGAACCCGTTCCCGTTCATGGAGTTGCAGGACGTGCAGGAACTGTCCAACTTCTTCGAACGCCGCGTCTCGGCTTACCAGGTCGCGGTCAGCGGCACGGTCACCTTCGACGAGGACTTCTGAGGACACGGCGCGGTCGCTCGGATTCCCTGGCGACCGCGCCGTAGTTTGTGCGCCATGCGCGTGATGTTCGTGAGCCTTGCGTCGGTCGGGCACGCCTACCCGATGGTCCCGTTCGCCGCGGCGGTGCGGGCGGCTGGGCACGAGGTGCGGTTCGCGGTGGGGGAGGAAGTGCACGCGCCGCTGGCCTCGGTCGGGCTGCGGCCGTTCCGACCGGCGGACGTGTTCTACGAGGTGTACGCGGAGGACCTGGAACCGGAACTCGACCGGTGGCGACCGGACGCGGTGGTGCACGGGTGGGGTGTGCCGGAGGCCGGGGTCGCCGCGCGTCGGGCCGGGGTGCCTGGCCTGTGGCACGGGTTCGGGCGGATGTTTCCCGAGGGGATCGGGCTGGTGCGCCCGGTCGGTGGCACGCACCTTGACATTTGTCCGCCTTCATTGCAGGACAAGGGTTTTGAGGCGGAGCGGGTGTTGGTGCGGCCGGTGCCGTTCGCGCCGGGGGAGTTCTCGGTCGAGGTGCCCGGTCGGCCGCTGGTGTACGTGACGTTGGGGACGGCGTTCGGGACGGCCGATGTGCTTCGGGTGGTTGTGGCGGGGTTGGGGCGGGTTGACGCTCAGGTCGTGGTCGCTACGGGGCGGGTGCCGGTCGCGGAGGTGGGGCCGTTGCCGGGGAACGTGATCGCGCGGTCGTGGGTGGGGCAGGCTGAGGTGCTTCGGCACGCGTCGGCGGTGGTTCACCACGCGGGTAGTGGCACGACTTTGGGGGCGCTGGCGGTGGGGGTACCGCAGGTGGTGCTTCCGCAGGGGGCGGACCAGTTCGCCAACGCGGAGGCCTTGGTGGCCGCGGGGGTGGCGGTGCGACCTGGTGAGGTGACCGCGGAAGCTGTTGCGGATGCGGTGGCCGCGGTGTTGACCAGTCCGGATCTTCGTGCGGCCGCGGGTGGGATCGCGGAAGAGATCCGCCGGATGCCGGGGCCGGAGGAGATCGCCCGACGGCTCCCGGACCTCATCGCCGACTAGCTTGAGTTTTAACCTGTGCGGCGGGGTCGTGGGGTGTTGGACTGGGTCTTGCTGTTGCGGGTCTTGTGTGTGTCGGCGCTGGTGGCGGTGTGGACGTCGTGGCGTGGGGCTGGTCGTTGGTTGGGTTGTCCGGTGGGGCGTCCTGGACCTGGTCGGGTGGGTTTCGGTGCGCTGGCTGGTGTATCGATTGTTGCGTGGAGGTGCCGAAATCCGCGGCGGACCCGAGCCGGGGTCAGTCGGCCAGGGCGTGCGGTTTTCTCCCAGGGACGGCGCAGGTCGGTGGCGAGGTCGCGGGCGAGGCGGAGTTGGGTGTAAGCGGTCAGAATGAGCCAGGTCCACCGATCCGCCTGGTCGGGCGTGCGGAGTTTCGGGGTGGTCCAGCCGAGGGTTTGTTTGAGCATGCGGAAGGTGTGCTCGATGTCGAACCGCCGCAGAAACGCCTGCCAGAGAAGGTCGACCCTCGTGGCGTCGAGATCGGTGGCGGAATGCCAGAGCCAGACCGGTTTTGGGATCGCTCCGGAGGGCAGTCGGTCGACCTCGAGGCGGATCACGGTGCCCTCGATAACCGGGAGCTTCCCGAAGTGGTTTGCCCAGGCGGTGCGGTGGGTCAGACGAGGATGCAGCCGGTTCCAAGCGCGAGCCAGTGCTGGACCGTAAAGCCGGGTTTCCGTGCGTGTGGTGACCTCCGGCTCGCTCCAGGTGGCGGGGTCACCGAAGACGAACTCGTCGCCGTGGCGGCGGGGCCGCCCCAGGGTGCCGGGCAGGTGAGCAGGCGCGGGGCGGCGCAGCACCCGGTCCGAGCGCATTCGAACCAGCACGACCACCGGCAGATCCTGGAGCAGGAACGCAAGCCGAGGACCGTCGTAACCGGCGTCGGCCACCAGCATGATCGCCGGGTCGCCGGGCTGCCAGTGGCCTGCCTCGATCAGGCGGGTCACGACCTGGCGCACTTGCCGGGCGGTCACCGTTGCCGCGTCGTCTCCCGGCGCCAGCCTGACCGCGTCCAAAGGGGCGGTCCAGGAGCCGCGCCCTGTCTCCAACGCCACCACGATCGAGTAGGGCCAGCCAGGCACCATGATGTGCGTGTCTTTGCCGCGTCCGTAAGTGTAGCACAGGATCCGCTCCGGCGAGGTATGCGCTTCCGGCCGCAGCCAGCAGGTCACATCGACCGCCAACACCAACCGGCCGTCCGCCGCCCGCGGTAACGGGCAGGCAGCCAGAGCACATCGCAGCCGATCAACGTCCACCCGACCATGCGCCAAGCCGGCATAGAGGCTGCCGTGACCGCGACGATGTTCGCCTACCAGGGACAACTCAGGCAACGACCGCACCGGCCCGTCCGCGCACAACATCGCGTCGACCAGCTCGAACAACGCATCTCCCCGCTTGGACAAGCTCTGGTAGAACGCCTGACGGAACCGGGCGAGGTGCCCGGACACGCCGGCCGAACCGGCGTCGTGCACACTGATCAACTGAAGCCCTTGGTTGTGGTCGTCCTTCTGTCGCAAGAGGAATGATCAACCAAGGGCTTCGTTCATGATCGACAGGGGGCAGCCACCAAGCCCAGCACGTTAAAACTCAAGCTAGGCCATCCCGAGACCAGACACGTTGAGCGGTTGCTCTCTTGGTGGAAGGCAGCGCTTTATGGGTCTCATTATTGACTAGTCACTATCAAGATAATGAGCGTTTGAGAGGGGCGGGTGGTGGTGGGCGGGAGAGCGAGAGGGGGAGTTGGAGAGGTGGAGTGGGTGAGGTGGCAGCCGCAGGTCCAGGTGGCAGCGGGGTGTCTTGCGAAGGCATGGATGGGCGGAATCAGCGGGCATGGGGGCGGTTGCCTCGGAGTGGCTTCCAGGTCGCGGGAGCGGGGGATGGCTGGCGGGCAGGGGATCGGATGGGTGCGGCGGGTAGGTGGGGTGTGCGGAAGGGACCGTCGCGGGTCCAGGTGGCAAGGGGATGTCTTGTGAAGACATGGAGTGCGAACCAGGAGGGCAAACCGGCGGGCATGGCCTGGATGGGTGCGGTGGGCGGGCAGAGAGGGTTGTGGGTAGCCGCAGGTCTGAGTGGCGGTGGTTGTCTTCGAGGCAGGGATGGCGCGCCCAGTGGGTGTGCCGTGGAGGTGGTTGCCTCGGGGTGGTGGATCAGCGCGGTCGCGGCGCGTGGGGCTGGTGGTCAGGCCAGGGTCGTGGCGAGGGTGTCGACTACCGCTGTGACTCGGGTTGGTTCGTTGAGCTGCCTCGACCATAGCGCGGACTCGGTGGCCCTGGCCTGGGTCCAGCGGCGGAGGCGGTCGATCTCCAGTTCGGCCGCCTCCGTGAACTCGGCGATTCGGCGGTCGATCGCTCGGGCGGGGTCGGGCTCCGCCGCGATGGCCTGCCAGTCGCCGCGGAGGAGGGGGAGGAGTTCATAGGCGGGGTCGCCGGTGAAGCCGTTGGGGTCGATGGCGCGTAGGGCGTTGGTCGGGGTGTTGGTGCGGAGGATGTTGCCGAAGTGGAGGTCGCCGTGGACGAGCAGGGCCGGTTGGTCGGTGGCGAGGTCGCGGGCGTTGGCCACGCAGGCATCGATCACATGGCGCGGCAGCGGGTTTCCGAGTCGTTCCGCGTGCGCGGGTACGTCGACCGTCCACGCGCGGGCTTTGTCGGCCAGGGACGGGATGCCGGGTGGGGCCGGGATGGCCAAGTGGTGGGCCAGGCGGCCGATGGTGGTGAACGGGGTGGGCTCCGGGCGGTCCAGGGGCTGGAGGCGCTCCAGGAGCATGGCGAAACGGCTGTCGTCGCGGTCCAGGAGTCGGACGGCGCCGTTGCCGTTCCACGCGGCCAAGGCGAGCGGTTCAGCGGTGTTGTAGGTGAGTGGGAAACCCAGCTTGAGGACGACTTCGAAGCCGTCCGCGCGGGTGGCCGGGATCGCCACGCCCACGAAGCCGTGCAGCACGGGGCCGGACGCGACGCACGCCCACCGGTCGAGGAAGTCGGCGGCCAAGGCGGGCAGCGAGTCGATCCACCGCCTGCCCGCCTCGCCCTCGCGGGCGATCGTGGACTCGGCGAATCCCGGTGGGACGGTCAGCATGCGAACCCCGCGTTCGGCGAATGGACCTGGCACGGGGATTGTGCCAGGTCCATTCCGCACGGTTACAGCGTCGACAGGTCCACCGCGGCGGCCATGGCCCGGTAGCCCGCGTCGCTGGGGTGGAGGTGGTCGCCGCTGTCGTAGGCGGGCAGCAGGCTGTCCCGATCCGCCGGGTCGGCCGTCACGCGGTCGAAGTCGACCACCGCGTCGAACTCGCCGGAGGTGCGGATCCAGGCGTTCACCTCGTCGCGGACGCCCTCGCCGCGGTCGGAGAAGTACATCGCCCCCTTGTACGGCAGCAGCGTCGCGCCGACGACCCGGACGTGCTTGGCGTGGGCCTTGCGGATCAGCTCGCGGTAGCCCGCGATCAGGTCGGCGGCGGTGACCGCCGGGTTCGGCTTCGCGCAGACGAAGTCGAAGTCGCTGAAGCCGATGTCGTTGATGCCCTCCAGCAGGATCACCGTGCGGACACCGGGCTGCGCCAGCGCGTCCCGGTCGAACCGGGCGGTGGCCCGCTCCCCGAAGCACGGGGAGTCGTTGGTCACCCGGTTGCCGCCGATGCCCGCGTTGACCACGGGCCGCTTCCCGCGCAGGCGCTCGGCCAACTCGTCCGGGTACCGGTTGTCGCCGTTCATCGTGGACCCGGCGCCGTCGGTGATCGAGTCGCCGAAGGCCACCACGACGTCGCGCCGCGGTGCGGGGTCGACGGTCTCGACGCCGCTGAGGTAGTACCAGGCCTCGGTGGTCTCGCCGAACGCGGCCGCCGCGGTGTCCGACCGGTGGTCGCCCGCCGCGCGGTAGCTCGTCGCCGCGGCGAACGTGTGGCCGGTGGCGGGACCGGTCTTCTCCGGCAGGTACAGCGTGACGGTCAGCTTCTCCAGCGGCGACACCGGGAGTACCGCCAGGTCCGTCACGACGTCCCGGCCCGCGGGCACCACAACGGACCGTTTCCCGTCGAACGCCAGGTTCCGCACGGTCCCGGGCCGGACCGCCGCGCCGTCACCGGCCCGCGCCACGGTCGCGCCGCCCACCCTGAGCGGGGTCGACCCGTACGCGTTCGACAGCCGGACGCGGAGCGCGGGTCCGCCCGCGCTGACGCGCACGACCTGCCGCACGGTGTGGTTGTCGAACCCGTCGACTCCCCAGTTCGGCCCCAGGTCCGCGCTCTGCCGGTGCGGGGAGGCCGACCACGTGGCCGTCGTCCATCCCCGCGCCTGCCCGGCACCGGCGGTGCCGGGCACGAACGCGGGTACGACCGCAGCGACGAGCACAAGCGCCGCGAGTCTCTTCATTGCCTTACCCCCAACAGTTTTTTGTGCGGTGGTCCCAGGTCACCCGACCACCACTGGCACCAACCTACGGCCGACCCCCGACAATTCCCGGCGGCGCCGACGGGATCAAGGCGTGGACAGCGCGGCCGTGGGGGAGAGGTTGGCGGCGCGCACGGCCGGGTACAGGCCCGCGGCCACGCCGATCAGCAGCGTCGCGGCCACCCCGCCCGCCGTGGCCCAGGCCGGGACGACCGTCCCCCAGGACCGCGTGCTCGAATACAGGGCCGTCGCCGCCACGCCGAGCACCACGCCACCGGTGCCGCCCAGCGCCGAGAGCAGCAGCGACTCCGCCAGGAACTGCGTGCGGACCTGCCCCCGGGTGGCGCCGAGCGCCCGCCGCAGGCCGATCTCGTGCCTGCGCTCCAGCACCGAGATCACCATGGTGTTCGCCACCCCGACCCCGCCCACCAGCAGCGCGACCGCGCCCAGCCCGAGCAGCAGCCCGGTGAACGCCTCGTCCGTGGCGTGCCGGGCGGCCAACGCGTCGGAGGGCCGGGACACCCGGACTTCGTTGGGCGCCTCCGGGTTCGCCGTCGCCGCCAACACCGCGCGGACGGCCTCGACGGCGTTGTCCGCGCTGCGGGCGTACACCGTGGTCGGTTTACCGTCGAAACCCAGGTGCGCCACGGCCTCCGGCCACCCGACCAGCACTGACGAGTCCAACTCCGGGGCCAGCGGGACCGGCTCAAGAATGCCCAGCACGGTGAACCAGGAGCCGCCCACGTACACCCGCTCGCCGACCGTGCCGAGACCCAGCAGGCGCGCCGTGTCCGCCCCGAGCACGGCGGTCGGGTACCGCTCGGTGGCCGCGTTCAGCCAGGTGCCGGACGCCAGCCGGGCGCCCACGGTCGCCGGGAGGTCGAGGTGCGCGGCCCGCACCGAGATCCCGCCGGTCTCGATCGAGGGAATCCGGTCCGTGCGGTACGCGCGCGTGTCCGGCACCTTCCCCGTGGCGGCGACCTGCCGGACCGGCCCGATGCGGGCGATCATCGCCACCGACTCCGGCGGCAGGCTCGCGCTGTCCCCGGCCAGCGTGCTGCCCGGTGCCGCGGTCAGCAGGTTCGTGCCCAGCGCGGCCAGTTCGCGGTCGACCTGCGCGCGGCTGGAGCTGGAGATGCCGACGACGGCGGTCATCGCCGCGATGCCGATGGCGATGCCCAGTGCGGAGAGGAACACCCGCAGCGGCCGCGCGCGCAGCCCGGCGCCGCCGACGCGCACGACGTCGCGGGGACCCAGGCGGGCGGGGGTCAGGTCCATCAGGCCACCACCCGTCCGTCGCGCATGGTGATCCGCCGCGGCAGGGTCGCGGCGAGCTCCCGGTCGTGGGTGATGACCAGGACCGTCGCGCCCGCCGCGTGCAGGGTGGCCAGCACGGCCAGCACGCGGGCGCCCGCGGCGGAGTCGAGGTTGCCGGTCGGTTCGTCGGCGAGCAGCAACGGCGGGTCGCCGATCACCGCGCGGGCGATCGCGACTCGTTGCCGCTCGCCGCCGGACAGCTCGTTCGGCAGGTGCGACATCCGATCCGCCAAGCCCACCCGGTCGAGCGCGGTCTCGGCGCGGCGCTGACGCTCCCGGAGGGAGACTCCCGCGTACAGCAGGCCGTCGGCGACGTTGTCCACCGCTGACTGGCCCGGGGTGAGGTGGAACTGCTGGAACACGAACCCGATCCGGCGCGCCCGCAGCGCCGACACCCGCCGGTCGGACAGCGCGGCGACGTCGTGCCCGTCGACGCGCACCACGCCGGCCGACGGCCGGTCCAGCGCGCCGATCAGGTGCAGCACCGTGGACTTCCCCGAGCCCGACGGCCCCACGATCGCGGCCATTTCCCCGTAGTCGACCGACAACGTCACCCCGTGGACCGCGGTGACGCCGCCGGGGTAGACCTTGCTGACCGCGTCCAACTCCACGACCGCGCTCATCCCGGCACCCCCACGGACTGCCCCTCCGACACCCCGGTGACCTCGACCCGGCCGTTGGCGAACATGCCCGTGCGCACCGCGACGGTCCGCGTGGTCCCCGCGTCGACGACCTGCACCCCGTAGCCGCCCTCGGCCAAGGCCAGCAGCGCCGAGACCGGCACCGTGAGCACGTCCGCGCGGCGCGACGAGGTGAACTCGACGCCGACCGACGCCTGGTCCAGGCCCACCAGCGACCCCTCGTCCGCGGGTGCGACCGTCACCTTGAGCTTGGTCTCCGGTTCGGCGTCCGGTGCGCCGTTGCCCTCGTCGACGACGGTCTCCGCCGCGGTGACCTTGCCGGGCACGGTCTTGCCGTCGGGCAGCCGCACGGTCACCTCCGCGCCGACCGGCGCCATCCGCTGGTCGTCCATGGTCAGCTCGACCGTGACCAGCCGGGCGGATCCGGTGTACTCCACCACCGAACCGCCCGGCTGGACCCCCTGCCCCACGGTCGTCTTGTGCGAGTCGACCCGGATGGACCCGGCCGCGTACACGACGCGCCCGAGTTCGACGGCCCCGGTTTCCGGCAGACCGAGGTCCTCCTGCCAGTCCTCGACCGCTTTCGCGGTCGACCGCGTGTACTTCTCGTCGACGGTGAAACCCTTGTAGCCCAACGCCGCCAGGTTCTCCTCGAACTGCCGCACGTCCGCGCCTTCCGCGCCCGTGTCCAGCGCGCGGTAGGCGGGCAGCGACCCGTACAGCAACACGACCGGCGCGTTGTCGATCCGGCACAGCGCTTGTCCGCGCTGGACGGTGCTGCCCACTGCGGGTGCGGCGGTCAGCGTCCCGGGCAGTCTTGCCTGCACCGCCGTCGTGGCGCCGAAGCCCAACCTGCCGTCCTCCTTGTGCGTGTCGATGAGCGTTTCCCGCGTGACTTTCACTGTTCCCTGCGGACTCCGCTCCCGGCGTGGCTCATCCCGCGTCGAACCGTTGTCGAAACCGACCCCGGCCGCCGCCGCGGCCGCGCCGCTGACGGCCAGCACGACCGTGAGCCCGACGGCGACCCGGCCGCGCTTCGACGACCCGCTCATCCGCCGTCCTTGTCGGTCCGGGGCTCGCCCGCGCCCTTGGGGCCGAACTCCTGGCACGCCTGTTCGGCGGCCTTGAACTCGGCGCTCCCCGGGTCGAGGCCCTGGCCGCTCTCGATCCGGATGCCGCCGGACTCGTCCGGGTCGGGGAACCGGGGGAGTCCGTGCTCCCGCATGCACCGGGACATCTTCCTGGCCTGTTCCAGCATCCCCGGCGAAGCCTTCGGCAGTTCGCCGCCGTCGGGCGCGTACCGGCGGCACGCCTCGCGGGCCGCGTCGACCTCGCCCCGGTCGGCGCCGCGCGGGATGACCATCTCCACGCCGCCGCCGTCGCCGATCTCCGGGTCCGGCATGTCCACGCCGTGGTCGCGCATGCACTTCGCGAAGGCCAGCATGTTCTCCTCGGTGCCCCGGTTGTCGCCGGGGGTACCGCTCGGGGGCGCGGCGGCACCGGCGCCGTTCGCCGACGCGACCCTGTCGCCGTCGTCCGACCCGCCAACCCCGCACCCGGCCAGGGCGAACACCGCCAAGGCGACGACCGGGCCGTTCCGCAGACGCATCTCGCTCCCTCCCGCCCCGGGGCCGTCCCGGTGGCGGGGGCCAGTGAAGCCAGGTCGGGATTTCCCGGGCGTCACCGCGGGTGTTGACGCCGGGGAAACGCGGTCACCGGTCACCATGGGGAATGCGGATCCTGGTGGTCGAGGACGAGCCGCTGCTGGCCGACGCGGTGGCGCGGTGGTTGCGCGGCGACGCGCACGCGGTGGACGTGGTGCACGACGGCGGCGCGGCCGTGGAGCGGATCGGTGTGCACGACTACGACGTGGTGGTGCTCGACCGGGACCTGCCCGTGCTGCACGGCGACGAGGTGTGCAGGCGGGTCGTCGACACCGGCACCCCGACCCGGGTGCTGATGCTCACCGCCGCCACCGAGGTCGACGACCGGGTCGCGGGCCTGGTCCTGGGCGCGGACGACTACCTGACCAAGCCGTTCGCCTTCGCCGAACTCGGCGCCCGGGTGGCCGCGCTCGGCAGGCGGGCCCGGCCCGCGGTGCCGCCGGTGCTGCGCCGTGCGGGCATCCGGCTCGACCCGCACCGCCGGGAGGTGTTCCGCGACGGCCGCTACGTCCCGTTGTCCCGCAAGGAGTTCGCGGTGCTGGCCGAGCTGCTGCGGGCGGACGGCGCGGCGGTGTCGGCCGAGGTGCTGCTGGAGAAGGCGTGGGACGAGCACGCCGACCCGTTCACCAACGCGGTGCGGATGACGGTGCTGAAGCTGCGGCGCAAGCTCGGTGACCCGCCGGTGGTGCTGACCGAACCGGGAGTGGGGTACCGCATCCCATGACCCGACCGTCGCTGCGCGTCCGCCTCACCCTGGTCTACGGCGGCCTGTTCTTCGCCGCGGGCATCCTGCTGATCGCCCTCACCTACACCCTCGTCGCGCAGCGCATCCCGCACGGGGACAAGCTCATCGTGTCGGGGACGGGGCCGAAGCTCGACCCGGCGCCCGACCCCGAGCCGACCTTCATGGTGGGCTCGCTCAACCGGGTCATCGCCCAGACCGGCGATGACGCGCTGGACGCGCTGCTCACCCAGGGCGGGATCGCGCTGCTGCTGGTCGGTGCCGTCGCGGTCGCGTTCGGCTGGCTGCTGGCGGGGCGCGTGCTGCACCCGCTGAACCGGGTCACCGAGACGGCCGGGCGGATCGCCCGCTCCGCCGACCGGGGCCTGCACGAGCGCATCGGCCTGCGTGGCCCGCGCGACGAGGTGAAGGAACTGGCGGACACCTTCGACGCGATGCTGGAGCACCTCGACCGCGCCTTCGACAGCCAGCGCCGGTTCATCGCGAACGCCTCCCACGAGCTGCGCACACCGCTGACGCTCAACCGCGCGTTGCTGGAGGTCGCCGTCTACCGCGAACCGGCGTCGCCGCAGGTGCGGCAACTGGGGTTGGCGCTGCTGGAGATCAACGCCCGCAACGAGCGGCTGATCGACGGGCTGCTGCTGCTCGCGCGCGCCGAACGCGAACCGCTTGAGCGGTCCTATGTGGACCTGGCGGACATCGCCGAGCACGTCGTCCACCAGACCCCGCGCGACGGGGTGGACGTCCAGGTGGCCGCGGCGGAGGCCGCGACGGCGGGCAACCCGGTGCTGCTGGAGCGGTTGGTGCAGAACCTCGTGGACAACGGGATCCGGCACAACGTCGAGGAAGGCGGCTGGGTGCGGGTCGAGACGCGGCGGGTCGACGGGTACGCCGAGGTCGCGGTGACCAACACCGGGCCGGTCGTGCCGCCCTACGAGGTGCCCGCGCTGTTCGAGCCGTTCCGGCGACTGGGGCGGGAGCGGCTCTCCGCCGCGGGCGCCGGGTTGGGGCTCTCGATCGTCCAGGCGATCGCCCGGGCGCACGGCGGCGAGGCGCGCGCCGAGGCCCGGCCCGGGGGCGGGCTGGTGGTGACGGTGCGTGCGCCCGCGGCCGAGGCCCGATCACTCGGGGGCCTCGACCGCGGGTGAGGTGCTGCGGGCGCGTCCGGTTGCCCCATGAGGCCGGATGGTTGCCCTGGCGGGCGGCACATCGGGTGGGGTGCGCCCGCCGAGTCGGGAGCGATGCCGGGTGGGGAAGTGGGGAGCGGGAGGAGTGTTACTGCTCGTTCTCCATGGCGTCGATGAGGCTCTTGGGGCGCATGTCGGTCCAGTTCTTCTCGACGTAGTCCAGGCACGCCTGGCGGGTGTCCTCGGGGTGCGCCACCGTCCAACCCTCGGGGACCTCCTTGAAGCCCGGCCAGAGCGAGTGCTGGCCCTCGGCGTTGACCAGCACCAGGAAACGGCCGTCGGGGTCGTCGAACGGATTGGTCACGTCGCCCTACCTCCAAGCTTTCAGCGGGTGCCGCCGGAGCGCGGCGGCGGAGTCCAGTCTGGCCGCCCCGCGATCTTCGCGGCAAGCGCGTCCGACTTTCGTCGGTAGACGCGGTCCGCCGTTCGTTGGTTGACGATGTGCCCGGGATCTGGGTGACTGACGGGGAACGGGCGCTGACACAGGGGGAAACAGTGTTCGACAGCCGATTCGACACAGTGATCGCGGACAAAACCGACAGCAACACCGAGTACAAGACCCAGATCAGACACGACGCGAACGACAACCACCGGATCACCTTCACCGACGCGGACCTGGCCCGCACGCGGGTGGCGCCGACCCTGGGGAGGGCGGCGGAGACGGTGTTCGCGCTGGAGGCCTACACGCAGACCCGGACCCGCACCGGGTTCGAGGCGTGGCGCCGCACGGCGCACAACGCCCTGGCGCAGCGCTCGCCCGCGCTGCTGGGGCACCTGCAGGGCCTGGGCCGCTCCCGGGCGGCGCGCCAGGCGCTGCTCAGCGGCGACCCGGCCGAGCAGCGCACGGTGGCGCTGCTGCGCGAGTTCCACGCGGTGGCGGTGGCGCCGTACTGGGCGTCCATCACCGCCGAACTGGAAGCGGAACGGGAGTGCCGCGGCCGGGCGCTGCTCGCGGGCGGCATCGAGGAGCTGTTCGGCACCCTGCACCCGCGCGTGCGGTGGCAGACGCCGAACCTGGTGGTCGCCGGTCGCGGCGACCAGGTGGCGCTGCGCGGGCGCGGGCTGGTGCTCGCGCCGTCGCTGTTCCTGTCCGGCCCGCCGCGCACGATCGTGCCGGTGGCCCCGGACCGGCCGGTGACCCTGGCCTACCCGATCAGCCTCGACCGGGCGGCGCTGACCACCGTGTGGTCGGGCGGGCGGCAGGACGCCCGCGCGCTGGGGCCGCTGCTCGGCCGCACCCGCGCGGCCATGCTGGTCGCGCTGACCGACAGCCGGGCGTCGGTCGAGCTGAGCCGGTCGCTGGAGATCTCCTCGGCCGCGGTCAGCCAGCACACGTCGATCCTGCGGGCGGCGGGGCTGATCTTCTCCCGCCGGGACGTGAACTCGCTCTGCCACACCCTCACCCCGCTGGGTGAGGCGCTGCTGCGCGGCACCTGCCGCGCAGGCTGAACGAACTAGGAACCGACCGAAGCGACCGATCCACGGGCGGCGGTCCACCGAGGCGACTCGGCGGACCGCCGCCCGTTCGCGTGGGCCGCGTCCGGTTCCCGGGTGTCATCACGCACCCGATGACCCACCACCGGGCGTTCTCACGCCGGGCAGGCGTCTCGGACCTCGTGGCGAACCCCGGCGACCGTGATCGGTGCCGGACTTGGATACCCGAGGAAGTCAGCAATGGATCAAGGTGCGCGTGGCGAACTCATCGGTCGACTGTCCGAGGTGATCGGGTCCGTCACGACCGCGCACCCGCTGCGGGTCGACGTCGACGGGCCACCCGCCGCGGGCAAGACCACGCTGGCCGACGAACTCGCCGTCGTCCTGCGCGCGCAGGGTCGCGTCGTTGTCCGCGCGACCGTCGACGACTTCGTCGTTCCCCTCCCGCGGCGCTACCGGCGCGGCCGGTACTCGGCCGAAGGTTGCCGACGTTGTCGTGCACAACGAGAACCCCCACCGGCCGACCTGGGAGGTCCGCGCTCATCGACGCGCGGGACCCGACTCGGCTTGACAAGAAAGTTTGTCAATGCGACGGTGTGCGGGTGCGCGAGGTGGCGGTGATCGAGGACCCGGCGGTGGCCGGGGTGTCGCTCGACCCGGTGCGGGCCGGTTTGCTGGCCGCGCTGGTCGAGCCGGGGTCGGCGACCACCTTGGCGCGTCAGGTGGGGTTGACCAGGCAGAAGGTGAACTACCACCTGCGCGAGCTGGAGCGGCACGGGCTGGTCGAGCTGGTCGAGGAGCGGCGCAAGGGCAACCTGACCGAACGGGTGCTGCGGGCGACCGCGGCCTCGTACGTCATCTCGCCGAGCGTGTTGGCCGCTGTCCAGCCGGACCCGGCCCGCGATCCCGATCGGCTGTCCGCGCGGTGGCTGTTGGCCGTGGCCGCGCGGATGGTGCGGGAGGTGGGGGAGTTGGTCACCGGTGCGACCAAGGCCCGCAAGCGGCTGGCCACCTTCGCCATCGACGGGGAGGTGCGGTTCGCCTCGGCGGCCGACCGGGCCGGGTTCGCCGAGGAGCTGACCCGGGCGGTGACCTCGTTGGTGGCCAAGTACCACGACGAGTCCGCCGAGGGCGGGCGGGCGCACCGGATCGTGGTCGCCGTGCACCCGAAGGTCAAACGAGAAGAGCAGGAGTGACGATGCACATCCCGGTGACCAGCATCCTGGTCGACGACCAGGCCAAGGCCCTGGCGTTCTACACCGAGGTGCTGGGGTTCGTGAAGAAGACCGACATCGACCTCGGCGGCGGCGCCAAGTGGCTGACCGTCGTCTCGCCCGACGCGCCCGACGGGGTGGAGCTGCTGCTCGAACCCGACGGCAACCCCGGCATCCGGATCGACGACAAGCCCGCCGCGCAGGTGTGGAAGAAGACCCTCTACGACGCGGGTATCCCGTTCACCATGCTCGGCACCAAGGAACTGGACAAGGACCACGCGCGCATGGTGGAGCACGGCGTCCGCTTCACGCAGGAGCCGACCAAGACCGGGTTCGGGGCACAGGCGGTCTTCGACGACACCTGCGGCAACCTCATCCTCCTCGCCCAGCAGGACTGACCGTGGCGGATGAGCGCCGGAGCCTGGCGAAGCGGATCGAGCTGGCCGCGACGCCCGAGCAGGTCTGGCAGGCGGTGTCCACACCGGACGGTCTGTCGCTGTGGTTCGTGCCGCACGAGAACGCGGGCGGTGAGATCGAAGGCGACTTCGGCGGTGGCAACAGCCAAGCGGGCCAAACCCTGGAGCTCGAGCCCGGCCGACGGGTCGTCTTCGGCGCGCCCGGCCCGGACGGCGTCCCCCCGATGACCTTCGAGTTCCTCGTCGAGGGCCGCGCGGGCACCACCGAACTCCGCCTCATCCAGAACGGCTTCTTCGGCGACGACTGGGAAACCGAGTTCGACGGCTTCGGTCGCGGCTGGGACATGTTCCTGCACAACCTCGCCGAGTACTTCCGGCACTTCCCTGGCCTTCCCGTCACCAACGTGGTCGCCACCGCGTTCACCGCGCGCCCCGGTGGCGAGGTGTGGACCGACCTCACCACCCGACTCGGCGCGGACCCGGCCCTGAGCCTTGACGACCAGGTGCGCCTCACCCCCGACGGCCTTGACCCCATCGAGGGCGTCGTCGACCTGCGCGGTGACCGCCTCCTCGGCATCCGCACCGAGAACGGCTTCTACCGCTTCATGTCCGACGACATCCACCACATGGTGAACACGTCGCAGTACTTCTACGGCGTCACCGTGGACCGCGCCACCCGCACCGCCGCCTGGCAGACCTGGATCGACGGCCTCGCCGGGGTGTGAAAGCGGTCAGGGGGCGTTGGCTACCGGCGATCGTCACCGGCAGTGAGGGGGCGGCCGTGCCCGGTGCGGGCAGGAACAGCCGCGCCAGGTGGTCCGGGCCGTCGTGGCCGAAGTCGGCCAACCCCGGGCCCGCCAGGGTGACGCGGGCCATCCGGGCGGAGATCAGCCGTTTCGCGATCACCTCCACCGGGATCGCGTAGTGCGTCCGAACCGGTGCCCCCACCGCCGAGCCTGTTGCCAGCCCGGTCCAACCCGGGAATATTCCCTCGAACAGATCACCGTGCTGGACGAGACTGACGTCCTGCTGGATCCGCCTGCTCCCGACGGCGTGACGCCGTCACCGGACAACGCGCCACTGACCTGGGAACGCCCTGGGGCAGAGGCTGCCCGCCGTCCAGGCGGGTCGGTCCACCCGGTGCCCGCGTCGCCGAGCGCCGCGCTGGAGCGGATCAGTGGCTTCGACAGGGGTGTTGGCCGAGCTGGGAGGGTGATCCGGGCATGTCGGGGGCGATGGGTGCGCGGGGTGTGCTGGTCCGGGCAGTACGGCGGCACCTGTCCCGGTTGGTCGCCGGGGCGCTGCTGCTGTCGGTCCACCAGGCCGCCGAGGTCGCCGTACCGGTGGCCATCGGCCTGGTGATCGACCGCGCGGTCGCGACCGGTGACCGCACCGCGCTCGCCTGGTCGGTGGTCGCGCTCGCCGCGCTGTTCGCGGTCCTGTTCTTCGCCTGGCAGTTCGGGGCGCGGCAGACCCTGGTGGCGCTGGAACGCGAGACGCACCTGCTGCGGGTGGCGGTGGCCGCGCGGGTACTCGACCCGCGCGGCCACCGCACCGGCCTGCGCACGGGGGAGTTGCTCTCCATCGCCGCTTTCGACGCCCAGCGCACCGGCGTCGTGCTGCGCGCCTTCGTGGTCGCCGTCGGCTCGGTGGTCGCCCTGGTGTCCGCCGCGGTGATCCTGCTGACCATCGACCTGTGGCTCGGGATCGGCGTGCTCGTGGGTGTCCCCGGGCTCGCGTTCGCCACCCAGGCCATCGCGCCGCTGATGACCCGCCGCAGCGGTGCGCAGCAGGAGGCCGCGGGCCGGACCGCCGCGCTGGCCACCGACCTGGTCGGCGGGCTGCGGGTGCTGCGCGGCATCGGCGCCCAACACGCCGCGGCCGCGCGCTACCGCCGCTCCAGCGAGACCGCGCTGGCCGCGAGCCTGCGCGCGGCGGGCACGAGCGGGCTCTACGAAGGTGTCACCACGGCTGCGGGCGGTCTGTTCCTGGCGGCAGTCGCCGGGTTCGCGGGCTGGTTCGCCCTCACCGGCAGGCTGACCGTCGGGGAGCTGATCACGGTCGTGGGGCTCGCCCAGTTCATCGCTGAACCGCTGCGCGCCCTGGGCTGGTGCGGTGGTCAGGTGGCGAGCGCGCGGGCCTCGGCGGCGCGCCTGGCCGAGGTGTTCGACGCCGACCCGGACGCCGCGGGCGGCACGCGCGACGTCGACACCGCCGACGGGATCACCGTGGCGCTCAAGGGCGTTTCCTACCGCACGCTCCAAGACGTCGACCTCGACCTACGCCCCGGCGAACTCGTCGGCGTGCTCGCGAGCGACCCCCGCGACGCGGACGCGCTCGTCGCCGTCCTCGCCGGACGCGCGGCCGAGCGCACCGGCGACCTGCTCATCGGCGACGTCCCCGATGGTGAACTCCACCTCGACGCCCGGCGCCGCGCGGTGCTCGTCGAGCAGCACGACACCGCCCTGTTCGCGGGCACGCTGCGCGGCAACCTCACCGCCGGTGTCCACAACGGACAGCTCGCCGACCCCGAGGAGGAAGTCCTGCGCGCCGTCGAGGCGGCGGCGGCCCGGGATGTCGTCGACGCGCACCCGTCGGGGCTCGACCACCCGGTCACCGACCGGGGCCGCTCGCTGTCCGGCGGGCAGCGGCAGCGGATCGGCCTGGCCCGGGCCCTGCTCTCCGCCGCGCCCGTCCTGGTGCTGCACGAACCGACCACCGCCGTCGACGCGGTCACCGAGGAACGCATCGCCGAACGGCTATCCGGCCGCCGCACCGGGTTGACCACGCTGATCGTGACCAGCAGCCCCGCGCTGCTCGCCCGCGCCGACCGCGTGGTGGTGATCGAGGGCGGTCGCGTCACCCGCACCGGCACCCACGACGAACTCCGCGCCGCCGACGAGACCTACCGCCAGGTGGTGACCCGATGACCGCACCAGTAGGTGGTGACGTGGTGGCAGCGCCCATCCTCCCGGTCGCCGACGCCCGTCGAACCTGGTTGCTGCTGCGCGACGAACTCCTCGCGCACCGCCGGTCCGCCGCCGCCGTGCTGGTGGTCATGCTCGCCGCGAGCGCCGCCGGGCTCGTCGCGCCCTGGGTGCTTGGCCTGCTGGTGGACGACGCCGGTGCGGGCGCGGGCACCGACCGCCTCGTCCCGCTCGTGGTGGTCATGGTGGTCGCCGCGCTGGTCACCGGTGTGCTGGCCGCCTTCGGTGCCACGCTGGTGGCACGGCTGGGGGAGACCGTGCTGGCGCGCGTGCGGGAACGGGTCATGGACCGCGCGTTGCACCTGCCGTCGGCCACCCTCGAACGGGTCGGGGTCGGCGACCTGCTGTCCCGGGTCGGTGACGACGTGTCGGTGGTGACCGGCGCGATCACCACCACCGTCCCCGAGATCGTGCGCGCGTCGTTCACCATCGTCCTCACCGCGGCGGGCCTGTTCGGCCTGGACTGGCGCCTCGGCCTGGCCGGTCTGCTCTCCGCGCCCGCCTACCACCTCGCGCTGCGCTGGTACCTGCCGCGCTCGAAACCCTTCTACGCCGAGGAACGCCTCGCCGTGGGGGAGCGGACCGAGGCCATGGCCTGCTCCCTGTGGGGCGGCGAGACCGTGCGCGCCTACCGGCTGGAGCACCGGCACACCGCCGTCATCGAGGAGAAGTCGCAGGCGGCAATGGACCTGTCGATCGGTGTGTTCCGGGTCTTCACCTGGTTCGCGGGCAGGCTCAACCGCGCCGAGTTCGTCGGCCTGACCGCCGTGCTGGTCGTCGGGTTCTTCCTGGTGCGCGGCGACCTGGCCGCGTCCGGCACGGTCACGGTCGGCACGGTCACCGCCGCCGCGCTGTACTTCCACCGGCTGTTCAACCCCATCGGCTTCCTGGTGATCGAGGTCGACCAGATCCAGCAGGCCGGTGCGGGCCTCGCCCGGCTCGCGGGTGTCGCGAACCTGCCCGGCGCGGAAACGCCCGAGAACCCACCCGTGCCCGCCGACAGCGGTATCGAGTTGGAGGGCATCAGCCACCACTACGAACTCCAGGACGGCAAGGCCGGTTCCGAGGTCGTGCGCGCGGTGACGCTGCGGATCGCACCGGGGGAGCGGGTCGCGCTCGTGGGGGCCAGTGGCGCCGGGAAGTCGACGCTCGCCGGGATCGCGGCGGGCATTCTCCGGCCGACCACCGGGACCGTCCGGCTCGGCGGTGTCGACCTCGACGCGCTCGGCGAGGCCGCGACGCGCAGGCACATCGCGCTGGTGAGCCAAGAGGCGCACGTGTTCGCGGGCACCCTCGCCGACGACGTCCGACTGGCCCGCGAGTCCGCGACCGACGCGGAGGTCACCGCCGCGCTCGACCGCGTCGGCGCCCTGCCCTGGGTCGAGGCGCTGCCCGACGGCATCACCACCGTCGTCGGGGAGGGCGCGCACGGGCTGACCGCGGCCCAGACCCAGCACCTCGCGCTCGCCCGGGTCCTGCTCGCCGACCCCGCCGCGGTCATCCTCGACGAGGCCACCGCCGAGGCGGGCAGCGCGGGCGCCCGGACCCTGGACCGGGCGGCGGAGGCGGTCACCGAGAGCCGCACCGCGCTGGTCGTGGCGCACCGGCTCAGCCAGGCCGTGGCCGCCGACCGGGTCGTGGTGATGGACCGGGGCGCCGTGGTGGAATCCGGCTCGCACGCCGAACTGCTGGCCGCGGGCGGGGCCTACGCGGCGCTCTGGCGCGGGTGGACCGGGCCGATCACGCACACGGGGTGAAGTCGGGGCGCGGGACTTGCTCCTAGCGTCGGCGCGTGACACTTCCCCCCATACCGCGCGCCGTGCAGATCCTGGTCGGCCTGGCGTCGGTGGCCGTTGTCCTGCAAGGGATCTCGTACGCGTCCTGGCTGCTCGGACCGCTCGCGCTGGCCATGATGATCGTGGTCGCCGTGTCCCCCATCCCGCAGTGGTTGCGGGACCGGGGATTACCCTCCTGGCTCGCCACGACGGTCCTCGTCCTCCTCGTCTACGCGGTCATCGCCGTGCTCGTCCTGGTGGTGGTCGTCTCCATAGCCCAACTGGCGACCCTGTTGCCCGCCTACGCCGAGCGCGCCGACGCGCTCGTCGCGGAACTGGCCTCGGCCCTGGCCCGCTTCGGCGTCGGCGCGGACGAGGTGCGCGCCGCCGTCCACGGCCTGGACTTCGGTCGGGTCGTCGGCTACCTGCTCGACATCGTCGGCGCCGTCGGCACGATCGGCGGCGGCCTGGTGTTCCTGCTGTCGCTGCTGCTGTTCCTCAGCATCGACGCCGCCACCGTCCGGCTGCGCCAGCGCTCCGTCGCCGCCGACCGGCCGGAACTGGCGGCGGCGCTCTCCGGGTTCGCCCACGACACCCGCCGCTACCTGTGGGTGACCACGGTGTTCGGGTTCCTGGTCGCGGTGCTCGACGCGATCGGGTTGCTGCTGCTCGACATCCCGCTGCCGCTGCTGTGGGGCGTGCTGTCGTTCGTCACCAACTACGTGCCCAACATCGGGTTCATCCTCGGCGTGGCGCCGCCCGCGCTGCTGGCCCTGCTGCAGGGCGACTGGCAGCTGATGATCGCGGTGATCGTCCTGTACGTCGTGGTGAACTTCGTGCTCCAGTCGGTCATCCAGCCGCGGGTCATCGGCGACACCGTGGGCCTGTCGTCCACCGCCACGTTCCTGTCGCTGATCGTCTGGAGCGCGGTGCTCGGCCCGCTCGGCTCGGTGCTCGCCGTGCCGCTCACCCTGCTGGTCAAGGCGGTGCTGGTGGACGTCGACCCGCGTGCCCGCTGGGTCGACGCGCTCGCGGGCGCGCCGTCGCGGGTACCCACGGCCGCACCCGCTGACGCCGCCGAACCCCACACCGAACCCCCTGCCGAATCCGCGGAACCCGCCGAGGAGAAAGGGACGACCGACTGACCCCGCGCACGCCGAAGGGGCCCGGCCGCGATGGCCAGGCCCCTTCGTCCTTCGGTGACGTTCCGGTACCGCCCGCTCAGTCGCCCAGTTCGCGGCCGTGCACCACGATCGCCCACATCACCAGCACGTCCAGCGCGATGGCGATCAGCGACCACACCGGGTACGCGGGCAGGAAGGCGAACTGGCTGATGGCGTTGAGCGCGGCCAGCACCACGGCGGTGACCCGCGCCCACGCCGCCCCGGAGAACAGCGCGAACCCGGCCGCAGTCGCCAGGGCGCCCAGGATCAGGTGGATCCAGCCCCAGCCGGTGAGGTCGAAGACGAGCAGCCCCTCCGGGCCGACCACGTAGTAGTTCTCCTGGAACAGCGCGACCAGGCCGAAGATGACGGTGAACAGGCCGAGCAGCACCAGCATCACGGCGCCGAACCAGATCCAGCCGATCCACGCCGACCGCTCCCGTTCCCGGTGCCGGGCGGCCGCGTACTCCTCCGTGCGCTCACTCATGACATGTCCTTCTCTCCAATAGGTCCACGGGTGCACGCCGGTCACCCCGGGTACACGCAGCGGAAGCCGATGTCGCCCGCGGAACCGTCCTGGGTGTTCGCGCCGCGCGCGGCCACCCGGTAGCGGTCGCAGTGCGACTCGTGGCTCAGGTACGACCCGCCGCGCAGCACCCGGTGGCTGCCCGAGCGCGGCCCGGTCGGGTCGTCGATCCGGCTGGTGGCGTAGGCGGTCGGGTTGAACCAGTCCGCGCACCACTCCCAGACGTTGCCGGTCATGTTGGACAGCCCGAACCCGTTGGGCTCGTAGGTGTCCACCGGCGCCGTGCCGACCCAGCCGTCCAGGCCCAGGTCGCCGTCCGGGAACTCGCCCTGCCAGATGTTCATCCGGTGCGCGCCGCCGGGCTCCCGCAGGTCGCCCCACGGGTACCGGCGGCCGACCAGACCGCCCCGGGCCGCGTACTCCCACTCGGCCTCGGTGGGCAGCCGGGCGCCCGCCCAGCGGCAGAACGCGCGCGCGTCCCGCCAGCTCACCTGGGTCACCGGGTGGTCGCCGCGGTCCAGCACGGTGGACCCCGGTCCCTCGGGGCTGCGCCAGGTGGCGCCGTGCACCTGGCGCCACCACGGCGCCCGCACCGAGCGGGCCACCGGGTGCCGGTCGGCGAGCAGGCCCGCGAACACGTACGACCAGCCGTAGTGCTCGGCCTCGGTGGTGAAGCCGGTCGCCGCGACGAATTCGGCGAACCGGTCGTTGGTCACGGTGAACCGGTCGATGCGGAACGGGCTGAGCCGCACCACGTGCGCGGGTCCCTCGCCGTCGGCCGGGTGGCCCTCGCCGCTGTCGGTGCCCATCAGGAACTCCCCGCCGGGCAGCGCGACCGCGTCCCCGGCCAGCGGTGCCGTCCTCGTGCGGTTCACGCGCCCACCGCCTCCAACGGCGGCACCACGACCGCGTACACGACCAGCACGCTCAGGGTGATCGCCACGATCGACCAGAGCGGGTACGCGGGCAGGAACAGCAGGTGCCCCACCACCGACAGCAGCGCCAGCGCGAGCGCGCCGACCCTGGCCCACAGCGCGCCGAACTGCACGCCGATCCCGGACACAACTCCGATCAGGCCGAACACCAGCCAGATCCAGCCCCACGCGGTGTAGTCGAACACCAGCAGGTCGCCGTCCGGGGTGCGGTAGAAACCGCTCCGGGTGAGGGCGACCAGCCCGACGCCGACGTCGATCGCGCCGACCAGGAACACCACCAGCCCGCCGAAGGTCAGCCAGCCGGACACCCGCTTGCGCTCGCGCGGGGAGGTCCACTGCGGACCGCTGAGCATCGCCGCCTCCTCCCGCGCTCAGGCGAACGCCGTTCGCAGCGCCTGTTCCTGCCGGTCGTCGAGGTTGGTGTGCACCAGTTCCGCGCGCCCGCCCGGGAAGGCGTCGTGGATCCGGTCCAGCACCACGTCCTCGGTCAGCAGGAACAGCGCCGACGTGCCGGGCACGACCTTGGCCCGCACGTCGGAGATGAACCCGTCGTCGATGCCGATGTCGGTGAACTTCCCGCCCAGCGCCCCGGACGCGGCGCCGATGGCCGCGCCGATGAGCGGCATGAAGAACAGGATGCCGAACAGCAGCCCCCAGAACGTCCCGGTCAGCGCGCCCGCGCCGACCATGCCGTGCAGCTGCTTGGTGCGCGGTTTCGACTCGCCTTCCGGCCAGCTCACCACCGCCGCGTCCACCAGGGTGAGCGCGCCCTCGCGACGCAGCGACTCGACCGTGTCCCGTGCCTGCTCCGCGCCTTCCGCCGTGGGGAACTTCCATACCGTCAACGTGGCCGACATGCGTCGTCCCTCTCGTCCGTGGCCGCTGTGGCCGTCGGTGGAGCCCGGGCCAGCGCCGGGCAGACCCAGCATTTCGGCACGCCCCGCGCCGCCGCCTCCCCTCGGGGAGGTGAAGCCCGGTGCTCCACAGTGGACGAATCCGACCTACTTCGCCGCGGTCAGCAGCCTGCTGGGCCAGTCGACCGAGCGCAGCAGGTCGAACACCCCGATGACGGTGGTGACCACCGGGCCCGGTTGCTCACCGGGGCTCGCCGACCGCTTGGCCGAGGCCAGCAGCACCAGCACGAACAGCACCGTGAGCAGCGACCGCGGCCGCCGTCGCCGCCCGATCACCGCCGCCGCCCCGGCCGGGGAACAGTCCCTTGTGCCCGCATCCCGCGCTCCTCCCGACTAGAGCAACCCTTGTCTGCGCGCGGCCACCACGGCGTCCCGGCGCTGCCGGACGCCGAGCTTGCGGTAGATCCCGCGCAGGTGCGTCTTGACCGTGTTGGCCGAGACGAACATCGACTCCGCTATCTCGTCCACCGTCCGCATCGACGGCAGTTCCAGCAGCAGCTCCAGCTCCCGACTCGTGAGCGGGTCCGCGGTGGTGGCGTCCGCGGGCAGCGCGGACAGGGTGTCCACGGCGAACCGGTCCAGCCTGCCGAAGCGGCCCGCGCCCTCGGCGAGGATGTCCCGGACGGACCGGCGCGCGGTGAGGAAGGGCCGAATGGCCCGGATCGGCTCCGCGGCGCGCAGCGCGCGGGTGACCGCCTCGTGCGCGCGTTGCGGGTTCTCGCCTCGGTCGACCAGCGTGGCCTCCAGCAGCCACGCCTCCACCGCCGTCGTGCCCGCCAGCGGGCTCAGGTCCCCGGCCAGCACGGGACCGAGCAGCCGTCGCGCCTGGATGACCCGGCCGTGGTGCGCGTGCGTTATCGCGTGCAGCACGGGTAGTTCCGCGTGCCCGCCCAGCGCGGACCCGGCCGCGTCGACCAGTTCCGCGGCCCGGCCCGGTTCGCCCACCCGCAGCGTCATGCGGACCAGGGTGGGCATCAGCATCGCGACCAGCTGCGGGCTCACCCGCCGCGCGGTCAGCCCGCGCCAGTGCTGCAGCGCGGTGCGGACCACGGTGTGCGGGTCGGCCGCGCCGTCGAACTCCGCGAACGCGGCCATCGTGCGGCGGGCCAGCTCGATCGTCGGTTCCTGGTGCGCGGGCGCGGTCTCCGCGGCCAGCCTCGCCCACCGCCTCGCCTCGGCCGAGTCGCCCTGCTGGTAGGCGTACGCACCCAGTAGGACGTACGCCGTCGAGCACGGCCACTCCCGCTCCCAGTGGTGCGCCGCGGCCAGGTGCACCGCGCGGCCCGCCCGGCGGTCCATCTCCGGCAGGTCGCCGCGCAACGCCGCGGCGACCGCGAACTGCACCTTGGCCTGCAACGCCAGCCAGGGCAGGTTCTCCCGCAGGCACGACTGCACCACCCGGCTCAGCTCGGACTCCGCGGCCTCCGGGTCGCCCGCCCACAGCGCCGTGGCACCGCGCGCCTGCCGGGTGAGCGTGTCGGCCGCGGCGTCCCCGGTGGGCGTCGCGCGGGCCTGCGGCAGCACGCCCGTGGCGTCCAGGTGGGCCCGTCGCGAGAGCACGGTCTCGTACACCGCACGCACGCGGTCCGTCCACGGTGCCGCGTCGGTGTCGTCGATGCGGCCGAGGAAACCGTCCGCCGCCGCGGGATCGGGCGCCTCCAGCGCCGCGAACGCCGCCGTCACCGCGAAGGTCGGCTCCGCCAGCCGCTCGTCCGGCAGGGTGGCCAGCGCCGCGCGCAGCGGCGCGCCGTGTCCACGCAGGATCTGCCCGACCCCGTCGCCCGCCACCAGTTCCGCCACGAGTTCGGTGTCCTGGGCTTGAGCGGCGTGGTGCAGGGCGCTGGTCACGTCGCCCTCGGCGCGGAACCAGCGCGCCGCGCTCTGGTGCAGCCGCTGCGCCGCGCCGGGCCGGGTCCTGGCCAGCTCGGCGCGCAGGTGCTCGCGCAGCAGCGGGTGGTACCGGTACCACTCGCCCGGCACGTCGTCGCAGCGCGTCACCAGGAAGTTCGTGCGCGCCAAGCCGTGCAGCACGGTGCCCGCGTGCCGCTGTCCGGACAGCACCGAGGCCAGTTCCACCCCGACCCGGTCGCACACGCTGGTGGACAACAGGAACTGCCTGGTCTGCGGCGGGTGCGCGCCGAGGACCTCCTCGGCGAAGTAGTCCCCGGCCAGCGGGTCCTCGGCCGGGAACGCCGTCAGCGAGCGGTTTTCGGCCGGTTGCCCGGCCAGCCAGAGCGCGGCCAGCCGGGTGCCCGCGACCCAGCCCCTGGTCAGGTCGAGCAGGTCCGCGAGCTCCGCCTCGGACAGCGCCACGTGGTGCTCGGCCAGCAGCGCCTCGGCTTCCGGTGCGGTGAGCGCGAGTTCGCGGCCGTCGATCTCGCGCAACCGCCCGTCCAGGCTCAGCTTGGACAGGTGCACCGGGGGCGTGCGGCCCGCCAGGACCAGTCGCAGGTGGTCCGGTGCGTGCCGGACCAGGGTGGTGAGCACGCCGAGGACCTGCTGGTCGGACAGCTCGTGCACGTCGTCGAGCACCAGGCAGGTCTGGTCGGCGAGGCCGTCCATGGCGCGCGTCAGGTCGCCGAACGGGTCGGCGGACTCCGGCGGCGGGCACTCGTCGCGGTCGTCCGCGCCCGCGAGCGCGGCGTGGATGGTCGTCCACAACCGCGTCGGGTCGTTGTCGTGCCGGTCCAGCGTGGCCCACCGCACCGGCCGGTCCGCGGGGCGGGTAGCCGCCCACGCGGCCAGCGCGGTGGTCTTGCCCGACCCGGCCGGACCGTGCACAACGGTCACCGCGGGCGGTGTGCCGGGGTCGGTCACGTGGGCGTCGAGCGCGGCGGCCAGGCGCTCGCGCCACGGCCGGGTCGCGGCGCTGGTGGGCACGCGGACCTTCCCGGCGGGCACGGTCGGCCGGTGCCCGGTTGTGTCGGAATGGGCGCGCATGTCGTTCAGGTCCCGCATCGTGCGTTCTGCTCCTCTTCCGCTGTTCGTTGGCCGGGGTTCGCGCACATTCCGGTTTGCCCCATGCGATACCCGCGGCCACCTATATCCCCTTCTTTCGGCGAGTAGATCGTCGGTTCTTGATGACCGGCGTCACCTCATGTGGGCGAAACGGCTCACAAAATGAGGCCGCGTGCTGAAATCATTGCGGCGTATGCCGGTGCGTAACCGCGATTGGAACCGCATTCACAGTTTCCCCGTGGAAAGTGGTAATGGTCTGCGCTCACCCGCCACGGGTGATGATCATGACCGCCGAACAGCGAAAACGCCCCGAGGCGCGGGCCTCGGGGCGGTGTCGGGTGGTTCGGTCGGTCGTGCTCGGTCGGTTGTCGGTCCCGGTGTCGGTTCAGGTGAGGATGCGGGCGGCGCTCGCCGCGGCGGGCAGGGCCGCGGCGGCGACGGCCAGGCCGATGGCGCAGCACAGCACCACCAGCCTGGCCGCGGCGGGCATCCGCCGCCCGCGCCGCCCGGGCCGGTGGGGCTGCCCGGCACCAGGGGGGTTCAGAGGGTTGAGTGGGTTGAAGGGGTCGGCCGCCGCCAGTGCGTTCGTCAGGTTGGTCATGTCGGACCTCTCGTCGGACCGGTGCGGACACCGGTGCCGGACCCGGCCGTAACGAGCGCCTCCGCGCGGCCCCGACTCCGCTTGGGGGCGCGCCGGGTCCGGCACCGGCGGACGGGCGCGGGGACCGTGGTGGCCCGGTGGTGGCCCCGGCTGCTCCGTCTGCGTCGATCATGTCGCCCCGCGCCGGGCCGGTTCGTCACCCGAACAGGAGGAGATCGGCACCGACGGTCAGCACCCGCACTGCCGCGGCGTGCAGCCCGGGGGCCGCGACCAGGAAGTCCGCCGCGCCGGGCGTCCACGGCGCGCCTGCCGCGGTGCTGACCACCGCGCCCGCCTCGGCGGCGACCAGGCTCGCGCCGAGCAGGTTCTCGCTGTCGCGGCCGTACTGCCAGAACAGGTCCACCCGGCCCGCCGCCACGTCCGCCACCTGCCACGACGTCGGCCCGAGGTTGCGCACGGCGGCCACGGTGTCCAGCACCCGGGGCAGCGCGAGCCCGGCCAGCCGGTTCGCGTCGGGCTGCCGGACGTGCGGGTGGCTCGTGGCGGCGAGCGCGGCGGCCGGGTCGGTCTTGGTCGACGGCCGGATCGGCGCGCCGTCGCGGTGCGCGCCGCCCCCGGCCACGGCGGTGTAGGTCTCGCCGAGGTGGGGGGAGTGCAGGACGGTGAGGGTCGGGACCTCGTCGACGAGGAGGGCGACGGACACGCACCACTGGGGGAGACCCTGCAGGTACTGCACGGCGCCGTCCAGCGCGTCGACGACCCAGCAGCCGCCTGCGGGGGTGAGCGGGTCGAGCCGCCCGCGCAGCGCCGCGCACAGGGCGTCGTCGAGCTCGGTGAACTCGCGGTGCAGGGCGTCGAGGGTGTCCGGGGCGGTGGTGCCGCGGCGGTCGGGGATGGTCGCGGCGACCGTGCGGACGATCTTGGTCACGGTGTGCAACATGGGACAAGCGTGGTCGCGGGTGCTCGGTTATGGTGCCTGTGAGCGTCGCAGTGAGCGGAAGTGGACACCCGTGGTCGAGGAGTTGGGTGATTTCGATCAGCGCGTTGCCTCGGCCCTGCAGGTCGACGGCCGCGCCGCGCCCGGCCGCCTGGCCGAGGTGCTCGGCGTCTCGCCGCGCACGGTCACCCGGTCGCTGACCCGCCTGGCGGACCGGATCCGGGTCGTGCGGGTGCCGGACCCGCGCCACGGCCTGCCCGCGGTCACTCTGCTGCGGGTGCGGGTGTTGCGCGGTCGGGTGGAGCGCTTCGCGGACGCGCTGTCCCAGCATCCGGAAACCCTCTTCGTCGACATCCTCGAAGGCGGGGAGGAAATTAGCGCCGTCGTGGTCGGACCTAAACCGCATCTGCCGACCGCGGGCGCCATTACCAATGTCCAGGTGCTGTCGGTGCTGCACGTATTCTCCGATGCCGCGGACTGGCGCACGGGCCGCTTGTCGAAAGCGGAAGTCGAGGCGTTGACCCCGCCGCCCGCGACCGGGGCGCACGCCCCGGACGAACAGGACCGGCGATTGCTGGAACTGTTGACAAAGGACGCTCGAACGGGACCGTCCGCGTTGTCCGTCGCGTTGGGCGTGCCGGAATCCACGCTGCGCAGGCGAATGGACCGGCTCACTTCGGCCGGATTGGTCCGGACCTGCGTGGTGGCCGATCCGCGACTGTTCGGTCTCCAAGTGGACGCCAACCTCTGGCTGACCGTCCCACCCGGACGGTTGGCCGAGATCGGCGGCAGGCTCGCCCGCGACCCGATGGTGCACGGCGTGCTCGCCACGACCGGGCCGACCAACCTGATGGCGGCCGTGTTCTGCCGCGACTTACCCGCGCTCTACGACTTCGTCACCCGGCTCGACGGCGTGCCCGCCGCGGAGGTGACGGTGGTGGGCGGCGCGGTGAAGCGCGCGGGGCACCGGCACCCGGTCTGAGGTGCCCGGTACGGACCCGGGTCCGGGTCGGACAAGTCATCCCCGGGGGTCCTCCCCGGGGATGACGTCGGCTCAGCGCCGGGCGGCTTAGCGTCCGGGGGTGTGGGGATGATGGTGTTCAGGCGCGTGAGCGCGGTTCTCGTCGTGGCGGTCGGGCTCGTGGTCGCGGCGGCGGCGGGGTTGACCGGGGCGGTGGTCGTCGCGGCGGTGACCGACCGGCTGTGGCTGATCGCGGCCGCGGGTTTCGCGGCGTTCGCGGTGGTGATGGCCGCCGCCGGGTGGGCCGGGTTCGCGGTCGGCGGGGCGGGGCGGGCGTGGCGCGACGGGAGCGTGCTGGCCGGGGTCGTCACGGTCGCGGTGACGGTGGTCTGCGCCGTGCTGCTCAACGCGCCCGCGGTGCCGCCCGACGCGGCCGTGCCCGGGGACGTCCGGTTCTGGCAGCTGCCCACCGGGTCGCGCCTCGCCTACGTGTACGAGCCCGCGCAGGGGACCAAGCGCGCGAACCCGTGGTGCTGCTGCACGGCGGGCCCGGCACGCCCGCCGAGGGGATCTCGGCCACGGGGCGGGCGCTGGCCGCGGCGGGCTTCGACGTCTACTCCTACGACCAGCTCGGCTCCGGCCGCTCGACCCGCCTCGACGACCCGTCCGGCTACACCGTCGCCCGGCACGTCGCCGACCTGGAGGCCGTCCGCGACCGGCTCGGCGCCGGGAAGCTCGTGCTGGTCGGGCAGTCGTGGGGCGGGTCGCTGGCCGCCCAGTACCTCGCGGCGCACCCGGACCGCGTGGCGCGCGCGGTGTTCGCGTCACCGGGCGAGCTGTGGCCGCGCGCGTGGCGGGACGGGGTGGGCGAGCCCAGGCTCAACCGGGCGCAGCGGGACCGCCGGGACGACCTGGTGACCTCGCCGCGGTTGCTGCTGGCCTCGGCGCTGCTGTCGGTCAACCCCCGGGCCGCGCACGACTTCCTCGGCGACGCGGAGGCCGACCGGCGGATGCGGGAGATCGGCGTGGCGATCAAGGACGCGACCGGCTGCCCCGGCGCGCCACCGGCGGCCGTGCACGACAACCCGCCCGGCTTCTACGCCAACCAGCGGACCGTCGCCGACTTCGACGACGTCCCCGACCCGCGCCCGGCGCTGCGCGCGGTCCGGGTGCCCGCGCTGGTGCTGCGCGGGGAGTGCGACTACATCAAGGAAGCGGTCACGGCCGAGTACACCGCTGTCCTCGCCGGCGCCACGCTGGTCACCGTTCCCGGCGCGGGCCACAACATCGCCGCGGCCCGCCCGGACGCCCACCGCGACCTGATCACCGCCTTCCTCCTGGACGAACCGCTTCCCCAGCCGTGAACAGGTAGTTGCGGTGACCGTCGACCAGCCCCGGTACCGGCTGCCAGGCGCCGCGCCAGACCCGCGGTCGGTAGCCGAACTCGCCGAGCCACGCGAGGAACTCCGGTGGGGCGAGGCCGTAGCGGGCCAGGTGGCGGGGCTCGACCTCCAGCAGCAACGCCGGGCGGTCGCGGCCCAGCAGGTCCGCGCCGCCGCGCAGGACCGACCACTCGGAACCCTCGGTGTCCGCCTTGACGAAGTGGACCCGCGGCAGGCCGAGCCGGGCGGCGAAGTCGTCGAGGCGCTCGGTCGGGGTGCGCACCTCGACCTGCGCGTCGAACTCCCGGTTGGCGCCCAGCGCGGCGGTGCCGCCGGTGAGGAAGGCCCGGCCGGTGACGAACCGGGGACCGCGCAGGGGCACGCTCAGGTGGGACCGACCGGTCACCTCGGCCAGCGCCAGGGCGTGCGCCCGGACCGCGGGGCCGCGCCGCAGCGCCAGCAGCTCGGAAACCGCGCGGTGGGCGAAGACCAGCGGTTCGATGCTGTGCACCTGACCGCCCGGACCGACGAGGCGGGCCAGCTCCGCGGTGTAGATCCCCGCTCCCGCGCCGATGTCGAGGCACACGTCACCCGGTCGCACCAGCGCCGAGAGGCCCAGCACCTCGCTCTCCACCCACGGCGTCAGCCGGGCCAGCGCCCGGGTCGTCAGGGAAACCGCTTGGTCCACAAGGGAAGTCACGGCACCGACGCTAGGCGCCGGTGGGCGCCGTGCCGTCCCGCGCGGGAGCCCGGCCCCGGCCCCCGCCAAGGGGTGCCCGACGGGTGGTGTGGCTCCCAAGAGTGATGATCACGAACCCCATCGGGGGACCGCACCCGGCGCGCGGCGCCCTACCGTGGGGGTATGCACACGCGGAACGGACAGCGGGCGACCGTGGTGGCGGCGACCGCGGTGTTCGTGGCGGCCGCCGCCTCGGCCGGTGGGGTGATCTCGGGGCGGTTGTGGGACTGGGCCGTGTGGCCGGTCGCGGTGGCGCTCGGCGCGGCCGTCGCGGGGCCGCTGCCGTGGTGGCGGACAAGACCCTTCCCGGCGTGGCTGGTGGCCTGCGCCGCGACGGTGGCGACGCGGCTGCTGGAGGTCTGGCTCGCGGTCCCGCCCGGCCTGCTGACCACCGCCGCGGTCTTCGCGCTGACCCCGCTGCTGGTCGGCGTCGGCATGGCCCTGCGCCGCCCCCGCGCGCTGGCGGTCGCGGCGATCACGGTGGTGGTCATGGCGTTCACCCAGCCCGGCGCCGACTTCGGCGTCGTGCTGCTCGCCGCCGTGACCGCGACCCTGCTGGGCATGGCCACCGCCGCGCGGAGCCGGGCGGAGGCCGAACTGGACCGGGAACGGCTGCGCCAGGAGACCCTCGCCGCCCGGGCCCGGATCGCCCGGGAACTGCACGACGTCGTGGCGCACCACATGTCGCTCGTCGCCGTCCGCGCGGAAACCGCGCCGTACCGGCTCGCCGAGGTGCCCGACGCGACCGCCGCCGAGTTCGCCGACATCGCCGCCGCGTCCCGGTCCGCGCTGGCCGAGATGCGGGTGCTGCTCGGCGTCCTGCGCGCCGACACCGAGGCCGACCGCGCGCCCCAGCCCACCGTCGCCGACCTGCCCGACCTGGTCGACCGCGCCCGCGCGTTGGGCGCCGAGGTCCACCTGGCGCTCGACGAGCCGAGTCGCGGGCTGTCCGGTGTCCGCGCGCTCGCCGTGCACCGGATCGCGCAGGAGGCGTTGAGCAACGCCGTCGCGCACGCGCCCGGGCAGGCCGTCGACCTCTCGATCACCACGGCGGGCGGGGTGGTGGTCGTCGAGTCGCGCAACCGGCTCACCAGCACCGCGCACGGCACCGGGCTCGGGGTGCTCGGGATGCGGGAACGGGCCGAACTCCTCGGCGGCACCCTGGTGGTGGACCGGACCGGCGACGAGTTCCTGGTCCGCGCGGAGATCCCCGTCCCCCGCGCGGAGACCGCGTGATCACCGTGGTCGTGGTGGACGACCAACCGGTGGTGCGCGAGGGGTTCGCCGCGCTGCTGGACCGCCAGGACGACATCTGCGTCGCGGGCACCGCGGGCGACGGCGAACACGCCTTGGCGCTGTGCGGGCGGGAACGGCCGGACGTGGTGCTCATGGATGTCCGGATGCCCGTCCTCGACGGGGTCGCCGCGACCGGCAGGCTGGTGGCGGACCACCCGGACACCCGGGTCCTGATGCTCACCACCTTCGACATCGACGAGTACGTCTACGCGGCGCTGCGCGCGGGCGCGAGCGGCTTCCTGCTCAAGGACGCGACCGCGGCCGACCTCGTCGCCGCCGTCCGCGCGGTCGCCTCGGGCGGCGCACTCCTGGCCCCGACCGTCACCCGCCGCCTCGTCGAGCGGTTCGTGGCGCAGGACCCGCTGCCACCGGACAGCACCGCGATATCCCGGCTGACACCCCGCGAACGGGAAGTCCTCACCCTGGTGGCGCGTGGGCTGTCGAACGCGGAGGTGGCCCGCGCGCTGCACCTGGCCGAGGAGACGATCAAGACCCACGTCGGCCGGGTCCTCGGCAAGCTGGGGCTGCGGGACCGCGTGCAGGCCGTGGTCTTCGCCTACGAGAACGGCGTCGTCACGCCGCGGGCGGGCGGCTACGGTCGACCGCGTGCCCCGACTCGCCATGGTGAACCTCAAAGCCCGGGATGACGCGGCGCTCGGCCGGTTCTGGGCCGCGGTGCTCGACTGGGTCGTGTTCCACGAGGGGCCCGGTTCGACCGCGCTCGGACCGGCGGGCTTCGCCTGGCCGGACCCGGACGCCCTCTGCCTCGACGTCGTCGCGGTCCCGGACCCCGAGGCGGTGCGCGGCCGCGTGCGCCTCGACCTCGCCGCCGCCTCCGCGACCCACCAGGCGGAGTTGGTGGCGCGCCTGGTGGCGTCGGGGGCGAAGCGCGTCGGCGGTGGTGACGAGCCGTGGACCACCCTGACCGACCCGGAGGGCAACGTCTTCCGCGTGCGGCGGGAGACCGACCGGGACACCGGGCCGATCGCCGCGGTGGTGGTCGGCTGCGCGGATCCCCGTGCCATGGCCCGGTTCTGGGGCACGGCGATGGCGTGGACCACGCACGAGGCGCGCGACGACCGCGCGAGACTGCGCGCGGCCACGGGGATCGGCCCCTACCTGGAGTTCGTCCCCGACCCGCTCGTCACCCGGAACCGCTTCCACCTCGACCTCACCCCGAGTCCGCGCGCGGACCACCCGGCCGAAGTGGCCCGGCTGCGGACCCTCGGCGCCGCCGACGCCGACATCGGTCAGGGCGCGGTGCCGTGGGCCGTCCTGGCGGACCCGGAGGGCAACCGGTTCTGCGTCCTCACCCGCTAGCGGGTGAGGCGCACCGGGAGGCTCGTCAGGCCGCGGTTGCGGAACGACGGCAGCCACCGGGGTTCGAAGTCGGGGGTGGCGGGTGCGCAGCCGCGCGCCAGCAGGGCCGCGATCGCGATGCCCGCCTCCACCTGGCTCAGCCGCGAGCCGAAGCTGCGGTGCGGGCCGTGCCCGTAGCTCAGGTGGGGGTTGGGGTCGCGCCGGAGGTCGAGGGTGTTCGGGTCCGCGAAGACCGCCGGGTCGCGGTTCGCCGCCGCGATGCCCAGCAGCACGGTGTCGCCCGCCGGGATCACGGTTCCCGCGATCTCCACGTCCGTCCGCGGGAACCGGCGGATGGCGAACTGGAGCGGCTGGTCGTAGCGGGTCAGCTCCTCGACCGCCGACGGCAGCACATCCGGGTGGGCACGCAGGTCCGCCAGCTGCTCCGGCGCGGCGAACAGCGCCCACACGCCGTTGCCGATGAGGTTGACCAGGTTCTCGTAGCCCGCCCACAGCCCCAGGAACGCCAGCGACACCAACTCGGCCTCGCTGAGCCGGTCCTCCTCGTCGCGCACCGCGATCAGGGCGGACAGCAGGTCGTCGGCCGGCGCCGCGCGCTTGGCCGCGACCAGGTCGACCAGGAACCCGTACATGGCGGCCACCGCGTCCCGGGCGGCCGTCGGCGGCTGGTCCGGGCGCGGGGTGAGCAGCACGCTCGTCCACGAGCGGAACCGGTCCCGGTCGGCGGCGGGTACGCCGAGCAGGTCGCCGATCACCCGCACCGGCAGCGGCGCGGCGAACGCGGCGATCAGGTCGACGGGCTCGCCGACCGGTACCGCGTCGAGCAGTTCGGTCGCGGCCGCCTCGATCGCCGGTGCCAGCGCCGCCACCCGCTTCGGGGTGAACGCGCCCGCGATCAGGGCGCGCAGGCGGGTGTGGTCCGGCGGGTCGAGGTTGAGCAGGTTGGCGTCGAGCGCGGGCGGCAGCGCGAAGCCCCGGTAGCCCGCGCCCGCGTTGGCCCGGTCCAGGGACAGCCGCGGATCGGCGAGCCCGGCCCGCACGTCGGCGTACCCGGTCACCACCCACGCCTTGGCACCGTCCGGTGTGGACACGTGGTGCGCGCCGCCGTCGGCGCGCAGGCGCGCGTAGGTGGGGTGCGGGTCGGCGAAGAACTCGGCGTCGAAAAGTTCGCTCATCGGTTCCCCACCTTAGCGCGGCCGTCCGCGGTGAAGGCCCGCGATACCCGGACCAGCCAGTCGGTGCCGGTGTCGTGCGGCGGCGCCTCGGATTCCGGGCGCGTGACCGCGTCGGGGCCGTCGCGCAGCGCGGCGGCGATGGCGGCGGCCTCGACCGACGCCCGAAGGTCCGCGCCCGCCAACCCGGCTTCCCGCCCCCGCGCCGTCGCCGCCTCCACCACCGAGGGGTCCTGGTACGGCTGGAGCCACCGGATGCCGTCGCGGATCTCCACGACCCGCCGGTGCAGGCGGAAGTCCAGGTCCCGCACCGCGCGTCGCGGCGCCTGCCGGTCGAGCACGAGGTCCGGGTTCGCCTCGCTCAACGCCGCCCACAGCGGGTAGAGGTCGTTGTGGCGCCGGTAATCGCGCATCCGCACGCGCAGGGCGCTCACCTGCGGCCCCCACCCCGGCACGCTCCACCCGATCAACGTGAGGATGCCGCCCAACCCGGCACCCAACCGCGCCACGAACTCCCACCGCTGCGGGTCCAACCCCAGCGGCGCGGCGATGACGTCCGCGTAGCGGGCCGCCGAGTACAGCAGGCCACCGGTGGCCCCGATGGCCGCCATGCGCAGCCCACGGCGCAGCCAGGGGCCTTCCAGGGCCCGCGCGTGCCGCACGCACCGCGACACCAGCACCGCCTCGGTCACCGCGAACGCGGTCACGTAGAGCATCAGGTAGACCGAATACAGCCCTTTACCGGCAAACCGGATCGCGGCCGTCGTCGTGTCTTCTTCTGTGAGGTCGGCCAAGGCGAACAGCACGGCCATCGCCACTACTACGGCGCCGAAACCCACCACCTGCCGACGCACCATGGGACGGGCGTGTTCGGCGTCGTGCGCCCAGAACGTCAACGCGGCCAACTGCGTCGCGGCCACCCCGATCACGCTGCCCTGCGACAGCAGCAGCGACAGGTTGGGCACACCGGCCGACCGGTCGACCAGCGCCCACACGCGCGGGTCGCTGATGGTGAACGTCAACCCCATGAACAGGAAGAACAACGCCACCGCGACCGCGGCCGGACCGCGACCCGGGCGGGACAGCGCGGGCAGCTTGAACAGCAGGCTGACCCACGCCACCCCCGCGCACAGCGGGTAGAGGACCGCGTTCACCGGCCGCTACACCGCTTCGGGGTGCGTCGAGTGGTTGAGCGAGCCCGCGATCCGCGCCGCCACGTCGTCACCCGGCGGGGGAGCGCCGCGCAGCACCTCGCCGAGCAGGTACGCCAGCACCTCGGCCTGCTGCTCCTGCTCGTCGCTGTAGGTGGTGCGGCCCAGCATGTCGCGCACCAGCGCCGGGTCGATGTCCGGGAAGAACACCGCCGCCGTGTCCGCGTCGAGGTGGCCGCCGCCGCGGTGGCAGCAGATCATGTGCCCGATCTCGTGCAGGATGATGTGCTCCTGGTGCGCCGCCGGGGCGGCCTCGTCGAAGAAGATCCAGTCCGCGTCGCCGGTGGCGACCCAGATGCCGCACGGCTGCGACGCGAGCATCGCCACCGGGACCACGTGCAGCGGCCGCCCGCGCGCCCGCGCCAGGTGCGCGCACAGCCCGGCCAGGTCGGTGTGCGGTGGCAGTTCGAGCCCGGCCAGCAGGGCGGCGCAGTCGCGGCGCACCCGGCGCAGTCCCCGACGCGGCACGGCTTTCAGTCCTCGGGCCGGTCGGTGTCGGTGTCTGTGACGGGCGGCAGGCCGCGCTGCCTGCGGGCCTGGTCGAGCAGGGCCGTGATCAGGTCCAGGTTCGACCGCGGCAGGCCGACCGCGCGCTGCGCGATGCCGACGACGCCGCGCTCGCGCAGCATCGCCAGCTGCTCGAGCTGCGCGCGCACCCGCTCGCCGTGGCCGTCCTCGTCGTCGAAGAAGTAGCTCGGGTTGACCCCGAAGAACCGCGCCAGCGCCACCAGCAGGTCCATCGACGGGCTCGTCCGGCGGCCGGTGCGCAGCATGGACAGGTACGGGCCGCTGACCCGCAGGTCCGGGTTCGCCTTCTTGACCTCGGCGGCCACCTCGGCGTTGGACCACTGCCTGCCGCGCGGGAGGCTCACCCGGAACAGCCGGTCCAGCCGGGCGCCCAGCGAGGTCCCGGGCCGCTCGGCGGATGTCCCCGCCGCACCACCGGTTTCGGGATCCCCCACGGTTGGCCACCCTTTCGTGACTGTGACTCCCCCACAAGTCTCGCAGGGTAACTGTGAGTTGACAACGGGCCCGCACCGCTGCGTACCATGGCCACGCATGGGTTAACTGCCAGTTAGTGGTGGTGACCGGACTCGACGCGCGGCGCTCGGCCGCGGCTGATCGGGGAGAAAAAAAGGAGTTCCGCGCTCAACCGGCCTGGGGGTTACCGGGAGCGCGGAACTTCATCAAGCGTAGTACGAACTCGGCGATTGTGCACACCGACCCCCCGAATTCGTGTCCTCGGCGTGTCCTCGCGCCGGTCAGAGCCGGTAATCGAGGGTCGCTCACGAGCGCCGGGACCGGTCGCGCCCCGGGGTGAGGGGTCCGGGGGCGCGGCCGATCCCGGGTCGGATCGTCGGATGACCGGGCGTCGCCGCCGCGGGTCAGGGGTGGGACTGCTCCCGGTCCTGCGGCCCCGGTTGGGTGGGGACGTGCGGGCCCGCGGCGCCCACCACGGCGACCTGGTTGCGGCCGTTCTGCTTGGCGACGTCGAGCGCCTGGTCCGCCAGCTCCTGCAGGTCCGCCAGGGTCGTGGCGTGCTGCGGCGCGCAGGCCACGCCGATCGAGATCGTCACCCGCGGCACCTCGCGTCCCAAGTGGACGGACGGGCCGTCCGCCGGGGTGGTGATCGTCGTGCCCAGGGCCTCGACACCCGCCCGGATCCGCTCGGCGATCTTCAGCGTCTCGGCCGGGTGGGTGTCGGGCAGCACCGCGGTCAGCTCCTCGCCGCCCCACCGGGCCACGAGGTCACCCGCCCGGGTGTTCTGCCGCAGCGCGCGGGCCACGGCCTGCAGCACCTGGTCACCGCCGAAGTGGCCGAGGCGGTCGTTCCACCGCTTGAAGTGGTCGAGGTCGAGCATCAGCACGCCGGTCGGCCTGCCGTTGAGGCGGTCCAGCCGGATCGCGGCGGTGGCCAGGGGCAGGAAGCCGCGGCGGTTGCTCAACCCCGTCAACGGGTCGGTCGTGGCGTCGGCCTCGAGCCGGTCGCGGTCGGCCGTGCGCATCGCCAGGCTGCCCAGCAGGCGGGTTTCCATGACCGCCACCGCCAGCACGCCGAACAGCGCCACCGGGGTGATGGCGGCGGCCCCCACGGCCCCGAGGCCGACGAGCAGGGTGTGCAGCAGCAGGAGGTTGTCCTCCCGGCTGCCCCAGGTCTCGCCCAACCGCCAGGTGCGGAAGCGGACCGCGCGGTACACGCCGACGATCGTCCCCTCCACCAGGAAGTACACCAGGGCCGCCAGCACGAACAGCGCGGTGATCCGCAGCCCGCCCGCGTCGGGTTCGGTCAACCCGTCGTAGGGGCGGCCGGAGCCCACCATGAGACCCCGCAGCAGGCTCACGAACGCCACCGACAGCAGCACCGCGGCGGTGTTGCTCACCCACAGGGTCAACGGCCGCATCGCGATGCGCCAGCGGCGCACCCGCACCATGACGACCAGCGCCCCGGCCAGCATCGGCGGCAGCAGCAGGGCCGAGCTGAAGAACCAGATCGAGGCCTGGTCGATGAACTCGACGGTGCCGCGCTGCCTGCGCATGCTCCGGCGGCGCTTCTCGCTCGCCGCGGTGACCTCGGTGTAGGCCAGCGCGCACGCGCACAGCATCGCGAACAGACCCCAGTCCGCCGTCGTGATCCCCGGCGCCCGCGTCACGGCGTAGGCCAGCCCGACCACGCCGACCAGGTTGGTGATCAGCAGCACGACGCCCGTCGGCACGCCGAACTGCCAGAGGCCCCACCGGGTCGGGTGCAGTGCCGACCGCGCGCGCTCGGGCCCGCGCACCCCCGCGAAGGGGCACTCCGGGCCGTCGTTTCCCCCCATACCGCATGCCTCCCCTGAGCCGCCCACCCGTGCCGGGGTGGGCGCGCGCATCACGCGAGGCTGACCTGGCGCGGGCGGGCTCGGGTCGGCGCGACTGCGAACGCGCCCCGGAGCGACCGGACTCCTGGGCGGGTGCACGGGCGCGGCGCGGGCGGCTCGTCGGTCGTTCCCCTGGACCTGACGAGCCACCGGGGTGCGCCCCCGGCTCCCGGCGTCGCGCGATCGTCCCCCCGCGTCCCCCCGCTTGAGTTTCCTCGCGAGGAAACCATAGGGCAGTTCGCATCCCGGACAACCGAATTGGGCTGAACCACTCATTCGGCGGAGCGGGTGATCGCGACCGGGCCAGCGAGGTGAGGCCGATAGGGGGACGCGCCGTCACACTCGCGGCGTAGCGCGCGGCGGCCGTTCGCGGGAGGGGGGCCACCCTGAGCTGTCGGGTGAACGCGAACAGCGCCCGCGTCGGGCGTGGGGCACCCGGTCCGCCGGTAGGGCCGTTCGACCCTCCCGTTTCCCGTTGTGGACCGGACCATTTCCTCTTGTGTCCACTGTTGACGGTGTGCGGTTCTCGTTGGCCCGCAGGGGATCGGGGCCGAAACGCGCTGCCGCCGTTCAGCGGAGCGTCACCCCCCGGTACGCGGATAACATCGAGAATCCCCCGATTCCCCAGGAGGACGGGCATGACGCAGACCGCGCCGGTGGTTCCCGACCGTGGCGGGTTCCCTTTCCTCGACATCACCGCACCGGACTTCACCTACGACGCACCGGAAGTCGCCGCCGCGCGCGACCGCAGCTGGTGCGCCGAGAGTCCGATCGGCCTCCTGGTGCTTCGGCACGCCGAGGCCCAGCAGCTGGTGCGCGATCCGCGCCTGACCCACGACGGCGCCCGGTTCATGGCGATGAGCGGCGTCGCCGACGGGCCCGTGTACGACTGGTGGGTCCCGATGATGGTCAACCACGACGGCGTCGACCACCGCAGGCTGCGCGGCCTGGTGCAGAAGGCGTTCACCCCGCGCACCCTCGACCGGCTGCGCCCCTTCACCCGGGCGCGGGCCCGGCAGTTGGCGGGTGACCTGGTCGGCGCGGGCACGACGGACTTCTACGCCGCGTGCGCCGACCCGCTGCCGCTGGCGGTCATGTCGGCGCTGCTCGGCGTGCCGTCGGAGGACGTCGGCGTGTTCGGCACCTGGACGACCGACCTCGGGCTGGTGCTCAGCCTGATCCACGAGCGGTCGTTCCTGGACCGGGTGGTCGCCGCGGTGGTCGGGCTCGACGGCTACGTCGACCACCTGATGGACCTGCGCGCCGCCGAGCCCGGCGAGGACGTGGTGTCCGCGCTGGTCTCCGAGCGCGTGGCCGAGGGCGTGGTCACCCGGGAGGAACTGCGGAACCTGTTGGTGACGCTGGTGTTCGCCGCGCACGACACCACGCGCCACCAGCTCGCCAACGCCATGGTCGTCTTCGCCGAGCACCCCGACCAGTGGCGGCTGCTGACCCGGCGGCCCGAACTGGTGCCGGACGCGGTGCAGGAGCTGATGCGGTGGGCGCCCTCGGCGGCCAGCGTGTTCCGCTTCGCGGGCGAGGACTTCGAGTTCGGCGGTCGCCTGATCGAGCGGGACGAGTTCCTGCTCGTCCTGGCCCCGATCGTGCAGCGCGACCCGCTGGCGTACCGCGACGGCGACGCCTTCGACATCACCGCGACCGGCCGCGCCCCGCTGATCCAGTTCGGCGGCGGACCGCACCACTGCCTCGGTGCCGCGCTGGCCCGGATCGAACTGGAGGAGGCGCTGGCCGCGATGACGGCCGTGCTCGGTCCGCCGGTCGTCACCGAACCGGTCACCTGGCGGCCGCCGATCGGCATCCTGGGACCGACGGCCCTGTCCGTCCGGTTCGAAAGCCCCTAGCGGCGAACCCGGTCACGGGCGCGCAATCCCGTGCCCGTGACCGGGTCGACGTGGCGGGAACCGGCCCCGGTGTACTTCTATGGGGGAATGCGTACCCAGGTCGCCATCATCGGGGCGGGCCCCGCCGGTTTGCTGCTGTCCCACCTGCTCGGCGCCGCGGGCGTCGAGTCCGTCGTGCTGGAGACCCGGTCCCAGGAGTACGTCCTGGCCCGGATCCGCGCGGGCATCCTGGAGGACACGTCGGTCCGGTTGCTGGAGTCGGTCGGCCTGGCCGACCGGCTGCGCCGCGAGTCGATGCCGCACCGGGGGATCTACCTGCAGTGGCCGGGGGAGCGCCACCACCTGGACTTCGTCGACCTGGTCGGCCGGGGCATCCACGTCTACGGCCAGACCGACCTCACCCGCGATCTCGTCGACGCTCGCGAACGCGCCGGGCAGGCGCTGGTCTACGAGGTCACGGGAACCGCGCCGCACGACATCGACACCGACCGCCCGTCGGTGACCTATGTCGATCGCGACGGCAACCCCGGGCGCGTCGAGGCCGACGTCGTGGTCGGCTGCGACGGGTCGTTCGGCCCCAGCAGGCAGGCCATCCCCGAGGACCGGCGGCGGACCTGGGAACGCGCCTACCCGTACGCCTGGCTCGGCGTGCTCGCCGACGTCGCGCCGTCCACCGACGAGCTCATCTACGCCCGCCACCCCGACGGGTTCGCCATGCACTCCATGCGCTCGGACACCGTCAGCAGGCTCTACCTGCAGGTGCCGCCGGGGGAGGACATCGCGGCGTGGTCCGACGACCGGATCTGGACGGCGCTCGGCACCCGCCTCGACGTCGACGGCTGGACGCTCACCCCGGGCCCGATCACCGAGAAGTCCGTGCTGCCCATGCGCGCCGCCGTCACCGGCCCGATGCGCCACGGCAGGCTGTTCCTGGCGGGCGACGCCGCGCACATCGTGCCGCCGACCGGCGCCAAGGGCCTGAACCTGGCCATCGCCGACGTGGCCGTGCTCGCCCCCGCGGTGACCGCGCTGCTGCGCGGCGACGAGCGGCTCGCCGCCGAGTACGCCACGACGGCCGCCCGCCGGGTGTGGCGGTGCCAGCACTTCTCGTGGTGGATGACCACCATGCTGCACACCGGCGACGACCCGTTCGACGAACAGGTCCAGCTCGCCCAACTGCGCTGGGTCGTCGAGAGCGAAGCGGGCGCGCGGGGCCTGGCCGAGAACTACACCGGGTTGACGTTGGACGGCGCGTAGCAGGCACCGGATGTCCACAATGGTCCGCGATCCCCGGCGGGCCCGGATCGCCTACGTCAGGCAGAGTTCGTTGCCCTCCGGGTCGGCGATGGTGATCCAGGCGAACGGTCCCTGCTGGGCGCGGTGCAGCAGGGTGGCGCCCTTGGCCGTCAACCGCGCCAGCTCGGCTTCCTGGTTCTCCTTGCCCACGCGGACGTCGAGGTGGACGCGGTTCTTGACCGCCTTGGACTCCGGCACGACCTGGAACAGGATGCGCCTGCCGTCGGGGTGGCGGATCGCGGCGCCGACGCGCCACACCAGGACGCCGTTGTGCGTCTTGGTGTCGGACTCGGCGGCGTGCCCCTTGGCCACCAGGTCCCGGATCATGGCCTCGTCGCTGGGCTCGACCGCCCAGCCCAGCGCGTCGGCCCACCAGTCGGCGAGGGTGTGCGGGTCGGCGCTGTCGAAGGTCACTTGCACGTCATAAGCCATGCGCCGCAGTGTAGGGGCGGGCACCGACAACGACCGGTCAGCGGAACTCGAAGAACACCGTTTCCCCTGGTCCTTGCAACCGGATGTCGAACCGGTACCGGCGGTCCGTCTCGCGGGTGGCGACCAGCGTGGACAGTCGGTCGGACAGCGCCGCGAGCGCCGGGTCCGCGCTCAGCAGCGAAGAGTGCTCGGGTAGGTAGATCCGGGTGTACAGGTGGTGCAGCAGACCCCGCGCGAAGACGGCCACGGCGAGGTAAGGGGTCGCACCGGGATGGTGAGGGCCCGGTGGCACGGTGTGCACCGCCCAGTGACCGTCGGCGTCGGTGGGGATACGGGCGAACCCGGTGAAGGCGGTGCCGTCGCGGCCCAGGACCGCGTCGGTGACGGGGTCCCGGCGGATGGTGCCGACCGCCGTGGAGCGCGCGCCTTCGGCGTCGGTCTGCCAGATCTCCACCAACGCGTCCGGGATGGGCTGGTCGGCGCCGTCGAGCACCCGGCCGTGGACGGTGATCGCGCCTTCCGCGTCGCGCGACACGATCTCGGCGCCACGGGTGAACGGTAGGGCGTAACCGAAGAAGGGACCGATGGTCTGCGCGGGGGTGGGTGGTAGGTCCATCACAGGTCCTCGTCCTCGAACAGTGTCGCCGATGGACCGTCGAGCACGATGTCCCACCGGTAGCCGAGCGACCACTCCGGCACCGAGAGGTCGTGGTCGTAGGTCGCCACCAGGCGTTCCCTCGCCGACTGGTCGGTGACCGCCTGGAGGATGGGGTCGTAGGGGAACAGCGGGTCGCCGGGGAAGTACATCTGCGTCACCATGCGCTGGGTGAACGCGGTGCCGAACAGCGAGAAGTGGATGTGCGCGGGGCGCCAGGCGTTGTCGTGGTTGCGCCACGGGTAGGCGCCGGGGCGGATCGTGGTGAAGGCGTAGCGGCCGTCGTCGTCGGTCAGGCAGCGGCCGAAACCGGTGAAGTACGGGTCCAGCGGCGCCGGGTGCTGGTCGACCTGGTGGGCGTACCGACCGGCCGCGTTGGCCTGCCACACCTCGACGAGCTGCCCGCGCACGGGTTTGCCGGAGCGGTCCGTCACGACCCCGGTCACGGTGATCCGCTGCCCTTGGGGCTCACCGGGTCCGCCCCGGGTCAGGTCACTGTCCAGTGCGGTCACATCGGTCACGCCGAAGACCGGGCCGCTCAGCTCCACGGCCTCCGGGTCGCGCACGACGGCCAGGGCCTGCTCGGGGTGCCGCAGGACGCTGCTGCGGTACGGGCCGTAGTCGCGGTGCGGGTGGAAACCGCCGGGCAGCGCGGACAGCCGGGCGATCGCGGCGTCGATCTCGCGCTGCGTGGGGAGTTCGGTCATGGGTGCTCCGGTGTGCGCACGGGCGCGGCGGTGTTCGCCGCGATGTCGGCCTCGATGGTGCCGGGCGCGAGTTCGACCAGCGCCAACCCGGATCCGGTGATGTCGAAGACGCCCAGGTCGGTGATGACGCGGTCCACGCACGCGCGGCCGGTCAGCGGCAGCGTGCACTCGGGTACCAGCTTGGCGGTGCCGTCCTTGGCGGTGTGCGTCATGACGACCACGACCCGGCGGGCGCCGTGCACCAGGTCCATGGCGCCGCCGATGCCGGTGACGAGCTTGCCGGGCACCGCCCAGTTGGCGAGGTCGCCGCGCGCGGAGACCTGCATGGCGCCCAGCACCGCGGTGTCGATGTGCCCGCCGCGGATCATCCCGAAGGACAGCGCCGAGTCGAAGTAGCTCGCCCCGGGCAGGACGGTCACGGTTTGCTTGCCCGCGTTGATGAGGTCGGGGTCCACCGCGTCCTCGGTGGGGAACGGCCCGGTGCCGAGCACGCCGTTCTCCGAGTGCAGCACGACCCGCACGCCGTCGGGCAGGAAGTCCGGGATGAGCGTGGGCAGGCCGATGCCGAGGTTGACGTGCTCGCCGTCGCCGAGCTCACGAGCCGCGCGGGCGGCCATCTCGTCGCGTGTCCAGGGCATCAGGGCTCCCGCCGCACGGTGCGCTGCTCGATCTTCTTGTCCGCCGCCTGCTCGGCGGTCAACTCGACCACGCGCTGCACGAAGACGCCGGGCAGGTGCACGTGGTCCGGGTCGATGTCACCGGGCTCGACCAGCTCCTCGACCTCGGCGATCGTGACCCGGCCCGCCATCGCGGCCAGCGGGTTGAAGTTGCGCGCGGACTTGGCGAACACCAGGTTGCCGTGCCGGTCCCCGCGCGCGGCCCGGACCAGGGCGAAGTCGGTGGTGATGCCGCGTTCCAGCAGGTACTCGACCCCGTCGAAGACCCGGGTCTCCTTGGCCGGGGAGGCCAGCGCGACACCGCCGTCACCTGCGTAGCGCCACGGGAGCCCGCCCTCGGCGACCTGCGTGCCCACCCCCGCGGGGGTGTAGAACGCCGGGATGCCGCAGCCGCCCGCGCGCAGCCGCTCGGCGAGCGTGCCCTGCGGGATCAGCTCGACCTCCAGCTCACCGGCCAGGTACTGGCGGGCGAACTCGGCGTTGGTGCCGATGTAGGACCCCGTCACCCGGGCGATGCGGCCCGCCGCGAGCAGCACCGCCAGCCCGGACTCCATCGCGCCGCAGTTGTTCGACACCACGCGCAGGTCACGGGTACCGGCCGCGTGCAGCGCCGTGATCAGCGCGGTCGGCACGCCCGCCAGCCCGAAGCCCCCAACCGCCAGGCTGGCGCCGTCGGCCACGTCCGCCACCGCGTCCGCCGCGGTGGCCACCACCTTGTCCATCCGACTCCTGTTCGTCAGGTGAACATTGTTTCACTCGACAGCCATGAGTCTTGTCCGGCCGGGAGCGTGTGTCAACGCCCCGCCCCGGACAACCGAGGACGGCTCAGTTGTGGTGCACCGCGGTGAACCGCGACGTGACGTGCAGGTCCGCCTCGATCCGCGCGGCGGTCTCCCGCAGGTGGGGCAGCACCTCGGCGAGGAACTCCGCCGGGGTCCGGCCGCCGCTGTGGGAGGCGACGTTGACCGCTGCCACCACCTTGCCCGCCCGGTCGCGCACCGGCACGGCGACCGAGCGCAGGCCGACCTCCAGCTCGGCGTCCACCAGCGCGTACCCGTCCCGCGCGACGGCGTCGAGCACGGCGTCCAACCGCTCCGGGTCGGTGATCGTGTGCGGGGTGAGCGCGGCGGGCGGCGCCGCGGCCAGCCGCGCGCGGTACTCGTCGACGGGCAGGTGGGCCAGCAGTGCGCGGCCCATGGCGGTGGCGTGCGCGGGCAGCCGGGTGCCGACGGCGATCTCCACGGACATGATCCGGCTGACCGAGGCGCGCGCGGTGTAGCGCACCTCCGCCCCGGACAGCACCGCCAGCGACGACGAGTCGCGCACCCGCTCGGCCAGCGCCTTCAGGTGCGGCGCGGCGATGACGGGCAGCGTGGTGCGCGACAGCGGCGGGAAGCCGAGGCCCAGCACGCGCGGGGTCAGGCTGAACCGGCGGCCGTCGGTGGTGACGTAACCGAGGTGCTCGAGGGTGATCAGCGCGCGCCGCGCGGTGGCGCGGGCCAGGCCGGTGGTCGCGGCGACGGCGGTGAGGGGCAGTTCCGCGCGACCGTCGCCGAACGCGGTCAGCACGGTCAGGCCCCGGGCCAGCGACTCCACGAAGCCCCGCCCCAGCTCCTGCTTGGTGGTCCCGGTCCAGGCGGCGAGGCCCAGCGCGTGCGGCGCGGGCGCGGGGGCGATCCGGCCGACGAGCGCGGCCTCCATCTCGGCCACCGCCGCGCACAGCCGGGGCAGCAGCTCGCGCTCCATCGAGGCCGTGCTGTGCCTGCTGGAGTGGCTGACCACGCTCGCCGCGCACGCCGTCTCGCCGGAGGGGTACCGCACCGGCACCGCGACGGCGAGCAGGCCGGGCTCGATCAGCTGGTCGTCGAGGGACCAGCCGTGCGCGCGGGCGAACCGCGCGCGCTCGTCGAAGTCGAGGTCGCCGCCGGTGCGCGGGGCCATCGGCGGGAAGCCGCGGTCGTCCGGGTCGGCGGCGCGCCGGGCGCGCCAGCGCGTCCAGTCCTCGTCGGTCCAGGACGCGGCGATCACGGTGCCCGCGGCGGTGCGCTCGGCGGGCAGCAGGTCGCCGAGCCGGAAGGTCACCGACATGGCGCGGCGGCGGGTCACCTGGTAGACGAACCGGATGCCGTCGCCGTCGCCGACCGCGAGCGACACGGACTCGTCCACCTCGTCGGCCAACGCGCGCATATAGTCGCCGAGGCGGCCCGGTAGGCCCGTCGCGGCGAGGTAGGCGTTGCCGAGGGCCATCAGTGCGGGGGCGAGCGTGACCGTGCGGCCCTCCAGGCGCACGAAACCCATCTGCGCGAGGGTCGCCACCAGGCGGTCGACGGTGGCCCGGGCCAAACCGGTGGCCCGTTGCAGGTCGCCCAGGGTGGGCGTGTGCTCGGCCGCGGTCAGCGCCCGGAGCACGGCGAGACCGCGGACCAGGGGGGCGACCGCCTCCGCGGGCTCCTCGATGTCCTCGGCTGCCGACATGCGCGCACTCCGTCTGCTCGGTCCTCGATCGCGAACCACCACAGTGAACACCGCCCGTCGCGACCCGGCCGACCCGCCCTCGGTCGGGTGATCTTCCCCCGGCGCGTCGGGGCGCGTCGCCCGCATCCTATAGGTGCATTGATTCAGTCAAGCAGGAATGGCGGGACGGGGCTTTCTCGTGGACGACTCGCGCTCGCGGGCCGGTGTTCTCGGCGCGGGTCGGTACGGGTGATCGCCGCCGGACCGATCGTCCGGTGGTGGCGCGGCAGGCAGGCGGCGGGGCGGTACTCGGGTGCGGTGGTTCGGCGGACTTTGGCTTGGCCAAGCCGAGTTCGCGGTCGCCCGCATGGCAGATCCGATGGTCTCCCGGTGTCGGCCGATGCGGATCCGGGGGTTTCCGCGCGCCTCTCCCGGGCTCCCCGGATATGGTCGGCCGCGCTCGACAACCCACCGGGGGAGCGGTGCGGATTTCCCATTCCGCGGGCGGCCGTGCGGCGCGCCGCGGCAGTCGGCACAGCCAGGGCCCCGGGCCGTGCCCGCTCGCGACCCGCGTGCGGCACCATGGATCATGGAAGGGTGACCGCCCACGCCGTCTTGTCCCTCCCCGACGGTCGCCGGATATCCTATGTGGACAAGGGCGCCGGATCGCCCCTGGTGGCCCTGCACGGCACCTTCGGCCGAGGCGCCGTCTTCGACCGCCTCGCCCACGACCTGGGCGCCGCCGTCCGCGTCCTGGCCCCCGACCAGCGCGGCCACGGCCTCAGCGATCCCGCCGACGACTTCTCCCGCGCGGCGTTCGTGGCCGATGTCGCCCGCTTCATCGAGGCCTTGGACGTCGGCCCGGTGGCACTGCTGGGCCACTCCCTCGGCGGCGTCACGGCCTACCAGGTCGCTGCTCGCCACCCACACCTGGTGGCCGCCCTCGTCATCGAGGACGTCGGCGCCGTCACGGACAGCTCGGTGGTCGACACCCCCGTCCTCGACACCCGCGGGTGGCCGCGATCCGCCCCCACCCGCGCCGCACTGGCCGCCGCCCTCATCGACCGCGGCATCCCCGACCCGACGTACTTCCTGCTCAGCGCCGTCGCCGAGAACGGCCAGTGGCGGTTCCTGTTCGACTGGGAACAGATGATGGCCGTCCAACGGGCGGGCGCGGGCTCCTGGTGGTCCGACTGGACCGCCGCCACCTGCCCCACCCTGCTCCTGCGCGCCACCCAGAGCCCGTTCCTACCCGCACCCCTGGCCGACGAGATGGCGGACCGCCGCCCCGGCACCGAGGTACTCACCTTCCCCACCGGCCACTGGATCCACGACGACGACCCGACGGGCTTCGCCACAGCCGTGGCGGACTTCCTGGACACCGTCAGCGGGTGACGGGATAGCCCGCCTGGAAGGCCGGTCGGCGTGGCGCGTCGGCGGTGACGCGATCGAGTTCGTCGTCCAACTCCATGAAGACCTCCCAGTCCGGCTTCCCGCTCGCCGCGGCCAGGCGGGCGACGACCAACCGCTCCAGATCGGTTACCCGTTTTCCCTTCCACACCTTGTCCGCCAAGCTCACCAGCAGCCCCTCGAAGTCCGCCGCCGTCCACGACGCGTGGTCGCGGGCGAACCGCGCCAGCCGCTCCTCGACCCCGCGCGCCAGCAGGAGTTCGTAGCCCGCCCGCTCGTGCTCGCTCCCCGACCCGCTCCGGCAGCGGTCGCATCCCCGGCTCGGTCCGCCCGGACACCGCCTGCCTCAACAGTCCCTCGATCACCTCGGCGACCGTACCCGCGCCGGCCCGCCGGTGGGGTGAACCCGGGCGGCTGTTCGGTGGACACCCCGACACGAGTGGTAGACCGGGAATGGCTCCTGCCCGTCGAAACCCTGGTGGTGCACATGAGCGTGGTTCCCCCACCCACCGGCGAGCCGAACCGCGACCCGGTCGGCGGCCACCCCACCGACTACCCGACGCACCAGACGATCGTCACGTTCGACGTGGAGGGCTACAGCGCGCCCCACCGCGACGACCGGGCGCGGGCGGTGGTCCGGGCGACCGCGTACCGCGTGGTGGAACAGGCTTTCCTGGCGGCGGGTGTGCCATGGGGCATATGTTTTCTGGAGAACACGGGGGATGGTGCGATCGTGATCGTGCCGCCCCAGGTGTCCAAGGTGCTCCTGCTGGACCCGATGCCGGGCTGCCTGCTGGCCGCGCTCGCCGAGCACAACCGCGGCGCGGAGTTGGGCCACCGGGTCCGGATGCGGCTCGCCGTGCACGCGGGGGAGGTGTCGGAGGACGAGCACGGCCGCTCCGGTGACGACCTCGTGCACGCGTGCAGGCTGCTCGACTCCGCGGACCTGCGCACCGCGCTCGCGCACGCCGGGGTGCCGCTCGCGGTCATCGTGTCCGACGCGATCTACGACGGCATCGTGCGCCACCGCTACCGGGGCATCGACCCGACCACCTACCACCCGGTGTCGGCTCGGATCAAGAACGGCCGCGCGCACGGCTGGATCCACCTGCCCGGCACCACCGAGATCCCGGTCACCGGCGCCCCCGCGGCCCCCGAACCATCCACATCGGACTCGCCGACGCCGCGCCAGCTGCTGCCCGCGCCCGCGTCGTTCGTGTGCCGCGAAACCGAGATCGACGCCCTGGACGCGGCCTCCCGCGAACACCGGCTGCTGATGGTCGTCGGCCCGCCCGGCGTCGGCAAGACGGCGCTCGGGCTGCGGTGGGCGCACCGGGTCCGCGAACGCTTCGACGGCGGCCAGCTCTACGCCGACCTCGGCGGTCCGCACGACGAGGTGTCCCCGCAGGACGTCCTCGGCCGGTTCCTGCGGGCGCTCGGCGTCGCCGCGGCCAAGGTCCCCGTCGACCTCGCCGAACAGGCCGCCCTGTTCCGCTCCCTCACCGCGCGGGCGCGGCTGCTCGTCGTCCTCGACAACGCGGTGACCACCGCGCAGGTGCGGTACCTGCTCCCCGCGTCACCGGACGCGGTCACCCTGGTCACCAGTCGATCCCGGCTCGGCGGTCTGGTCGCGCACGGCGCGCGCACCGTCGAGCTGGCCCCGCTGTCCACAGCGGACGGTACGGCCCTGCTCGGCCGCCTGGTTGGACCAGCCAGGGTGGCGGCGGAGCCGGACTGGGCGCGACGGCTCGCCGCCCTGTGCGCGGGGCTGCCGATCGCGTTGTGCGTGGTGGGCGCCCGACTCGCGACCCGGGTCCGGTGCTCGCTGGAACGCGCGGTGCGCGACCTGCTCGACGAACGACGCAGGCTCGCCCGGCTCACCTTCGGACCAGACCTCAGCGTAGAGGTGGTTTTCGCCATGTCCTACCAAGCGCTCTCCGCACCCGCCGCCCGGCTCTACCGGCTCGTCGGCCTGCACCCCGGCGCCGACTTCACCCTCGGCGTCGCCGCCGCGGCCGTCGGCGACTCGCCCGGCCACGCGCAGGCGTGGCTCGACGAGCTGATGGAGGCCAACCTCGTCGACGAACCGCTCGCCGACCGGTACCGCTTCCACGACCTCATCCGCCTGCACGCCGCCGACCGCGCCCGCGCCGAGGAGGGCGAGCGGGCGAGCGCGGCGGCGGTCCGGCGCATGGCCGACTGGTACCTGCACTCCGCGGCCGCCGCCACCGCGAAGACCACGCCCCACCGCACGGGCTTCCACGTCGACGTGGCGCAGGAGCCGGTCGACCCCACCGAGTTCACCGGCCACGGCGACGCGCTCGACTGGCTCGACACCGAGCGGACGAACCTGCTCGCCGTCGCGGGCGAGGCCATGGACCGCGGCTGGGCGCCCACCACCTGGCAGATCGCCGACGCCATGTGGGGCCTGTTCCTCTACCGCCAGCACTACGGCGACTGGCTGCGGTTCGACACGCTCGCCATCCAGGCCGCCCAGAGCGCCGCCGACCGGGCCGCCGAGGCGCTCGCGTCCGACCGCGTCGCCCTGCTGCACCACGCGCTGCGCCGCAACGACGAGGCACTGACCCACATGGCGCGAGCCCGCAGCTGGTGGCAGGAGTCCGGCGACCGGCACCGCGCGGCCGGGTCGCTGGAGCGCTTCGGGTTCGTCTACCTCGACCAGGGCGAGGTCGAGCTGGCGCTGCGGCACTTCCGCGGCGCGCTGGCCGGGTACCGCGAACTCGACCAGTCCCGCAGCGTCGGTCTGGCGCTGATCAGCGTGGGCCGGGCCCTGCTGGCCGCCGACCGCCCCGGGGAAGCCGCCGGGTACCTGCGCGAGGCGGTCACCACCCTGGGCACGCTCGCGGTGCCGGACGAGTACAACCGGCCGCGGGCCCTGATCGCCCTCGGCCGCGCCGAGACGGCACTGGGGGACGTCGACGAGGCGGGGGAGCGGCTGCGGGCCGCGCTGGCCGCGATGGAGTCCGCCGACTCCCCGCTGGGCCAGGCCGACGCCTACTTCGCGCTCGGGGAACTCCACGAACGCCTGGGCAACCGTGTCGAGGCACGGCGCCACTACGAACGCACAGCGGCGCTCTTCGACGACCTGGGCAACCCAGGCGCGAATGAGGTCCGCGAGCGGGTACGGGCGTTGTAGCGCGTTCAGACCAGGAACACCCGGTGGTAGGTGGCCGCGACCGGATCGTCGGCCGCCTCCACTACGGGTTCACCCGACACCTCGACCCACGCGTGGAAAGTCTGCGGGTCGACCGCGAAGCCGAAGCACCAGTCCACACCGCGCTGGAGGACCGCGCCGATCAGGACCGCCGTGAGCGACAGCTCCAGGCACGCCACCCGCCCCGGGTAGTGCCTGCTCACCCACCTCGCCGCGGCGAGCCAGGCGACCACCTGCGCGGGCGTGGCCGTCTCCCGTACCCGGCCGCGCTTGACGCGGCTCACGGCAGTCGTGGAGAGGCGGAACGGTAGGCGTAGGAGAAGCAGGGCGACGGGAAACGCCACTACGGCGGCGAGGCGCTCGGTGAGACCGCTCGGGCGTTGCACCGGCGGTAAGGCCATCAGCACGCCGTGCGCCTCGCGGCGCTCGGTCGGCTCCACCAAGCCGAAGCGGACCAACTCGGCCACGAGCGCCTCCACGTCGTGCCGGATGCGGTCGGCCGGTACGCCGGGGAACCGGTCGACCAAGGCGGTGACCGCGGCGTCGACGTCGTGGTGGGCCTTGAGGTGCGCGAAGAACTCGGCGCCGGTCGCGTTGAGCCGGTGCCAGTGCCCGGTGGTCGCGTTGAGCAGCACGAGGTGCCCGTTGCCGTCGTCCCGGGAGTGCACGGTCTCCGGCACGGTGAACCAGCTCACGGGGAACCCCTCTCACGCAACCACAACTCGACCGCGAACACCTGGTTGAGCGCGCTCCACGGCACCGGCAGCCCGTCGATCGCGCCTTCGAGCACCGGCCGGACCCGCGCGGCGTCGAGCAGCCCGTGGTCGGCGGCGGCGGACTCGGCGAGCAGCGCCCGCAGTCGCGGCGCGGCCCGGCGGACCCCGGCGTAGGCGTCGCGGGAGTAGGCGCCCTTGGTGGGTCTGGTCAGCACCGCGTCCGGGACCAGCCCGGTCAGGGCCGCGCGGAGCAGCGGCTTGGGCGCGCTCGGGTCGGCGCGCCGGGCCGCGGTCAGGGAGAGGCAGGCGCGCACGACCGCGGCGTCGAGGAAGGGCGCGTGCACGGCGATGCCGTACCGCTCGCCCTCCACCCGCAGCGCGCGCTGGGTGAGGTTCTGCAGCCGCAACCAGCCCCGGGTGACGAGGTCGCCCAGGTGCTCGTCCCGGTCCGGCTCGTCGGCGAGCGCGGCGAGCCGGTCGGCGAGGCCCGCCGCGGCGGCCCGGGTCAGCCAGTGCGCCTGCGGGGTGCCGACGAGGGTGACCTGGTCGTCGGCCCAGTCGGTCGGCCCGCGCTCGCAGCCCCGCCGCAGGTGCGCGGCGAGGTCGAGGAGGGCGCGTCGGCGGCCGGTGGTGCCGACCTGGACGGCGCGGCGGAAGAGGCGGGTGGGGGACAGGGTGCGCAGGCGGGCCCAGGCGCGGCAGTGCCGCCAGAGGGTGGTGAGGTCGCCGTGCCTGGCGAGGTCCGCGAGGTAGGCGGCGGGCGGGCTGAGCAGCACGTCGCCCGCCTCGCCGACCAGGTGGGCGCGCGCGCCGAGCGCGGCGGCGTGCGCCAGCCGGGCCCGGAAGCTGCCGAGCGAAATCGGGGTCACGTGCGGTTCCCCGGTCGCGGCGACCAGCCTTTGGTAGGGCAGGTGTTCGCCCGATGTGGTCACGACGTGGTGCCGCAGGACCGGGGAAAGTGCCACGTATCGCGCCGCCCGGTCCACGTCATCGGCAACGGGGGCGTCGGGGTTGCGGAAAGTGATGACCGGTAACTCATCGGTGTACTCCGCCGCGAGGAATGCCAGCGACGTGGAATCCAGCCCTCCGCTGAAATCGGACACGACCCGCGGGGTATCCGCGACCCGGAGCCGAATCGATTCGAGCAGCGCCGATCGCAGTCGATAGGCGGCGTCGGCGATCGTCGCCGCGGAATCGACTCGTATCGGGTCGAGATTGTCCACCCGCGTACCCTCGGCGGCCATTCGGATCGTCGCGCCGCCGGGCACTTGACAGACGCCGGTGAACATGGTGGCCGACGCGAAGAGATCGGCGATCGAGGGGCAGGCCAGGCAGGCCGCCGCGGTGCCGGTGTCGAGGGGCGCGCGGACGGCCGCGGCGACCGCCCCGGGGTCGTCACCGACCACCGCGCGGGTGGGGGAGCGCGCGGTGTAGAGCGGGAACTGGCCGGTCGGGTCGGTCCGGAGCAGGATCTCGCCCGGCCGCTCGACGGCGACCGCGAAGGCGCCCGGGGCCCGGGCGAGCGCGTCGAGCCGGTCGGCCGCCGTCCGCCCCGCCGTCGGGTCGGCGATTTCTCGGAGCCCGAGGCAATTCCCCACCACGAATGCGCGGCAGCTCTCGTCCTTGAATTGAAGCGAATCGGAATTCGAGACGGTGAACCGCCATTTTTCGCGGCGGTCCGGCCCGTCGTGGTCGGTGGCGTCAGCGACCAGTAACACGCGGTTTCACTATCGGCTCAGCCGTACTCCTGGCCATTGGCATCCGGCGTTCCCGAGCCACTGCCGAACGTTACCTCGAAAGCGGGTCCGAGGTCGATCACGACCGGTGGCTGATAGTTGGGCTCAGGTGTGCGGGGCTGGACTTCAGCCGTAGCGGCGCTGTCGCTCAAATTCGCCTCCGAACGTTCTACTTCGGACCGTCAAGACCCAATTACCAGGAGTTAATGGTAGCGGCGCGTGTCACCACCCGCCAGGGGTGATCCTTCACGCGTATTGACGGAACTTGGACACGCGGCGAGAACCGAGAGTTCCTTAGGTTGGAGGTTGATGTCGGGTCGAACTGAACACAATCTCGTGTTCACGCCGCGGTGCATTGGGCGACCCGACTACCATCTCGCGTAGGGTCTACGGTAGGCAGTCTTCAAGTAGAAGACAACGGGGAGGGCGTGGTGAGCGCAAGTACATCCGAGGGAACGGTCCCCAGCGCGCGCGCGTTGCTGTGGACGCCGTCGGACTCCGTCCGCGACGCGAACCGCCGGAAGATCATCCGAGCGGTGATGGCCGGTCCGGGCACGCAGGTCAGCATCGCCCGGCAGGCCGACCTGTCCCAGGCCACGGTCTCCACCGTCATCACCGAGTTGCAGGGCGAGGGGATCGTCCGGGTCGACAACACCGAGGGCGAGCGCGGCAAGCGGGTGCGGCTCGGCGCGGTCCGCGGTGTCGCGGTGGGCGTGGAGGTCAACCACAACGGGCTGACCGTCGCGGCCCGGCGCGTCGACACCTCGACCGTCGAGCACGAGTCCGTCGACTTCGGGTCGGACCAGGGCGGCGCGATGTGGGTGCGCGAGGCGGCCCGGCTGATCCGGGAACTGGCCGCGCAGACCGGGCTCGACGAGGAGCACATCGTCTCCATCGGGATCGGGCTGCCCGCCGCCGTCGACCCGCGCAGCGGCGCCATCGCCCAGGTCGCCGCGTCGCTGTCGTGGGACCTGTCCGGCAACCCGCAGAGCCGGTTCCAGGACCACTTCCCCAACGTACCGGTCATCGTGGACAACGAAGCGAACCTCGCCGCGTACGGCGAGCAGGTCTACGGTGCCGGGCGCGGTCGGGAGACCATGCTGTTCGTCAAGGCGTCCACCGGCATCGGGTCCGGCCTGATCATCGGCCGCCGGATCTACCGCGGCAGGCACGGCCTGGCGGGCGAGGTCGGGCACCTGACCATGGACCCGCAGGGCATCGTCTGCCGCTGCGGCAACCGGGGCTGCCTGGAGACCGTCGTGGGCGGCACCCGGCTGCTCGACCAGGTCCGGCAGGCCTACGCCGGGTACCGGATGGACCTGCCGACCAGCCTGGAGAGCATGATCGAGCGGGCCAAGAGCGGCGACGTGGTGTGCAGGCGGATCCTGCAGGACGCGGCCCGCACCATCGGGGTCGCGCTGGCCAGGGTGTGCAACGTGGTGAACCCCGAGATCGTGGTGCTCGGCGGCGAGCTCGGCCGGGCGGCGGACTTCCTGGTCGACCCGCTGCAGTCCTCGATCCGGCTCTACGCCCTGCGCGGGATGTTCGACAGCGGTGTCGAGCCCATGGTGGTGGCGGGTTCCGAGCTGGGACTGCTGGCCGGGGCGCGCGGTGCGCTGGCATTCGCCCTGCAGATCGATCGGACGGTCGAATTGTAGACAACTTGGCTCGCGCTCTGACTTTGCCTTGACTTCGAATCGAAGAGTCGTACGCTTTCGGTAGCGGACCCGAGGTTCGCGTTCGGGGGTGGGGAGAGCGGGGTGGCGGCCGGTTCGGTGCGTCGGACGTGGTGGTGGCTGAGGGGCGACCACCACGGCGGGCGCGCGCGGCAGTAGCGCGGTCTTCGGCCCTTTCCCCTGAGATGGAGGAAGGGTGAGTGCCATGACGACTCCTGCGCCGTCCCCAGGGGGCGAGAACCAGCGGTCCCCGATGTCGCGGCTGAGCGAGCGGTACCCGGCGATCCGCCGCGTGCCGTCCGCGCTGCGGCGCCGGATCCGGGTCGTGGAGCGTCCGGACGAGACCGTGGCCCGGGTGGTGGAGGCGCGGCCCGAGCAGGCCCGCTGGGGCAGCACCGGCTACCGGCGGACGGTCCTGCTCGGCGCCCACACCGTGACCAGCTTGATGCGGTTGGAGGACATCTGCGTTCTCCTCGAAGACGACCCCCGCGTGCAGCTGGTCTACACCCAGGTGCCCGACCGGCTCGGCACCGGCGTGGCGAAGCGGCTGGGCGAGCTGGAGGTGCGGGTGGTGCCGTGGGAGGAGGCCGTCGACACCCGGTACGACCTGGCCATCTCCGCCAGCCTGCACCGCATGGAGGACGTCCCGGCGCTGCGCCGGTTCGCGGCCCCGCACGGCGCGGGCTACAACAAGCTGTGGCCCCGCTGGTCGCACCCGGGCGCGGAACGGCCGGTCTACGGCCTCGACCGGGAATCCCTGCTGGACCGCGATGGCTCGCTCGTCTTCGATTCGCTGGTCCTGCCGCACCCGGACCACCTGCGCACCCTCGCCCGCCAGTGCCCGGAGGCGGTGCCCGCGGCGATCGTCGCGGGCGACCCGTGCTTCGACCGGCTGGTCGCCTGCCAGGCCGACCGCGAGCGGTTCCGCGCGGGGCTGGGCGTGCGCACCGGTCAGACACTGGTCGCGGTCGCCTCCACCTGGGGTCAGGAGTCGCTGCTGTGCAGGCAGTTCGACCTGCTGGCCGCGCTGCCCGCCGCCCTCCCGGCCGACCACCGGGTGATCGCGACGCTGCACCCGGCGGTGTGGTCGGAGCACGGCTCCCGACAGGTGCGCACGTGGCTGCGCAAGGCGCGCGAGGCCGGGGTGGACCTGGTCGACGTCGGCGAGGACTGGCGGGCCCTGGTCGCCGCGGCCGACGTGCTGATCGCCGACCACAGCTCGCTGACCGCGTACGCCGCCGGGGTGGGCGTCCCGGTGCTGCTGAGCCACTTCCCCGACCTGGACATCGACCCGGACTCCGTGCTGGCCGAGCTGGCGGCGTGCAGCCCCCGGCTCGACTCGACGGTGCCGCTGCCCGTCCAGCTGGGCGCGGCCCGGGCCGCGCGGGCCGAGCAGTGGGAGATCGCCCGCCGCCGGGTGGCGACGGCCCACGGCCTGTCGGCCGACCTGATCCGCCAGACCCTCTACCGGCTCCTCGACCTGACCGAGCCCACCACCTCCGCGGCGTGGCCGGTGGTCCCGGTCCCGCGCCTGGTGGTCAACATGTGACTACCGGATCGCCGCGGGCCGGGCCCGGAAGGCACCACGCGCCAAGGCGATCAGCAGGACGGTGGTGAGGAGCAGGGCGCCGCCATCGGTGACGAGGGAAGGGAGGAGACCCGCCGGGCCGTAGCGGTCGGCGGTGGCGTCGGAGACCTCGAACGGGATCATGAACACCCCGGCGGCCTGGCAGGCGTTGACGGCCAGGGCGACCCAGAGCGGCCACCGGTGCGAGGTCAGGGCGGATACACCCAGGGCGTTGCCGACGATGAAGACGCAGCCCACCAAACGGAAGGCGGACAAGAACCCCGGCGCGTCCGCGGCGGCCTGGTCCGGGGTGTTGCCCGCCAGGACCATGGTCCGCTCGATGAGCGGCAGGTCGACTATGCCGAAGTTCTGCACCGCGGTGCCGATGGTGAACACCAGTGAGCACACCGCGACGGTCCAACGGAATCCGGTCACCTCGAACCCCCTTTTCTTGGTGATAAGGAGATTCTGGCACCGATGGGGTGCCTCGGGTGGCGTTCGGGACTACCGGTCCCGGCGGACCTCGGTCCGCAGCGTGGGCTTGTGGACCTTGCCCGATGCCGTGCGGGGCAACGAGGTCACGAAGGTGAAGCGGGTGGGGACCTTGTAGCCCGCCAGCCGCTCCCGCAGGTACGCGCGCAGGGCGTCGGCCTCGGGTGCCGCGGCGGCGCCCACGACGAACGCGTGGCCGGTCTCGCCCCACTTGGTGTCCGGTACGCCGATCACCGCCGCCTCGGCCACGTCCGGGTGCCCGGTCAACGCGTTCTCCACCTCGGCCGGGTAGACGTTCTCGCCGCCCGAGATGTACATGTCCTTCACCCGCCCCACTATGTGGTGGTGGCCAGCGTCGTCGACGCGGGCCAGGTCGCCGGTGCGGAACCAGCCGTCCGGGGTGAAGGCCGCCGCGGTCGCGTCGGGGGCGTTCCAGTAGCCCGGGGTCACGTTCGGGCCGCTGACCTCCAGCTCCCCGAGGTCTGACAGGCGGACGTCGGTGAAGAACACCGGCAGGCCCGCGGACCCGATGTGGGTGGCCGTCCGGCTCGCCTCCAGGTACGTCACCCCCGGCGCCGTCTCCGTCATCCCGTAGCCCTGGCTCAGCACCAACCCGCGGTCGAGGTACGTCCGGATCAGCGACTCCGGCACCGGCGCGCCCCCGCACATCAGCTCCCGCAACGAGGACAGGTCCGCCGACGCCCACCTCGGCGACGCCGCGAGCGTGGCGTACATCGTCGCCACGCCGAACATCCAGGTCACACGGAACCGCTCCACGAGGTCCAGGCAGTGGTCCGGGTCGAAGCCGGGGGTGAGCACCGCGCAGCCGCCCTTGGCCAGGGTCGGGAGCAGGGTCTGGGCGAGGGCGGCGATGTGGAACAGGGGCGCCGACACCAGGGTGACCTCGTCGGCCGAGACGTCGACGCCGACGAGCACGTTGGCCGTGTTCCAGATCAGGTTGGCGTGGCTGAGCACCGCCCCCTTCGGCCGCCCGGTCGTCCCCGAGGTGTAGAGGATCATCGCGGGGGCGTCCACCGGCACCGGGGGAGCGGCGGGCGCGTCGCCGCCGCCCCCGGGCCAGTCCGCGTCGACCTCGATCGTCCGTGTGGCGCCAGGCGCCGGGTGCGCGGGGTCGTGGACCAGGACCGCAGGGGCGGCGTCGGTCAGCTGGTAGGCCAGTTCGGGTCCGGTCAGCCGGAAGTTCAGGGGGACGAAGATCGCGCCGACCAGTGTGGTCGCGAACAGCGTGTCGACGAACGCCGGGTGGTTCTGGCCGAGGTAGGCCACCCGGTCACCGGCCGCCACCCCCGCCGCGACCAGCCGGGACGCCAGCGCGTTCACCCGGCGGGACAGCTCCGCGTAGGTCGTGGACCTCCCCTCGAAGACCAGTGCCGTGCGGTCCGGCGTCATCAGCGCGCGCCGGGCGGGCCAGCCGCCGATTCCGTTGCCCCACACCTCAACTCCCCTCCGCCGGAAGCTCTCCGCGACCGGTCTCCCGCAGCGCCAGCACGCACGCCGCGGACACGGCGCAGAACACCGCGATCGTCACCGACACCGGGACCGTCGACGCGCCGGACCCCCGCTGGAGTTCCGCGAAGATCAGTGGTGCGAACCCGGCGCCCAGCCCGGCGACCTGGTAGCCGAGCGACGCCCCGGTGTACCGGCTGCCGGTGGCGAACAGCTCCGCGTACAGCGCCGCCAGCGGTCCGAACAACATCGGGTGCAGTATTCCCTGTCCCACCACCAAAGCGAGCACGAGTGGCGCGTCCCCGCCCGCACGGACCAGTGGGAACAGCCCGAACCCGAACAGCGCGATCAGCACGGCCCCGGCGAACATGACCGGCCGCCTGCCGACCCGGTCCGAGAACGCCGACCAGGCGAGGACCCCGACCACCGCGGTCGCCGACGAGATCGTGAGCGCGTCCAGCACGTCCTGCCGCCCGTGTCCGACCCGCACCCCGTAGGACAGCACGAACGTGGTCAGCGTCGCCTGGAAGACGAAGGCCGCCAACCCGGTCCCGATTCCCAGCAGCAGCGCCCGCGGGTGTTCGCGCAGCACCGCCACGACCGGGATCCGGTGCCGCTTCGCGGAAACGAACGCGGGCGGTTCCTCGACCCGGGACCGCACGAACATCCCGACCGCCAGCAGCACGATGCTGAACAGGAAGGGGATCCGCCAACCCCAGGCGAGGAAATCCGCCTCGGAGGTCAGCCCGGCGGTCACCGACAGCGCCACGGTCGACAGCAGGCTGCCCGCCGGGCCGCCCGCGTTGGTGAACCCGGCCCACAGCCCGCGTCGAGACTTCGCGTGCTCGACGGAGAGCAAGACCGATCCGCCCCACTCGCCGCCCACCGAGATACCCTGCACGACCCGTAGCAGCACCAGCAGAACCGGGGCCGCCACGCCGACTTGCGCGTAGCCGGGCAGTAAGCCGATCAGGAAGCTGGACCCGCCCATCAGGATCATGGTCAGCACCAGCATCCGCTTGCGCCCCAGCCGGTCCCCGAAGTGGCCGAACACCAACCCGCCCAGCGGCCGGGCCAGGTAGCCGGTCGCGAACGTCCCGAAACTGGCCACGGTCGCCAGACCCGGTTCCAGGCCGGGGAAGAAGACCTTGCCGAAGACCACCGCCGATGCCGTGGCGTAGAGCAGGAAGTCGTAATACTCGATCGCGCTGCCGAGGAAGCTGGACGCGACCGCGCGCCGCAGCACCGGGGAAGTGGTCATGGCGGGCCCCTCGTCATTGAGGTACCGGATGGGGGAGTCAGGCGTAGTGGCGGTAAACCGCGCGCGCGACGCAGGCGGGCTTGACCGAGCCCGCGATCTCGATGGTGAAATCGCAGGACAGCTGCACGCCGTCGCCGGGCACGTCGAGCACCTCGACGACCTTGCCGGACAGGCGGATCTTGGCTCCCGACGGCACCGGCGCGGGGAAGCGGACCTTGTCCAGCCCGTAGTTCACGCTCATCCGCACGTCCTCGACCACCAGCAGGTCGCTGAACAGCGGGATGAGCAGCGACAGCGTGAGGTAGCCGTGCGCGATGGTCCCGCCGAACGGGCCCGCGGCGGCCCGCTCGGGGTCGGTGTGGATCCACTGGTGGTCGTCGGCGGCGTCGGCGAACCCGTCGATCCGCTCCTGCGTGACCTGCATCCACGCACCGGGGCCGAGGTCGACGCCGGTCAGCCCGCGCAAGCCGGGCAGTCCCTTGGCGGTGGTGGTCATCGCGGGTCTCCTTCCGTGGTCAGGCCGAGCAACCGGGCCGCGTTGTCCTTGAGCACGCGGGGTCGCACCTGGGGGTCGATGTCGAGCTTGGCGAAGTCCGCCAGCCAGCGGTCCGGTGTGAGCACCGGGTAGTCCGAGCCGAACAGGACCTTGTCCTTGAGCAGCGTGTTGGTGTAGCGCACCAGCTGCGGCGGGAAGTACTTGGGGGACCAGCCGGAGAGATCGATGTGCACGTGTGGTTTGTGCGTGGCTACCGCCAAAGCCTCGTCCTGCCAGGGAAAGGAAGGGTGGGCGAGGATCACGCGCAATTCCGGGAAATCGACGGTGACGTCATCGACGAGCATCGGGTTGGAATACCGCAGGCGGATTCCGCCGCCGCCCGGGACGCCTGCGCCGATTCCCGTCTGTCCGGTGTGGAACAGCGCGGAGACGCCCAATTCCTCGATGGCCTCGTACAGGGGGTAGGCCATCCGGTCGTTGGGCGCGAAACCCTGAAGGCTGGGGTGGAACTTGAACCCGCGCACGCCGTGCTCGGTCGCCAGCCGTCGAGCCTCGCGCACCCCCGCTTTCCCGCGCCAGGGATCGATGCTGGCGAACGGGATGAGCACGTCCGGGTGTTCGGCGCAGTCCTCCGCGATCTCCTCGTTGGAGAGCCGCGGGTGGCCGGTGGCGTGCTCGGCGTCCACTGTGAACACCACCGCCGCCATCCGGCGTTCCCGGTAGTGCGCGGCGATCTCGGGGATCGTCGGCTGCCGGTGGTCGTGAGCCTTGAAGTACCCGGCGGACGCGGCCAGCAGCTCCGGGCTCAGCGAGCCGCGGCCGTCCCGGGAGACCTCGGCGTGGGTGTGCACGTCGATGGCCACCAGGTCGTCGAGGGCGATCCCCATGTCAGGAAACCCTCTGCGGGGCGGGGATCCCGTAGGTCTCGGGTTCCGCGCCGATCCCGGTGGCCCAGGAATCGGCGATCTCGTCGGCGATCCAGCCGCCTTCGGAGTAGGCGACGGTCTTCTCCGAAGGGTGCGACCACAGGGAGAGCTTGTCCCCGCCGATTCCGATCGCCTGCCCCGTAACGCCTTCTGCGGCATCCGAGGCCAGGTAGACCACGAGCGCCGCAGCGTCCTCGGGGGTGCCGAAGCCCTCGTCGTGGCGCAGCCAGGCGGGTAACGGCGCGCCGGTGCGCTCGGCCTCGCCGATGGCCTCGGTGAACGCGGGGATCGTCTTCGTCATCTCGGTCGCCGCGATCGGCACGATGGCGTTGACGGTGATCCGCGACCGGGCCAGTTCCATGGCCCAGGTCCGCGCCATGGCGGCGATCCCGGCCTTGGCGGCGGCGTAGTTGGTCTGCCCGAAGTTGCCGCGCTGCCCGGCCGGTGAGCCCACCAGGACCAGGCGCCCGCCGCCCTGCTCGCGCATCCGGATCGCCGCGGCCCTGGCGCAGGTGAACGTGCCGCGCAGGTGCACCCGGACCACGTCGTCGAAGTCCTCATCGGACATCTTCCACAGCACGCGGTCGCGCAGGATGCCCGCGTTGGTGACCATGACGTCCAGCCGCCCGAACTCGGCCACCGCGGTGTCCACGAGGCGCTGGGCGACCTCGCTCGTGCCGACCGGCGCGACGACCACCGCGGCCCGCTCGCCCTCGGCGGTGATCGCCGCCGCGACCTCGTGCGCGGCGTCGGCGTCCACGTCGTTGACCACGACCGCCGCCCCCGCCGCGGCCAGCGCCGTGGCGTACGCGCGGCCGAGCCCGCGTCCGCCGCCGGTGACCACCGCGACCTTGCCTGACAGATCCATCTCCGCCTCCCGTGCTCGTCGACCCAAAGTACGGCACTCTCGTTACGGCCGTCAATGAAGTGCCCAACGTTGGCGGCGGTTACGCTGCGGCCATGACCGACGCACCGCGGCCCCAGGCCCTGATGCTCAACTTCCTGGGCCTGCACGTGCTCGGCCGGGACGTGGCCGTCTACTCCGGCAGCGTGATCGAGGTGTTCGCGCGGGTCGGCGTGTCCGAGGAGGCCGTGCGCTCGACGCTGACCCGGATGGCGGGCCGCGGCCTGCTGGCCCGCCACCGCAGCGGTCGGAAGGTCTACTTCGGACTCACCGCGCGGTCGGCCGCGGTGCTCGAGGACGGCAGGAAGCGGATCTGGGAGACCGGCGCGGTCAACCACGACACCGGCGGCGACTGGACGCTGGTCGGGTTCTCGCTGCCCGACAGCCGCCGCGGCGACCGGCACGACCTGCGCACCCAGCTGAGCTGGGCGGGTTTCGGGCCGCTGCAGAACGGGCTGTGGATCGCCCCCGGCCGCCGGGACGTTGACGCGATCGTCGACCACCTGGGCCTGGCCGACCACGTGACGGTGCTGACCGCGCGCCCCACCGACACGACCGGGTCGGCCGACCTGGTGCGCAAGGCCTTCGACACCGCGACCATCGCCGCCCGGTACACCGGGTTCCTGACCACATGGGACGTGCCCGAACCGCTGCCTGCGGTCCCCGACCACCTGGCCAGGCAACTGCTCCTGCACACCGACTGGCTCCAGGTCGTCCGCCAGGACCCGCACCTGCCCGCCGAACACCTGCCCGCCGACTGGCCCGCCAGCCCGGCCGAGCAGGTGTTCCGCCGCCTCGACGCGGACTTGCGCGGCGAGGCGGCGGACCTGGCGGCGGCGATCCTGGACGAACTCCCGGACCGCCCGCCCGCCTAGCCCCTGGTCAGGGGCACGGGCCGGAAGGTGGCGTACGGGGAGAACGCGCCCAGGTCGGCGGCCTTCGCGGCCGCGTTGAGGGACGCGGGGGTGGTGCGGTCGGCCCAGGAACCGGTGTCCAGCCGGTACTCCAGGGCGCGCAGCGCAGCGAGGTAACCCGCGGGCTGGAAGGCGCAGTGGCCGCTGCCCTGCACGAAGGCCTGGCGCAGGAGGTCCTGGGAGCCCGCGCGGCGCACGCGCGTGGCGTAGGACTCCTCGTGCTCGACCGGGATCAGCTGGTCGGCCACGGTGTGGATGTTCAACTCCGGCACGGCGAGCTTGCCGGTGGCGGTCGACGTCGCGGTCAACGTCCGCACGGCGCCCGGGTCGGCCTTGATGTCGGCGCGCCGGGTGAGCCGGGTCAGGTCCGCGCGCAGGTCGAGGCCCGCCTGCCGGTACAGGGCCGTGACCTGCGCGTACTGGGGGCTGCGGGTGATCAGTGCCGAGTAGTCGACGCCCGCGGTGGCCGCGCTGTTGCCGCCCGCGGCCAGCTCGACCTGGTAGCGGCCGGTGACGGTGAACGGCAGGACCAGTTGGATCAGCTGCGCGGCCTGCTGCCGCTGCTGGGCGGCGTAGTCGCGCGGATCGGGCGCGGTGGGGCCGGTGAACCAGGTGGGGGCGTTGTAGAAGGCGGCCGCGAGCGCGGTGCGGGCCCGGCCCTGGGCTGTGTTCTGGGCCTTCTTGGTGGCCTCGACCAGCGCGTTCGCCGCTGTCGTCGCCTGCTGGGGGTTGGCGTAGCGGACCAGTTGGACGTGCTGGTCGGCGGCCAGTAGTTCGCTGATCGCGTAGGCGCCGTCGAGTTGGTAGTCGTTCAGGCTCACACCGCCCGCGACCAGCCCGCACGTGGTGAGCGCGCCGTGGATCCGGCTCGCCCCGCGCTCCGCCTCCAGCGCGCTGACCAGCCCGCCCATCGACTGCCCCCAGGCGATGACCCGCTTGGCCTTGCCGGTGTGCGCCTCGGCGGCGGCGAGCGCGCCGAACTGGTCGTCGACGGCGGTGGCCAGCGCCCAGTCCGACGGTCCGGAGTAGGAGGAGCCGACGAGCGCGTACCCCTGGTCGAGCAGGGCGTCGTGGGTGGCGGGGTCGGGGGCGTTCTGCGGCCGCAGCGGGCCGAAGCCGTGGCTGAACAGGACGGTCGTGCCGTTGGGGTGCTCTGGCACGTCGGCGATCCAGGCCGCGCCGTCGGGGAGGGTGCTGGTGTAGTGGGTGCTGCCGGTGGCGGCGTCGGCGGCCACCACCCCCGCGGTGACGGCGGCGGTGGCGCAGGCGGCCGCGAGCAGGGTTCTCACAGTGCGCACAGGTACTCCAGGGTGGAAGTGGTGAACTTGGCCGGAAGTCGGCCAGTGGAATGCGCGGGCCCCGTGGGATCGGGTGGCGCCGCGGTGAAGAGCCACCAGCATCGCCACCGACCGCGACGGCTGTCAACCGCCGGTTTTTACCGGATGCGCTGGTGTGGCAGGGTTCTGCGGCGTCGACTCAGGCGGAGTCGTTTCCGGAAATGGTGAAGTTATGCGCGCAGGGCGATTTTCTGTGTGGACGCTTCTGCGTCGATCGACGGTTTGTATCGGAGCGGACTAGCTATTCTTTTCCGTGGAGTTCCAATAGTCGACGGCGCCTTGCAGGACCGTGCGGAAAAGCGCGAAGTTGACCGGCTTGTAGATGTAGCTGTCCGCGCCCGCGGCGTAGCAGCGGTCGATGTCGGCCGATGTCGTCGAGGACGTCAGGACGATGATGGTGAGGTCCGCGAAGGCGGGGTCGGCGCGCACGTCGGCCAGGACCTGGTAGCCGTCGGTGGCGGGCATCGACAGGTCGAGGAACATCAGGGCGGGCCGGGGCCGGGTCGTGTCGCGCAGGCGGTCGAGGACGGTGTCGCCGTCGGGGAGGAACTCGAGCGTGAGCTCCGGGTGCGACCGGGACAGGGCGCGGTCGATGGCCTCCCGGTCGACCTCGCTGTCCTCGACGACGAGCACCAGGCGGTCGTCGGGCGCGGGCCTCACGCCACCAGTTCGGTCCACGCCTGGTCTCCGTTCGCGTCGGTCAGGTCGATCCGGGCCCAGCGGGCGTCGCCGGTCACCGTGGCGCGGATCTCGCCGGGGTGCTCGGCGAGGAACGCGAGGAGCTCCTCGGGCGGGGGGAGGTCCGGGTTCAGCGCCCGCACGGCGGCGGTGACGGCGTCGGTCACCTCCGCCGACGGCAGCGCGCGGTCGAGCACCGGCGGGCCGAGGTAGCGGATGGCCAGCACCGCCACGTCGTCGTTGACGTGGTAGCGGTCCGACCCGGTGAGCAGGGCGTCGACCAGTCGGGCCGTCGGCAGCGCCCGCAGCTCGCCCAGTGTCCGCGCCAGCTCCGAGTCGCCGAAGAAGCCGCCGTCGGGGTCGCGGGCCTCGATCAGGCCGTCGGAGAACAGGACCACGAGGTCGCCGGGGCGGAGCAGGTCGACCGCCGAGCGCAGCCGCAGGTCGGCGAGCACCCCGACGAGCCGACCGGTGCAGCCGCACTCGTGCACCGTTCCCTCCCGCCGCACGAGCAGCGGCGCCGGGTGCCCGGCGGCCAGCGTCTCCAGCCGCAGCCCGTCCGGCTCGACCGGGCCCAGGGTGGCGGTGGCGATGGTCAGGAACCGCGAGATGCGGTTGCGCAGCATCTTCGCGTTCAGCGTCCCCAGCGCGTGCCGGGGCGACCCGCCCTCGGCCAGCACGGTCTCCAGCGTGTGCCGGGCCAGGCCGGTCAGCGCCGCCGCGGGCGCCCCGCGACCGCACACGTCGCCCACCAGCGCGATCACCGTGCCGCCGGGCTGGTCGACCACGCCGTAGAAGTCGCCGCCGACCTCCATCGTGTGGTCCGCCGCGTTGTACCCGGCCGCCAGCTCCACGCCGGGCACCTCCGGCAGCACCGCGGGCAGCAGGTGCTGCTGCAGCGACACCACGTCGTGGCGGCGCTGCTCGTAGAGCGTCGCGTTGTCGATCGCCAGCGCCGCGCGGCTCGCGAGGTCGCGCAGCAGCCGCGTCGAGTTCCGCCTGCCCGAGCCCCGGCGGTGGAAGAACGTCAGCAGGCCCACGTCCCGGCCGCGGGCGCGGAGCACGCCGATCGTCATGGTGTCCAGCCCGACCTCGGGGGGCAGCCCGGCGGGCCGGGCCTCGTCGTCCAAACCGGACCGGTCCGCGCCGTCGACCAGCGCCTGCCCCGCCCAGCGACCCGCAGCCAGGTGCTCGGTGAGCAGGCGCTCGCGCTGGGCGTCCACGTGCGCGGCGGCGATCGGCGCCATGCCGCCGTCCTGTCGGATGTGGATCGCGGCGCCGTCGGCCAGCGCGGGCACCACCATGCGCAGCACCGCGCGCAGCGTGTCCGCGATGTCGAGCGAGGCGTCCATCCGCAGCGACGCCTCGGCCAGCAGCGCGTCGAGGGCCTGGCGGTCCTCCAGCACGCGCTGCTCGCCGATGCGGTGGTCGGCGGCGATGACCACCTCGGTCGCCTGGGCCAGCGCGGTGGTGACCTCTGGTCGGGGCTCGTCGACGGCTATCCCGAGCACGCCCTGCCCGCGCTCGGCGGCGTCGAAGGCGACGACCAGCAGACCGGCAGCGGCCAGCCGCTCGGCCAGACCGGGGGAGAGGTCGGTCACCTCGGCCAGGGTGAGGTGGCGGATCGGGTCACCGGAGGTGAGCGCGGACACCAGCCCGCACACCTCCTCGGCCAATCCCGGCGGACCGGACTGGAGGCCGGTCGCGTCCGCCCAGCGCGTGACCTGCACCCGACCGTCCGCGCCGACCCGCACCCCGAACACCGCGCGCACACCGGGCAGCGACAGCAGACCCGTGTACAGCTCGCGCGCGAGCTGCCGCGTGCTCAACGCCCCGAACGCGGACCGCCACAGCGTGTGCAGGCGGTCCGGCCAGGAGTCCGATCTCGGGTCCAACTTCCCTCTCCGGTCGGTGTTCGGCGCGCGGCGGGGACGCCGCGCCAACTGTACGGTTTAGTCGAACAGCGGACCGGACGCCGGATGACCGGCCGCCCGGCCAGGAAGCGGACCGCGTGGGCGACGACTCGACATGGCAGCCGGACGAGCGCGACCGGGCGGCGGAGGTCGAGTCGGGGACGCCGTTCGACCTGTCGGTATGCCTGAACGAGCCCATCCACCGCCTCGGCGGCATCCAGTCCTACGGGACGCTGGTCGCCGTCGCCGCGGACGGCCGGGTCGAGGTCGCCGCCACCAACGCCGGTGCCGTGCTCGGGATCACCGACCCGGTCGGGCTCCCGGCCGACGCCGTGTTCGGTGTGGAGGGGCTGGCGGCGGTCCACCGCACGCTCGCGGCACCGACCGGCGACCGCGGCCTGCTGAGCCTGGCCGTGGCGGGCCGCGAGTTCGACGCGACGGTGTACCGGGCGGACGGTCGCGTCGTGGTCGAGCTGGAACCGCCCGTCGACGAGCGGCCGTTCGTGTTCTCCCGGTTCTACCCGGCCGTGCGCACCGCGCTGACCAGGCTCCAGCACGGTCGCACGGTGGTCGACGTGTGCGCCGCCGCGGTCGCCGAGATCCGCGCGCTGACCGGCTACGACCGGGTCGTGGCGTACCGGTTCGAGGGCCCGGCCGGGCCGGGTGAGGTGGTCGCCGAGTCGGTCGCGGACGGGCTGGAGCCGTGGCTCGGGCTGTGGTTCCCGGCGACGGACATCCCGCCCCAGGCGCGGCGGCTCTACGAGCGCAACTGGATCCGGGTCATCCACGACGTCGACGACGACACCGCGTCGCTGGTGCCCGCCGTGGCCGAGCCGCTGGACCTGTCGGACTCGACGCTGCGCACGGTGTCCGGCTTCCACCTGGAGTACCTGCGCAACATCGGGGTCCGGTCGTCGATGTCGGTGTCGCTGCTCGACCGGGGACGGCTGTGGGGGCTCATCGCCTGCCACGGCCTGGCGCCGCGGCGGCTCGGCGCCGAGGTCCGGGCGGCGTGCGAGTTCTTCGGCGTCACCCTGTCGCTGCAGCTGGCGGCGGTGCAGGACGCGGAGGCCGAGCGGGCGCGGCAGCGGGCCCGGTCCGCGCTGCTCGCCCTGGTCACCGAGCTGCCCGACGCGCTGCTCGACCACGGCGCCGAGCTGGCCGACCTGGTCCGGGCCGACGCCGTCGCGCTGCGGCTCGACGGCCGGTCGTCGCCGCTGGTGGACGCGCTGGTCGAGCACCTGCCGCCGCTCGCGGCGGGGGAGGTGTGGGGCTGCGAGAGCCTGGCCGAGCTGGACCCGGCGCTGGGCCGGTACGCCGACGAGGTCAGCGGTGTGCTGGTGCTGGCCCTCGACCGGCCCGGTGACCTGGTCGTCTGGACGCGGCGTGAGCGCCGGGCGGCGCGGACCTGGGCGACGGACCCGGAGCGGCCGGTGCGGGTGGGTCCGCGCGGCCAGCGGCTGACGCCGCGCGGGTCGTCGGCGGTGTACCGGGCCGTGGTGCGGGGCCGGTGCCTGCCGTGGACGACCGCGGACGAGGCGGTGGCCGTCGAGTTCGGCAACGCCGTGCGCGCCGCCGCCGTGCGCCGGGCCGCCCACCTGTCGGCGTTGAACGACGAACTGCGGCGCGCGAACGAGGACCTGGACACCTTCACCCACGTCGCGGCGCACGAGATGAAGGAACCCTTGCGCGGCATCGCCACCACCGCCGCCTTCATCACCGAGGACGCCCCCACCCTCGACCCCACCACGACCCGCCGCCTGGGCACCATCCAGAACCTCGCCCAGCGGATGGACGAACTGATCAACAGCCTGCTGCACTTCGCCCAACTGGGCCAAGCCGACCTCCGCCGGGAACCGGTCGACCTGCGCGAGGCCACCGAACGCGCCCTGGAGATCGCAGGCGGCCGACTCGCCGAACAGGACGTGACCGTCACCCTGCCCCCACCAGGCACCACCCTCCCCGCCGACCCGGAACGACTACAGGAAATCCTGGTCAACCTCCTGGTCAACGCGGCCAAATACGCCCGAACAGAACCCCCGCGCACGGTCGAGGTAGGCATGGCCGAGGACGCGGTCTACATACGCGACAACGGAATCGGCATCCCCGACGCATACCGAGAAGACGTCCTCCGACTGTTCCGCCGCCTCCACCCCCGCAACGCCCGCGGCGGTGGGCACGGCGCGGGACTGGCGATCGTCGACCGCATCGTGGCGCGGCATGGTGGGAGGTTGTGGGTGGAGTCGGAACTGGGACAGGGGACCGCGGTGTGGTTCACCCTGACCCCGTCGTCCACTTAGGCCTCGACGAACCGCTGTCGGGTGTGCCTGGAGAGGAGGAGGTCCACCGGCACGCTAGGCCACGGATGCCCGTCCGGCGCGCCGGGCCGTGGGCGTCCGGCCGCGACGAAGTCGCCGTACTCGCTGTCGACGACGGCCTGGTTGACCCAGCGCCCGCCGAGAACTGCTCGACCGACTTCCCGCGCCGCAGGGCGCCCACGAGGTAGGACTCCGCACGGTATCGCACCTGGTCACGCTACCGCGAGCCACCGACAGGCTCGAGCCGCGCTGGTGATCACGGGGTGGCGGTGGCCCGGGTCACGGGGGCCTGCTGTCGGTTCGCCACTGGGTGGGATGGGGCTCGGGGGATTAGGGACCTCTTTAGTGGTGCTTCCTAGCGTTGTCGGAGTCCCGGAGTCGGGGCGGGAATCCTCGGCAATTCCGGGAGGGACGGACGGTGGGCGGGTTACCGGCGCGGGTGTTGGGTGTGGGGACGGCGCTCCCCGGGGGCGCGGTCGACACGGCGGCGTTGGCGGGGCGGTTCGGGATGAACCAGGTGTGGCAGCAGTGGGTCGACGCGTTCATCGGGACGCGGACGCGGCACCTCGCGATTGACCTGGCGACGGGGGAACAGCGGTACTCGTTGGCCGATCTGGCGGAAACGGCGGCGCGGCAGGCTATTGAGGACGCCGATGTGTCTGTTGAGGACATCGACGTGGTGGTGTTCGGGACCGCGACGCCGGACGACCTGATGCCCGCGACGGTCAACGTCGTCGCCGACCGGTTGCGGATCGACGGGATCCCGACCTTCCAGCTGCAATCCGGGTGTTCCGGCGCCGTGCAGACCTTCGACGTGGCGACGGCGCTCCTCTCTACCGGCCGCTACCGCACCGCGCTGGTCATCGGGGGTGATGTGATCGCCAAGCACTACGACGTCACGGCCGACCTGACCGGTGTGCCGCCGGAGGAGCTGGTCAACTACGTCCTCTTCGGCGACGGCGCGGGCGCGGCAGTGCTCAGCACCGAGGAACGCGAAGGTGCGCCCGTAGTGAGATCCGTCCTTACCAGACTATCCGGATTGGACCGGCAGCCCGGGCAGGTGTTGCGCTGGTTCGGCATCGTCGACCGGGATGGCGCGGCGGTCCCGGCCAGCGAGGACTACCGGGCCATCGCCGAGTCGGTCCCCGTGCTCGCCCGCGAGGTCGCCGACGAACTCCTCGACGACCTCGGCTGGGCCCGCGACGAGGTCGACTTCCTGCTGCCGCCCCAACTCTCCGCGACGATGACCGCGAAGATCACCGAGGCGTTGGGCTTCCCGGCCGCCAAGGAGGTGTCGCGGGTCGCCGACATCGGCAACAACGGCAACGCGTTGCTGTTCTTCCAGCTGCGGGACCTGGTGCCCGCCATGTCGGCGCCGAGCCGGGCCATCGCGGTGGCCATCGAGTCCAGCAAGTGGATCAAATCGGGTATCGCCCTCGAAGCGGCGTGAAGGAGACACACGTGACCACCGCGGAGTTCGTCCGCATCATCCGGGACGAGATCGGCCTGGACGTGCGCGCCGACGACCTGGACCGCGACCTCGACGAGGTCCGCGACTGGGACTCGGTGCACCTGCTGGCCCTGGCCATCTCGCTGGAGAAGCACAGCGCGGCCCGGGTGTCGCTGCCGGACCTGCTGGAGGCCCGCACCCTCGGCGCCATCCACGGCCTGGTGACGGCATGACCGCGCCCCGCCCCATCCCCGCGCAGCGCAGGCACACCCTGCTCTTCCTCGACCAGATCCGCGACTTCAGCCCCGTCCACCTCGACACCGAGGTCGACGCCACCGCGATCGTCGCCGCGCGGGCCGGGGCCGAGGCCGACGGGCGCAGGCTCTCCGTGGTGACGCTCATCGTCAAGGCCGCCGGGGAGGTGTTGGCCAAGCACCCCGGTGCCAACTCGGCGATCCACGGCACCGAGATCATCACCTTCGACTCCGTCAGCGCGAAGGTGACGCTGGACAAGCGGTTCGACGGTGCGCGGGTCGTCCTCGCCACCGTCCTCCCGGCCGACGCCGATCTCGCCGACATCCAGGCGGGCCTCGACGACGCCATCGCCGCCGACCCCGACACCGACCCGCGCTTCGCCGGGATCCGCGCCCTGCGCGAACTGCCCGCCGAAGCCGCCCGGAACGCCTTCCGCGAGTCCGCCGCCGACCTGACCCGCCGCGCCCAGCTCACCGGCACGTTCGCCGTCACCTCCCTGGGCCACCGCGACGTCGACGGGTTCCACTCCGTCGGCGGCACCACCGTGACCTTCGGCGTCGGGCGGATCGTCGACCGGGCCGTGGTGCGCGCCGGGGAGATCGTCGTCGCGCCGGTGTTGCGGCTGTCCCTCACCTTCGACCACCGGGTGATCGACGGCGCCGAGGCCGCCGACGTCCTGACCGAGACCAAGACCGCCCTGGAGGGACTCGCGTGAGCGACCTGGCCGAGTTGAAGCAGTTCGTCGTCGCGCACGCGATTTCGCAGAACCTGCCCGCCGACCACTACACCCGCCTGCTCGACGCCATCACCACCGCCGACGGCGACGGCCCCGGTTCCTGGGCGCACGAGTGGATCGCGGCGGGCGACGCCGAGACGGACCCACAGGCCGCCACCCAGTACTACGTCCTGGGGCGCTTCCCGTTCGTCGAGGGACCCGGCCGCGCCCGTGCCCTGGCCAAGGCCATCGAGTCCTTCGACCGTTGGCGCGCGACGGAACCCGCCATCGAGCCCCGCACCGTCGAGGTCGAAGGCGAGACGATCACCGTCTGGACCGCCGGACTGTCCACATCGGAACTCAAGCCGCTCCTCGTGCTCAGCGGCGGCATCGTCAGCCCCAAGGAGCAGTGGGCCGCCGTCCTCCCGCAGATCGCCGCCTTCGGCCTCGCCGGTGTCGTCACCGAGTACCCCGGCGTCGGCGAAAGCCCCCTCACCGCCCACAAGGAGAGCTGGCGGCTCTTCCCCGCCATCCTCGACGCGCTCAAAGCCGAGGCCAAGGTCGACCAGACCTACCTGCTGGCCCTCAGCTTCAGCGGCCACCTGGCCCTCCGCGCCGCGCTCGACGACCCGCGCGTACGCGGCGTCGTCGGCAACGGCCCGCCCCTGCGCGACTTCTTCACCGACACCACCTGGCAGGGCAAAGTCCCCGCCATCACCCGCGACACCCTCGCCCACCTCGCAGGCGTCACGCCCGACCTGGTCTGGGACCACGTCCGCGACTGGGCGCTCTCCGAGGACGACCTCCGCGCCCTGAGCATCCCTGTCGCCGCCGTCACCGCCCGACGGGACGAGATCATCCCGGCCTCTGACACGGCGTTGCTGCGCGCGGCCGTCGCGGACATCACGATCAACGAGCACGACGACGTGCACGGCGCGCCCTCCCACCTGGCCGAGACCCGGGTCTGGAGCCTGCTCGCCGTGCTGCGCCAGTGGCCCGACGCCCACCCCGCCGTCCTGGCCGCCCTGTCGGCCGCGGTCGACGCCGCCCGGAAGCCCGCGGACTGATGCGCTGGCTCCGCCGGTTCGCGACCACCCCGCCGGGCGCGCCGCGCGTCGTCTGCTTCCCGCACGCGGGCGGCGCCGCGGGCGCGTTCGTCCCCCTGGCCAAGGAACTGGCGCCGCACGTCGAGGTGCTCGCCGTGCAGTACCCCGGCCGCCAGGACCGCCGCCAAGAGTCCACTGTAGACTTGAGGACCGCCGCGCGCCTGGTCGTCAACGAACTCGCCGCGCTCCCACCCGCGCCCACCACCGCCTACTTCGGACACAGCATGGGCGCGATCGTGGCCTTCGAGGCCGCGCTCCTGGTCCGGCCGGAGGTCCTGTTCGCCTCCGCCGCCCGCGCGCCGTCCCGGGTCGACGTCGACCCCGGGCTCCTCGACAGCGAGCAGGCGCTGGTCGCCGAGGTGCTGGCGCTGGGCGCGACCTCGGCGCGCGTGCTGGCCGAGCCCGACCTGCGGGCCATGGTCCTGCCGCCGCTGCGGTCGGACTACCGCGCGCTGCTCGGCTACCCCGGCAACCGGTCCCGGATCGACGCGCCGATCGTCGCGCTGGTCGGCGACGCCGACCCCCGCGTGGCCGAGGCGGACGCGCTCGTCTGGGCCGACCACACGACCGACTTCACGTCGCGGGTGTTCCGCGGCGACCACTTCTACCTGATCCCCGGGCTGCGCGAGGTCGCGCGCGTCGTCGGGGCCGAGCTGGCCGCGCTCGTCTGAGCGCGACGGGAAAGGTGAGCCCCAGGTGTTCTCCCAGTCGACAGGGCCCGAGCCGATCGCGGTGGTCGGGGTGGCGTGCAGGCTCCCCGGCGCGCCGGACCCGACCGCGTTCTGGCGGCTGCTCGCCGACGGCGGCTCCGGCGTCGGCGCCGTCCCCGCGCACCGCGTCGACCCGGACGCGCTGGCCCGGCAGGTGGAACTCAGCCCGGGCGCGCGGTTCGGCGGCTACCTGGAGCACATCGACCGGTTCGACCCCGAGTTCTTCGGCCTGTCCCCGCGCGAGGCCGCCGCGACCGACCCGCAGCAGCGGCTCGTCCTCGAACTCGCCTGGGAAGCCTTGGAGGACGCGGGAATCCGGCCGCGGGACCTGCGCGACGGCCCGACCGGCGTGTTCGTCGGTTCCATCGCCGACGAGTACGCCGCGCTCGCCAAGCGGGGCCACATCACCCGCCACACCCTGGCGGGCACGACCCGGGGCGTCATCGCCAACCGCGTCTCCTACGCGCTCGGCCTGCGCGGCCCCAGCATCGTGGTCGACACCGCCCAGTCGTCGTCTCTGGTCGCGGTGCACCTGGCCGTGGAGAGCCTGCGGCGCGGCGAGTCCGAGGTCGCCATCGCCGGTGGCGTCAACCTGATCGTCGACCCGGCGGGCACCGCGGTCGTCGCCGAGTTCGGCGGCCTGTCCCCGGACGGCCGCTGCCACACCTTCGACACCCGGGCCAACGGCTACGTCCGCGGCGAAGGCGCCGCGCTCGTCGTCCTCAAGCCCCTGGCCAACGCGCTGGCCGACGGCGACGACGTGTACGCGGTGATCCTCGGCGGCGCGGTCAACAACGACGGCGCGGGCCAGGCCACCGGCCTCACCGTGCCGGACGCCGACGCGCAGGCCGACGTCATCCGCGCGGCCCGCGCCGCCGCCGGGGTCACCGCCGACGAGGTCCAGTACGTCGAGCTGCACGGCACCGGCACCCCGGTCGGCGACCCGGTCGAGGCCCGGGGCCTGGCCCTGGCCGGACCGGCGGACGTCGCCGTCGGCTCGGTGAAGACCAACGTCGGCCACCTCGAAGGCGCCGCGGGCGTGACCGGCCTGGTCAAGACCGTGCTCAGCCTGCGCCACCGGCACATCCCGGCCACCCTCAACCACGTCGAGGCCGCCGTCACCGGCGTTGACGTCCGCACCGAAGGCGGCGACTGGCCGCGCCCGGACGAGCGGCTGGTCGCCGGTGTCAGCTCGTTCGGCATGGGCGGCACCAACTGCCACCTCGTCCTCGCCGAGGCCCCCGCGCAGACCCACCCGGCCGCGACCACTGCGGGCCCGCTGCTGCTCAGCGCCCGCACCCCGGCCGCCTTGCGTGCCCTGGCGACCGCCGTGGCCGCGGTCGAGACCGACCACGCCGCCGTCGCGCGCGCCCTGGCCACGACCCGGACCGCGTTCGCCGTGCGGGCCGCGGTGACCGGGGACGTCCGCGCTGGGCTCGCGGCCGTCGCGGCGGGGGAGACCGGCGTGATCGGCGATCCCACACCGGAGGCGGAGCGGTTCGTCGCGGGCGACGACGTCGACTGGACCGCGGTGTTCGGCCCGCGCGGCGCCCGCGTCCCGCTCCCCACCTACCCGTTCCAGCGGCAGCGGTACTGGCTCGACACCGCCCCGACTGACGCAGCCGCCCGACCCGCCGACCTCGACGGGATCGTGGCCGCCGAACTCGCCGCCGTCCTCGGCCACCCCGACGCCGTCGACCGCACCGCGACCTGGTCCGACCTCGGCCTCGACTCCCTCGGCGTCACCGAGCTGCGCGACCGGCTCACCGCCGCGCTCGGCGTCGAGGTCACCACCGCCGACATCTACGGACACCCCACCGCCGCCGCCCTCACCGACCGGCTCCGCGGCCCACGC